>JBBRAL010000029.1:0-51940 GCA_038206805.1 Hyphomicrobiales bacterium | reverse complement strand
TGCGTGGCGATGCGGTCGAGGAACCAGCGGTCATGGCTGATGATCACGGCGCAGCCGGCGAAATCCTCCAGCGCCTCTTCCAGCGCCCGCAGCGTATCGACGTCGAGATCGTTGGTCGGCTCGTCGAGCAGCAGCAAGTTGGCGCCCGAGCGCAGCATCTTGGCGAGATGCACGCGGTTGCGTTCGCCGCCTGACAGCGTGCCGACCTTCTTCTGCTGGTCGGCGCCCTTGAAGTTAAACAGCGAGCAATAGGCGCGTGAGTTCACTTCCTTCTTGCCGAGCAAAATGAGGTCCTGGCCGCCGGAGATTTCCTCCCAGACATTTTTCTTGCCGTCGAGCGCGTCGCGCGACTGGTCGACATAGCCGAGATGCACCGACTCGCCGATCTTGATGGTGCCTTTGTCGGGCTTGTCCTGCCCTGTGATCATGCGGAACAGCGTGGTTGTTGCAGCGTGCGCTGGCGCGCCGCTGAGCCAATGGAGCGGGGTGCGCCGGCCCGCGCCCTGCCCCACTAGAACTTCTTGCACCCGTATTGCATGATGGCCGCGGAATGTGACGTTGGCATCCATTGGGAGCACCATGATGTTGCACCGGACCATCGCGGCACCACGCGCCGCTGCCATTCTTTTCATCCTTGCGGCAGCGACAACCGGCCAGGCCCAGACCACCGATCCGCGCGTCGCGGATCTCGTGCGCGCAGGCAAGCTGCGGGTCGGCCTCTTCCTACCGCAGTACGGCCGAGGCCCGGAAGGCCTCAAGACCACGGTGTGGGTCGAGACGGCGCGCTCCTATGCAGCCCGCCTCGGCGTTGCACTGGAGATTGTCGAGCACAAGACTCCGTCGGAGGCGATCACCTGTTTCAAGGCCGGCGATTGCGACCAACTTTTCTTGCCGCGCGACGAGCGCGCCGCCGCGCTGGGCGAATTCTCCAACCCGGTCTTTCAGTTCGACTACACGCTGATGGTGCCGGCCACCTCGCCGGTTGCAAAAATCCTTGACGTCGATCGGCCGGGCCTGCGGATTGCGGTCGTGCGCAACCACGCCTCGACTAACGAGCTCAAGCACCACGTGAAGCAGGCCGAATTTGTGTATGCGGAAACTCCGCGGCAGACGTTCGATCTGCTGCGCGAAGGCAAAGCTGACGTCATGGCTTCCACCCGCATCGTTCTGATCGAATTTTCGGAACAGCTTCCCGGCGCGCGTGTTCTGGCGGACCGCTACGGCGCAAATAACCTGCGCATGGTGCTGCCAAAGGGCAAGACGGAATGACGCGCTTACGCCAACGAATTCGTCGAGGAGGCCAAGGCGTCGGGCGCGGTGCAGCAGTTCATCGCGCGCGGCGGTACCCGCGGGGTGACCGTGGCGGCACCGGGCAACCTGGAGTGAGGCTTTGCGGGCCGGCTCCGAGCCGCTCAGCGCGAGAACTTCTTATACTTCAGCCGATGCGGAATGATGCTGTCCTGGCCCAAGCGGCGCATATTGTCCTTCTCGTAATCCTGGAAGTTGCCCTCGAACCATTCGACGTGGCTGTCGCCCTCGAAGGCCAGGATGTGCGTTGCAATGCGGTCGAGGAACCAGCGGTCATGGCTGATGATCACGGCGCAGCCGGCGAAATCCTCCAGCGCCTCTTCAAGTGCCCGAATGGTGTTGACGTCGCGATCGTTGGTCGGCGCGTCGAGCAGCAGGTTGGCGCGCGAACTCCCTTCCTGCGAACGGCAAGAACGGGAAGCCGATCGCACGGCTTCCCGCCCGCATGTCGCAACCGGGCTGCTACGGCGCCGGCACGCCCTCGATCAGCATCACCGTGAACTTGGCGTATTTGTTGCCGATCTCGCGCGCCTTCTGGTATTCGGCCGATGAATACCAGGCCTTCGCCACCTCCATGCTCGGCCACATGTTGACCACGACGCGCTGGGCCGGCGCCTTGCCATCGAGCATCGTGGGCGCGCTGCCGGCGAGCACCTTGCCGCCGGCCTTAGCAATCGTCGCACGCGCGATCGGGACGAACTCCTTGGTGAGCGCGGCCGGATTGGAGACATCCTGCAACGTGATCTGAAAGACTGGCGGCTTGGTCTGTGCTTGCAGGCCGTGAATTGCGAGCCCGCCGATCATCGCGCCGCCAAGCGCGGCAATCGTGTATTTCAACGTCGACCGCATGTGTTCCCCCTGACCGGCGCCTCCGGAAAATCCGGATTTATTCCGGCGCAGCGATTACAACGCGGCCGCACACAGATTTCCCGTAAATAAGACGTAAAAAGCGTGCAGCGTGTTGCGGCCGGAAGCTAGCGGGAGAACTTCTTATACTTCAGCCGGCGGAGCCAAATCCGGCCTCCGTACGTCCAACCTGCTAGCCGTCACACTAAAAATTCGACAAGAGCAACGTCCCAGATCGCTTTGTAGTTCTCAAAATTAGAAAACGTTTCGTTGTTAGCGCGGACACTGTTGACATTGCTCGAACTGCTTCGAATTACATGCTTTTCGAAGATTGTATCGTGGAATTTGTCGAATCTTTCGGGCTTTTTTGGTGTTGGGTAGCGCGCAAGCCATATCAATTCTTCGGTCATTAGCTCCAACGTGAGTACCTGTTTTACCGAAATTCCAACTCCAGCTTTCATAGAAAGCATCTTCAGATCATGTCCGTCTGCTCCCTGCGGAATTTCAATCTTCTTCTTCGCCAGTATAGCCTTGAAAATCAGCTCAAGCGAAAGCGCTGCATTAAAAACAAATGGCCGAGTATCTGAGGGTATGCGTTCTGAGAATTCATCAAGTAGATTAGCCGCCGAATTAAATGACGATGCGAGTGAAAACCAAGCCTTTGGATCGGACTTCAACGCGCCATGCGTCAGTCCAACGGATTCTCTTATCCTCTTGTGGTCAATCATCACCGGCTAAATTTCTTATACTTCAGCCGATGAGGGATGATTGAATCCTGCCCGAGCCGGCGCATCTTGTCGGCCTCGTAGTCCTGGAAATTGCCCTCGAACCATTCGACATGGCTGTCGCCCTCAAACGAGAGGATGTGGGTGGCGATGCGGTCGAGGAACCAGCGGTCATGGCTGATGATGACGGCGCAGCCGGCGAAATCCTCCAGCGCCTCTTCAAGTGCCCGAAGGGTATCGACGTCGAGATCGTTGGTCGGCTCGTCGAGCAGCAGCAGGTTGGCGCCGGTGCGCAGCATCTTGGCGAGGTGCACGCGGTTGCGCTCGCCGCCCGACAGCGTGCCGACTTTCTTCTGCTGGTCGGCGCCCTTGAAGTTGAACAATGACACGTAAGCGCGCGAGTTCATTTCCTTCTTGCCGACCAGGATGATGTCCTGGCCGTTGGAAATTTCCTCCCACACATTCTTTTTGCCGTCGAGCGTGTCGCGCGACTGATCGACATAGCCAAGCTGCACCGAGGCGCCGATCTTGATGGTGCCTTCGTCCGGCTTGTCCTGACCGGTGATCATGCGGAACAGCGTGGTCTTGCCGGCGCCGTTGGGACCGATGACGCCGACAATGCCGCCGGGCGGCAGCTTGAACGACAGATTATCGATCAGCAGATTGTCGCCATAGCCTTTCTTGAGGGCTTCGAAATCGACCACGTTCTGGCCGAGCCGTTCGGCCACCGGAATGGTGATCTGTGCGACGGTATTGGTCTTGGCATTGGCGATCTTGAGCAATTCGTCATAGCGCTCGTAGCGCGCCTTGGATTTCGCCTGCCGCGCCTTGGGCGAGGACGAAATCCATTCGCTTTCCCGCTGCAGCGTACGCTGGCGGCTCTCGTCCTCGCGCGCTTCCTGCAGCAAACGCTTTTGTTTCTGGTGCAGCCAAGAGGTGTAATTGCCCTCGTAGGGAATGCCGCGGCCGTGGTCGAGTTCGAGAATCCAGCCCGTCACATTGTCGAGAAAGTAACGGTCATGGGTGACGATCAGAATAGCGCCGGGATAATTGCGCAAATGGCCTTCCAGCCAGTTCACGCTTTCCGCATCGAGATGGTTGGTCGGCTCGTCGAGCAGCAGCAGTTCGGGCTGGTCGAGCAGCAGCTTGCAGAGCGCGACGCGGCGGCGCTCGCCGCCAGACAGTTTGGTGACCTCGGCGTCATCCGGCGGGCAGCGCAGCGCGTCCATCGCCAGGTCAACCTGGCTGTCGAGATCCCACAGGTTCTTGGAATCGATCTCGTCCTGGAGCTTCGCCATCTCGTCGGCGGTCTCGTCGGAATAATTGCTGGCGATCTCGTTATAGCGGTCGAGGATCGCCTTTTTGGCGGCGACGCCTTCCATCACATTTTCGCGCACGGTCTTTTCGGCATCGAGCTGCGGCTCCTGCTCCAGGTAGCCGACGCGGGCGCCCTCGGCGACGAAGCCCTCGCCGATGAATTCGGTATCGATGCCGGCCATGATGCGTAAAAGCGTGGACTTGCCGGAGCCGTTGACCCCGAGCACGCCGATCTTGGCGTCCGGGTAGAACGACAAATTGATGTTCTCCAGCACCTTCTTGCCGGCCGGATAGGTCTTGGTCAGACCCTGCATGTGATAGATGAATTGGCGACCGTTCATTGAGCTTTGAAACCCTTGGCTGGCCCGACCGGAATCAGCGCGCGCAACCCACGCCAGCGGACTTTATGTCGGGAAATTCGAGGGTGATGTAACGGCGCGGCCCCCAAAGAGCAAGGCGCAGGGTCTGGCTCTTCCCGACCGCGCATTGTTTTCTTATCCCTCCCCCACTTTCGGGGGAGGGTAGCCGCGAGCATTTGCGAGCGGCGGGTGGGGGCAATTCCGCGATCACCCCACCCCACTCGCATGCGCGAGCGACCCTCCCCTTTCAGGGGAGGGATAAAAAAGCGCGCCGGTAAAACTCTGGAAAGGCTGATTGCAACTTGTCGGCCCGGCAAGGCCGCTTAGGCACCCGGTTTTAACCCCTGGCGCGCCATGATCGCCCCGCATGAACCTGGCCGCCCGCTCGGGCGACCAATGGATAAGCGGGCGAAAGGCGCCCGCCTCATGCAGGGGTTTAAGTCATGGATCGGGCCATATCAGCCATTTCGGGTTCCGCGGCGGCCCTGCTGCCCCGCCCGTTTGCCGGCCTCGGGCACGCCCTCGCCGACTTCTGGCACGAACTGACCCGCGACGCCGTGCGTCCCTACCGGCCCGAACTGCACTATATGCGCGGCCCAGGGCCCGCCTGGCAGGCCAAGCACGGCCAGCCAGAGGCCTGATACCCCCTATCTTTTCAATCGACCGGCCCTAAATTGGCGCCGCCCGGAAACTGCGGGCGGCACTCAAGGGGCACATGCGTATGGTTAGAGCAGCCATCCTCGACGACTATCAGAATATCGCCCTGAAACTCGCCGACTGGTCCACCGTCACCAAGGATGTCGAGGTCAAGGTATTCAATGCATCGCTGGGCGACGACAATGCCGTCATCAAGGCACTGCAGGGCTTCGCCATCGTCAACATGATGCGCGAACGGACCCCGTTTTCCCGCAAGGTGGTCGAGGGCCTGCCGGATTTGAAACTGCTCATTACGACCGGCGCCAGGAACAACTCCATCGACATGAAGGCCTGCGCCGAACGCGGCGTCACCGTCTGCGGCACCGGCGGCTTCGGCAACCCGACCGCCGGCATCGCCATCGGTTTGATGCTGGAACTGACCCGCCATATCGGCTTCGAAGACGCCCGCCTGAAGGCCGGCGCCCCCTGGCAGGTGACCATAGGCCAGGATCTGGAAGGCCTCACCCTCGGCGTCCTCGGCCTTGGCAAGCTCGGCCAGCGCGTCGCCGGCGTCGCCAAGGCGCTTGGCATGAAGGTCATCGCCTGGAGCCAGAACCTGACGCCCGAAAAGGCGAAGGAAGCGGGCGTGGACTATGTCCCCAAGGAAGACCTGTTCGGCAAAGCCGACATTGTCAGCATCCATATCGTGCTGAGTGACCGCTCGCGCGGCCTGGTCGGCGCCAAGGAGCTCGGCCTGATGAAAAAGACCGCTTTCCTCGTCAATACGTCGCGCGGGCCGATTGTCGACGAGAAGGCGCTGATCGCGGCGCTGACCGCCAAGTCGATCGCCGGCGCCGGACTCGACGTGTTCGATATCGAACCGCTACCGCTCGATTCCCCGTTCCGCAAGTTGGACAATGTCGCGATCACGCCGCATCTCGGCTATGTCAGCGAACAGAATTACCGGGGATATTATCGCGGCGTCGTCGAAGACATCCGCGGCTGGCTCGACGGCAAGCCGGTGCGGGAAATCAAGTAATGAACCTTGTCATGGCCGGCTTACCCCGGCCATCCACGTCTTACTTGCCAATAAGAAAGTCGTGGATGCCCGGCACAAGGCATGTGCTCGGGCCGGCGAAGCCGGACCCGAGTGCCGGGCATGACGGCATTAGAGCCCCAGCAGCTTCGCCGCATTATTATAGGCGATATCCGCGCGCAAGGATTCCTCGATCGGCACCGTGTCGAGGAATTCGCAGCCCGGCCAGTCGAACGGATAGTCGGCCGAGAACATGACGCGGTCGCGGCCTAATGCGTCGAGCGAACATTGCACCGGCGGCAGATCGTACATGCCCGAGGTCGTCACCCAGACGTTTTCCCTGAGATATTGCGACGGCGGCTTCGGCAAATTCCAGCCATAGGGCGCCGAGCGGCTGTCGAAGCGCCAGAGCTGGAACGGCAGCGTTTCGCCGAGATGCCCAAGCACCAGCTTGGCTTTCGGATAGCGATGGAATACGCCGCCGCAGATCATGCGCAGCGCGTGCGAGCCGGTCTCAATACCCCAGCCCCACATCGGCCGCGCCAGCACGTTGTAACCGGCGAGCACCGGCAGCGGCGCCACCGGATCGGCCGGGTGCAGATAGATCGCCGTGTCCAGCGCCGCCGCGCGTTCCCAGAACGGATCGTAGGAACGGTCGTCGAGATATTTCCCGTTGGTATGGCCGTCGATCATGGCGCCACAGAATTTGAGCTCGCGCACGCAGCGTTCCAGCTCGTCGGCGGCGGCCTTGGGGTCTTGCATGGCAAGATGGGCGAAGCCGGAATAGCGGTCCGGACGCTTCTGGACTTCTTTGGCGAGGAAATCGTTCGATGCGCGCGCCACGCGCACCGCTGTCGCGGTGTCGTGCTCCACCTGCACACCGGGACCCGCGATCGCCAAAACCGCACGAGCGATGCCGGTCTTGTCCATCATCTGCAGCCGTTGCTCGCCGAAGTCGGTGAGCGCCGCATAGAGCTGCGCGGTCTTTTGCGGGGCCACGTCCACCATCGTCGGCCGCCAATAGGACTCAGTGGCGGGGTCCAGAAAATGTTCTTCCAGGGCGATTTTTTTGACCATCCTCGTTTCCTCACGCGTTTTGCGGTGCAGCAAATCCGCTCATTTTTTCGTTTTTACCTGTACCGCATTTTGGGCTAACGTGTACCATGATGCAAGGCGGCGGCATAATCGCTGAATTTGGCCGTACGCGTTACCCGAGTGATTGCCGATGAACCGCCACGTCACCAACGACAAGAGTCAGGTGCAGGTGATCGCCCGCGCGGCCACCATACTGCGTGCGCTGGAAGAGGAAAACGCAGGGCTCAGCCTCGGCCAGATCGCGCAGCGGGTGAACCTGGCGCGTTCGACCGTGCAGCGCATCGTTGCGGCGCTGGAAACCGAGAAGCTGGTGATCGCGGCGACGCCCAATGGGCGCGTACGGCTCGGACCCACCATCCTGCGGCTGGCGGCTTCCGTGCGCAGCGACTTTACGGCGCTGGCGCGGCCTTTCATCATACGCCTGTCGGAAGAACTACATGAGACCGTCGATCTCTCGACGGTCAAAAAGGACCATCTGGTCTTCATCGACCAGGTGATCGGCGCGCAACGCCTGCGCACGGTGTCGGCGGTGGGCGAAACCTTTCCGCTCCATTGCACCGCCAATGGCAAGGCCTATCTCGCGCAGCTCACCGATGCGGGCGTCGAGGCGCTGATCGGGCGCGCTTACGAAGCACGCACGCCGAAGACGCTCACGCGCATCGATGCGCTGCTTGCCGACCTGAAATCCGCGCGCCGCATCGGCGCCGCCTACGACCGCGAAGAGCACACGCTCGGCATTTGCGCCATCGGCGTTGCAATGCAGGACCCGCTCGGCAATTCCGTCGCTATTTCGGTGCCGGTGCCGACCCAGCGCTTCCAGAACCGGCAAGCGCTGATCGCCGAACGGCTATTGGCCACCAAGCGCGCCATGGAGGCGCATATGAATTCCGCTGCCGCCTGAGCTAGGCTCGGGTGGACGAAACAAGCGCGCAGGCGCGAACAACAAGGGAGGATGCCGTGGCAAAAAGAATTCGCGGCGTAATGTTCGAAGAAAATCTCAAGAACAGCATGGGGCTGGAGTTCTACAACCTGTCCCACCGCTTCGGTTATCAGTCCCCGAATTGGCCCTATTTCGAGGACGTCAAGATCGAGCGCATCCACTACATGGCGAAGTCGGGCGTGCTGTCGCAGCGCATCACCACCTCGATGCACAACACCACCCATATCGACGCGCCGGCGCATGTCATCCAGGGCACACCCTTCATCGACGAAGTGCCGCTGCCGCATTTTTTCGGCTCCGGCATCGTGGTGTCGATCCCCAAGAACAAGTGGGAGCCGATCACCGGCGACGACCTGGAAAAAGCCTGCGGCAAGATCGTGCGCCCGCGCGACGTGGTGATCGTCAACACCGGCTGGCACAAGTTCTACGAAGACAGTGAGGACTATTTCTGCCGCGCGCCCGGCTTCGTGCCGTCGGCCGGCGAATGGTTCGTCAAGCACAAGGTCAAGGTCGTCGGCCACGACACCCAGGCCAACGACCATCCGCTCGCCACCGCCATCGGCCCGCAGCGCAACGGTCCGCTGCATCCGCATCTGGCCGAGGAATACAAGGAATGGTCGGGCGGCCGCGACTGGAAGGACGACTTCCCGGAATGGGAACCGGTGCACCGCATCCTGTTCAAGAACGGCATCATGGGCATCGAGAATGTCGGCGGCGACATCGACAAGGTCACCGGCAAGCGCGTCACCTTTGCCTATTTCCCGTGGAACTGGGATCGCGGCGATGGCTGCATCGTGCGGCTGGTGGCAATCCTCGACCCAAGCCAGAAATTCCGCATCGAAAGCGGTAAATCATTCAAGCAGGGATAAACGCCATGCACGTCAAACGTTTCGCGGACGCCAAACCTTACGAGGCGCCCAATCACCGCAACTATACTTCGCTGCGCATGTTCGGCGCCGAGGCCGGCGGCACCAAGGGCCTTGTTTTCGGCTATTCGCACTTCCTGCCCGGCGGCGGCGCCGGTCCGGACGCTTCGCCGCCGGAGAAGGTCTATTTCGTGCTGCGCGGCGAATTGACCGTCATCGTCAACGGCAAGGAGACGGTGCTGAAAGCCAACGATAGCTGCGTGATCGAGCCGAACGAGACGCGCGAGATCGTCAACCGCGGCAACGAAGTCTGCACCATCGTGGTCGCGGTGGCGATGCCGCCGAAGTAACTGTCATTCCGGGGCGCGGCCGAAGGCCGCGAACCCGGAATCCATAAACACAGACCGGGAATATGGATTCCGGGTCCGCTCGCTACGCTCGCGTCCCGGAATGACGAGGAGACGAAAATGTCCGACGATTTCCTGAAAAACCCGCTCGCTTTGTTCGACATCAAGGGCAAGACCGCCATCGTCACCGGCGCGTCGGGCGCTTTCGGCGCGCTATCGGCAAAGACGCTCGCCGGCGCCGAAGCCAATGTGGTGCTGGCCGCCAGCAAGGCCGACGAGCTCAAGAAGGTCGCGGCTGAATGCGAAAAGCTCGGCGGCAAAACGGAGATCGTCGCGCTAAGGCCGAACTCCGAGGCCAATTGCGACAAAATCGTCAAGGCGGCAGTCGATAAATTCGGCCGGCTCGACATCCTCGTGGTGGCGTCGGGGCTCAACAAGGTGTCCAAGATCGTCGACCAGAAGCCCGAGGAATTCCTCGACGTGATGGACGCCAATGTCACGCAATCCTGGCTGATGGCGCGCGCGGCCGGCCGCCAGATGATCAAGCAGGGTGGCGGCGGCAAGGTGATCCTCACCTCCTCGGCGCGCGGCCTGCTCGGCCACCCGGCCGGCTACTCGGCCTATTGCGCCTCCAAGTCGGCGGTTGACGGCATCACCAAGGCGCTGGGCTGCGAATGGGGCGAGACCGGCATCACCGTCAACGCGCTGGGGCCGACCGTCTTCCGCTCGCCGCTGACCGCCTGGATGTACGAGGACACCGAGCGGGCGCAGACCGTGCGTAAGGGCTTCCTGGCGCGCGTGCCCAAAGGCCGCCTGGGTGAGCCGGAGGACCTCGCCGGACCGCTGCTGTTCCTGGCCTCCAAGGCGTCGGATTTCTACACCGGCCACATCCTTTACGCCGACGGTGGCTACACGGCGGGGTGAGACGCTGCAAATGGTTCAACAATTGAAAATGACCCCCTCCTTATTCCTCCCCCTTTCAGGGGGAGGAAAGAGATTGCGGCTCGCACCTCCCTCCCCCTGAAAGGGGGAGGGTCGGGGTGGGGGTCATCTGGAGGACTCGTAAGGCATGTCCGAAGCGAAACCTAGGATCTCGGTGATCGGCGCCGGGCTGATGGGCCACGGCATCGCGCAAGTGTTCGCGCTCGCCGGCCATGACGTCACGATCTATGATTCCATTGCCGCCAGCCTCGACAGCGCCAAGGCACGCATTCTCGTCAACCTGAAAGACCTTGGCGACGACGCGAAAGCGGTCGAACGGGTGACCCCCATCGCAAATCTCGCCTTAGCGGTGCGTGAAGCCGACTATGTGGTCGAGGCGGTGCTTGAAGATTTACCGCTCAAGCAGAAACTTTTTGCCGAAATCGAGCGGCACGTGCGGCCCGATACGATTCTCGCCAGCAACACTTCCGTCATTCCGATCACCGGCATCATGCAAGGCCTGCAACGGCGCGAACGCGCGCTCGGCACCCATTGGTGGAACCCGCCATTCCTGGTGCCGCTGGTCGAGGTGATCGAGACGCAATGGACGAGCGCAGCCGCCGTCGACTTCACTATGAAATTGCACGCCGCCGCCGGCAAGAAGCCGGCGCATGTCAAGAAGGACGTGCCCGGCTTCATTGGCAACCGGCTGCAACACGCACTCTGGCGCGAGGCGATAGCGCTGGTGGAGAACGGCATCTGCGACGCCGAGACGGTGGACAACGTGATCAAGGCGGCGTTCGGCCGCCGGTTGGCGGTGCTGGGGCCGCTGGAAAACGCCGACATGGTCGGCACCGACTTGACGCTGGCGATCCACAAGACCGTGCTGGGCGATATCGACAGCCGGCCCGGGCCGTCGCCCTATCTGGAGAAACTGGTGAAGGACGGCAAGCTCGGCTTCAAGTCGGGCGAAGGCTTCCGCAAATGGTCGCCTGAGCAGCAGGCTGAATTGCGTCTGAAAGTGTTGCAGCATCTCAAAAACGCGCGCGCCCAAGACACTTAAACGGCGCGGATAGGGAGGAGACAATGACCGACATCAAGTGGATTTCGCGCCGCACTCTGGTCAAGACCGGCATCGGCGCCATCGCCGCGCCGGCCGTACTGCGGGTGCTGCCAGCGCAGGCGCAATCGACAACGATAAAGATCGGGCATGTCAGCCCAAAAACAGGTCCGCTCGCCGGTTTCGGCGAAGCCGACGGCTACATTCTCGAACAGGTGCGCGGCATCCTGAGCAAGGGGCTAAGCAACGGCGGCAAGACCTACAAGGTCGAGATAATTTCAAAGGACAGCCAGTCGAACGCCAGCCGCGCCTCCGAGGTGGCGTCCGAACTGATCCTCGGCGACAAGGTCAACCTGATCGTCGCCTCCGCCACGCCCGACACCACCAATCCGGTTGCCGACCAGGCCGAGGTCAACGAGGTGCCCTGCATCACCACAAACTGTCCGTGGCAACCCTATTTCTTCGGCCGCAAGGGCGACCCCAAGAAAGGCTTCACCTGGACCTATCATTTCTTCTGGGGCCTGGAGGACGTGATCGGGTCGTTCCTGGCGCTGTGGGACGAATTGCCGACCAACAAATCGGTCGGCGGGCTGTTTCCCAACGACGCCGATGGCAATGCCTGGGGCGATGCCAAGTTCGGATTTCCGCCGGCGCTCGCCAAGGCCGGCTACAAGCTGCTCGATCCGGGCCGCTATCAGCTCATGAACAACGACTTCACTTCGCAGATTTCGGCTTTCAAGGCGGCGGGCTGTCAGATCGTCACCGGCAACATGATCCCGCCCGACTTCGCCACCTTCTGGTCGCAGGCGGCGCAGCAGGGCTTCAAGCCGAAGATCGTCACCATCGGCAAGGCGCTGCTGTTTCCGTCCGTGATCGACTCGTTGGGCGCGCGCGGCAACGGCCTCACCAGCGAAATCTGGTGGACGCCGCATCATCCGTTCAAGTCTGGCCTCACCGGACAGAGCTGCCAGCAACTCACCGACGGCTACACCAAGGCGACCAGCCGGCCGTGGACGCAGCCGATCGGCTTCCAGCACGCGCTGTTCGAAGTGGCGATCGACGTGCTCAAGCGCGCCAAGAACCTGAACGATCCGAAGTCGATTCTGGAGTCGATTGTCGCCACCAACTACGCCTCGATTGTCGGACCGATCCACTGGACCGGTCAGCCGGTGAAGAACGTCACCAAAACGCCGCTGGTGGCCGGGCAGTGGCAGCGTAAGGGAACCAAGTTCGACCTGGTCATTACCGAGAACAAGACCGCGCCGAATATTCCGGTCGGAGGCAAGCTGCAGCCGATCAGTTGATTGTCATGGCCGGGCTTGTCCCGGCCATCTCGCTTAGGATCGCACTGTGCCCGCCTAAGCGGGATGCGCGGGTCAAGCCCGCGCATGACAAAGGAGAATGAATGCCACCCATCCTCGCGCTGGAAAACATTTCGAAGCGTTTCGGCGCGGTTGTGGTCGCCGATGGCATCGATCTTGTCCTGGCCGAGGGCGAGGCGCTCGGCATCATCGGGCCGAACGGCGCCGGCAAGACCACGCTGTTCGGCATCGCCACCGGCACCATCGCACCCGACGCCGGCCGCGTCGTTTTCGCCGGCGAGGACATCACGCGGCTTGCGCCCGAGCGCCGCTGCCGCTTGGGGCTGGCGCGCTCGTTTCAGGTTCCGCAGCCGTTTTCCGGCATGACCGTATTCGAGAACGTGGTGGTGGCGGCGGCCTTTGGCGGCGGCGCCAGCGAAGCCGCGGTCTATGACGCTTGCGCGGAATTGCTCGATCGCTGCGGGCTTGCCGACAAGGCCAACAAACGCGCCGGCGGCCTCACGCTGCTCGACCGCAAGCGGCTGGAGCTCGCGCGCGCATTGGCCACACGGCCGCGCGTGCTGCTGCTCGACGAAGTCGCCGGCGGATTGACCGAGCATGAATGCGGCGTGCTGGTGCAACTCATCAAGGAAGTGCGCGCGGCCGGCGTGTCAATCGTGTGGATCGAGCATGTGGTGCATGCGCTGCTCGCCGCTATCGACCGGCTGCTGGTACTGCACGGCGGCAAATTCATCGCCGCCGGCGACCCGCGCAGCGTGATCCGCAGCCCGCAGGTCGCGGAAATTTACATGGGAATCGCCGCCGATGCGTAAATTTTCGTCATTCCGGGGCGCGAACGAAGTGAGCGAACCCGGAATCCAGAGAGGCAAACGCAGGACGCCCCTGGATTCCGGGTCCATCGCTTCGCGATGTCCCGGAATGGCAAGAAAGGTGGCCGCCGATGCCTGAGCGCCTCCTCGACGTGCACGCCATCGACGCCTTTTACGGCGACTTCCAGGCGCTGTACGGCGTTTCGCTGCGGGTCAATGCCGGCGAGGTGGTAGCGGTGATCGGCGCCAACGGCGCCGGCAAAAGCACGCTTTTGAAGACCATTGCCGGCCTGATGCATCCGCGCCGCGGCGACATTCTGTTCGAAGGCGCGCCGACCGGGGCATTACCCGCTTTCGAGGTGGTAGCGCGCGGCATTGCGCTGGTGCCGGAAGGCCGCCGGCTGTTTCCATCGCTAACGGTGGAAGAGAACCTCAAGATCGGCGGCCAGTCGCGCCGGCCAGGCCCATGGACGCTAACGCGGGTCTACGACCTGTTCCCGGTGCTGGCCGAGCGGCGGCACCTGCCCTCGCCTTCGCTGTCCGGCGGACAGCAGCAGATGTGCGCCATCGGCCGCGCGCTGATGTCGAACCCGCGTTTGCTGCTGTGCGACGAAATCAGCCTCGGGCTGGCGCCCATCGTGGTGCGCGATATCTATGCGCGGCTGCCGGCGATCGCGGCGGAAGGCCTGTCGCTGATCGTCGTCGAGCAGGACATCGTGCAGGCGCTCAAGGCCGCGGGCCAGGTCTATTGCCTGCAGGAAGGCCGCATCGCGCTGCAGGGGAAAGCAGCCGAGCTGACGCGCGAAGCAATTTCCGCCGCGTATTTCGGGGTGTGACGATGACGGCATGGCTTAACGTCATCCTGCAAGGCGTGCTGATCGGCGGGCTCTACGCCATGTTTGCGGCCGGCCTGTCGCTGATCTTCGGCGTAATGCGGCTGGTCAACATCGCGCATGGCGACCTGATCGTACTGGCCGCTTACGTGGCGCTGATGGTGACCGAAACCCTCGGCATCGGCCCGCTCACCTCGCTGCTGCTGGTGGTGCCTGCCATGGCGATCATCGGCTACGCGCTGCAACGCCTGCTGCTCAACCGCACCTTGGGCGACGACCTGCTGCCGCCGCTGCTGGTGACCTTCGGCCTCTCGATCATCATCCAGAACGGCCTGTTGGAATTTTTCACCGCCGACAGCCGCAAGCTGCAAGCGGGCGCGATCGAGATCCAGACGTTCCAGGTTATGCAAGGCGTTTGGGTCGGCTTGCTGCCGCTCATTCAGTTCATCGTCGCGGTCGCGGTCATCGCCGGACTGCAATTACTGTTCTACCGCAGCGCGCTCGGCCGCGCCTTTCGCGCCACCTCCGACGACCAGGCGGTGGCACAATTGATGGGGCTCGACACCCGCCACGTCTTCGCCATGGCGATGGCGCTGTCACTCGCCGTCATCGCCATCGCCGGCGTGTTCCTGGCGGTGCGCACCAATTTCGATCCGGCCATCGGCCCGGCACGGCTGATCTTCGGCTTCGAGGCGGTGATCATCGGCGGTTTGGGGAGTATGTGGGGCACGCTCGTGGGCGGCATCATTCTCGGCGTGTCGCAGGCGATCGGCGCGCAGATCGATCCGGGCTGGCAATTGCTTGCCGGCCATATTGTCTTCCTCGCCATCCTGGCGGTGCGGCCACAGGGCCTGTTCCCCAAGGTGTCGGGATGAGCCCAATCAAGATTCGAGTCGAGCACGCTACGGTGTCGAGTCGAATCGGCGTCGCGATTATCGCCGTCGTTCTCGTTGTGCTTGCGCTGGCGCCATTCTGGGGCGACCGCCAGATGCTGCGGCTGTTGGCCGAGATTTTCACCTTTGTCGCACTGGCGAGCCTGTGGAACCTGCTCGCCGGCTATGCCGGGCTGGTGTCGGTCGGCCAGCAGGCCTTTGTCGGCCTTGGTGGCTATCTGCTGTTTGCGCTGGTCATCCTTGCCGGCGTTCACCCGATCGCGGCTATCCTGATTGCGGGACCGATTGGCGCCCTGGTCGCCGTTCCTGTGGCGGCGCTGATCTTCCGCCTGCGCGGCGCCTATTTTGCCATCGGCACTTGGGTCGTGGCCGAGGTATTCCGCTTGCTGGCATCGCAAATCTCGGTGCTGGGTGGGGGGTCGGGGATCAGCCTGCCGGCCGCCATGGTCATCTCGATGGCGCCGACCCGCCAGCTGCGCGAATTCGAAATCTATTGGCTGGCGCTGGCGCTTACCGTTGCCGTGCTGGGCGCCATTGTGGCGCTGCTGCGCTCGCGCCACGGCCTGGCGCTCACCGCCATCCGCGACAATGAAATGGCGGCGCAGAGCTGTGGCATCGGCGTGGCGCGCATCAAATTCATCGTCTATGTGCTCACGGCGTTCGGTACAGCCATGATCGGCGCGCTCATTTTTCTGCAGAAACTGCGCATTTCGCCCGACACCGCCTTCAGCGTGAACGACTGGACCGCCTTCGTGATCTTCATCACGGTGATCGGGGGGATCGGGCGAGTGGAAGGTCCAATCATTGGAACCATTATCTTCTTCGTGATGCGGCAGACGCTGGCCGATCTCGGCAGTCTGTACTTGCTGATGATGGGCGCGGTCGCCATTGTGGTGATGCTATGGGCGCCGCAGGGCCTCTGGGGCCTGATCGCGCAACGCTTCGGCTGGCAGGCCTTGCCGTTGCAGCGCCATCTCGTGCTGGCGGCGAAAACGGAAGAACCGGGAGGAATACCATGAGCCCGATTATCGACATTTACTGCCACATCTATCCGGACCGCTTCTTCCAGGAAATGAGCAAGGTCGCGCCGAACCTCAGCAATATCGGGCAGCGGCTGCGCGGCATCAAAAAGCTGTTCGATCTCGACGCGCGCTTCAAGGAAATGGACGAGTTCGGCGATTATCGCCAGATCATTTCGCTGCCCAATCCGGCAATCGAAGATATCGCCAAGCCCGACGTGGGCCTAGACCTTGCACGGATTGCCAACGACTCGATGGCCGAATTGTGCCGCAAGCACCCTGAGCGATTTCCCGGCTTCGCCGCGGCGCTTTGCATGACCGATGTTGCCGGCTCGGTGGCGGAAGCGCGCCGCGCCGTCAAGGATCTCGGCGCGCGTGGCGTATTGCTTTACACCAATGTCGCAGGCCGGCCGCTCGACGATCCGGAGTTCGAGCCAATCTTCGCCACCATGGCGGAACTCGACCTGCCGGTCTGGCTGCATCCGGTCGGTACGGCGGCGATGCCGGACTATCCATCCGAAAAGAAGTCGCGCTTCGAGATGTGGTGGTGCTTCCACTGGCCCTATGAGACTTCCGTGGCCATGGTGCGGATGGTGTTCTCGGGCCTGCTCGACCGCTATCCGAAGCTCAAGATCATCACCCATCATCTCGGCGGCATGATCCCCTATTACGACGGCCGCGTCGGAGCGGGCTTGCAAGTGCTTGGCCAACGCACGTCGGACGAGGACTACTCGAAAATCCTGCCGTCGCTGAAACGGCCGCATATGGACTATCTGCACGACTTCTACGGCGACACCGCCATGTTCGGCGGCGGCGTGCCGGCGACGCGCTGCGGCTTTGAATTCTTCGGCGCCGATCACGTAGTGTTCGCAACCGACACCCCGCTCGGGCCGATCGCGCCGACCATCGAGACGGTCAAAAAATTAGAGCTTACGCCGGCCGACCAGCGCAAGCTCTTCTGTGGTAACGCCGAAAAGCTGCTCAATATGAAGTTCTAGTTATGAAGTTCTAAGTTCACTTCTGTCATTCCGGGGCATCGCTTAGCGGCGCCTCGGAATGACGAGAGACAGGTTAATGCGCCGCCGGTTTCCTCTTTTTGACCTCGCCGGCGCCAGTCACGCCAGGGTTAAATGACGGCGGATCGCTGGCCGGGAAACTCTCATCGGAACTAATCGTGACTTCATCTTCCTCGCGTTCGATTCGCTTGCGTTCGTCGGCTGCGTGCTGTTTCGGGGTTTCCGCCATGAAAGGTTCCTTCCTGACCGCATGACCGCTTTCGCAGGCGGCCCTAACCTGCAATATCAACCGCCAGGGGCCCGGTTAGGTTCCCTTAGGCCCTCCTGGAGCGATCGGAGAGAAATGCATGCTGCGCGCGGCCATTTGCGGTGCCGGCCATTGGGGAACCCGGCTGATCGAGTCGGTTCAGGGCAAAAGCGGCAAGATCCGCTTCGTTGCTGCGGTAACCCGCGATCCGGCGGAAAAGCGCGCCCTCGCCGGCCGCCTCGGCCTGGCGCTCACCGCGAGCTATGCCGACGTGCTGGCCGATTCCGCCATCGACGCGGTGGTGCTCGCCACACCGCACTCCCAGCACGCCGCAGAAATCGTCGCGGCGGCGAAAGCCGGCAAGCATGTGTTCGTGGAAAAGCCGTTTACGTTGACGCGCGCCGATGCGGAGGCGGCGATTGCGGCCTGCCAGGCGGCCGGGATCACGCTCGCCGTCGGCTTCAACCGCCGTTATGCGCCGGCTTATGCCGACCTGAAACGCCGCATCGAAGCCGGCCAAATCGGCACGGTGCGCCATATCGAGGGACAATTCTCCGGGCCGCCGAGCTATCAGATCGAGCCCGACAACTGGCGCTCAAACCGGATCGAAAGTCCCGGCGGCTCGATGACCGCGCGCGGCTGCCACGTCATCGATAGCATGGTGCACATCGCCGGGCCGGTGGCCACGGTGTTTGCTTTCAGCGATCGATTGCAGCTCGATATCGACGTCGATGACACCACCGCTTGCTTGTTGCGATTTACCGGAGGCGTCACCGGCATGCTCGCCACACTGCATGCGACCAGCCAGTTTTACCGCATCCACGCCTTCGGCTCGCAAGGCGCGCTGGAAATGCGCGGCGAGACCGAGCTGCTCCTCACGGACCTCGCCGGTAATGTCGAGCGCATCACCTTTGATGCCGTCGACAAGGAACGCGCCGAGCTGGACACTTTCGCGGATTCGGTGGCGGGCGGCGTCAAATTCGTCATCGCGCCCGAGGAGATCGTCAACACCGTGGCGGTGATGGAAGCGGTGGCGGCGTCGGCGCTCAGCGGCACAGCAGTGACTATAGGGTAATGTGCGGTCTGTTACCGGCCAGACGATGTGCAGGCCTGGCAGGTCAATCCGATTGGCGCAACGCACCGCGCGATTGTTGAGAAAGCCAATTTCCATTCGTGGAGACAGAAATAAAATAGCCCGCTCGGCGGCGGGCTATTCGGATCGTCAACCGAGCGGCGTTACGAGGTAAGCCCCAGCTCGATCTCCAGGGCGCCGCATAGCATTTGACCCAAGGTTATGTGCATCTCTTGGATGCGGGCCGTGGTGTCGGACGGCACCGCCAACAAATGATCGGCAAGCCCGGCCATATCCCCGCCGCCGTTGCCGCCAAACGCCGCGGTGACCAGCCGCATGGTCCTGGCCTGCCGCAGCGCGGCAATCACGTCCGGGCTCTTGCCCGAGGTCGAGATCGCAATCGCCACGTCGCCGGGCCTACCGAGTGCCTCGATCTGACGGGCGAAAATATGTTCAAAGCCGAGATCGTTGCCGACGGCGGTGAGCGCCGACGTATCGGTCGTGAGCGCGAGCGCGGCGATCGCCGCACGGTTCTTCTTATAACGGACGGTCAGTTCGGTCGCGAGGTGCTGGGCATCGGCCGCGCTTCCGCCATTTCCAAAGAACATGATCTTGCCGCCGCCCCGGATCGACTTGACGCAAGCCGCGAGCAGACCGGCGAAAGCGCCGGACAGCGCCGCTTCGGTGCGACGGGCGACGTCGTGATGTTCGGAAAATTCCGCCTTGAAAAATGCTGCCAAATCCACGGTCAAGTCCCCGGTCTGCCTGGGTTATTCTTCTGGCGCACGATTTGTTCCGAAATCCGCTTCCCGCTTCTCGGGCTCATGCGCCGCCGCTTCGCCGCGGAATTCCGGCACCGCGTCGCGCAACACTTTATAGACGGCCGCACGCTCGTTACGCGCCAAACCTTGCTCCAGCATTGCCAGCCAGGCCCGCAGCATATCGCCTGAAGGCTGCACCGGCTTGGCGGCGACGATGCCGGGTATTCCGATATCGGTCATCTCTTCTTCGCGCGCAAACAATATCTCGTGCAGGCGCTCGCCTGGGCGAATGCCGGTGAATGAGATTTTGATGTCGCGGCCGGGCTCAAGCCCGCTAAGGCGAATAATGCGTTCGGCGAGGTCGACGATCTTTACCGGCTGACCCATATTAAGCACATAGACGGAAACACCGCTGACCTCCGGGGCCAGCGCATGACTTGCAGCGGTAATGACCAGGTCGCAGGCTTCGCGAATGGTCATAAAATAGCGCACCATATCCGGGTGAGTCACAGTGACCGGGCCGCCGGCCTCGATCTGCGCCTTGAACTTAGGCACCACCGAGCCATTGGACGCAAGCACGTTTCCGAACCGCACCGAGATCAGGCGCATGGCGCCCCGACCATTGCCGGCGCGGCGGAAGAATTCGCCGTCAAGCGCCTCGCAATACATTTCCGCCAGCCGCTTGGTGGCGCCCAGCATGGAGACCGGTTCGATCGCCTTGTCGGTCGAGATCATCACCATGTCGGTGAAGCCTGCCGCCGCCTCGGCATCGTCGACATTGATCGAGCCGAACACATTGGTCTTGATAGCCTCGTCCCAATCCAGTTCGAGCAGTGGCACGTGCTTTAGGGCCGCGGCGTGAAACACGATATCGGGTTTGAATTGCGCGATCAGGCCCATGATCCGCGCCCGGTCGCGGATATCCGCGATCCGGCCGGAAATATTCGCCTCGCTCTGCTTAGCCGAAAGATGCTCCAGTACGCTGTACAGCGCGGGCTCTGAATTTTCTATCACCAGCAGCCGGGCGGCGCCGTAGGTAACGATGCGGTCGCAAATTTCCGCGCCAATCGACCCGCCGCCACCGGTGACGGCGATCGACTTTCCGCTCACAAAATCCTCAAGCCGGCGATAATCGACGCGCACGCTGGGCCGCAGTAGCAAATCCTCGACGGCCACCGGCGTAAGCTGCACGGCCGGCCCGCCGGCTTCCAGCGACGGCAAGTGGCTCATGCTGATACCGAGCTTGCGCGCGCGCATCAGAATAGCTTCCGGCCGCGCTTCCGGCGAGAACGCCGAAGGCGCCAGCACCAGCCGCGTCACTCGGTTGCCGCGGCTGGCGAGATCGGCAACCACGCGTTCGAGATCGTCGACGTCGCCCAGGACCGGGATGCTGCGGACCGACTGCCCGCGATCGGCCGCCGACGGCGAGAGGATTCCGACCGGCCATATTTTCTTAACCGCGCCGCTCTCGATCGAGCGCAGCAAGACTTCGGCGTCGGCCGCGCGCCCGAGCACCAATACCGGAGCCGCGTCCGCTATTTTGACGCGTTGCAGCGCGCGCGCGTAATGCCAATAGCGATAGGCGACCCGGGAGCCGCCCAGGAAAAACATTTGCAGGAACCAGTACAGCAGGATGGTGATCTTGCCGAAAAAAAACGTGCCGTAGATGTTCGGCGACAGCAGCACATAATCGAGTGCAAGGAGCGACGCCGCCAGAACAGTGGCGGCGCGGAAAATATTGTATAGGTCGGGAACGGAAGTAAACCGCCATTTGTTTCGGTGCAGTCCGAAGACGAAATAAACTCCGGCGGCATAGATCAGGAAAACCGGTAGTAAAATCTCGAGGCCGGCCAGCTTCGCCTGCAGGCGCTGGTCTTCGAACCGCATGACAAACGTAAGCAGAATCGCCGCGACGGTCGCGAGCAGATCGTGCAAAACGATCAGGATTTGGCGCGACGTCAGTTTCGGCAACGTTATCATTTCGCGGTCTTCCATGCCGAGCGCAGCTTTACGCTATTTGACGGCAGGCGCAAAAATGTAGTCGCGAAAGCGTACAGATACCAGCGCAGATAGGCCGGCGCCCAATTGATAACCTGGAAACGACTGGCGCCTTCATTGCGCTCGAACCACTTGGCAGGCACGTTTGCGACCGGCCAGCCGAGCCGATGGCACTTGACCAACATTTCCAGGCTGTAGCAGAAACCCGTGTCGGACTCGACCTCAATGCGGTCTATCGCCCGCCGCGAGAACAGGCGGAATCCGCTGGTGGCATCGCGGCTCGGCAGCCGCGCAAAGTAATACAACGAAAACGCCGCGGCGCGGACCAAAAATGCCTTAAGCCAGGGACAGCCCACCATGCACCCCCCGGGTATGAACCGGTTGGCACACACAATATCGGCGCCCTGTTCGGCCTTGGCCACCATCGCATCGATGATGTCGCCGTTGAAATCGTCATCGGCGGGAAACACCAGCACGAATGGTGCGTGGCTCGCCGCGAAGCCACTCATCACGGCGGCGTGGGCGCCGCGCGACCGATTGCGAACAAATTCGATGTTAAGACCCTCGACGCCTTCCGGGTGCGCCTCGATCGTGGAGAGCGTATCGTCGTCCGGCCGGTCATAGCAGATGAGAATGCGCGACGGCGTCTTAACCTGCCGGCGCAACTCCGCAAGCGTCGCCAGGATGTTGCGGCCCTCATTATAGACCGGGATGACGATATCGAGCCGCGCCGTCATGCTCAATAAACGACGTTGGCGTTCTTGAGAAAGCCCCACACATCCACCACGGGCTTTCCTTTGAGGTCGGCACCCGCATATGCGGAATGCGGCGTGCACAGAATCAAAATGTCGCTGCGTTCGACGACCTGATCGAGCGGCAGGATTGCCGGATCGCTCGTGACGAACGGATCGGTCGTTAGAACTTCGCGCGCGCACATTTGCAATGCATGCTTGAGCTTATAACTCAGCGATGCGCGGGTATCGTCAATTTCCGCCTTGAATGCCATCCCTAAAAGCCCGACGGCCATGGTCGAGATGCTATAAGCGCGCTGCAAATCATCGACCAATTGCAGGACAAGCCCCTCGTTCACCTGCATTGCCGCGTGACCGAGCCCAAATTGGTTGCGCGCAAAGGCGGCGAGCTGCATCGTGTCCTTGAACAAACAGGGCCCCGCCGCAAAGCCTGGGCCCGGCAACGTCCGCGCACGCGGATAGTTGTGCTTCATCGCTCGCATGATGGCCTGATAATCGGCTCCCGCCGATTTGGCGATCATGTAGAACTGGTTGGTGGCGGCGAATTCGATGTAGCGATAGGCGTTATTAAAGAGTTTGGCGAGCTCGGCTTCGATCGGCGTGACGGTTACCAGCTCGGGCGCAATCCGGCGGAATAATTCGACGGCCTCGCGCTCGGCGTCCGGCGTGGTGCCGCTGACGATTTGCGGCATCTCACGCAATTCCTTAATGCCGTAACCCTGGACGACACGTTCGGGACAGAATGCAACTTTGTTCTTGCGTCCGAGCCGCTTGAGATAGTCGCTGAGCCAGCTGGTGGTACCGGGATAAACGGTCGAGCGCAGGACGATCAATTGTTCGTCGGACAGGTGCGGCAACAGATCGTCGATGCAACGCTGGACTGCCGACTGCACCGGATTGAGGAATTCATCGACCGGGGTGCCGATGGTGACAATGACGGGGCCGCTGCCGCCGATCGCGCTTGGCGACGATGTAAAGATCAGCCGGTTATCCGCCAGCGCTTTGGCGAGCAACGGCGCGGCGCCATATTCGATGAACGGCAATTTGCCGGACCGCAGCGACGACAAGGCCGCCTCGTTGAGGTCGTTGACGTTTACCGTCATCCCCGCGTCGGCGAAGGCAAGCACCAGCGGTATCCCGACATGGCCGGCGCCGCCGACCACCGTCAGATCAGGCTGATCCTTGCCGCGCTGCGCGACGGATGCTGTTTTGCTGGACGGATAATTCAAAGGTCGTCTTTCCTGGATAGCTGTACATTATACAGGGGGCTGCGCCAATGGGCGACCAATTGCCGGTTTTGCGGCCGGTTCAAATATAGTTCCCATCGCGGAGGGTTAATTATCAAGCTCTTCGACAAGACTGCAGGGCTATTTGCGCCGCGGCTACCGCTTTTATTCTATTGAAGAATTATCGCCATGTATTTCAAAGAGGGCGATTTCAGCCCGTCAGCTTAAAAGCTCGTTCATTTTTTTTCACCCGATGTGACCACGAAGGATCGCAAGGCGCTCAGAATATCCAATTTGAAAAGATGGGCGTCGAGAAAATTGTAAACCGCCAGGAACCTGCGCACCCTGGCCGATGCAACATACCGATAGGACAGACCGGAAAGATAATCAGTGGTCACGGCAAAACCGGCCTCTTCAAAAACCGCGCGAACCTGCCCCGCGAGCACCGGACGTTCGTTCTCGGTAACTCCGGTCGAACTATAGAACGGCGAGGCTCGATCGCGATACAACCACATGAATGGATTGCATCGGTTCGGGTCAAAGGCCATGAACTTCCCGCCTTTGCGGAGAACGCGATGGACTTCCGCCACGCAGCGCCGCGGGTCCGGGAAATGATGGACAACGCCGCTCAGCAATACGCCGTCCAATGTTTCGTCGGCAAACGGAAGCTCCTCGATATCACCCTCGATCAGCTCGAGGCCGGGATATTTCAATATTCCGATTGCGATCAATTTCGGGCTGATATCGACTCCGATGGTCTTAAATCCAGCCCGTTGCAATAAATCGGAAAATACACCCGATCCGCAACCAAGATCGGCAACGCGGGCGCCGGCTTTGAGCCCGGTAAGCCTCCGAAACGTATCGATCAGGCGTACATTCGATGCCGGGGTGAAAACATTATAGTCGTCAGCCAACGCATGCCGATCGAAAAACTCGATTTCCTTCGCCTTGTCTTGATTGCCCCTCGTCAGCATAGCCATTCCGGTTGCCTGCAATGTGTCTTACGCAAAACCGCTATATCATACTCTTGAAATCAATTGTGCGTTAGCCAACGCGCCGCTCAGAGTATACAGGTGGCCGTTGGGGCGGCGCTTTGAGCTTCACCAACGGGCTATCGAATCCGGCCTTCTTTTACTTACCGAACCGGCGATAATCGATTTGCCTGCACCGCGCGAATAGGAACTTTTTTCTGTAAGCCCGGTAGATTTACCTCCCATAATGCCCTAGTCCATTTCGGGCCCGCCGGGGCTAGCTCGGAAATCTTGCAATTTTAATGGGAGTCTGCGCGTCAATGAGGCGTCTGTTAGCATTTTTGGCCAAGGCGGCGATCTCTGCGCTTTTGCTTTATCTATCGTTGCGCCAGGTCAACCTCGACAGCGTCGGACTACGGCTGGCCGATCTCGATTTGCGTTGGATTGCCTTTATCCTGTTCGCCTTGTGCATCCAATTGCCTCTGTGCGCATTGCGCTGGCGGGAAATTACCGCGGTCTGCGGCGCCAGGCTGTCTCGAGCGTCGGCTTTGCGTTACATCTTCATCGGACAATTTTTCAGCCAAGTACTGCCATCGACGGTCGGCGGCGACGCAGTTCGCATCTGGCTGATGGCGCGCGGCGGGGCCGGATGGCCAAACGCGATCTATTCGGTACTGATCGATCGCGTGATCGGCGTAGCGGCGCTGGCGATCATAGTCGTTGCGTGCCTGCCGTGGTCATTCAATCTGGTGCATGACCCGGTTGCCCGCGTGGCCTTGGCGCTGGTTGGCTTCGGCGCTGTCGCCGCGGCAGTTGTTTTTCTTGCACTTGGATTTCAGAACCTGCGTGCGATAGACCGGTGGTGGCTCACCCGTCATCTCGCTACCGCCTCGCGCATGGCCTGGCGATTGTGCCGATCAGCGGCTGGCGCGCGCGTCGCGGCCTTGTCGTTTACAATTCATCTGCTGACGGTGATGGTGGCGTGGGGCGCGGCCCAGGCGGCTCATGCCTCGGTCGACTTTGTTCAAGTCTTATATCTGTTCCTGCCGGTGATCCTGATCGCGACGGTGCCGATATCGATCGCCGGATGGGGCGTGCGCGAAAGTGCAATGGTGCTAGCTTTTTCTTATGCCGGCA
This sequence comes from Hyphomicrobiales bacterium, assembly GCA_038206805.1. GTDB lineage: Bacteria > Pseudomonadota > Alphaproteobacteria > Rhizobiales > Xanthobacteraceae > Pseudolabrys. Next base: position 26,428 of record JBBRAL010000029.1, on the reverse strand, counting down.
TGGCGGAAAGCGACGGCCTGATCGTGTCGATTCTGTTCGGTGCCGCGACTTTGGCGGTCGGCGCTATCGGCGGCGTGGTTTGGGTTGCCAGCGGGTACCGGTGGCGATCGGTCAAGACCATTGAGGCCGAGACGCTTGCGCACGACCATTCCGCCTGATTAATCGCCGATCAGCCGGTCAAGCGGCCTCCGCCGGCGAGGAAATCGGCATAAACGTCGGCAAGACCATCGCTTAGCCGAACTTTCGGTGACCAGCCGAGTTCTTTTATTCTTGAAATATCAAGTAGCTTCTGCGGGGTACCGTCCGGCTTCGATGTATCGAAATTAATCTTGCCCTGGTAGCCGACAACGCGAGAAACTTCCGACGCAAATTCGGCAATGGTCACATCCTCCCCAGTCCCGACATTGAGAAATTGCAAGTCGGAATAGTGTTTCATCAGAAACACGCAGGCATCGGCGAGGTCGTCGGAACATAGAAACTCCCGCCGCGGCCTCCCGGTGCCCCACACCGTCACGGTTGGTGCGTTCGCCAATTTTCCTTCGTGGAAACGGCGGATCAACGCGGCCGGGACATGGCTGTTTTGCGGATGATAATTGTCGCCGCGGCCGTACAGATTGGTCGGCATCGCCGAAATGAAATCGGCGCCGTGCTGCTTGCGATAGGCTTCGCACAGCTTGATGGCGGCGATCTTGGCGACCGCATACCATTCATTGGTCGGCTCGAGCGGTCCGGTCAGCAGCGCGTCTTCCGACATCGGCTGCTTCGCGAGTTTCGGGTAGATGCAGGACGAACCGAGCGCCAGCAGCTTTTTGACGCCGGCCTTATACGAGCCGCGAATGACGTTGAGCCCGATCGCCAGATTGTCGGTGATGAAATCGGCCGGGTAGGTGTTATTGGCTGAAATTCCGCCGACATGGCCGGCGGCGAGAATCACCGCATCGGGTTTCATCTGTTCGAGCCAGCGTTCGGTGTCGGACTGCTGAGTGAGGTCAAGCGCCTTCCGGCTCACCGTCAAAATCTCGCAGCCCTCGCCGGCCAGCCGCCGCACGATCGCCGTACCCGCCAGGCCATTATGGCCGGCCACAAAGACGCGCTTTCCTCTAAGATCGAATAGTAAAGCCTGCGGCATGACTTTTGGGCTCTCTTGCGACTGCTGGGCTGGACCGAGGGTTTTTGTCTGGCCTTGTTTTGGCGGTTATATAGGTCAATTCGCACCTTGAGTCATATAGGTTAATTTGTGCCTTGAGAAAGACGGAGTCGGAATTTTGCGGAGCGACCAGAACAAGCGTCCGACGGCCTTTCTCGATCGCGACGGCGTGCTCAATGTCGATCATGGCTATACGTACAGGCCGGATCAGCTTGAATGGGTGGCCGGTGCGCAGGAAGCCGTGCGTTTGCTCAATGAGGCCGGCTATATTGTAATCGTGGTCACCAACCAGTCCGGCGTCGCTCGCGGGCTTTACGACGAAGCAGCCGTGCGCCAGTTCCACGCTCACATCCAAAATACCCTGCGGGCGCATGGCGCCCATATCGACGCGTTTTATTATTGCCCGCATCACCCCGATGGCACGGTCAAAGAGCTGGCGATTCGCTGCCGCTGCCGAAAGCCCGGCACCGGCATGCTCGAACAGGCCGCGCGCGAATGGCCAATCGATCCCCACCGTAGTTTCCTGATCGGCGACAAGGACGACGATATGGCCGCCGCCGCCGCGTTCAATATTCGCGGTATCAAATTCGATGCCGCGACGAATTCGTTGACGGAGTTAGTGCGTCGAGAATTCGCAGCGCAAGAAAGGCGCTGAGAAATTTAGATCGACTTTGTCCTCTTCAATTCTTGGATTAGCAAATCGTCGGCTTCGCGACAGGTCATCTCCAAAATATAGTCTATTGTGTCCAGCTTCGCTTCAGCGGCGAGTACCGCCAGTTGGGCGGCTAGGGTCGTAATAAATCTGCATGTATCCTTTTCGATCACATTCATCACGACCTCCCCGTAACCCGAAACATTATCGATTGAAAAAATGCCATTTTCAATCGAACACGTGTTTATGAGGCATTAGCGACGTCAGACTTTGAGAAAGCGGTGCCCATCTTCGTCCAGCGCGACACAGGTCAGCCGCCCGGTCGCGAACGCGCCGGTGTCGATATTGATCCGGTTCGGCAGCACTTCCGGCTGTTCGATCGGCGTATGACCGTGCACGACGATCTTGCCGAAATCCATTTTACTGCGCAAAAACTCGTCGCGGATCCACAGCAGATCCTCCTCGCTCTGCTGGGCAAGCGGAACGCCGGGCCGCACGCCGGCATGGCACAGAAAATATCTGCCGTGGCTGTGCGAGGTTTTCAGCGATTGCAGGAAATTCATATGTTCCGCGGGCAGCGCGCGGCGCAGCCGGTCCGCGGCCTCCTGATAGTTTAATCCCACCATAAGGCCGCTAACGGGCACGCCGTAAGAATGCAGGGTTTCCAGCCCGCCCAGTCTACGCCAATGCGCACCGACCGTAGGATCGTCGAGAAAGGCCTCGATTAAGGCCTCGTGGTTGCCCTTGAGCGCCACATAGGGGGTCGGAAATGGATTTTCGATCAGTCGAGCGAGCACGCCGCGTGATGCAGGTCCGCGGTCGACATAGTCGCCAAGGGTGACCGTCAGCGCGGCCGGCCCATGCCGCTCGACATCGTCGCGGATCGCGGCGATCGCACGCTCGAGCAGATCCAACCGGCCGTGAATATCGCCGATGACGTATAGCCGATTATTCCCGTTTGGAATCTTTGCGTCTTGCATTATGACAGGCCGGCCACTGCGGTCCGTGCGTGGCGTCACAGTCTATGATATCCCGCCCTCGAAACGACGAGAATCTTGTCACTTCCGCAGCATCCATCCGCAATGCCAGCTTCATCGATCCATAGCCCCGGCGATGCTCCATCGCAAGCGCGCCTGCTGACCTCGCTCCTGCTGCTGTGGCTGGCAGGCATCGGGTTACGGCTGACCATATTGGCCGTTCCGCCGGTTATTCCGCTCATCCACGACGAACTGAAGCTGAGCGCGACGGAGATCGGCATCCTTACCGGACTGCCGTCGATGCTGTTTGCCTTTGCCGCGGTTCCGGGTTCGCTGCTGATCGCTCGCCTCGGCGTGCGCAGCGCGCTGGTCGCCGGCCTTGCGCTCACCGCGCTCGGCGGCGCATTGCGCGGCGCTTTGCCCGACGTGGCATGGCTCTATGCCATGACCATCGCGATGGGCGCCGGCGTTGCAATCATGCAGGTGACCATGCCTCCGGCGGTACGCGACTGGCTGCCGGACCGCATCGGCTTTGCCACCGCGGTCTACACCAACGGTCTGCTGCTCGGCGAAATCCTTCCGGTAGCGCTGATGCTTCCGCTGGTGCTTCCGATGGTCGGCGGAAGCTGGCAGTGGGGCTTTGTGACCTGGAGCGCGCCGGTCGTCATCATCGCGCTGCTGGTATTGGCGCTGGCGCCGCGATCGTCGTCGGTAAACCGGCCGTCACCGACGCGACGCTGGTGGCCGGATTGGAGTAATGGACTGATCTGGCGGCTCGGAATCATGCTGGGAACGATCAACGCAACCTATTTCGCCACCAACGCCTTCCTGCCCGATTACCTGCGCAGCAATGGGCAGGGCGAGTGGATCAGCGCCGGGCTGTCCGGGCTGAATGCCGGCCAGTTGCCGGCGTCGTTCCTGCTGCTTGGCATTGCCGGCCGCTTGGAGCGTAAGGCCTGGCCCTATGTCGTCTGCGGATTGCTCTGCGTGATCGCGACGCTGGGCATCGTATTCGGCACCGGCGCCTGGGTGGTAGCCTCGGCAACGCTGCAAGGCTTTGCCGCCGCCGCGATCCTGATCCTGGTGCTGGCGCTGCCGCCGCTGCTCAGTTCACCCGGTGACGTGCATCGTTTGACCGCCGCCATGTTCACGATCAGCTACAGTTGCGCGGTCATCGTGCCGGTGATCAGCGGATTTTTATGGGATATCAGCGGCATCCCGGCGCTCGCCTTCTTGCCCATCACGCTGTGCGGAATTCTCCTGGTAATCCTGGCGCCGGCAATCAATCATGTTCGGCAATTTGGGAGCTGACGCATGCGTCCGATACCGGTGGGAGCCAAGGGAACCTATACGCTGCGCGTGACGCCGGCGCATCTCGCCGACCAGTTCAAGGACCTGTCGCTGCCGAAGGTATTCGCCACGCCGATGATGATCACCGCCATGGAGAATGCCGCGCTCAATGCGGTGCGCGATTATCTAGATCCGGGCGAGAGCGTAGTCGGCACCCTGGTGAATGTCCGCCATTTGGCAGCGACCCCGGTCGGCCATCGGGTGACCGCTGAGGCGGTGGTCACCAAAGTCGACGGCCGGCGCATCGAATTTAACGTCAGCGCGCGCGATGAAATCGAGGAGATCGGCAACGGCACGCACGAGCGCATGGTGGTCGACATGGCCCGCCTCACCGCACGCCTCACGGCCAAACGGCGGCCTTAATCGCAGCCCCTTGGCCGCCCCTTGAAAAGAGATTTAGACCGCAGTATGCATCAGTAGGCACATCATAAATGTGAATTCTGATGTTTTATATATGATAACAGGCACGCAAATGCGGGCAGCCAGGGCGCTGCTCGGTATCGACCAGCGCCAGCTTGCACAACGTGCCAGTCTGTCGCTGCCGACCATCCAGCGCATGGAGGCGAGCGACGGGGTGGTCCGTGGCAATGTCGACTCGCTGATGAAGCTGGTCGATGCCCTCGCCGCCGGCGGCATTGAGCTGATCGGCGAAGGCGCGTCCAGCAGTGGCGGCGGCCGTGGAGTGCGGCTCAAATGATGATCGTCTACGCACTTTACGGCGTGGCCGCGCTTTTGGTCCTGGCGCCCCTGGGGATCGCGCTCGGCGCGTCGGCGCGTGGGACCGGCGTGGTCTATGGCGCCAGCCTGATTATTACGATCGTCTTGTGCGTTATCGCCGTGCTCAGCCTGTTCGGATATTCCGGCCAAGCCGCCACCGCGACCCTGCCGCTCGGCCTGCCCTGGCTCGGCGCGCATTTCCGCATCGACGCGCTGGCGGCCTTTTTCCTGGTGGTGGTCAATCTCGGCGGCGCGGCCGCCAGCCTGTTCGCACTCGGCTATGGCCGGCACGAGCATTCTCCGCAACGGGTGCTGCCGTTCTATCCCGCCTATCTCGCCGCCATGAATCTGGTGGTGATGGCGGACGATTCATTCAGTTTTCTGGTGTCGTGGGAATTCATGTCGCTCACCTCCTGGGCGCTGGTGATCGCACATCATAAGCTGCGTGAGAATTTGCGCGCGGGCTACGTCTATCTGTTGATGGCGGGCTTCGGCACACTGGCGCTGCTGCTTTCGTTCGGCCTGCTCGCGGGCGCCGACGGCAATTATGCTTTCGATGCCATCCGTGCCAGCCATGTCACGCCCGGGCTGGCGGCGCTGGTACTGATCCTCACCATTGTCGGGGCCGGTTCAAAGGCGGGCGTCGTGCCGCTGCACGCCTGGCTGCCGCTCGCCCATCCGGCCGCGCCCAGCCATGTCTCCGCGCTGATGAGCGGCGTCATGACCAAGGTCGCGGTCTACGGCCTCATCCGCATCGTGTTCGACCTGCTGGGACCGCCAGACTGGTGGTGGAGCATGGTGGTGCTCGCCGTCGGCGGCATCACCGCGGTGATGGGTGTGCTGTACGCACTGATGCAGCACGATCTCAAACGCCTGCTCGCCTATCACACGGTGGAAAACATCGGCATCATCTATATCGGGCTCGGCCTGGCGCTCGCCTTCAAGACCTACGACATGCCGTTGGCGGCGGCGCTGGCGCTCACCGCCGGCCTGTTCCATGTGTTCAATCATTCGGTCTTCAAAAGCCTGTTGTTCTTCGGCGCCGGCGCCGTGCTCAACGCAACGGGCGAAAGGGACATGGAGCATTTTGGCGGATTGATCCACCGCATGCCACAGACGGCTTTTGTCTTCCTGGTCGGCTGCGTGGCGATTTCCGCATTGCCGCCGCTCAACGGCTTCGTGTCCGAGTGGCTCACTTTCCAGGCCATCCTGCTCAGCCCGCAATTGCCGTCATGGGGCCTGAAATTTCTGGTGCCCGCGGTCGGCGCGCTGCTGGCGCTGTCGGCGGCGCTCGCGGCCGCCTGTTTCGTCAAAGCCTTCGGCGTAAGCTTCCTCGGCCGCGCCCGCACGCCGGCCGCGGCGAACGCCAAAGAGACCGACAGCAATTCGCTGGCTGCCATGTACTTCCTGGCGGCGCTCTGCCTGGTGGCCGGTATAGTACCGGGCTTCTTCATCGACGCCCTGGCGCCGGTGACCAAGAGCCTGGTCGGCGTCAGCATGCCGCATCAGGCCGGCGTGGAGTGGCTTTCGATCGTACCGATCGCCGAAAGCCGCAGTTCCTATAACGGGCTGCTGGTTTTCATCTTTGTGGTGCTGTCCGGCTCGATAGCGGCCTTCGCCATTCACCGCCTGGCCTCCGACAAGTTGCGGCGCGCCCCGGCCTGGGATTGCGGCTATCCGGACCCCAGCCCCGCCACGCAATACACCGCGTCGAGCTTCGCGCAGCCGATCCGCCGCGTCTACGGCACAACCGTATTCCGCGCGCGCGAGATCGGCGAGATGCCGCCCCCCGGCGCGACGACGCCAGCGCGTCTGACGGTCGATCTGCGCGATCTGATCTGGGACGCCGCCTACGCGCCGGTCGCCGCGGCCATCGAATACGCCGCCGAAAAACTCAACTACCTGCAATTCCTCACCATTCGCCGCTATCTATCGCTGGTGTTTACCGCGCTGGTGATACTCCTGCTGGTACTCGCAATATGGCAGTGATGATCCGCGATTTCGCCTTTCAGGGCGCCGAAATGCTGCTGGTGCTGCTGCTCGCACCGCTGCTCACCGGCTTCGTGCGCAAGGTGAAGGCGCGCCTGCTGCGCCGCCAAGGGCCGCCGCTGTTGCAGCCCTATCTCGATCTGATTCGGCTGATGCGCAAGGACGTGGTGCTGGCGCAAAGCGCGTCGTGGCTGTTCCGCGTCATTCCCTACATCGTGTTCGCCGGCACCTGGGTAGCGGCCTCGCTGGTGCCTACCTTCCGCAGCGGGTTATTGTTTTCCTGGTCGGCGGACCTGATCGCCATCATCGCGCTCATCGGCAGCGCACGCTTCTTCCTGGCGCTGGCCGGCCTCGACGTCGGCACCAGCTTCGGCGGCATCGGTTCCAGCCGCGAGGTCATGATCGCCTCGCTGGCGGAGCCGGCGATGCTGATGATCGTGTTTACGCTGGCGCTGGTCGCCGGCTCAACACAGCTCTCCACCATGGCGGCTTATATGGGCTCGTCCGAGGTGGGCTTGCGGGTTTCGCTCGGGCTGGCGCTGCTCGCGCTGATCATGGTGGCGATCGCCGAAAACGCACGCATCCCGATCGACAATCCGGCGACGCATCTTGAACTCACCATGGTGCACGAGGCGATGGTGCTGGAATATTCCGGCCGCCACCTCGCGCTGATCGATCTGTCGTCCGAACTCAAGCTGCTGCTCTACATTTCGCTGCTCGGCTGCCTGTTCACGCCGTGGGGCATCGCCGGGCCCGGTTCGAGTGCGCTGGCGATCGCCTTCGCCGCGATCACATACATGGCCAAGCTCGCGGTCGGCGGCTTCCTGCTGGCGGTGTTCGAGACGGCCATTGCCAAAATGCGCGTGTTCAGGGTGCCCGCATTCCTCGGCGCGGCGCTGATGCTCGGCCTGCTCGCCACCTTGCTGCTGTTCGTCTCCCGGAGCCTTTAGAGAATGCGTGGCATCACCTTCGACGTCGCTCATATGCTGGCCGGCTCGCTGGTGCTGGTGAGCTTCATGCAGCTCTATCAGGACCGGCTCTATTCGCTGCTTAATATTTTCGCGCTGCATGCGCTGATCCTGGCGGCGTCGGTCGCCTGGCAGGCCTTCATTCAGGATGCCCCGCATCTCTACCTGACGGCGATGATCGCGCTGGTGTTCAAGGCCATCGTCATCCCGGTCGCGCTGCACCGGATCATCGTGAAGCTCGGCATCCACCGCGAGATCGAGACAGTGGTCGGCGTCGGCCCGGCCATGCTGCTCGGCATGGGGCTGGTCGCGCTGTCCATGGTGGTCATGCTGCGGGTGACCGCGGACGCCGACCCGCTGGCGCGCGAGGACTTGGCGTTTGCGCTCTCGGTAGTGCTGCTCGGTCTATTGATGATGGTGACGCGGCGCAACGCGGTGAGCCAGGTGATCGGCTTTATGTCACTGGAAAACGGCCTGGTGCTGGCGGCAACCGGCGCCAAGGGCATGCCGCTCGTGGTCGAGATCAGCGTCGCCTTCTCGGTGTTGATCGCCTTCATCGTCATCGGAATTTTTCTGTTCCGCATCAGAGAGCGCTTCGACACCGTCGATGTGGGCGCACTCGACCGCTTCCGCGGAGAGCAGCGATGATCGACGCACTCACCGGCGTTCTGATTATCCCGGCCGTGGCGGCGTGCCTGCTTGCCGTCATGCCCGGCTACCGATTGACCTCGCGGCTCAATGTCGTGGCAACGCTGCTCACTTTGCTGACCGCCGTATCGCTTTTCTTTTTGGAGCCGAGGTCGGGCCCCTATCTGCTGGTGGACGACCTCAACAAGGTCTTCATCGTGCTCACGACCTTCGTCGGCTTCACCACCAGCGCGTTCAGCGCGAGCTATATCGGGCACGAAATCGAGATTGGCCGGCTGAAACCGACTTATGTGCGCTTCTACCACGCGATGTATCAGGTGCTGATGTTCGCCATGAACCTCGCGCTGGTCGCCAATAATATCGGGCTAATGTGGGTCGCCATCGAGCTTGCGACGCTGACCACCGTGTTGATGGTGGGCATCTATCGCACCCACGAGGCGCTGGAAGCGGCCTGGAAGTATTTCATCCTCGGCAGCGTCGGCATCGCGCTGGCGCTGTTCGGCACCATCCTGATTTACATGGCGGCAAAGCCGGTGATCGGCGAAGGCGTCTCGGCCATGGTGTGGACCATACTGGTGGCGCATGCGGCAAAGTTCGATCCCGCCTTGCTCAATGTCGCCTTCGTATTCCTGCTGCTCGGCTACGGCACCAAAGTCGGCCTCGCCCCCTTACACGCCTGGCTGCCCGACGCGCATGCGGAAGGACCGACGCCGATCTCGGCGGTGCTCTCCGGCCTATTGTTGAATGTGGCGCTCTACGCGCTGTTGCGCTTCAAGATGCTGCTGGCGCTCAATCCAGCGGCGATCGCGCCCGGCCCGCTGATGGTGACCATGGGCCTGATCTCCTGCGTGTTCGCCGCCTTCATGCTGTACAAACGCCGCGACATCAAACGCATGTTCGCCTATTCCTCCATTGAGCACATGGGCATCATCGTGTTCGCCTTCGGCATGGGCGGCCCGCTGGCCAATTTCGCCGGCCTGTTGCACATGACCATGCATTCGCTGACCAAATCGGCGATCTTCTTCGCGGTCGGCCATATCGCCCAGGTCAAGGGCACGCAAAAGATCGCCGATATGGGCGGGTTGACGGTGACAAATCCGGTGCTCGGCTGGGGGCTGGTGCTCGGCGTCGTCGCCATCGCCGGGCTTCCGCCGCTTGGCATTTTCATGAGCGAGTTCCTGGTCGTGAGTTCGACCTTTGCGCGGCAGCCGTGGCTTGTGCTGATCCTGGTATTCGGCATTTTGGTCGCGCTCGGCGGATTGTTCTTGCGGCTCAACACCATAGTCTTTGGCGAGCCGGTTGGGCCTACCGCGCCGGCACAGGCGTCATATGTGCCGATGTTTGCTCATCTTGCCATCGTGGCCATGGCGGGCATCTATTTGCCGCCGGCCATCGTTACTGGCTTCCAGAACGTCGCCAGACTGTTGGGATAGGACGATGGCCTTGCTCGACACCATCAAGCATCGTGGCAAGGCCAAGCAGCACCGGCCTTGGCCGCGCGCCAACGTCAGCGACGACGGCTGGCAACAGGCAATCGACCAACTGGCAGCAGGCCGCTGCACGCTGCTGGGATTGTGGGGCGACGCGCCCTTCGTGCATATGGCGCTGCTGGCTGAGGATTTCAGCGACATCGCCGTGGTCAGCTACACCTGCAAGGACGGCCAATATCCGAGCGTGGCCGCGCGGCATCCGCCGGCCGTTCGGCTGGAGCGCGCCATCCGCGATCTGTCCGGACTTGATGCGACGGCTGCGCCCGACACGCGCAGCTGGCTCGATCTCGGGTTTTGGAACATCCGTCATCCGCTCGGCAGCCGTGGTCCCGCGCGCAAGCCCGAACCTTACGTATTTCTGCCGGCGGAAGGCGAAGGCCTGCACCAGATTCCGGTCGGCCCGGTACATGCCGGCATCATCGAGCCCGGGCATTTCCGCTTCGCCGCCAATGGCGAGCATGTGGTGCGGCTGGAGCAGCGGCTGGGCTATGTGCATAAGGGCATCGAATCCCTGATGCGCGGTTCCACGATCGAGAAGGCGGCGCGTTTGGCGTCCCGCACCTCCGGCGACAGCACGGTCGCTTATGCCTTTGCCTTTGCGCAAGCCGTGGAAGCCGCCTTGCAGGTGAAGGTGCCGGTGCGCGCAATTTATCTGCGTGCGCTGATGGCCGAACTTGAGCGCATGGCCAATCATTTCGGCGATATCGGCGCCATCTGCAACGATGCTTCGTTTGCGCTGATGCATGCGCAATGCGGTATCCTGCGCGAACGCACACTGCGCACGGCGCAAGCCTGTTTCGGCCACCGGCTGATGATGGACGCAATCGTGCCTGGCGGGGTGGCGCGCGACATCGCCGGCGGCGGCGTGGCGAGCTTGCAGGAACTGCTCACCGAGGTCCGCCGTGTATTCCCGCACCTGATCGAGCTTTACGACAACACCACCTCGCTGCAGGATCGCACCGTCACCACCGGCATCGTGAAGCCTGAATTCGCGCGCCAGTTTGGCGCCGGAGGTTTTGTCGGGCGCGCCTCCGGACGCAAGTTCGACGCGCGGCGCACGCCCGGCTATGCGCCCTACGACAATCTCAAGTTCGAAGTGCCGGTGCTGGACGCCGGCGACGTCAATGCGCGGGTATGGATCCGCATTCGCGAGGTCGAGCAAAGCCTCACGCTGATCGGCCAAATTCTCGATGCATTGCCAGTTGGCAAACTCGCGGCCGCTGTCGAATCGAATGGCAAGATTTGCGAGGGCGTAGGGCTGGCTGAGGCGTTCCGCGGCGACGTGTTCATCTGGATGCGTCTCGATGGCAAAGGGCGCATCGAGCGCTGCTATTTGCGCGATGCGTCCTGGTTCCAGTGGCCGCTGCTGGAAACCGCGGTCGAGGGCAACATCGTGGCCGACTTCCCGCTCTGCAATAAGTCGTTCAACTGCTCGTATTCGGGGCATGACCTCTAATGCGCAAAACGCTGCTCGAAAGCTTCATCCGCGGCCCGCTCACCGAGGCCGCCCCGGCCGCCGATGAGGCCGGCCTCGCCGAGCTTGCCAAATCCGTCAAACGCGCCGCCCGCGCCCGGCTCGGCCGCTCGCTCTCCATTCGCCACGTCGATGCCGGCTCCTGCAACGGCTGTGAGCTGGAAATGCATGCGCTAAGCAACGCATTCTACGATCTCGAGCGCTTCGGCCTGCGCTTCGTGGCTTCGCCGCGCCACGCCGATGTGCTGACGGTGACCGGGCCGGTCACCAAAAACATGCGCGAGGCCTTGCTGCGCACCTACAACGCCATGCCCGATCCGAAATGGGTGGTGGCGATTGGCGGCTGCGCGCTCGATGGCGGACTATTCGCCGGCAGCTATGCGGTCGCGGGCGGCGTCAAGGACGTGCTGCCGGTCGACCTGCACATTCCCGGCTGCCCGCCCAATCCGCAGGCCTTGCTGGCGGGGCTATTGGCTCTATTGCAGAAGGCTGCTTGACCGGCTTGCTCGCGCGGCGACCACATCCCCGCTCGTCCCCGCGAAAGCGGGGACCCAGGGCCAAATCCGCCGGCTTTGCGATCCTGGCCCTGGATTCCCGCCTGCGCGGGAATGAGCGGAGTTTTCATCACGGCGATTGCTTGGCGCGCTGGCCGGCGGTGGTGCCTGCGATCTTGCCGAACACGGCGCCGTTCATCAGACCTGTGCCGCCGGGATAATTGAAGTAGAAAATGCCGCCGACCAGTTCGCCGGTGGCGAACAGCCCGGGGATTGCCACCCCGTCAGAGTCTATGACCCGCGCGCTGGTGTCGATCTTCAGCCCGCCGAAGGTGAACGTCAGTCCGCAAGTGACGGCGTAAGCTTCGAACGGCGGCTCATCGATGGTATTGGCCCAGTTCGATTTCGGAACGCTAAGACCCGTGGTGCCGCGGCCGTCCTTCACATTCGGATCGAACGGCACCTTGGTCATCACCGCCTTGTTGTATTCCATGATGGTCGCCAGCGCCTTTTCGGCGTTCACGTCTTCCATCTTCTGCACCAGCTCTTCCAGCGTATTGGCGCGTATTTTGGTGACCCGCTTGATGCGATATTCGTCGCGCAGCATCGGGATGATCTTGTTGTCGAACACCTGGTAGCAGAACTGCTTGGGCTGCATCAGGATGATGCGGCCGTTTTTCGCGTAGGTGTAATTGCGGAAGTCGGAGCCCTCGTCGAGAAAGCGCTCGCCGTTGGCATTGATCATGATGCCCCACGGATAGGAATGCTTCTGGAAATTGTCGCCGACCGTCAGATCGCCGAACTCCGGCGCATTGCGGTCCCAGGCGACCGCGTGGCCGCCCGACCAGTTGCCGATCGGCTGAGCCCCGATCGCGAGCGCCATCTTGATGCCGTCGCCGGTGTTGAAGCGGGTGCCGCGGATCTTGGCGAGTTCCCAGCCCGGCCCCAGATAGCGCGTGCGCATTTCGGCATCGGCCTGAAATCCGCCGGAACCGAGCACCACGCATTTTGACTTCACTTCGACGGTGTGGCCTTCGTGCTTGACGCGTACGCCCTTGACACCATCGTCGTCGGCGATCAGCGACAGGGCGCGGGCGCCGTAGGCGATAGCGATGTTGTTCTTGCGCGCGATCTTGGTCAGCGCATCCACCAGGCCGGGCCCGCCGCCGACGGATTCAACCGTCAGCCCGCCCCAGAACTTGAACATGCCGCCGATCTTGTAGGCCTGCCGTCCCCAGATCGGCATGAAGCGCACGCCCTTGTCGCGCAGCCACAGCATAGTCGCCTTGCTGCGCGTGACCAGAACCTCGCACAGGTCTGGATCCGTGCGATATTCGGTGACGCGGCCCATATCGTCGAAGAACTTCTCTTCGGTGTAGGTGCCAAAATCGGACTTCGAAATCTCCTCGTCGCTCAAGTCCGGCATTAGCGCGCGCAGGTCCTCGACGCCGTCATAGACGCAGCGGAAAGCGCCGGCCGTAAAGCGGCTATTGCCGCCGGCCTCTTCCTCGGGCGCGCGCTCCAGCACCAGCACCGAGATGCCCTGTTCGGCCGCCGCCAGCGCCGCGCAAAATGCCGCATTGCCGCCGCCGACGACAATCACATCCGTGGAAGAGGGTAACGCTGTGCTCATGACCGTTTGTGAACCCCATTTATGCGATTGAATTTAATGCGCGGTCATCGCCGCGGGCTATCGATACCGTCGGTGGCGGACGCAGGCGCCGTCGAAGCTGTCTCTACCCCCAATTTACCCGCCATCGGGGCAATAAACAGGCAATGTCGTCGAATTCGCCCGCACTATGAAATTCTGATAGCTGACACGCGAGCAAATTCAAAGCCCTTCAGGCGAATTCTCCGCGTCACAGAACATAATTTTTTCGAACGAACAGGAAAATAATTGGTGTATATTCAATTTCGTCCTTTCAGAGTTCATACGCTCGTGATTACCAACATGAATTCCATAGCCAGCACCGCCAATAACTCAAGCCCACCAAGACGCGAATAGCTCATATATCATGGATAATATAGTTCCTCCGTTGCGCTGGTTATGGGCGAATGCAGAAAGGCGGCGCCGCGTCTGGACCTACTGGATCGTCGATCCCCTTGTCGGCGCGTACAACACCACCCTGCACTACTCGATGCGTCTATTATCCATAGATGCCTGCTCAAACCTCGGCGCGTTTTTATCGTTTTATTCCCCGTTCTTTTACCGCGAGAGCGACGCACGCGCGCGCAGGGCATGGATCAAACTGCGGCCCGAGCAGTCGGACCCGGCATCGGTCGACGCGGCTATCCGGCGGCTATGGCGATGCATCAGCCGAACGATGGCGGAGTATTCGATCATCGACCAGCTATGGGATGCCGGCCGAATTTCGGTAGAAGGCGCTCAACATTTGCAAGCCGCGCGCGCCGCCGAAAAGCCAATACTGATCGCGATGCTGCATCTGGGTAATTGGGAGGTCGTTGCGGTGACCTCAATCAAGCTCGGATTTGCAGGTCCGGGGATATATGTGCCGCTCGACAATCGTTTCGACATGCGGCTCGCGATTAAGACGCGCAAACGCTACAGCCTTACGCAACAGATACCGGCCGGGCCGCACGCCTTGCGGTTCGCGCTGGGCACGCTACGCCAGAAGCGCGAGCCATTTGGCATTTTTGTGGACGAATTCATTCGCGGCCGCGTACACGCGCCGGCATTCGGACGGCCGCCGCGAGCCGAGGGAAACATCGCCTATGCGGCACGCCTTGCGGCGATGACCCATGCGACATTAATTCCGGCGTATTGCGTTCGGCTCGACGACAGCGCCCGCTTCAAGGTTCATTTTCTGCCGCCGGTTGAATTGGTTCAAACGGGTGACCGTGACGCCGACATCCTCGCCAATACCGGCCGGGTCGATGCTGCTATAGAGCCGATCATCCGGAAATATCTCGATCAATGGTATTTCTTGCTGGATTTTGAATTTGACGATTGAGCGCGCGACGATATTCAACGTGCCGTGGGGTCAACGCTAAAGCGCGATGAGCGTGTGGCGCGTTCGCGCAGCCGGTCCGGCAATAGCCCGCCGATACGCGTGGCAAGCGCAAACCAGAACGGAAACGCAATAACGGCCTTGTCGCGCGCGAGCCCGCGCAGAATGATATCGATCGCCCGTTCGGGCGGCATCTCGAACGGCTTTTCTCCGATTTCCCGCCGCGACATTGGCGTCGTCACAAAACCGGGACAAATCACGCTGACGCCGATGCCTTTTTCCTGCAAAAGATCGCGCAGCGACAGTCCATAGGCCAGCACCGCCGATTTGCTCGCGCAATAGCTCGGCGCGTCGCGCAATGGAATGAATCCCGCAAGCGAACTGATAATGGCGATCTGACCGTGCCGCCGCGCCATCATTCGCGGCAGCAAAGGCTGCACCGTATTGAGAACGCCGAGCACATTCGTTTGCACGAGCTCATAGCCCGCCTCCGCCGGCTCGATGTCGCCGCCAGGCGGCGTCCCGGTCATGACCCCGGCATTGGCGATCAAAAGATCGACCGGCGATATGTTGTCAAACGTCTCAAGCCATGCCGCCATTTCGCCGCGCGAGCGCACATCGATGACGGCGGTATCGACTTTGGCGCCGGTAGCGCGGCACGCCGCGGCGACTCGATCGAGCCTATCGCTATCGCGCCCCGTCAAACCGAGATGCGCGCCCGCATTGGCGCAGCGAAGCGCCAGCGCACTGCCGATCCCGCTCGATGCTCCAGTGATGACAATTGTCCGAGACATGACCTAGAGCCGTTTGCCACTTTCCGGGATCACGCTACAGGCGCAATCTCTAGCGGTCGAAACCCGGTATATTGAGCGCCTTGATGCTTTCATCGAGCCGTGCAATTTCCTCGACCGTTGCCTCGATGCCAGCGGCAATATCCTCGTCGGTATGCATGGCGGTCAAAAAGAACCGCAGCCTCGATTCGTTAGGCGGCACAGCCGGATAGAGCACCGGCTGCACGTTCACGCCGCGCTTGAAAAGATTTTGCGCCAGTAAAACGGCGGGGATCGAGTCGCCGATTATGACGGGGCAGATCGCGGTTCCAGCTCCGGTGCCGGTAATGAGGCCGCGCCGTTTGGCAAGGTCACGAAACGCCGCGCCATTGCGCTGCAGTTGAGCGACTCGTTCCGGCTCGCGATGCATGACCTCAAGGGCCGCCAGGTTCGCCGCGGCAATCACCGGCGGCATGGCAACGCTATAAACGAAGGCGCCGGTGATCTGCTTGAGGAATTCGATAAGCTGGGCGGACCCTGCAATGTACCCGCCGCATCCGGCGAGGGTCTTCGAAAGCGTACCCATCCAGATATCGACTTCCCGCGGGTCGACCGAAAAATGCTCGAAGATGCCGTATCCACGCGCGCCCAGAACGCCGATGGAATGCGCCTCATCGACCATCAGCCATGCGGCGTGCCGTTTCTTGATGTCGATCAAACGGGGCAAATCGGGATAGTCCCCGTCCATGCTGTAGACGCCTTCGACGACGATCAACGCACGCTCGTAATTGCCACGAGCCGAGGCGAGCACCTGATCGAGATTATCTAGGTCATTATGGGTAAAGCTGCGCCGCGCCGCGCCTGAAAGGACGCTGCCCATCACGACGCTGTTATGGATCGCCGCATCATAAACCACGAGATCCTTGGGACCCACGAGGTGGCCGATAACGCCAAGGTTGGTCGCATAGCCGCTGACGAAGACCAGGCTTTCATCGGCTCCATAATGTTTAGCCAGAGCGCTCTCGAGCTCGCGATGCACGGGCCGTTCGCCCGAAACATGCCGGCTGCCTGAAGCGGATATGCCATAGCGATCAATCGCCGCTTTTGCGGCTGCGATGACTTCGGGATGGCCGTTTAATCCAAGATAGTCGTATGACGAGAAATTGAGCAGATCGCGGCCCGCGACTTGCGTGTGTGCGCCATTACGGCTGTCGTGCACACGGAAATAGGGGCTTTCAATATGATATCGCTCGGCAAACCGGCGTTGCAGGCGCACGTCTTCGTAGGCCGGAAGCGAGGTGAAATCGGTCGATCGATTGGGCGGGCGCGGTAGTTTCTCCGCGCCACGCGATTGGTCGGCCTCCCACGCGAAATCGATACGCGCCAGGAGTCGCTCGCGCGCCTCATCTTGAAGAGGCGGCGTTTTTTGCGTCAAGATGCCAGCCCGTTAAGACGCTCTGCGTCGTCGCGCAATACTTCCATCATTATATCGACATGGGCGGCGCCGATCTTGCCGACATGGCGTTCGGCAACGGCAATTGCAACGTCGGTGTCGCCCCTATGATCGGGACGGACTTGCGCAATGACTTCATCGGCCAGTTCGGAAATTGTCAGGGTGCCAAGCGAGCCCGCCAGCGAAATATGCGCTTCAAACACGGTTTCGATGTTCATACCGAGTTCGAGCGCCATCAATGAGTCGAGGCCAATCTCGCCAAGCGGGCGCATACGGCTGATATTCTCTTCGCGGGCATGCAAGACGCCCGCGAGCTGCGCGACGATGCCATCCGCGACGATACGCCGTACAACGTCCATCGGTTCCGTCTTGAGCAGCGCCCGTACGTCGATGCTGGTGACGGCATCTTCCGGCCGGCCGGAGCCGGTTCGCGCCATCCCGGCATAGGTCGGAGAGCGCAGCACCGCGAGATGGCCACCGCCAAATCCGCCCGAGTTCGGCGCAATCGTGACAACGGCGAGATTGGCGTCGTTGTCAGCCTGCGCCAGCGCTTGCAACATCAACTCCAGGCCCTCGCGCGCTGTCATGCTACGCACGCCGGATAGCTTCTTAATGCTCGATTCCAACATTTGCTTGCGCACAAGCACGCCGACGTCGGCGATCGGCCCCCAGCCAATGGCGAGTGCAGGCAAGCCGTCTTGGCGGCGGCGGCGCGCCAATCCTTCCATGAAGGCGTTGGCCGCGACGTAATTGCCTTGGCCCGCATTGCCAATCAACGTAACCAGCGTCGAGAACAGCACGAAATAATCGAGCTTCAGGCTCCGCGTCAGATTGTCGAGGTTCTCGGCGCCCTTTACCTTCGGCGCAAGGACGCGATTAAGGCGATCGGCGTCGAGATTGGCGAGAATTGCATCCTCAAGGACCATCGCCGCGTGGATCACGCCGACAAGGGGCGGCATCGACGACTTGATTTTCTTGAACAGTTTCTCAAGCGCGTGAAAATCGCTTACGTCGCACGCCTCTTGCACGACGATAACGCCGCGCCCGGCAAAACTATTCAGAAGCACCTTGGCCTCCTCGCTGGCCGCGCCATGACGGCCAATCATCACGAGGTGCCGAACGCCTTTGTCGACCAGCCACTTTGCGGTTTCGAGACCGAAGCCTCCGAATGCGCCGGTAATAAAATGGGTGCCGTTCGTGTTGATTTCAAACGGCCGCGTAGTCACGCGGATCGAATCCGCCTTCGGCGGACGCACCACGATTTTTCCGATGTGACTCGACTGCTGCATGAAGTGGAAGGCGTCGGCCACATTGTCCGATGAAAATACGCTGTGCGGCAGCGGTTTGAACGCACCCGTGCTAAACTGGTGGATCACCTCGGTGTAGATCTTTTCGCAGACGTCCGGACGGCTGACTGTGAGCTGGTCAAGGTCAACGCCAAAATAGCTCAAGTTCTTGCTGAAGGGCCGAAGGCCCATATGCGTATTGTTGACATAGTCGCGTTTGCCGAGCTCCACGAAACGGCCAAACGTGCGCAGGCACGCGACCGAACGCTCCATGGCCTCGCCGGCGAGACTGTTGAGCACGACGTCGACGCCTTCGCCGGTAATATTGCGGACCTCGTCCACAAAAGCGGTCGACCGCGAGTCAAAGACGTCGGCGACGCCGAGCGCCCTGAGCAGATCGCGTTTCGCCTTTGATCCGGCAGTTGCAATGACCCGCGCGCCGCGCGTTTGCGCGATCTGAATCGCGGCCATGCCGACGCCGCCGGCGCCGCCGTGGATGAGCACCCATTCGTCGCGCTTGAGGCGCGCGAGCCGTATCAAGGAATAATAGGCGGTAAAGAAGGCGACCGGAATCGTGGCGGCGCCTTCCATCGAGATATTTGCCGGGAGCTTGACGGCATGCGCTGCCGGAATCGTGACGTGGGTGGAAAATGCGGATGCCGCGAGGGACATGACCCGGTCGCGTGCGGAGATATGCTTGACGTTGGATCCAACCCGCACGACGCGCCCGGAACATTCGAGACCCAAAGTCGCTCCGCTGAACCCGTCCTCGATAATGTCATCGGGCAATAGCGAAAGCATCCACATGAGGTCACGGAAATTCATCCCCGTGCACTCGACTTCGATTTCGACCTGATCGGCGGCGGGCGCGACGCGTTCGATCGGTTGCCAGTGCAAGCGCTGGCCCGGTCCCGCCTGTCGTTGCAGGCGGGCCGCGGGCGCGGGCACGCCAACGTTCGCTTCGATGGCGCGGCGGACCGAGTCGACGCGCACCGCGCGAATACCCGCGGTATCGATCTGCAATTCGGTCTCTTCCGTTCCCGAAAGAATAATGTCCCGAATGCGCTCGGCCGCAAGGCGCGGCGAGACATGCGGCAACACATCGATACGGCGCACGTCGAGATGCTGTAATTCATTCGCGACGGTGCGTGCAAACGCCCAAGCGCCCGTCTCGACTGGCCGCACCTTCGAATTGGCGTGGCTCAATGCCCCAAAGAAGACAAACCAAAGCGCCGTTCCCTTTTTGTCGATGCGTTCGGCACAGGTCTTGATATCGAGGCAGCGAGCGCTCAGAAGCTCCATCGGCCCCAACGGATAGTCAACCAAGGACGGGAAATGAACGACAATGTCAGACTTGCTGTCTCGGGCATTCTCGTTGACCAGCACGGTGTCGTGGCCGCCGTTGAGAAGATTGCGCGCCAAGATCGCGGCTAGTTCGCTTTCACGCGCGCCTTGCTGATCGATGATCGTGACCGAACGCCGGTCGGCGCTCGCTGGTAGGTTCGCGGGCCCGGTCTGCTCGCCGGCCGCGACATCGGCCTCCGCCACAATGAGAGAGGCGACGTCCGACCCGTAATTGATATTGGCAATATGGACATTGGCAAAGCCCACGGCGTCCAGCTCCGACTTCCACCAGTCGGCCAACCAAAGCCGTCCGACCGGGAAATCTGCAATGCCTGTGGCAAACCAATCCGGCGCGAGCCCAAAAACGAGGTCGTGGAAGAGTGACGGGCGCTGTTCGGTTGCAAGCAGCAAACCGCGCGGGGCCATCGCGGCTCGCAAGGTCGCGAGGGTCACGCCGATAGGAAGCCGGTGCAATCCTTCAGCGGCAATGATGAGATCAAAGCTTCCCGCCGGAATAGCCTGGCCTGGCTCAAGAAACTTCACCCTGCCAAATCTTGCCAACATCGGCCTGGCGCTTTCGATGCGCCGATGGTCCGGCTCGAACACCGTGAGTTGGACGTTTCCAACGCGCCGGAATGTCGCCAGCAAACCCGACGTTGCGCCGGTGCCAATCTGCAATACCCGAAGGCCACGCTCCGGTGGCCAAATTCCGTCCACGCCTTCCAGAAGAAGCGATAGCGCTTCATTCTCGCTATTGGCGGTGGCGCTGGCCGTCTCATAAAAGTCGAGTGTGGCGGCAGACAGAACGTCTTTAGGAGGCATCGCGATAGTCTTTTTGGCGCATATCTGGGCGACGAAGCCCGAAACGGCGCCGGCCAAAAGCAGCTCGCCGGCTCGCGATGGATACTCGCTCGCCAATGTCTTAATCATGGATGCGGAACTCGGCAGCAGCGCGTCCTGCGCCAGCACCCAATCATTCTCGCCCTGCTTGGCAAGTCCGGCCGCCCCGAGATGGATCAGAAGGCTAACGAACCAGGGACGCAATTCGGCAGACAGTTGACCGTTCGCAACCAATAGATCGGGAACGATTCTGAAATCGTCTGCGAGCGCCGTCGCGATCTCGTAGGCGGCGGTCGTCGCCCAACCTTCGATCAGCCGCGTTGCCTCGCCAGGCTTGGCCTCGTTCGACAGCAAACCCTGCGAGCGCGCATGCATCAGCACATCGGCTGCCCGCGCCATCACGCCGGTGACGCCGACGAGAGAGCCATCGATCAGAACGGGAAGTTCGACGAGTCCGACGGCTTCGAGTGTGGCGGTTCGCGAAATGGGGACGGCCTGGCAGCGCACACCGCGCAATACTGCGATAAGCTCGCCATCGGCGCCGCTGATGTAGTAATTAGCGATGATTGCACGGTCGTTTTTCGACAAAACCTCAATCACGGCCGCGTGCGGCGTGCCGTTGCCCAGGACGATTGCCTCCTCGAGGCGAACGGGAATGTAGGTAACGCCGCGCTTTTCCGCATCGACTTCCGGGTACACCAGGAAAATACCATGCGTGCAGCAGTCGAGGCGCACTGGATCGAGAACATAGGGATTCGGGCTCGTGTCCGGTGTGAGCTCTACGCTGATCAAATTATTGCTGTGCGCCTTGATCTTACGCACGAGTTGAAACGCGGGGCCGTAGGGCAATCCGTTCGCCGCCGAGAGCTTATAGATGAAATCCCGATCATAAGACTTAAGCACGCGACCGCACGCCGGGACACTAATCGATTTATTCGGATAGCCTTGCAGCATCTTGCCGCGGCAATTGAGTACCCAGTTCGCATTGGACAAGCGTGGGCGGCTGAAGATTTCGATCGTCTGGGAGCCCGCTGAAACGCGCGTCATCAGCTCGATTGTCTGGCCCTTGGTCAGATCGAGCGCTTTCAGGGTCTCAAAATTCGCCAGAGCAACGTTGTCCGACTTGAGCCACTGCCGAGTTACGAACAATGCAATTTCAATGAATCCCGTGCCCGGAAAAACAACCTGGTTGCCGAGCTTATGGTCGGCCAGCCTGGGAAAAAGCATCGTGTCGACGTGGCAATGCCACTCCAGCGCATCCGGGGTATAACGCCCGCCTGCCAATGGATGCTGTTCGGTCCCGCCTAAGCCAACGCCCTCAACCGTGGACGCGAAATGAAACTTCGTCTGCTGCCACGGATAAGACGGTAGCGAAATTGTGGCTCCCGGGTCCGGCCCAAAAACGGTCGTCGTCTCGATCTTGGCGCCGCTGACGATGGCCTTGGAGATAACGGCGGGGAACGGATCCCGGTCGTGGTCGCTGTTATTGAGCGCCGATAGGGTAGCGAAGTTACTGGATACGCCATCCAGACTATCGGCCACGTGCTTGAGCAGCATTGGGCGCGGGCCGATCTCGACGAAACAGCGGCCGCCGAGCGCCACAGCCTCGCGCGCGGCCGTGGAAAACTGAACCGGCTCGCGGATGTTGCGCCACCAGTAATTGGCGCCAAGACGCGAGCCCGGCAGCATCGAACCGGTCACGGTCGAAATGAAGGGGACCTGCCCTGCCTGCGGGGTGATGTCGTTCAACGCCGTCGTCAAGCGCTCTTCGATCGGAGCCATGAATGTTGAATGGAATGGGTATTCGAGATCGAGATCGAGCACGGCAATACCGCGAGCTGTGGCAGCCTTGGTAAACGCGGCAAGAGAATCGGCCGGACCCGCCACGGTGATGGCGCGCGGGCTATTGGTGGCGGCAATCTCGATCTTGCCAACGCTCGCAATGAGCGCCTCAACGGTCTCACGCGACGCCAACACCGCGGCCATGCGGCCATGACCGTACACCAATTCCTGATACAAGCTGCGGAAGTGGATCACTTTCACGGCGGTCCGCAAATCGAGAATGCCGGCGGCCTCGCTCGCGGCGACTTCGCCGACGCTGTGACCGAGGACGACGGAAGGGTGTAAACCGCATTTTCGCAAGGCCGCGGTCGTAGCGCACTGAACCGCGAAGATCAACGGTTGAGCGACGCTTGTTTGTTTCAGTCGGTCACGTAACTGTTCGCTGGTCAGCGCCTCCTTGAGAGACCACTTGGCAAGCGAACCGAAGCACTGATCGACCTCGTCGAACCGGGCGCGGAAATCGGCGTTATATTTGTAGGCCGTTACGCCCATGCCGACCCATTGACTGCCGTTGCCCGAATAAACGAATACCACTGGAAGTTCGGTGCCGACCGCTTCGCCCGCCGTCAGCAATTGATGGCCGGAGCCGTCGACGAAGGCGGTCAGCGCATCGACGACGTCTTGATTGCGCGACGTCGCCACCACAACACGATTGGCAAGTTGATCGCGGCGGTGTGCAGCGGCGCTGACGACGACCGAACTCTCCTCGTCCGACACGCCGGCAAGCTGAGCGATATATTTACGCGCAAGCGCCGTGAGCGCAGGTTTCGTTTCGGCGGAAATCGAGAAATATCCCAAGCTCTTGAATTTTGGCCAGCGAGCCTGCGCCAAACTCCTTTCGCCGGGCGCCAATACAACGTGAGCGTTGGTGCCTCCGAAACCAAAGGAGTTTACGCCGGCGCAGGACTGTTCTGAGTTTGGAAGAAGAAGCGGTTGATCGCACACCGCGAGATTGAGATCGTCGAATGCGATATTCGGGTTCGGCTTGTTGAAGTGCAGGTTGGCCGGAAGAAGGCCGTGATTGAGGGCAAGCAGCGCCTTGAGCAATCCGACAAGCCCCGAGGCCGGTTCGAGATGACCGACATTGGTTTTCACCGATCCGATCGGCAACACCTGTGCGCGATTGAGGCCAAGGCTGCGGCCGAGCGCCCTCGCTTCTACCGGGTCGCCGGCCTGCGTACCGGTCCCATGCGCTTCAACAAAGGCAAGCCGATCTGGCTCAATGCCTGCCCGTGAATAGACGCGGGCGATGAGCCGTTCCTGCGCCGCTTCCGATGGCAGCGAAATGCCATTTGTGCTGCCATCCGAATTTACGTCGGACGCCAGAATAATACCGCGAATCGGATTGTTGTTGATCTTTGCCACCGCCGCCTTGCGCAACACGATCGCGACGCCGCCTTCCGCGCGCACAAAGCCGTCCGCATCGTCCGAGAACGCGCGGCATAGCCCCGTCGGCGAGAGCATCATCGCCTGGGAGAACAGAACGAACGGCGCCGGGCTGGCAAGAACGTTGATCCCGCCTACGATGGCCGTGTCGATCCGCCCACTGCGCAAAGCTTCAAAGGCCTGGTTAAGCGCCACGAGCGACGACGAGCAGGCCGTATCGACCGTCATGCTTGGGCCATGCAGGTCGAACGCGTATGAAATACGGTTTGCAATGATCGAGAGCGAAATTCCGGTCGCGAAATGGGAGTCCGCGGCGGCTAGATCGCCATAAAGCGAATGTGCGTATTCGCTCGTCGATGCGCCGACGTAAACGCCCACTTCGGTGCCGGCGACTGACGATGGGCGGATTCCGGCGTCTTCCAACGCTTCCCAGGCGAGTTGCAGCATGATCCGTTGTTGCGGATCCATCTGCTCGGCCTCGCGCGGCGAGATGCCAAATACCGCAGGATCAAAATCCCACACATCCTCGAGTATGCCGGCCGCCCAGGTGTAGCTTTTGCCACGTTCCTGCCGGCGCGGATGACGATAATGCTGCAGCGCATAACGATCCGGCGGTACCTGCGAGATGGCGCATCGGCCCTCCAGCAGCAGCGACCAAAGCTCCGCCGGCGATTTCGCGCCGGGCAGACGGCACGACCAACCGACGACTGCGATATCATCGTGTAAATAGTGGATTGCGCTCACTTTACGCCCCTGCCTTGCACTCTTACTATTAAAGCGGCGGAACCATATACAACCTCCAGATACCCCAAGCTAAGTGCAGCATTATAATCATGCTTTCGATCAAGTTTCATGGCGTCGATAAAGGCTGAGACGATCCGCGACAACCTATTGATTTTTATGAGGTATTTTAATACGAGCGCCATATGCTATTTCTCTAAATGTGGATAATTATCCACGCCCAACAATCCTAGTTTCAGTTTGTGTCCTTGTGTAGACGGCGTCGAGTGGGCAAAGGTTCAATTTACGTCGCAGCGTAGATCGGAGCAGCCATGTGTCCGGCAGCTGGCACAGCGCCAAGGCCGCCGGCCATAACGCCCTCAATGGATCGGGCCCCGGTCGAAACCCCCGCGCGATTATACCATGCAATATTTGTGCTACCCGGACCGCCGAATCGACCGGGTCTAGTTTACTGACTGTTGCCCTTCCCTGCCGTCCCACTATTCCGGTTGTCCAGCGCGATCTCGTTCACGCCAAAATTGCGACGGGCTTCTTGCAGCGCCCGCCCTTGGCCATCGTCAAGCCCGGGCTACCCGTCCGACCTTCTTGGCCAGCGCGATGGCAGCGACCCTCGCCGGGCCCCGCGTCAGCAATGCCGTGAGCCAGGGCCGGTGTTCGGTGCAATGAATCTTTGCATGGCGGACGACGGCCGGCACGCCGGCCACGAACGGGCCGCAGCGGGTAGCGATCACCTTTTTTGCTGATATTATCGGGCCTGCCCTTGCCCGTGCTCGACCATTGCTTCGGCCCGAGCCCGATACAGGCTGAGAATTTGTACCCAAGCCGGAAGACCTTCGGGTTAGGCCTTATCTTTGGTTCGGAGCGAAAGAATCGCGATGGCGAGGTGCCTGTATTGCCAAAAACCCGCGGGATTTCTGCGCAAGCAGCATCCGGAGTGCGAAAAACGGCATCAATATGCCATTTCCAGCATACCCATATTTTTTAACAAGGTGATGGACAACCCGATATCGGCCGAACGGTTCAGCGAACTGCTTCAGGCCGCCGGCAAGGTATCTTTTGTGCGTCCTGACGAACTCAAAACGCTTTGCGTGGATGGGCTTAACAACACCGTCGATTCGATCTTGCGGGAGCGGTCGCTGACGAGCTCGGAAGTGCGACGAATCGTGGAGTTTACCGAGGCACTAGGCACGAGTTTTCCAAAAGGCCTCGGCCTCGACGAAAAACTTACAAAGATCGGCATCGTAAGCGAGCTTTACGATGGGAAGCTTTCTGACAGCATTGTGATTGTCGGTCCGATGCCAATCGAGCTCGGACGGGGCGAAGCGGTCCTATGGGTCTTCAACCATGTGCGGTCTTATCAGACACTTGCCGATAATATGACGGGGGACTTGCCGATCAATCTCGCCATTCCGATTGACACTCAATATTTCAGTCCAGTGTTATTCGAAACAGCCCAAATACCCACGGAGCCGCTGAGCGAGGAGACGACGGGCGACCTGCTCTTAACGAATCGGAATATCTATTTTTTGCTCAGCGAAGACTCACACATAAGGATCCCAATTTCCAGGATTACCTCTTTGCAGCCTTATGCCGAAGGACTGCATGTGGGGTGGAAACCGCGCGAGGCACAATCGCGGACATTCTTGCTGGATGATGTGTGGTTCGCCGTCAACGTAATCGCTCGTCTTATTCAGTTGGCGCGTAGATGAGCTGACCGGACAAACTCCGGGCTATAGGATGCTCTCGGCACCTAGTGGATAGCGTCTGACATTTGCATCCCGGAGGGGATTCCCAACTGACTTGTTGCATGCGAGTCTGGCGCATGCGAACCGGAATTTACATCACTCTTAAGCCTGCCGATCGCCGTCGTCTGAAGGCGCTTGTGCGGGAT
>JBBRAL010000028.1:0-52602 GCA_038206805.1 Hyphomicrobiales bacterium | reverse complement strand
GCTTGCGACCGGCTTGGCTCTTCTTCTCCGCTGCCGGCGTCAGCGCCGCGGCCTCGATCGTCTTGCGGAAGCTCTCCCATGGCACCAGCGCGTCGATCGCCTCCAGCGGATCGCCCTTCGCCGATAGCGCTTCGAGCCGCTGGTTAGTATCGAAGAACCCGAATTGCCCCATAGACCGCTCCCGCTCTCAGACCTTGTGCGTTCCTTGAATCTGATTTGCAGTTCGTCGGCCAGACGGCAGCGTAATTATTCGAGGTGCCCATATAGTCGGGCGCCCCGCCGGCGAGAAAATCCTCGCGCGGCGGGGCGAATATGTCGACCACTTCGGTGTCCTCCGGAAAGAAACCTTCATGCTCGACGCCGGACGGGATCACCGCCACGTCGCCGGCGCCCATGCTGCGGCGCTCGTCGCCGATGCGGAAGTCCATCCTGCCCTTGAGCATCCAGACGATCTGCTCGTGCGCATGCTTGTGGGCCGCCGCATGCGCGCCGGCCTTGATGTTCCACCACACCATCATGCCCTGCTTGCCCGACAAGACCCGGCGGGCGATCTTGTCGGTGATGCGTTCTTCTGGCAGCGCCGCAAGTTGGTTGAAACCGAACGACACAGGCATGCAACCTCCGTTTTCTCAGGGCTAGAGCAGTTTCCGTTTGCGTTGACCCAAATTCCGCTCATTCCCGCACAAGCGGGAATCCAGGGACAAGATCGCATGCCGTCAGCCTTAGCCCTGGGTCCCCGCTTTCGCGGGGACGAGCGGATAATTCCACGCAATCGGATTCTGCGCTATCCCGTCACTGCAAACTTGACGGCGAACAGCACCGCCAGCACCAGCACCGCCGGCGAAGCCTCCCGCCATTTGCCGGCGATCAGTTTGGCCAGCGCGTAAGTGATGAAGCCGAGCCCGATGCCGGTGGCGATCGAATAGGTCAGCGGCATGGTGATCGCGGTCACCACGGCGGGCGCATATTCGGTGATGTCCTCCCAGTCGATTTCGGCGAGGCCGCGCGCCATCACGCAGGCGACGTAGAGCAAGGCCGCGGCCGAGGCGTAGGCCGGAACCGTTCCGGCCAGCGGCGCGAACAGCAGCGCCAGCAGGAAGAAGACGCCGACAAAGGCCGCGGTCAATCCGGTGCGCCCGCCGGCCGAAACGCCGGCCGCGCTTTCGATGTAGCTGGTGGTGGTGGAGGTGCCGATCAGCGCGCCGAACATGGCTGCGAAGCTGTCGGAAATCAGCGCCTCCTTCATGCGCGCCAGCTTGCCGCTCTTCATCAGCCCGGTGCGGTGGGTGACGCCGATCAGCGTGCCGGCATTGTCGAACACGTCGACGAACAGGATCGAGAACACCACGATCAGGAAGGTCACCTCGAACATGCGCGAGAAATCGAGCTGCAGCAAAGTGGGCGAAAGCGAAGGCGGCAGCGAAGCGACGCCCTTGAATTGCGCCAGCCCGAACGGCAGGCCGATGACCGTGACGGCGAGAATGCCGATCAGCGTCGCGCCGATGATGCGCCGGTAATTGAGCGCGGCGATCAGCACGAAGCCGAGCAGCATCAGGATCGCCACCGGGTTTTTCAGATCGCCGAGCGTCACCAGCGTCGCCGGATTGCCGACCACGACGTGGGCCTCCTCGAGCGCGATGATGGCGAGGAACAGCCCTACACCGGCCGAAGTCGCGAGCTTCAGGTTCTGCGGAATGGCGTCGATCACATATTGCCGGACGCGGAATATCGAGATCAGAAAGAACAGCACGCCGGAGCAGAACACCGCCGCCAGTCCCTGCTGCCAGGTGTATTTATAGGTGAGCACGACGGTGAAGGCGAAGAAGGCATTGATGCCCATGCCGGGCGCCAGCGCGATCGGATAATTGGCGTAGAACGCCATCACGAAGGTGCTCACGGCGGCGGCGACGCAGGTGGCGACGAATACCGCGCCCGGGTCCATGCCGGCCTTGCCGAGGATCGCCGGATTGACGAACACGATATAGACCATGGTCAGGAACGTGGTGACGCCGGCGATGAATTCGGTGCGGATATCGGTGCCCTGCGCCTTGAGCCCGAAATAGTTCTCCAGCCATGCCGCGACCGGCGTTGCGCTTTTTACCGCCGCCTTCGCTTCGGTTTGCTTTGCCTGTTTTGCCATAACGACCCCCTCCGCTGGCTTGCCCCTGGCGGCAAGCCTAGCGTGGAGGCGGCCGGCGCGCTGGCGCCATTGTGGATGATGTGGATAGTGGTGGCCGGGCGGCGCCGCCGCTACGATTTGGCGCAGGCTTGGAACGTGATCGGCTCGCAAAGATTTGCCCGGCGGGACTATAATCGCCCTTGGGGGACGCTCGGTCGGAGTTGACTATGGAATTCGATCCTGTCCTGCTGGCCCGCCTGCAGTTTGCCTTCACCATCATTTTTCACATCATTTTCCCGAGCTTCACCATCGGGCTGTCGGCCTATATCGCCACGCTCGGCGCCGTTTGGCTGCGCACTGGCAATGACCGCTACCAGGTGTTGATGCGGTTCTAGACCAAGATCTTCGCGGTGTCCTTCGCCATGGGCGTGGTGTCGGGGATCGTGTTATCCTACCAGTTCGGCACCAATTGGAGCCGCTTCTCGGTGGCGGTCGGCAATGTGATCGGACCGCTGATCGGTTTCGAGGTGCTCAGCGCCTTTTTTCTGGAAGCCACCTTCCTCGGCGTGCTGCTGTTCGGTTTCAACAAGGTGCCGCCATGGCTCTATGTGCTGTCCGCCGTGGTTGTCGCGATCGGCACTTCCATGTCCGCGTTCTGGATCCTGTCGGCCAATAGCTGGATGCAGACGCCCGTGGGCTTCACGCTCAAGGACGGCGTGGCCTATCCGGCCGACTGGATCGCCATCATCTTCAATCCCAGTTTCCCCTATCGCTTCGCGCACATGCTCAATGCCGCCTACCTGACCACAGGTTTCGTGGTGCTGGCGGTGGGCGCGCGT
Organism: Hyphomicrobiales bacterium; assembly: GCA_038206805.1. Classification (GTDB taxonomy): domain Bacteria; phylum Pseudomonadota; class Alphaproteobacteria; order Rhizobiales; family Xanthobacteraceae; genus Pseudolabrys. The sequence goes on along the minus strand of JBBRAL010000028.1, from coordinate 49,644 downwards.
TACCTGATCGCCGGCACCCATATCGAGGAGGGCCGCATCATGCTGCGCATGGCGATCGCGCTCACCGCGATCCTGGCGCCTTTGCAATTGGTGATCGGCGACCAGCATGGGATCAACACGCTGCAATATCAGCCGATCAAGATCGCGGCGATCGAGGCGCATTGGGACGGCGCCTTGCCCGGCGACTTCTATATCTTCGCCTGGCCGGACGAAAAGGCGGGCCATAACTGGTTCGAACTCTCGATCCCGAAGGCGGCCTCGCTGATCCTCACCCATCGCATGAATGGCCTGTTCCCGGGGCTCAACAGCGTGCCCGCTTCCGAGCGGCCGCCGGTCAAGCTGGTGTTCTTTTCGTTCCGCATCATGTTGGGCGTGGGATTGTTCATGATCGCGGCCGCGCTCATGGGCGCCTTCCTGTGGTGGCGCAGCACGCTGTTCGAGTCGCGCTGGTATCTGCGCATCATGGCGCATTGCTGGTGGTTCGGCTTCGTCGCGGTGATCGCCGGCTGGGTGGTGACCGAAAGCGGGCGCCAGCCCTGGATCGTCCATAACGTGCTGCGCACCGCCGATGCCACATCGCCGGTACCCGGCGCCACCATCGCCGGCACGCTGGCGCTGTTCGTGGTCGCCTATGGCGTCGTGTTCTGGTTCGGCATCTATTACATCAACCGGCTGATCGCGCAGGGTCCGCAAGGGTCGGCGGCCGGCGATGGCGGAAAATTTTCTCGCCGGCCGATTTCGGCCGCGCACTCGTGAGGATTTCGTCGTTGTGGATTTGGCGCGAACGGCAATCTCAGCCTGTTCCCTCCCCCCATAGCCCGTCGAAGACGGGCGTGAACGCCCTTTCGTCGGGGGAGGGTTAGGGAGGGGGGTGATGCGGACAGATAACGAAATTACTTTTCAAAACGACCCCCACCCCCAACCCCTCCCCACAAGGGGGAGGGGAGCATTCAGAGTTCGCGGCACGATCATGCATCAACTCAAACCGATCAGACCCTAGGATCCTCGCCATGGAATGGTATCTGCCGCCGATCTGGGCCGCCGTCATCGGCATCGCCGTCGCCATGTATGTGATCCTCGACGGCTTCGATCTCGGCATCGGCATCCTGTTTCCGTTCGCGCAGAGCGAGACCGAGCGCGACCAGATGATGCGCTCGATTGCGCCGTTCTGGGACGGCAACGAGACCTGGCTGGTGCTGGGCGGCGCCGGATTGCTGGTGGCGTTCCCGCGCGCCTATGCCGTGGTGATGCCGGCGTTCTATCTGCCGGTGATTATTATGCTGCTGGCGCTGGTGTTCCGCGGCATCGCGTTCGAATTCCGCACCGTCTCGCGCAGCAAGACCTGGTGGAGCTTCGCCTTCATCGCCGGCTCGACGCTCGCGGCCTTCGCGCAAGGCGTCATCCTCGGCGGATTGGTGCAAGGCGTTGCCGTGCGTGACGGCGGTTATGCCGGCGGCTCGTTCGACTGGGCAACGCCGTTCGCGCTGTTTTGCGGATTGGCGCTGGTTGCAGGCTACGCCCTGCTCGGCGCCACCTGGCTGGTGATGAAGTGCGAAGGCGCGGTGGCGGATCGCGCGCGCGCGCATGCCAAGATCGCTTTGGCGGCGGTGCTCGTCTGTATGGCGGTGGTGAGCCTGTGGACGCCGCTAGCCGAGCCGCGCATCGCGGCGCGCTGGTTCTCGCTGCCGAATTTCTATTTCCTGTGGCCGGTACCCTCGGTGACCGCGCTCGTAGCCTTCGCCATCTGGCATTGGCTCGAGCGGGGCCGCGATGTGCCGCCGTTCCTGGCGGCGATCGCGCTATTCCTGTTGGGCTATCTTGGGCTGGTGATTTCCAACTTCCCCTATCTGGTGCCGCCTTCGCTCACCATCTGGGACACCGCGGCGGCGCCGGCCAGCCAGATCTTTATGCTGTTCGGCACGCTTTTGCTGTTGCCGTTCGTGCTCGGCTATGTGGTGTTCGTCTATTGGCTGTTCCGCGGCAAGGTGCGCGAAGGCGAGAGTTATCACTAGGGCTTCGTGCGAATGGATGGCCCTACGGCGCCTGCGGCCGCACCATGGCCCAGCCGAGCCGGATCAGCGGCAGCAGGCCCTGCATCGAGCGCGCGAAAACCCGCGGCACTTCCGGCACCATGGCGGGAAACTGCGTCTTCAGCGTAGCCGGCGGCGTGCCGGAATTGTCGGCGGCCGGCCACACCAGCACGCCGCCTTTCTCGACGATGTCGGCGGCGCTGGCCCAGGGACTGCGCTGCGGCGCCCAGTCGAAATAGACATGCGGCCGGCTTGGGCTGGTGAGCGCAATCAGCGGCGCAATGCGTGCATCGCCGGACACGTAAGGCAACGGCTTGCCGGTGCGGCGCTGGAAGGTCTCGCTGAAAAATTGTCCTTCCGCATTGGCCGGCTGCGCAATCTTTTGATCGATCGTCAGCGTCCACGGCAACACGAAAAGACCGAGCACGACCAGCGCCGGCGGCGCCACCAGCAGGCCGAGCCAGGCCGAGGACACCAGCCGCTCGCGGTAGAGCAGAACGCGGTCGCCGGCCGCGACCACGACCGCCAGGCCGGATAGCACCACCAGCGGCGCGACGCGTTCGAGCGGCCCCAGCCGTCCGCTTGCGAATGCGATGCCGATCGCGCAAGCCGCCGGCGCCAGCGCGAAAAAATAAACCAGCCGGCGCGCGAACGGCTCGACCGGGTTGCGATCTATTTCCGGCGCGCGTTCGCGCCGTTGCCGCGGCCAGCCGCTCGCCAACACGACCATCAGCGCGAGGCCAATATGGGTCGCCAGCAGCGCCGCGCAAAGCCACAGGCCGGGCGTGAACGTGCCGGTCACGGCGGCGCCGTCGTTGAAGCCCGAGACGACGAGATCGCGCGCGCTCCTCAGCCATGCGGCATGCGGCAACACCACGATGACGAGCAGCGGCAATGCGATCCACGGCTCCGGCTTCATCAGCGATTGCCGGCCACGCGAACTCAGCAAGGTGAAGGCGATCATCAGCGCGATCAGGATCAGCCCGACATAGCTCGCCAGCAGCAGCAGGCCGAGATCGAGTGCCAGCAGAAACCAGTAGCCGCGCCTGCGCTCGCCGAGCGCGCGCCAGTAATGCAGCAGCGCCAGCGCCCATAGCGGCGCCGCCAGCACGGCCGGGCCGAAATCCGGGCTCGGCACGGTAAAGGCGGAAATGCCGACCATCAGCAGCACGCCCAGCACCGCGTGCCGCGTGCCGACGACTCCGCAGCCAAGCCTGAACACCGCCCAGTAGGTGACGACGATGCAGGCTTGCGCCAGCGCGTATAATCCGAAGCTGCCTGCCAGCCGGAACGCGATCTCACCCAGCCAGAACGCCAGCGGCGGCCCGAGATAACTGCCGAGCACGAATTCATGACCGATGGCCAGCAGCAGCGGCGCCTCGCCGGGCGGCGCGCTGTAGAACAGCGCCGGCACCAGAGTCCACAGCGTGGCTTGCGCCAGCGCGACGGTCCAAAACACCACCGCCGGCCGTGCACGCAGGAATTCGATAATCAGGGAGACGTAATGCATCGGCCCGAATTTTTTCTAATCCCTCCCCCGCAAGGGGAGCAATGAAGAAGGCGAGGTCAGAGATAGAGAAGCCTGCCTAAAGAGGCAACAATGCGCCGGTCGCCTGGTCACAAACCACACTGAGCGCGGCAAGCCTGGCCGCCACCGGCGCGAACGACCTGCGGTGATGAATGGTCGGCCCCAGCCGCGCCAGCGCCGCGAAATGCTCAGGCACCGAATAGCCCATATGGCGCTCGAAGCCATAGCCGGGATGGGCCAAGGCCAGCTGCACCATCAGCCGGTCGCGGGTTACCTTGGCGACGATCGAGGCCGCGGCAATCGAGGCCACCAGCGCGTCGCCGGAGACCACCGCCTGGCAGTCGCAGGCCACATCGATTTTCATGTTGCCGTCGACGAACACCAGCCTGGGTCGCTCGGGCAAGGCCTTGACCGCGCGCGCCAGCGCCCACAGCGAAGCGCGCAAAATATTGTCGCGGTCGACACGCTCGACCGAGCCGAACGCCACCGCCACTTGCGCCGTGGCGCAGATTTTCTCGTACAACTTCTCGCGCTCGCTGGCGCCGAGCTTCTTGGAATCGTTGAGGCCGCGCGGGATGCGGGTAGGATCGAGGATCACCGCCGCCGCCACCACCGGACCGGCGAGCGGTCCCCTGCCCGCCTCGTCGCAGCCGGCCACCGGGAAAATGCCCTTGTTGAGCGCGCGCCGCTCGCGCCGGAAGCTCGGACGCAAGATCGGCTCGGCGAGGGGCAGGCTAGACGCGGCTGTTCGGCGACTCATGCGGCGATCCTGCGCCGCGAAGACGGCAAGTCAATGAAGGAAAGCCGCGATGTGAAAGGCGGGGAAAAACCTCAATCCGGTATCGTCAGCCGCCCGTCGTCCGACAGCGGAAAGCCCGGATTATGTGCAACCTCCCAGAGATGGCCGTCGGGATCGGCGAAATAGCCGGCATAGCCGCCCCAGAACGTCTTGCCAGGCGCTTTGGGAACCGTGGCTCCGGCGGCCCGGGCGCGCGCGATGGCAGCGTCAACGTCGGCTTCCGACCGGCAATTCCAGGCGAGCGCCACACCGCGAAACGCGGGCGCGAGGCCTGCGGCTGTCACATTGGCATCCTTGGCGAGTTCTGACGACGGAAAAACCGCGAAGGCGCAGGCGCCGGCCTGGAAAAAGCCGACGCCTTTGGCGTTCTTGGCTTTGCGGCGAAAGCCGAGCGTTTCATAGAATGCAATGCTGCGCGCAAGATCGGAAATGCCGAGCGTCACCAAGGACAGGATCGCGTCCGGCGCTGTCATGTACCAAACAAGCTGAGTTGATCGCTGCCTTGCACGGGCGCGCGGAAATGCGCAGTCGAAAGCTGTAGCTTGTTGGTGTTGAGCCCGAGCTTCTCGCAGGCCATTTCGAAGCGCCGGCCGATCATCCAGGCATAGGGCCCGGTGCCCTTCATGCGCTTGCCCCATTCGCTATCGTAATCCTTGCCGCCGCGCATGTCGCGGATCAGCTTGAACACGTGATTGGCGCGGTCGGGATAATTCGCCGTCAGCCATTCGCGAAACAGGTCGCGCACTTCCAGCGGCAGCCGCAGCAGCACGTAGCCGGCTTCCTTGCAGCCTGCCGCCTGCGCGGCATCGAGGATGCGCTCGATCTCCATGTCGTTGAGCGCCGGGATGATCGGCGCCACCATCACGGTTGTCGGCACGCCGGCTTGCGCGAGCCGCCGTAGCGTTTCAAGCCGCCGCATCGGCGTTGCCGCGCGCGGCTCCATCTTGCGCGCCAGTTCGGAATCGAGCGTGGTCACCGACAGCGCGACCTTGGCCAGATTGCGCTCGGCCATGCGGGCGAGAATGTCGAGGTCGCGCAAAACGAGGGCCGATTTGGTGACGATGCCGACCGGATGGCCGGCGCGGTCGAGCACTTCGAGAATGCGGCGCATCACCTTGTAGCGGCGCTCGATCGGCTGATACGGATCGGTATTGGTGCCGATGGCGATCACCTTGGGCGAATAGCCGGGCGCCGCCAATTCCTTCTCCAGCAGCTCGGCTGCTTCCGGCTTGACGAACAATTTGGATTCGAAATCGAGCCCCGGCGACAGGCCGAGATAAGCATGCGTCGGACGCGCAAAGCAGTAGACACAGCCATGCTCACAGCCGCGATAGGGATTGATCGAGCGGTCGAAGCCGATATCGGGGGAGTCGTTGCGGGTGATGATCTTGCGCGTGGCGTCATTGGTCACCGTGGTCTTGAACGCCGGCAACTCGTCGAGCGTGCGCCAGCCATCGTCGAATGCGATGCGCGCATGCGGCTCGTAGCGGCCGGCGGCATTGCTGTGCGCGCCGCGCCCGCGCCGGCGCTCGAATTCGACCGCGACACCGAGCAATTCGGTGGCGTCGTCGACAAATTCGCCCGCCGGCGCGGAGGGCAGCTCCGGTGCGCGGTCAGCAAAAGTGGGCACCGGTTTTGCGTCCGACCGCGCACCATTTAAATTTGGCGCGCCGTCCGGGCGGCTAACCGGTTCCCACTTAGCCTGACGGCGCGCCGCCGGCGGACGCTTAAGGGCTGTCGATGAACGAGCCATGGCGATATCCTATGGTGCCATTAAGAACAAAACAAGAACTAAGATAAAAGCCCACAATTTAAGCAGTTTTGAACCCGATCTCGTGGGGCGGTCGGCAATTCCCACATGATATGGTGGCAACCGATCAAAGCGGGCTTCGGTTCCATGCTGAGCGCAATCATTGCCACCGACGAATCGGAACGCACCCTGGTACCGACGCTGGCCGCGCTGGTCGCCGGCGCGACCGCCGGGTTGCTGGCCGAGGTGATCGTGGCCGATGCCGGCTCGCGCGACGCCACGGCGCAGGTGGCTGATATCGCCGGCTGCCGCTTCATCGGCTCGGCGGCGCCCTCAGCCGCATCCTTGGGCGCGCGGCTGAAGGCGGCGGCGGCCGCGACCCGCACGCCGTGGCTGATGTTCCTGCGCGCCGGCTGCGTGCCGGAGCCGGGCTGGGTCAATGCCGTTGACCGCTTCATGCAAGCCAACGATTCTGCGGCCGACACGGCAGGAGGCGCCGGCCGCGCCGCCGTGTTCCGCCCGCCCACCGCCGCCGACCTGCTGCGGCCGGGCCTGTCCGAACTGATCGCGCTGCTGCGCATCGCGCTCGGCGGCGGCGCGCGGCCCGAGCAGGGCCTGCTGATCGCCCGACATTTGTACGACTCGATCGGCGGCCATCCCGACGGCGCGGACGCGGAAGCCGCGCTGCTGCGCCGGCTCGGCCGCCGGCGCATCGCCATGCTGCAGACCGGCGCGCGCGTGGTGGGGTGAATCTTTCCCTCCCCCGCGAAGCCCTTCACCTCCCCTCCCCCCGCGCGCACTTGCGCGTGGCGGGGAGGGGTTAGGGGTGGGGGGACGAAGCGCGACCCGAACATAGAACCCCCACCCCGGTTCGCATCGCTGACGCGATGCTCACCTACCCTCCCCACGCTGCGCGGGGGAGGGAAAGAAGCATATACTTGACTTAGTCAACTAATTGCCCGAACCTGACGGCATGCCGAACGCCAGCCAGCAACGCACCGCCCAAGAATCGATTGCCAGCGTGCGCCGCTTCAACCGCTTCTATACGCGCCAGATCGGCGTGTTGCGCAGAACCTATCTCGACAGCTCGCACTCGCTCGGCGAGATGCGCGTGCTCTATGAGATCGCGCAAGCTGACAAACTTGCAGGCGCGCACACCGCCAGCGACATCGGCCGCGCGCTCGATCTCGACGCCGGCTATCTCAGCCGCGTGCTGCGTCAATTCGAGAAACGCGGACTGATCACCCGCAAGACCGCGCCGGAAGATGCCCGCCAGAGCCAGCTCGCGCTGACCGCGCGCGGCGCCAAGACCTTCGCGCCGTTCGAGCGGCGCTCGCAGCAACAGGCCGGCGCCATGCTCGGCAAGCTTGCGCCCGCGCAGCAGGCGCGACTGGTCGCCGCCATGGGTGAGATCGAGACCCTGCTCGACGGCGGCGCGGCGAAGCCCGCCGAAAAACCAAACTATATTCTGCGCCAGCCGCGGCCCGGCGATTTCGGCTGGATCGTCTCCCGCCACGCCCAACTCTATGCGCGCGAATATGGCTGGAGCGAACCGTTCGAGGGCCTGTGCGCGCAAATCGTCGCCGACTTCGTCAACAAACACGACGCCACCTGCGAGCGCTGCTGGATCGCCGAATTGAACGGCGAGAATGTCGGCACGGTGATGCTGGTGAAGGACAAGCCCGGGCTCGCCCGCCTGCGCCTGCTGCTGGTCGATCCGAAAGCGCGGGGCTTAGGCCTCGGCGCACGCCTGGTCGACGAATGCGTGCAATTCGCGCGCGCCGCCGGCTACAAAAAGATGACGCTATGGACGCATAGCGTGCTGAAAGCCGCGCGCCATATCTACCAGCAGGCGGGCTTTACGCTCACCTCAAGCGAGAAGAAGCACAGTTGGGGAAAAAACGTCGTCGCCGAATATTGGGATTTGGAGCTATGACTTCCCTCTCCCCGCTTGCGGGGAGAGGTAAGTTCAAGCCTTCCCCCGCCGCAGATGCTCGTCGAGCCTCGGCAATATCTCCACGAAATTACACGGCCGGTAACGGTAATCGAGCTGGTGCAGCAGGATCTCGTCCCAGGCGTCCTTGCAGGCGCCGGGCGAGCCGGGCAGGCAAAAAATATAGGTCGCCTTGGCGACGCCGGCGGTGGCGCGCGTCTGGATCGCCGAAGTACCGATCTTCTTCTCGCTCACCATGAGGAACATGGTCGAGAAGCCGTCCATCTTCTTTTCGAACAGCGGCTCGACCGCCTCCGGCGTCACGTCGCGCCCGGTGAAGCCGGTGCCGCCGGTGGTGATGACGACGTCGATGGACTTGTCGGCGATCCACGCCTTCACCTGCCGGCGGATCGCCTTGACCTCGTCCTTGACGATAGCGCGTTCGGCCAGAACATGGCCGGCGGCGCGAATGCGCTCGACCAGCGTGTTGCCGGACTTGTCGTCGGCACTCGCGCGCGTGTCGGACACGGTCAGCACCGCGATCTTGAGCGGCACGAATTGTCTGCTTTCGTCGATGCCGGGCACAGCGAATTCCTTACAGCGTCTTGGCGAAGAACGTATTGCAGGCCGACAGTTTGCCTTGCGTGTACCCGTTCATGAACCAGCGCTTGCGCTGTTCCGCCGAACCGTGGGTAAAGGCATCCGGCACGATACGCCCTTGCGCTTTTCTTTGCAGCGTATCGTCGCCGATTGCCGAGGCGGTCTGCAAGGCGGCATCGATGTCGCCGGGATCGAGAAATTGTTTGCGCTGCTCGGAGCGGTTCGCCCAAATGCCGGCGTAGCAATCCGCCTGCAATTCGACCCGCACCTGGATGCGATTGGCCGCCACTTTGTTGCCGGCGGCGCGCTGATCGGCCTGCGCCTTCGGCAAGGCGCCGAGCAGGTTCTGCACGTGATGGCCGACCTCGTGCGCGATCACATAAGCCTGCGAGAATTTGCAGGCCTTGCCCTGGCAGCCATGGTAGCGCGTCTCGATCGCCCGGAAGAACGAAGTGTCGAGATAGATGCGCTTGTCGGTCGGACAATAGAACGGCCCCATCGCCGCTTGCGCGTAGCCGCAGCCACCCTGCACCGAACCGGCGAACAGCCGCAGACGCGGCGCGCGGTATTGCTTGCCGCCTTCCTGAAAAATCTTGCTCCAGGTGTCCTCGGTATTGCCGAGCACGGCGGCGACGAAGTCGCCCACCTGGTCCTTGGGCGCGCCGGTGCGCCGGGTGGTTTGCCGGTAGGGCTGCTGGTATTGCGAACCGCCGCCGCGGTTGGCCATCTCGGCGCCGCCGATCAGTACGCTCGGGTTGATGCCAAGCGCCCAGCCGATCAGGCTAAGCACCACCACGGTACCGATGCCAAGACCGCCGCCGCCCATAGGAAATCCGAATCCACCGCCGCCACCGCCGCCGCCGCCGCCACCGTCACGGTCATCCTCGATATTGTCGCTCCGGCGGAAGTCATCCCAACGCATCTATTAATCCTCCCGATCTCATGGCCGGATCATTACCGATGCTGCGCATGGCGTCCAACCAGGCTGTTTTTGCGCGTCGCCACACGTCCTAACCTACGGTTAAATAGGCAGAATTTGCCGAGTTGCGGGCGCGATCCATAAACCGTTTCTTCACCTTGAAGCGCCATATTGCGGCAAGTCGGTTGTAGGTCCCGCGTCGCCGACCGCGTCGCCTGAGTCAGAGTATTGAGTCATGGTTGTGTCGCGTCGCGGGGCGCCCTCACGGGCGCCCCGTGGAGTTTCTGAGAACAACCAACAGCACCGCATTCTGATCGGCGACTGCGTCGCCGAGATGGCCAAGCTGAAGCCCTCCTCGGCCGATCTGGTGTTCGCCGATCCGCCCTACAATCTCCAACTCGCCAACGACTTGAAACGCCCCGACGATTCCCACGTCGATGCCGTGACCGACGATTGGGACAAGTTCGACAGCTTCGCCAGCTATGACGCCTTCACCAAAGAATGGCTCACCGCCTGCCGGCGCGTGTTGAAGCCCACCGGCACTATCTGGGTGATCGGCTCCTATCATAATATTTTCCGCGTCGGCGCCATCATGCAGGATCTCGGCTTCTGGATTCTCAACGACGTGATCTGGCGCAAGACCAACCCGATGCCGAACTTCCGCGGCCGCCGCTTCACCAATGCGCACGAGACGTTGATCTGGGCTTCGCGCGACACCGCCAAGGGCTACACCTTCAATTACGAGGCGCTCAAGGCCGGCAATGAAGACGTGCAGATGCGCTCCGACTGGAGCTTCCCGCTCTGCACCGGCGAGGAACGGCTTAAAGGCAGCGACGGCAAGAAGCTGCATCCGACCCAGAAGCCGGAAGCACTGCTGGCGCGAATTATCCTGGCGGCGTCGCGGCCCGACGATCTGGTGCTCGACCCGTTCAACGGCACCGGCACCACCGGCGCGGTGGCCAAGCGCCTGGGCCGCCGCTTCATCGGCATCGAGCGCGAAGCGAAATACGCACACGCGGCGGAAAAACGCATTGCCAATGTGCAGATGGTGCCCTCACCCTCGATCGCGCCGTTCATGACCGCGCGCGAGGCGCCGCGCGTTGCTTTCTCGGCGCTGATCGAGCGCGGCATGATTTCACCGGGCGCCCATCTGGTCGACGCCAAGAAACGTCACAAGGCGGTCGTGCGCGCCGACGGCGCGGTGGCGCTGGGCGAGGCGGTCGGCTCGATCCACCGCATCGGCGCGCTGGCGCAAGGCCTGGAAGCCTGCAACGGCTGGGCCTTCTGGCACCTGCAAACGCCGAAGGGCCTCAAGCTGATCGACGAATTGCGCGCCCAGTTCCGCTCGGAGATGGCGGAAGCGGCGGAGTAGCTTACCGGCCGACGCCAACGCCGAGACGGATTCCGGAGGCCTTTTGAAGACGGTCGATAACGGCGAATAGATTTTCCGCGCGCGGATTGCCCTTCGGGCCAAACATGCGCATCAGGCTTTTCGCGGGCGTGCCGGTTTCTCGCGCCAAGCGTTCGAAGCCGACCGTCGCGTTGATGTAATCGCGCAGTACCGCCTTGCCGGTGCTCATGTCGCCGGCCAGCATCTGCTCCACCGCTTCGGTCAACAGCGCGGCGCGAAATTTCGGATCGCGTTCAACGCGCGCCTTGACCGTCTCCTTGAAGTCGCGTGTCAGCGCCATTTTACTGTTCTCTCTTTCGCCGTTTGTAATCGATCCATCGCCGCTGCGCGGCCTCGATGTCGCGCTGCTGACGCTGCTTGGTGCCGCCACCGAGCAAAATGACGATCATGTTACCGTCCAAGCCTAAATAGATCCGATAGCCGGGTCCGAAATCGATCCGATATTCCAGCACGCCACCGCCAATGCCTTTTAGGTTCGACAGATTGCCGGCGCTCATACGCGTCAGTGCAATTGTAACCTTGGCGGCCGCTTGTTTTTCGAGGCCGTCAAACCAACGCGCGAACAAGCTCCGGCCAGTCGAATCCAGGTACTCAAGAATCTGCATCTGGATAGTATCTTATATGTTACCAATTACGGCAAGTGCAAGGCGATGCATCGGAGCTTGCGGGGTGACGTCAAATATCCCCTCGCCCCAACTGGCACAGCACGCGGAACACCCCGACCTCGGCCCCGGCAAACCGTTTTGCCAGGCGTTCGCCGAGCTTTTCGGCCTCCCCCTGCCGCAGCGTATCGACCATCAGGCAGGCTTTGATTTTCTTGTCGCCGCCGCGCAGTTTTTCTTCCATCGACACCGGCTGGCCGGCAGGATCGACCGCGGTCCAGATTTCGCAAGCCGCTACGCCGGGGTCTTGCACCAGCTCATCCGCCAGCGCCGACAGCACTCCCATGTCCGGCACCTCGTTGAAACGGACCGTGACGGCATAGGCGCCGCGAAAGCCGCCCACGCGCAATGTGCGGTGGCACACCGTCCGGTTCATGTTGAGAAAATTCTCCGACATCACCTTGCGCGTCATCGGCGTCGGATTGTCGAGCCGTTCGAGATAAGGCTTCGACGTCAGCACGGCGGGCGACTCGACAAGGTAGAAATTGAAATAACCGGCGCTGCCCGAAATCGCCTGATGCCGGCGGCCAAACAGAAAACCGGGAACGGCGAGACGTTCGAGCAGATGCTCGCCCTGGAACCAGGCCTCGAATTCTGCCTCGCGGCCGGCGCGGCAATCGTTGAAGATCGCCAGGATGCCGTGTTGCGGATTTTCCTGCACCATCGCGCTTGCCTTTAAGTCTTGGCCGATATCGCTTCGGCAAGAAGTTCAAGCGCGCGCATGGCGAAAGCATCCATGTTCGCCCGCCGGTCGGCGCTTCCCGTCTCCAGCGTGACTGCGTGCGCTTGGTTTTCTTGCGGCCCTACGACCGCGATGCAGGAGTGCCCTGCCGCGTCGCCGTAACGGTTGCCGCTCGGCCCCGTCGCGCCGGTTTCGCCAAGTCCCCAGGCTGCGCCATGCCGCTCGCGCACGCGCCGCGCACACAGCAACGCATAGGCTTCGGTCGAGGCCCGCATGTTCGCCATCTCGGCATCGCCGATACCGAGCAGCGCCGCGCGCGCGACCTTGGTATAGACCACCGCGCCGCCGATAAAATAGGCGGACGCGCCGGGGATCGCCAGCAAAGTTGCGGCGATCAGCCCGCCGGTCGAGGATTCGGCAATAGCAATGGTCTCGCGCCGTTCAATCAATCGCGCCGCGATTTTTTCCGCCAATGGCTGAAGCGATTGCATGGCTCAGGCTCCGCGCTCGACATTGGCGCTGCGCTCGATATTGGCGCTCCGCGTGGGCACGCCAAACTCCTTGCGGCAGATGTCGGCCAGTATGGCAATGCCCTCGCGAATTTCCGCATGCGACGGGCTGGCAAAACAGAGCCGCATGCGGCTTATGCTGTGCGTCTTGTCGGTCGACCATTCCGGCCCCGGATTGATGGCGACGCCGGCGGCGAGCGCCGACTGGTAAAGCTTGAGCGTGTCGACATTGTCCGGCAGCTTCACCCAGAGGAAAATTCCGCCCTTCGGGTCGTCGAATTCGGCGGCGGTACCGAACTGTTCGGCGAGCGATTCCATCAGGGTTTCAAGCTTCTTGCGCAAGCCGTGCCGCAGCGCGGGCACATGCTCGGTGAAATGCGGTGCACAAAATTCTGCCAGCACCATCTGCTCCAGCGCGCCCGATCCGGCATCGGTCTTGAGCGCCAACATGCGCGACAGCATCGCCCAGGGCGCGACAATGAAGCCGACGCGCAGCGCCGGCGCGATGGATTTCGAGAATGAGCCGATATGGATGACGTTTTGCGTTTTGCTCATGGCATAGAGCGAGGGCGGGCGCGTGCCATCCCAGATCAGATCGGAATAGCAGTCGTCCTCGAATATCGGCACGCCATAGGCGTCCGCGAGTTTAAGCAAAGTCGCGCGCCGGCCCTCGTCCAGGATCGTGCCGGTCGGGTTCTGCACCGTCGGAATCGTATAGATGAATTTTGGCTGCACGTTGCGGCTTTTAAGCCCGGCAAGCGCTGCCTCAAGCGCGTCCATGCGCATGCCGCCGCGGTCGAGCGGAATGCCGACCGCGTTGACGCCCAATCGCGCCAGCCGCGTCAGCGTGCCCTGGTAATTGTCCTGCTCGACAATGACGGTGTCGCCGCGTACCAGCAGCGCGCCGTTGACCAGATCGAGCGCCTGCAACGAGCCCGACACGATCAGGATGTCGTCGGCGCCGCAGCCGATGCCGGCGTCGCGCTTGAGCTTGCCGGCGAGAAACTCGCGCAGCGGCCGGTAGCCCTGCGGCCCGCTGCGCAGGCCGTAGCTCGCCAGCGCGCGGCCCTCGCGCGTCAGCACCGATTGCGCAGCCTGCAGCAAGCCTTCGAGCGGCAGTTCGTCGGGGTCGTTGTTGCCGCCGGTGAAGTTGAATTTGGCTGCGCCGGTCCAGCGGGCCGCGGGCGCCGGCAGCCCGGCCGGAAACAGCGGGCCGAAGTCGAATGCCATGGTGCTTGTCCGTGCGCTGTTGTGTTGATCCGCTCGCCCCCGCGAAAGCGGGGGCCCAGGGAAAAGCGAAAACCCCAGAGATTGGCTCCGGATCCCCGCTTGCGCGGGGATGAGCGGTTTATTATTTCCCCGCCACCACCATGATCTCGACCTTGTAGTCGGGCGTGGCGAGCCTAGCCTCGACGGTGGCGCGCGCGGGCGTGTTGCCGGGCGACACCCAGGCGTCCCACACCGCATTCATCTCGGCGAAATTAGCCATGTCGGTGATCCAGATATTGGCCGAAAGCAATTTGCTCTTGTCGCTGCCCGCTTTGGCCAGGAAGCCGTCGATCTGACCGAGGACGCTCTTGGTCTGCTCGGTCATGCTCTTGCCCTTCGGATTATCCGCGACAATGCCGGCGAGATAGACGGTATCGCCATGCACCACCACTTTGCTCATGCGGGCGGCGACATCGTGACGTTCGATTTTCATGGGTCGTTTCCTTTTCCCGGTGTCCGGCCGAATACCTAGCCGTCTTTCGGCTTTTTGGGAACTCAGGCCCCGCTCAATGACTTGTCTGGTCAGCAATCATACGGGAGGTACCCCATGGGCTGGTTTTCATCCGAAATCGACACGTTTGACGAACTGTTCGTGCACACGCTGCAGGACATCTATTACGCCGAGCATCAAATCCTGAAATCGCTACCCAACATGGTGGCCAAGGCCTCCGAATCCGAGCTGAAGAAGGCGTTCCGCACCCATCTCAACCAGACCAAGGGCCACATCAAGCGGCTCGACCAGGTGTTCAAAAAAATCAAATCCATCCCGCAGGGCACCAAATGCCCGGCCATCGACGGCATTATCGCGGAGGAAAACGAGATCGCCGGCGAGATCGACGACAAGATCGTGCTCAATGCCGCGCTGATCGCGGCGGCGCAGGCGATCGAACACTACGAGATCACGCGCTACGGCACGCTGGTGGCCTGGGCCAAGCTCATCGGCCGCAACGACGTTGCCAAGCTGCTGGCGATGAATCTTAAGGATGAGAAGGCGGCCGACAAGAAGCTGGGCTCCATCGCCAAGCGCAAGATCAACCGCAAGGCAGCGGCGCGCAAGCCGCCCAAGCCCGACCGGTCCGAGCGGGCGGAGAATGCCTTCCTGGCCGCGACGGCGGGGATACCGGCGATTTGATCTTCTCCCCTCCCCCCGCGAGCGATTGCGAGTGGTGGGGAGGGGTCGGGGGTGGGGGGCGCGACGCTATTGCATCAATCCGATAAGCACCCCCACCCCGACGCACGTCGCTGACGCGACATGCATCGACCCTCCCCGCGCTTCGCGGGGGAGGGTTAGTTAGCCTCCCGCCACGCCCTGCGTGTTGACATAGAGCGAATAGAGCGAATGCGCCGCCGCCATGAACAGCCGGTTGCGCAATCTGCCGCCAAAGCAAACATTGGCGCATCGCTCCGGCAATGCGATGTGGCCGATCGGCTCGCCCTGCGGCGTAAATATGCGCACGCCGTCGAGTTCCGCCGACATACCCCAGCCGCACCACAGATTGCCGTCGATATCGACACGGAAGCCGTCGGGCGTACCCTGCGGCCCTGAATCGATCAGCAGCTTTCTGTTCGAAATCTTGTCGCCGGACGCGGCGACATCGTAGGCGAGAATAGCGCGCGGCTCGGACCGCGACTCGACGATGTAAAGTTTCTTCTCGTCCGGCGAGAAGGCGAGCCCGTTCGGCGCATTGATGCCGTCCGCCACTATCGTCACCGCTCCCGTTACGCCATCGACGCGGTAGACATTCATTGGCAATTCGGGCTCGGCGATCTCGCCTTCGTAATTGCTCAGGATGCCGAAACGCGGATCGGTGAACCAGATCGAGCCGTCCGATTTTACAACAATGTCGTTGGGCGAATTGAGCCGCTTGCCCTCGAAGCGCTCGCAGATCACCGTGATTGAACCGTCATATTCGGTGCGGGTAACGCGGCGCGTGAGATGCTCGCAGGTCACCAGCCGGCCCTGCCGGTCGCGAGTATTGCCATTGGCGTTGTTGGACGGCTTGCGGAACGGGCTGACCGCGCCGGTTTCCTCGTCAAAGCGGTACATGCAGTTGCCCGGCACGTCGCTCCAGATCAGGCAGCGCGTATCGCCGAACCAGACCGGGCCTTCGCCCCAGCGCGTGCCGGTATAGTGCCGCTCGACGCTCGCCAGCGGCAACCGGTATTTATTGAAGCGCGCATCGAGCACGGTCACGTAAGGGTCCGGATAGCGCAGGTTCGGCGTCCACTGATCGGGCATGGGGTTCCTCCGCTACGTTTCTTTATTGATTGCATGAGCAATGACCTTGCGCATCACACTCGGCAAGGCTTCGCTCGACAAGGTAGCGCGCGGCGCCCAGCGCGCACCTTTCGGCGCCGCCGTGGCGCGCGGCACCATCGTCACGAATACCGTGAGATCGAGCGGGAAATGCGTGAACACGTGATTGACCACGCCGGACAGTTTACGCCACCGCGCCTTGCCACGAAACCGTGGCGCCGATTGAAGCGCGCGGCGCACATCGAAATCATGCGCCCATTCGCTGCCCGGCACTTCGGTCATAGCGCCGAGTAGACCTTTTTCCGGGCGCTGACGCAGCAGCACGCGGCCATCGGCGCGCAGCGCCACAAAGGCAGCACCGCGGCGCAGTTTGCCTTCGCGCTTTGGCGTCTTGCGCGGAAACTCGTCCTGACGTCCGAGCGCGCGCGCCACGCAAGCCTCGCTCCACGGGCACAGCGCGCAGGCCGGCCGCTTGGGCGAGCAAATCGTGGCGCCGAGATCCATCAGCGCTTGCGCGAAATCGCCGGAACGGCGCTCCGGCAACAACGATGTCGCCAGCCGTTTGATCGCCGGCTTGGCCGCCGGCAACATCTCTTCAACGGCAAACAGCCGCGACACCACGCGCTCGACATTGCCGTCGACCGGCACCGCCGGCATGTCGAAAGCGATCGCCGCGATGGCCGCCGCGGTGTAGTCGCCGATGCCCGGCAGCGCGCGCAAGGCATCAATCTCGCCCGGAAAAATCCCGCCGTGACGTTTCACCACTTCGCGCGCGCAGGCATGCAGGTTGCGGGCGCGTGCGTAGTAGCCGAGCCCGGCCCAGGCGCGCAGCACGTCGTCGAGTTTGCTCGCGGCCAGCACACCGACTGTCGGCCAGCGCTCAAGGAAGCGCGCGTAATACGGCGCAACCGTTTTCACCGTGGTCTGCTGCAGCATGATTTCCGACAGCCACACACGATACGGGTCCGCTTGCTCGCCCGCCCGCGCGCGCCAAATCTCCAAGCGCCACGGCAACACGCGGGCGTGGCGGTCGTACCAGGTGAGCAAGCCCGCCGGGTCTGGCGCGGCAGCGATTTTCTTTCGCCGGGGCGGTCGGACTGCTACGTTCATGGCGCCAACGATGGCATGAGAGCGACCCCGATGAGCAGTGCCCCGCGCAGTTTTCCCCGGCCGCTTTCCGATTTCCTGGGCGCCAGCCTGAGCGATGCCCTCAAGTCGCAGGGCTTCGCCTCGGCCGAAATTCTTACTCGCTGGGGCGACATTGTGGGTGCAGAAATCGCCGCCCATAGCGAGCCGATCAAGATCAACTGGCCGCGCGCCAATAGCTCGGGAACTCTAGGCGAGGCAGCCGCGGAACCGGCCACCCTTGTTTTGCGCGTGGAAGGCCCGGCCGCGGTCGAAATCCAGCATTTGTCGGCGGTCGTCCTGGAGCGGGTCAACCGCTTTTTCGGCTGGCAGGCCATTGGCCGCCTTGCGCTGCGCCAGGCGCCGCTCCGGCGCCGCGAACCGCCCGCCCCGCCGCCGCCGCCCGATCCGGCCGTGGCTGCCCGCATCGCCGAAGGCCTGCCGGACATAAAGGACGAGGATTTACGTCAGGCCCTCGCCCGCCTGGGCGCCGCCATCAAGCAAAAATGATCCTCTGCCATGCCTTGGCAGCGTGACCTGCCATTGCCACAATTGTCGTATCCAGGTAGCCAGTCCTTGTTCGGCGCCTTTTGTAATCCCACGGAGCCTCAATTGCGCATCACCCGACGTGAATTTTGCCAAAGCACCGCCACCGTGGCGCTCAGCCTCGCCGTGGTCGGCGTCTCCTCGCTGCCGCTTTTCCCCGGCCAGGCACTGGCGCAAACGGTGGCGAACGCCGAATTGATGAATGCGACCGCGCTGCCCGACATGATCATGGGTGACGACAAAGCGCCGGTCACCATCATCGAATATGCCTCGATGACCTGTCCGCACTGCGCGCATTTCCAGGAAACCACCTTCCCGGAACTCAAGAAGCGCTACATCGACACCGGCAAGGTCCGCTACATCGCCCGCGAGTTTCCGCTCGATAACCTGGCCGCCGCCGCCTTCATGCTGGCGCGCTGCGCCGGCGAGACCGACAAGACGAAATATTTCGGCCTGGTCGACACGCTGTACCGCCAGCAGCGGGTCTGGGCCGTGGAAAAGCCGCTCCCGGTCTTGCTTGGCATCGTCAAGCAGGCCGGCTTTACCGAGCAGAGCTTCGACGCCTGCCTGTCGAATCAGAAGATCCTGGACGGCATCGAAAACACCCGTCAGCGCGCCGCCACCGTGTTCAAAGTGGAATCCACGCCCACTTTCTTCATCAACGGATCGAAGCATCCGGGCGCCCTCACGATCGAGGACATGTCGAAGCTGATCGACCCCTATCTCAAGGGCTGATAAGGGTTTTTCGGCCTGGCCGGGCCGCCGCCGGGGCCGCAATCGGCCAAATCATGCCGCCGGCCCTAGCCGAAAGGTCTGGAAAACCACGTTTCGCCCTCGCAACGCTGTTGCTCAAGCGAGCGCGAAGATTCATTCTCCCGGCCGAAGCGGCATCTAGCTCAACCACCGTCCGGGCCAAGCCCCCGGAATGGTTTGTCGTCTGTTCAATGTAAAACCGAGCGGGACTACCGGCTATTGTCCGGAAGTGGCGCTGATTCGATTGAGCGGATTAGTATTTTTGCATAAGGCCTGAAGCATGAAGCTTACGCGGCTGCGCCTGATCGGGTTCAAGTCGTTCGTCGAACCGACCGATTTTATGATCGAGCCGGGTCTCACCGGCGTGGTCGGGCCGAACGGCTGCGGCAAATCCAACCTGGTCGAAGCGCTGCGCTGGGTGATGGGCGAGTCCTCGTACAAATCCATGCGCGCCTCGTCCATGGACGAGGTGATCTTCTCCGGCTCCAACACCCGCCCCGCGCGCAACAATGCCGAGGTGGCTATCTCGATCGACAATTCCGAACGCTCGGCGCCGGCCGCCTTCAACGACCAGGACCTGATCGAAATCGCGCGGCGCATCGAGCGCGAGGCCGGATCCGCCTATCGCATCAATGGCCGCGAGGTGCGCGCCCGCGACGTGCAGATCGTGTTCGCCGACGCCTCCACCGGGGCCCGCTCGCCCGCGCTGGTGCACCAGGGCCGTATCGGCGAGATCATCCAGGCCAAGCCCGAACAGCGCCGCCGCGTGCTGGAGGAAGCCGCCGGCGTCTCCGGCCTGCATGCCCGCCGCCACGAGGCGGAACTGCGGCTGAAGGCGGCGGAAACCAACCTGCTACGGGCCGAGGACGTGATCGGCCAACTCGCCGCCCAGATCGATGGGCTGAAGAAACAGGCGCGCCAGGCGATCCGCTACCGCACCGTGTCGGCGCAAGTGCGCAAGGCGGAGGCCACGCTCTACCATCTGCGCTGGAGCGCGGCGAGCATCGAGGTCGGCCAGGCCGAGCACGCCAAGGATATTTGCGTGCGCGAGGTGGCGACACGCACGCAGGCGCAGGCGGAAGCCTCCAAACGCCAGGCGCTCGCGGCTGCGTCCTTGCCCGAATTGCGCGAGGCCGAGGCGCGCGCCGGCGCCGCCTTGCACCGGCTCAATGTCGCATCGCAGGACCTCGACCGCGAGGAAACGCGCGCCAAGGACCGCATCGCCGAACTCGATCTGCGGCTGGTGCAATTCGCAGCCGACGGCGAACGCGAGCAGCGGCTTGCCGCCGACGCGCAAGCGGCGCTCGCGCGGCTCGCCGCCGAGGAAGAAACCATCCGCGCCGAGGCGCGCGAAAGCGCCGGCCGCCGCAGCGGGGTCGATGCCAAAGTGGCGGAGGCCGACAGCGAACTGAGCGCGGCCGAGACGATTTTCTCCGAACTCACCACCGCGCTCGCCGATCACACCGCCCAGCGTCACCGCTTCGAGAATGCCGCGCGCGAACAGGACGAGCGGGTCGCCCGCCTGGCGGCCGAGATCGCGGCGATCGAGCGCGAACTGGCCACGCTGCATAGTGCCGACAACACCCCGCTGACCGCCGCGGTCGAAGGCGCACAGGCGGCGCTCAGCGAAGCGGAGGCGGCCGCCATTGCCGCCGAAGCCGCGCACAATGTGGCGCGCGCCGAGCTCGAGGCCGCGCGCGCGGCGCTCGGCGAATCGGAAAAGCGCGCGCAGCGGCTGGAGACCGAGGCCAAGACCCTCTCCAAGATGCTTGCGCTCGAAACCCGCAGCCTGTGGCCGCCGGTGATCGACCATGTCGCGGTCGAGAAGGGCTACGAGAAGGCGCTGGGCGCAGCATTAGGCGACGATCTCGATGCCCCGGTCGATGCGTCGGCGCCCATGCACTGGACCGAGGTCGCGATCGAGGCGAGCGACCCGGCGCTGCCCGAAGGGGTCGAACCGCTCGCGCGCTATGTACAGGCGCCGGCCCAACTGGCGCGCCGGCTGGCGCAGATCGGCGTGGTCGAGCGCGAGGCCGGGCTGCGCTTGGCCGGCACGCTCAAAGCCGGCCAGCGGCTGGTATCGCGCGAAGGCGACCTGTGGCGCTGGGACGGCTATGTCGCGGCCGCGCACGCCCCCACCGGCGCCGCCCGCCGGCTGGCGCAGCGCAGCCGCTTTGGCGAAATCGACAGCGAATTGGCGGTGGCCCGCGCCGAGGTCGAGGACAAGCGCCGCATTTTGGAGACCGCGCAATCGGCTTTCGACGCCGCCAGCGGCGCCGAGACCGAGGCGCGCACGCGCGAGCGCGACCTTAATCGGCAGGCGGCGCGGCTGTCCGCGCTGGCCGAGGCGCGCATGCGGCTGACCACCAGCCGCGACGAAGCGGCCGCCGGCAAGAACGAAGCCGAGCGCGCGCTTAGCGCGCTGGCGCCCGCAGGCGATCTGGAAAGCAATCTGGCCGGCGTGCGCGACGACATTACCGGCAAGCGCGCCAGGCTCGCCGAAGTGCGCGCCGAGCAGCAGGCGATCGTGCGCGATGCCGAAATGGCCGATCGCCGGCTCAACGCACTGGCCACCGACATGGCCGGCTGGGTCGAGCGGCAGAACGGCGCGCGCAGCCAGATCGCGACCCTCGACCAGCGCATCGCCGAGGCCACGCGCGACCGCGCCGAGCTGGAAAACGCGCCCGCGCTGTTCGCCGAGAAACGCCGCGCGCTGATCGGCGAAATCGAAACCGCCGAAACGGAACGCCGCGCCTGCGCCGACCGCCTGCAGGAGGCCGAGAACCAGCTCGCCGAGGCCGACCGCGATGCCCGCGCCGCCCTGGAAGCGGCCAGCGCCGCGCGCGAAGATCTGGCCCGCGCCGAGGAGAAATTCGAAGGCGCCAAGCGCCGGCTCACCGATATTGGCCGCGAAATCCACGACATGCTGGAGATCGAGCCGGCAGCCGTGGCCGAACTGGCCGGCATCAAGGATGGCGAGGCGCTGCCGGAACTGCCCGAGATCGAGGAGCGGCTGGAGCGGCTGCGCCGTGAGCGCGAGCGGCTGGGCGCGGTCAATCTGCGCGCCGAGGAGGAACTGCACGAGGTCGAGGCCCAGCACACCGCGCTCACCACCGAGCGCGACGACCTGGTGGAGGCGATCAAGAAGCTGCGTTTGGGCATCCAGAGCCTCAACCGCGAAGCGCGCGAGCGGCTGCTCGCCTCGTTCGAACAGGTCAACAAGCACTTCCAGCAATTGTTCACCCGCCTGTTCAACGGCGGCACCGCCGAATTGCAGTTGATCGAAAGCGACGATCCGCTGGAAGCCGGCCTGGAAATTCTCGCCAAGCCGCCGGGCAAGAAGCCCGCGACGCTCTCGCTCCTGTCAGGCGGCGAGCAGGCGCTCACCGCATTGGCGCTCATTTTTGCGGTGTTCCTGACCAACCCGGCGCCGATCTGCGTGCTGGACGAAGTCGACGCCCCGCTCGACGATCACAATGTCGAGCGCTTCTGCGACCTGCTCGACGAGATGACCCGCTCGACCGACACCCGCTTCGTGATCATCACGCATAACCCGATCACCATGGCGGAACGCGGCGTGTCGCAACTGGTCTCGGTCGACCTGCAGGCTGCGGTCAGGTTCCGGGAAGCGGGTTAAGCCCACACGCCGTCATTCCGGGGCATCCCGCCGAAGCCCGCAGGGCAAAGGCGGGCGAACCCGGAATCCATAACCCTGGTTTGTGAATATGGATTCCGGGTTCGCGGCCTGAAGGCCGCGCCCCGGAATTACGAGGATGGACTTGAGCTACGCCGCCGCGGTTCCGTTCGCACGCATCGGCACCGTCAGCCGCGGCTCACCGGCCAGCCAGGCCGAACGCGTCGACCAGACGTGTTCCTGCCCGCAGGCCGGGCAGAGCATGCGCGAAGCCACCATCGGCAATTGGCAAAACACGTTTGGTTCGGTCTCGATCGCGGTCGAGACCGATCGGCCAGTATTGGGACACCTGATCATTACCGAGCTCATGGGCAGAGCCTCCGGTTTCGTCCCCCACGCCTCGCATGGAACTCTTGGATCGTGACGGCCTAAAGACAACCGGCCCTGTATCGATAACGTTTAGGTGATCGGATATAGGCGCGGAACCAAAGCCCGGGGTCGGAGTTAATGCGGTGTGTATTTCAGTCGGGCGGCTCCCCCCTTACCCCCCGAATAGCCGTCCGATGAAAAGACCTCGAACTCCGGTTCGAGGTCTTTTTTTATGGTACCTCAAGAAGTTAGCTAAAAATCAGCGCCCACGCCGCGAGGCCGGCGGCGCCTGGCCCGGTTGCCGTTGGCAGAGCGCATCCCATCTGGGCTAGGCTTGTCCCGTTGCAACTTTTTTAGGAGCCCTCCATGTCCACCACCGGCTGGGTCGTTCTCGGCGTCATTGCCGTGATCGTGATCTGGGTGATGTCGATCTACAACGGGCTCGTCGCCATGCGGCAGCGGGTCAACCAAGCCTTCGCCGACATCGATGTGCAACTCAAGTTGCGCCACGACCTGATCCCCAATCTGGTGGAGACGGTGAAGGGCTATGCCGCGCACGAGGCCGGAACTCTGGAAGCCGTGGTGAAGGCGCGCAACGCGGCCATCGCCGCCCCCGGGGTCGAGCAGAAAGTGCAGGCGGAAAACATGCTCAGCGGCGCGTTGCGGCAACTGTTCGCGCTGTCGGAGAGCTATCCGAACCTCAAGGCCAATTCGAACTTTCAGCAGTTGCAGTCGGATCTCTCCGACATCGAGAACAAACTCGCCGCTTCGCGCCGCTTCTTCAACAACGCGGTGCAGGAATACAACACCGGTATCCAGCAAATGCCGGCGTCCTTGTTCGCCGCGAGTTTCGGCTTCTCCCCGCGCCAGTTCTTCGACGTGGGCGAGAACCGCGCCCAGCTCGAGCAGGCGCCGAGCGTGAAGTTCTAGGTGGACATGCGCGGAACCCCACACGTCATGCCCGGGCTTGTCCCGGGCATCCACGTCTTGCTTTCCTGAACTTAAGGCGTGGATGGCCGGGACAAGCCCGGCCATGACGCCGCCAGTGGCGAAACGACACCATGGCCGCCTTCGGTCTCTACACCCATATCCAGTCGAACAAGCGCCGCTCGATCGCTCTGCTGATCGGGCTGTTCTTCCTGGTCTATGTGATGGTGTTTGCCGGCGCGCTGCTGGCCGAGGCGCTCACGGCGCGTGGCCCGCAGGGCCATAATCCGGCGCTCGACTATCTCATTCGCGCCGCCGAATATGACTTCGTCATGGCTTTGCCATGGGCGACACTCGGCGCGCTGATCTGGATCGCGATCGCCTACAGGTTCCACCAGTCGATGATCGACGCGGTGACCGGCGCGCACGAGGTCAGCCGCACCGAGGAGCCGCGGCTCTATAATATTCTTGAAAATCTCTGCATCTCGCGCGGTATCACCATGCCGAAGCTGCGCATCGCCGACGACGAGGGCCTCAACGCCTTCGCCACCGGCATGAACGACAAGCAGTATTCCATCACCGTGACGCGCGGCCTGATCGATGCGCTCAACGATGCCGAGATCGAAGCCGTGCTCGGCCACGAGCTCACCCATATCCGCAATGGCGACGTGCGCATGCTGGTGATCGCGCTGGTGATCGCTGGCGTAATCGGGTTCTTCGGCGAACTGGTGGTCCGCATGTTCTTCTGGGGTGGCGGCCGCAGTTCGGGCAGCAGCGACCGCAAGGGCGGGGCCGGCGCAGCCATCCTCATCGCGATCGCGATCATCGTGGTGGTGTGGGTTCTGTCGATTATCCTTCGCTTCGCGCTGTCGCGCCAGCGCGAGTATCTCGCCGACTCCGGCTCGGTCGAGCTCACCAAGAATCCCGACGCCATGATCTCGGCCTTGCGCAAGATCGAGGGCCGCGGCGAAATCCCCGGCGCCAATTCGGCGGTGATGGAAATGTGCATCGACAATCCGCGCGAAGGGTTCTCCAATGTGTTCGACACCCACCCGTCGGTCGATAAACGCGTGGCGGCGCTGGTGAAATTCGCCGGCGGCCACGATCCCGGGCCGCTAGCCATCGAGGCGCCGGCCGAGCCCGCCCAGATCGCCAGTGAGCCGCCGGCGGGCGGGCCTTGGGGCGGCGCGGCGGCGCAGGAATCCGCTCCGCCATCGGGCCCGTGGGGACCGGAGCCGGGCGGAAACTTGCCGGAAGCCGGCGGCCCATGGGCGCCGAAGCGATAAAACAAGCGGCCGATACGGACGCCAGCGGCCGCTTTTTGTCTCACATCTGCGGCTTCGCTCGCTGCCTGACGAAGAAGAAAGCAACGTAAAGCAGCGTCAAAGCCCCAAAAAATACCGTGCTCAGTATCTCGGTCAAATCCCATGTCCCGAAAAGCCCGAGGAAAAGACCTACCGCGAACATCAGAAGGCTAAATAGCGCACCGACAACAAAGAAGGCTTTCGGGAGCGCCATGGCCCGAGCGTTGAATCTGTCGGAAAACGTGATCCGTTCGTTCGTTGCCGGTACCCCAGCCAGCAATGGGCGTACCGCGATAACCGAATAGACCGACGACAGAATGAAGATCGCGACGACCTCGATACCGAGCGGTGTCCACAGCAGCAGCGGGCGATCTTCCAACAGCTTCAGCAGAACGATTACGCCGACAATGCTGACCAACATCTGCGCCCACCACATCCGACGCAGCGGTTCGAGCAGCTTGGCTTTCTGCTCGTCGGTCACAAGATATGTCTGTCGAGGCCACACATAGGGAGTAGCAAACAGCCAACCATCCGGGCTTCGCTTGAAAAAAGATTCCATCAGCCGATTACCGAAACTCCACCCTTGTTTGCTCATGCGAGCCTCCGTTGTGCGCACAAGTATCGCAAAAAGGCCGGATACCTGTGCCGACGAAAACGCGCCCCCATAACGACTGCTTGTATAATTTTTCTTCGCGATTCATCAATGCCCTTCGAACGAGATCAGCGTGCGCACTGGCACGTCCATCTGGCGCAGCTTGGCGGCGCCGCCGAGTGCGGGAAGATCGATGACGAAGCAGGCGGCCAGCACATTGGCGCCCAGTTGCCGCAGCAGCTTGACTGCGCCTTCGGCGGTGCCGCCGGTGGCGATCAGATCGTCCACCAGGATCACGCGCTCGCCGGGCACGAGCGCGTCGGCGTGCATTTCCATCTCGTCGAGGCCGTATTCGAGCGAATAGGCGATGCTCACGCGCTTATGGGGAAGCTTGCCCTTCTTGCGGATCGGGATGAAGCCGGCCGACACCTGATGCGCCACCGCGCCGCCCAGAATAAACCCGCGCGCCTCGATGCCGGCAACCTTGTCGATCTTCATGCCGGCCCAGGGCTGCACCATTTCGTCGACCGCGCGGCGGAAGGCGCGCGCATCGCCCAATAGCGTCGTGATGTCGCGGAACATGATGCCGGGCTTGGGATAGTCCGGGATCGTGCGAATCGCGGCCTTGAGATCGTTTTCGAGAGTGGGTGAGGTCATGGCTCGCGTTTCGTCCTTCTGCGGTCATGCCGAAGCAAGCGGGCGCCGCATCAAGAGTTTGGCGCATGCCCTGTCCGGCCGTCCACCCCCTGGGCGATATAATCGCGGTCGACTAGGATTCACCCGCTTGGCGAAAATCGGATCGCGTCATGGCGGAAAAGTCGGCGAGCAAGCGCAAGAAAGGCACCCTTGGCGGGCTGCTGATGATCGTTTTCGGCGTCCTGAGCGCGTTCGTCGTCTATTACAACGACCGCCATTCGTTTGATTATATCCGAATGACCGAGGCGATGAATTACGCGATCGTGCATGCCGTGCTTTGGACCATCGCCGGGCTCTGCGTGATCCTCTGGTACAATCGGCCGCCGCCCGAAAAAGACTTGCCCTTCGATAACCGCGACGACAATCGCGACGGCTTGCGCTAACTCGCCTTGCCGCGCCGCGTGGCGATGTCGCGGAACATGATGCCGGGCTTGGGATAGTCCGATATCGAGCGGATCGAAGCGCGCAAGTCGATGTCGAGAGCGGGCAATGTCATCGGGGTTGTCCGCGTTCAGCCCGGCAGCCAGCGACGCGGGCTTTCGCGCTTGTCGTCATAGGCCGCCTCGAACACCGGCGCGGCCAGCGTCGACTCGATGTGCAAAATCGTGGTTCCGCTGTTGGAAAAGCCATGTTTGCGGCCGGCCGGCACCACGACCAGTTGTCCGCGGGTCAGCGCAACATGTGTGTCTTCAATCCATACGTCGGCCTGACCCTCGCGAACGCATAACACCTCTTCGACCGCGTGCAGATGGGTCGGAGCGCCGAGGCCAGGCTCGCACCATTGCTCGAACATGCAAAGCTGCGTTGCACCGTTGGCCGCAGACGCTTTCATGCGCGTCGTCACGCCTGGGCGCCATTGCTCGCGCTCATGTTGCTCCAGATCGACGATGCGCATGGGGCCCCCCGAGATTAAGTAATTTTATGATTTCAGCACCCTGCCCGCCACCGCGTCGAGCTTGGCGATCAGCGCCGGGTCGCGCGCTTCGGGCGCCGTGATCAGCGCCGTGTCGAGCGCACGATCCGAACCAATGGGGCAGGGCTCGTGCTGGCGTGGAAAATCGCGCGCCAGCCGCGCCACCAGGCTTTGCGCGCGGGTCGCATTGTCCATGAGCACCTTGATGATGTCCTGCACGGTAACCGCGTCATGGTCGGGGTGCCAGCAGTCGAAATCGGTCACCATGGCGACGGTGGCGTAGCAAAGCTCGGCTTCGCGCGCGAGCTTGGCCTCCGGCCTGTTGGTCATGCCGATCACCGAATAGCCGAGTTGCTTGTAGGTCAGGCTCTCGGCCAGCGTGGAGAACTGCGGGCCTTCCATGCAGACGTAAGTGCCGCCGCGATGCACGGCGATGCCTTCCGCCTCCGCCGCCTGCGCCAGATGAATGCGCAGCCTTGGGCTGACCGGATGCGCCATCGAGACATGCGCCACCAGGCCTTTGCCGAAAAACGAGCTCTCGCGTTTGCGCGTGAGATCGACGAACTGATCGACCAGCACGAATGTGCCGGGCGGCAATTCCTCCTTGAACGAACCGCAGGCCGACAACGACACCAGATCGGTGACGCCGGCGCGCTTCAACACGTCGATATTGGCGCGGTAGTTGATGTCGGAGGGCGACAGCCGGTGGCCCTTGTCGTGGCGCGGCAGAAACACCACCGGCAGGCCATCGATCTCGCCGATGCGCAAGGCGCCCGATGGCTCGCCCCAGGGCGAGGCGATGCGCTGCTCGCGCACGTTTTGCAGACCCGGCAGGTCGTAGATGCCGGACCCGCCGATGATGCCGAGGATGGATTGGGTCATTCCTCACCTGAATTCGGTTGCGCCGTGCAAGTTTTGAGCACGGCTTGTGACGCCCGCAAAGACTGGAAATGCAGCAATATGCTTGGCCCTTTGAGCCGTTCGGTTCAAAAGACCCCGCCCCCACCCCACCCCATTGACCCCACCCCCACCCCACCCTATATTTCGACCTAGAAATGAACTTGGAGCAAGCAATGGCCTACGTAAAAATCTCCGACGACTCGTTGTGGGCCAAGCATATCGACGGCGACAGCGCTTTACGCGATCGTATCGTCGGACTTCCTCCCGGAGCGATCATCGACCTCGAAGTCGACGGCATCGTCGGCCATTGGGAGAAAGCAAAGATCGGCAAGGATGGCCGCCCGACCACTGCAATCAAACCGGTCGGGCCCATGCGGGACATCTGGAAGCGTTTTCAGGCGCGGCGCGGCGAAATTGTCGTCATTCGCGAGACGCGCACCGCCGACAGTTATCTGAAAGCATTGAGCGGCACGTTATCCGAATGGAATTCGCCGGCCGACGAAGAGGCATTCCGTGATTTGTGATTTGGGCGATGTCGTGGTTGTCCCGTTTCCGTTTGTCGATGCGGCGACAGAGAAACGTCGTCCTTCCGTCATCCTGTCCCGTCAGTCATTTAATGAAACGAATGGACATTCGATCTGCGCAATGATCACGACCGCAGCCCAATCAAAATGGCCAAGCGATATCATCATCGACGATCTGGCAGCGGCGGGACTAAAGCAGGCCTGCGTGGTTCGTTGGAAGGTTTTCACCTTACCCAACGATATTATCCTGAAACGTGCGGGGAAACTCGGTGAGCCTGATCGGCACAACATCGCTTCAGCCGCGCAAAAGATCTTTCTTAGAAATGCATGAGGGCCCCGAATGGGGCCCTCGCGTCAAGAAATTTCGCGCCGCTCAATGCACCGCCGACCACACCTTTTTCTTGGTGAAGTACATCAGCCCGGCCAGCACGATCAGGAAGATCATCACCTGGAAGCCGATACGCTTGCGCGCCGTCATATGCGGCTCGGACGCCCACATCAGGAAAGCGGAGACGTCCTGGGAATATTGCGCCAGCGTTGCCGGCGAGCCGTCGTCGAAGGTCACCTGGCCGGCTTGCAGCGGCGGCGGCATGGCGATGACGTGGCCGGGGAAATATTCGTTGTAGTGGCCGCCCTCCGGCACCTTGAAGTCCCTCGGCGCGTCCTTGTAGCCCTTCAGTATGGCGGCGATGTAGTCCGGGCCCTGCTCCTGGTATTGCGTGAAGGCATCGAAAATGAACCAGGGGAAGCCGCGAGAATAGCTGCGCGCCTTGGCCAGCGTCGACATGTCGGGCGGCGCGGTGCCGCCATTGGCCGCCTTGGCGGCGAGTTCATTGGCGAACGGCGCCGGGAAATGATCGGCCGGCCGGCCGGCGCGTTCGACTTGATCGCCGCGGTCGTTGAGGTCCTTGATCCTGTATTCGGATGCGACCTCCGCCGCCTGCGCTTGCGTGAAGCCGGGGCCGCCTGGATCGGCGAGACTGCCAATCGAGAGCAGGTCGAGCGAATGGCAGCTCGAGCAGACTTCCTTGTAGATTTTAAAGCCGCGCTGGAGCTGCGCCTCGTCATATTTTCCGAACGGGCCGGAAAAAGACCATTTTACGCGCGGCGGCGGCGGCGGTGCCGCTTCCTGCGCCTGGGCAGGCAGGCTCAGCGCGAGAAAGCCGGCGGCAATCGTGAGAGCGAGAATGGTGCGATATTTGTTCATGGTGCCGCTCACGCTTTCGCGTCCAAAACCGATTCCGAAATCGAATTCGGCAGCGGCTTGGTCCTTTCGAAAATCCCGAGCAGCGGCAGCACGATCAGGAAAAAGCCGAAATAGTAGGCGGTCAAGACCCGCGCCATGACGACATAGATTCCTTCCGGCTGCTTGGTGCCGAGCCAGCCCAGCCCGATGCAGGCGATCACAAACAGCCAGAAGAACTGCTTGAACAGCGGCCGGTAGCGCGCCGACTTGACACGCGAGGTATCGAGCCAGGGCAGGAACGCCAGAATGCCGATCGAACCGAACAGCGCGCAGACACCAAGCAGCTTGTTCGGGATCGAGCGCAGGATGGCGTAGAACGGCAGATAGTACCATTCGGGCACGATTTCCGGCGGCGTCACCGCCGGATTGGCCGGGATGTAGTTGTCGGCGTGCCCGAGGTAATTGGGAATGTAGAACACGAACCACGCAAACAGGATGCAGAAGCACGCCAGTCCGAAACCATCCTTGATGGTCGCATAGGGCGTGAACGCCACCGTGTCCTTCTCCGATTTAACCTCGATGCCGGTCGGATTGTTCTGCCCCGCCACGTGCAGCGCCCAGACGTGCAGAATCACCACGCCGGCGATCGCGAAGGGCAGCAGGTAG
Organism: Hyphomicrobiales bacterium; assembly: GCA_038206805.1. Taxonomy (GTDB): domain Bacteria; phylum Pseudomonadota; class Alphaproteobacteria; order Rhizobiales; family Xanthobacteraceae; genus Pseudolabrys. Next base: position 19,160 of record JBBRAL010000028.1, on the reverse strand, counting down.
TGCAGCGAGTAGAAGCGGTTGAGCGTCGGATTGCCAACGGCATAGCCGCCCCACAGCCAGGTAACGATGGTGTCGCCGACACCGGGAATGGCCGAGAACAGATTGGTGATCACGGTCGCGGCCCAGAAGCTCATCTGGCCCCATACCAGCACATAGCCCATGAAGCCGGTCGCCATCATCAGCAGATAAATGATGACGCCGAGAATCCACAGCACTTCGCGCGGCTCCTTGTAGGACCCGTAATAAAGGCCGCGGAACATGTGGATGTAGACGGCGAGGAAGAACATCGCGGCGCCGTTGGCGTGCAGGTAGCGCAGCAGCCAGCCGTAATTGACGTCGCGCATGATCGCTTCGACCGACTTGAAGGCGAAATCGACATGCGGGGTGTAGTGCATCGCCAGCACAATGCCGGTGATGATCTGTACGCCGAGCATGAACGAAAGGATGCCGCCGAAGGTCCACCAATAATTCAGGTTGCGCGGCGTCGGGTAAGCGACGAACGAGGAATGAATCAGGCCACCGATCGGCAGCCGCTTCTCGAACCATTGCAGAACGCTATTCTGCGGCTGGTAGGTCGAATTTCCGCTCATGCCAGAACCTTGAATGCCACGTTTCGCTTAACCGATTTGAATCTTGGTGTCGGATACGAATTTGTAGGGCGGCAGATAGAGATTTTTCGGCGCCGGACCTTTGCGAATGCGGCCGGCGGTATCGTATTGCGAGCCGTGGCACGGACAGAACCAGCCGTCATATTCGCCCTGGTGGGCGAGCGGGATGCAGCCGAGATGGGTGCAGATGCCGATCACGACCAGCCAGGGCTCGTGGCCGGGCTTGGTGCGTTCGGCATCGGTTTCCGGATCCGGCAGGCTGGCGACATCGACGTTTTTCGCCTCCGCGATCTCTTTTGCGGTGCGATGGAAGATGAAGATCGGCTTGGAGCGCCAGAACACCTTGACGATCTGGCCATCCGCGATCGGCGCCAGATCGACGTCGATCGGCGCGCCCGCCGCGATGGTCGAGGCGTCCGGATTCATTTGCGCGATCAGCGGCACCAAGGCCGCCGCCGCGCCCACCGCGCCGATGGCGCCAGTGGCGATGTAGAGAAAGTCGCGTCGCGAATGCTCCGCCGAAGATACGGTCGTCACGTCTGAAGCCCTCTCCCCCGGCTGGGTAATCATCCGCCCGCGGCTTTAAGCCGGCAGGACTAGTCCCGCGGCGGCGGGGCGGACCGGTCGCGGCAGCCCTGGGTAAGGCAGGATGGCGCTACGGCGTGGATTTATTGGCACCCTTGCGATGGGAGTGCAAGCCCGCTATCCGCGCAGTGCCCATAAGTCTTATAAACCGTTCGTCTAGAGCGGTTTAGGCCGGGCACAACCGGAATTATCGACAGGCCCGCCGATGCGGATTGCCCTCTACCAGCCGGACATTCCGCAGAATAGCGGCACGGTTCTGAGACTTTGCGCATGCCTGGGCGCGCAGGCGCATATTATCGAGCCGGCCGGCTTCCCGGTCACCGACCGCGCCTTCCGCCGGGCCGGGATGGACTATCTCGACCAGGTCGCCATCACCCGCCATGGCTCGTTCGAGGGCTTTGACGCCTGGCGGCGCTCCGAGCGGCTCGTTTTGGTGCTGCTCACCACAGCCGCCGAGACCTGCTACCTCGACCATGCCTTTCGCGACGACCAGATCCTGCTGTTCGGGCGCGAGAGCGCCGGTGTGCCTGACACCATACATAAGGCTGCCGATCGCCGCCTGCGCATCCCGCTGCGCGAAGGCTTCCGCTCGCTCAATGTCGCGGTAGCGGTGGCGATGGTGGCCGGCGAGGCGCTGCGCCAGACCGGGGGCTTTGGACGGTAGCATTGCAAATTATTGTATATTTTGGTAATATACCACAATGATCGACGTGGCCGCGATTGAGGGATTTGACTGGGACGACGGCAATGCCCGCAAGAGCCTCGACAAGCACAGCGTCACCCAGGCGGAAGCGGAACAGGTATTCGCGGGTGAGCCATTGTTGGCAGAGGACTTCAAACACAGCCAGACCGAAGTCAGATACCAGGCGCTTGGTGAAACGATTGAAGGACGACATCTGCACGTCACCTTCACAATTCGCGGCGACGGCAGGAAAATCCGCATCATTTCCGCGCGCGACATGAACCGCAGGGAAAAAACCCTCTATGAACAAAAAACTTAAGCCGATCCCCAAATTCCGCAGCGAAGCGGCTGAGCGGAAATTTTGGGAGAGTCACGACTCAACCGACTATTTGGATTGGAGCAAGGCGCAGCGTACGCTACTTCCTAATCTCAAGTTGTCGACCACCGCAATCTCCCTGCGTCTGCCGCAAGGCACGCTCGATCGCATCAAGGTAGCCGCCAACAAACGCGACGTGCCGTATCAATCGCTGATCAAGGTCTGGCTAGCGGAGAAGCTGGACGCCGAATGAGCGACGAGATCGAAACCCGCAAGACCCGCGCCCGAACCTGGTTCGAACGCTTGCGCGACGATATTTGCGCGGCGCTTGAGGCGGTGGAAGGCGCCCTGCCCGCCAACACGCGGTTCAGCGAACGCGAACCGGGCCGCTTCACGCGCACGCCATGGAGCCGCACCGATATTAACGGAACACCTGGCGGCGGCGGCGTAATGTCGCTGATGCGCGGGCGCGTGTTCGAGAAGGTCGGCGTGCATTGCTCGACCGTGCATGGCGAGTTCGCGCCGGAATTCCGCAAGGAAATCCCCGGCGCCGCCGACGACCCGCGCTTCTGGGCCTCCGGCATTTCGCTGATCGCGCATCCGCAGAATCCGCACGTGCCGGCAGTGCACATGAACACGCGTTTTGTGGTCACCAGCAAAGCCTGGTTCGGCGGCGGCGCCGATTTGACGCCGGTACTCGACCAGCGCCGCACGCAAGACGACCCCGACAGCGTCGCCTTTCATGCCGCCATGCGGGCGGCCTGCGATGCGCATGCCGGCGTCGCGCCTTACGAGAAATACAAGAAATGGTGCGACGACTATTTCTTCTTGAAGCATCGCAACGAGATGCGCGGCATCGGCGGCATTTTCTACGATTATCTCGAAACGGATTGGGACGCGACCTTCGCCTTCACCCAGGACGTCGGCCGTGCATTCTTGCGCGTTTATCCGGAACTGGTCCGGCGTAATTTCACCAAGCCCTGGAGCGACGCCGAGCGCGACGAGCAATTGGTGCGCCGCGGGCGCTATGTCGAGTTCAACCTGCTGTACGACCGCGGCACGATTTTCGGCCTGCGCACCGGCGGCAATGTCGATTCGATCCTGTCGTCGATGCCGCCCGTGGTGAAGTGGCCCTAGCGCGCTGTATTTGAACTTCGTTACATGAATTGCAGCGAGTCCGTAGACGAACTTCAAATCCAAAACCGCGCTAGAATCACAAAATTGCTAGTGTCCCGAAGCGGCACAATCGATAGTTGCATTTGGGCCCCGATGCAGTACACTTGTATCGGGGGATTGCTTCGATGCCCGCTCGCGTCAGGTTTGCGCGTCAACAAAATCGCGGCAGCTTAAAAACTGGCGATCCAGTGCCGCCGCGCTCCTGGTTTGAGCGCATCAACGCCTACATCTTCTATTTCAAAGGCGCGCCGGCATTCGGTCTCATCGTCACGGCGCTGTTCGCGTATTTCCAATACCTGTCCAATTACGAAAACAAGGTCCGTGAAATATCGAAGGACGATCTCGCCGCGGCCACTTCGGTATTCCTCGAATTGTCCAACAAGCTTGCAAGCGCAATGACCCTGCAACAAATGCTGTACTTCACCTTTTCCACCACACAGGGGAAAAAACCCGAAGAAACCTCGCTACAAACCCGAACGGCGCCGGAAATCTATAAGACCTATTCCGCCGCCCGCACCGAGCTTCGGCAAAATATTTCCGTTTATGCGCGCCGCGCAGAGATATTCATGGATTGGCCGAGCGATCTCGATCGCGATCCAGCCAAAGAAAAAAATCTGCCAAGCGATCCAATCACAAAATCCGGCATCGGCGAGCAGAAGGTGCAGCAAACCGCGGCCGGCCATCAAGATTCCGGCGGCGCCGATATGGTCAATCTGATAGGCACTTATAATTTCGATTGCGATCAAATGTTTCCCGTGTCCCATGACCTCAGTTATTTAGGCGAACTGACATTGCCTCGACCTGGCTCGCTGACGAACAGCGCCTATCTGCCGGAGCAAATTGTCGTTAATTGGGGCAGCCTGAAACACCAGCTTGTCACGCTTCAATATTGCTTCGAACGCATCCATGACAAGCTGAAGCGAACGCGCGAATGGGCGTACTTAATCGACACGCCGGATAAAATTAAACCTGATTTCCACGAAAGCGAATTGATCCGTGAAAAACTCGACAATCAAGTTGCACGCTTCAACTTTTTTGTCGCCTTGGCGATGCGCAGAATTCAGGATATTCGAATCAAATATCGGCCGAATGGCTTCTTGTGTTATGTCCCCGGCATTCGCGAATTCACCGACATGTTAAAACACTTTAATCTCATCAAGCGCGGCTGCTCGTCGATTCATTACGCGGGGCCGAGAGCCACGAACCAGCCAAGTTAGCGCAACGGCCGCCTCGGCGGTCTTCGCCGGCATCTTCGCCACGCCTGGAAATACGGCGACGTCGATTAGCGCAGCGCCGCCACGACCATCACGACTCCGCCCAGCAACACCACCGCGTCGAGAATCGCGGCGTGCACATGCAGCGGCATGCGTTCGACGAAGGCGCGCGCCAGGAATGCGCCCGGCAGCGCGACAATGCCGATCAGCAGTGCGAAGGCCACCACCTGCGCGGTCAGCACGCCGGCCAAGCCGAACACCGAAGTCTTGACGATGCCGATCGCGATCGAGATTGCCGCGTCGGTGGCAATGACGCCGGCGCCTTGTACGCCCGCCGCCATCAACAACGACAACAGGATCACGCCCGATCCGGCGGTGCCGCCGACCACCACGCCATAACCGAGCGAGCCGAGCGCCAGCCCGCCGTCGCCGAAATTCACGTTATGGTATTTGAGCAGGCGGCGCAGCGGCACGCTCAGGATCAGCATCGAGCCGATCACCAGCGCGGCGCCGGCGCCGCTCAAGTGGGTATAGCCCCAGGCGCCAAGCACGCAGGTCGGCAGCGCCGCGACCAGCACGATGCCGACGCGACGCCAGTCGGCGTATTTGAGGAAGGCGGTGACCCGGCTCGAATTGGTGAACAGCGCCGAGATCGCGATGATCGGCACCACCGGCTCGGCGCCCACCAGCGGCACCAGCACCAGCGGCATCAGCGCGCCGGTGCCATAGCCCGATACGCCGCCGATGACGGAGGCGAGCAAGGCAACGCCCGCGACCAGCGCGAGTTGCCAAAGCGGAATGTCGGCAAAGCCGGCAAGAATTTGCATTCCAATAATTTACATTCAATTTGTGGGGCTGAGATCGGCCGGCGAGATTAACACGCCAAACCGCTCGCACCAGATCACCACGCTCGGATAATCCTTGAGCTCGACGCCGGCGGGAATCGCGTAGCGCTGGCTTCCCTTGAAGGCGCGCAGGCCGCCGAGATCGATATACATGGCGTCCTTCACCGCGCCGGCGTCGCGAATATTCGCCTTGGGCACCAGATAGACATGGAACGCCGGCCCTGGTCCGACCTCGAAGTCGGGCTCCAGAAATACCGTGCGCCGATAGACGCTCACTTTGCCCTTGCCGTAATGCACCGGGTCCGACGGGTTGGCATGGATGAAAGTGCCGGCCGCCACCAGCGGCGAGCGGTCGGCTTCGGTCAGTTGCTCGACGGCCGGCGGCGGCGGAAACACGAAAGGAAAGAAAAAGAATCCGAGCACGACGCCGAAGGCGGTGCCGAGCACGCCGCCGAGAAAGAAGATCGCGATGCCGCGCCAGAATTTGCGCATGCTTGCCCCCGCTATCGATCAACCATATCCGGCCTGGCGACCGCCGTCATCCGGGCAACGGAGTTGCCGCCGCATCGGCAATCGTGCCAAGCGCGCCGGCATCTCCCGGAAACCCCGCCGCGATCCAGGCCCGCTCGGCCGCCGCCAGTGCTGCGCCCAGCGCCGGACCCTTCTCGACGCCGCGCTTGATGAAATCGGCCGCCTTCAACGGAAACACCGGCGCGGTCCAGCGGTCGGCCAAACTCGCCAGCCCGCGCCAGCCGGCATCGCCGGCGCCGGCGTCTGAGCGCGCCCAGCCGAGCAGCGCGTGATCGGTGAAAGCTTGCGGCCCCAGCCGATAGAGCAGCGCGCGCGAAGCCTGCTCGCCGAAATTCGGCGAAATCCGCCGCCAGCCTTCCGACATCGACGCCAGCCGCTCGTGCTCGGAATTGGTCAGCCGCAGCTTCTGCCAAAGCCGCTCGGCATCCTCCGCCACCGTCACGCCGAGCGCGCCGAGCCTGCGCACCGGATCGGGGGCCAAGCCCGTCGCCGCCTCGGCCTTGGCCATGTTCTCGAAGCTCGAAAGAAAACTCACCCCGCCAAGCACGCGCAGCAGCAGCCCGGCATCGCTCATCGAAATCAGCGTCGGCACTGCGTGCGGCGCCACCACCAGTTTCATCACTTCCATGCGCACGCGCTCGCGCGAAAGCTGGTCGAGCCCCGCGCGGCCGGCGATGCAGGCGGCAATGCCTTCGGCGTAAGGGTGATCGCTGGTGCCGTAGGCGGCATGGAAACGGAAAAACCGCAGGATGCGCAGATAGTCCTCGGCAATGCGGCTGGCCGGATCGCCGATGAAGCGCACGCGCCGCGCGGCCAGATCGGCAAGCCCGCCGGCATAATCGTACACCGTGCCGTCGCGCGTCACCGACAACGCGTTGATGGTGAAATCGCGCCGCTCGGCGTCCGCCTTCCAGTCGCGGCCGAAGGCGACCTTGGCGTGACGTCCGTCGGTCTCCACGTCCTGGCGCAGCGTGGTGGCCTCGAACGGATGCTTGTCGATGACCACCGTGACGGTGCCATGCGCGATGCCGGTCGGCACAGCCTTGAAACCGGCGGCGGTCACCCGCCGCACTACCTCGTCCGGCACGGCGGTGGTGGCGACGTCGATCTCATGGATCGGCATATCGATCAGCGCATTGCGCACCGCGCCGCCAACCACGCGCGCCTGTTCGCCGTCGCAATCGAGCACTTGCAGCAAGCGCGGCAGCGCGCCGCCCGTAAGCCACGCCGCGCCGGCAAGCGAGCGCGAGGTCGCGCCGGCGTCCGTCACCTGGTCTGCCCGGGCACGAATTTGCCGTCCTCGATATGCGCCGGCACGTAAACCGAGCCCGGCGGCGAGCCGGTGAAATGCGCGAAAAAGACGAAGCTGCCGACCATCAGCACCAGCGAGACAATGACCAGCCAGGCGATGCGCGGCAGCGGCCAGGACTCCGGGTCCATTACGCCGGCCTTGGTCGCCCACAAAAACACCGCGTAGAGCACGAAGGGTGCCAGAAACAACAAAAGTTCGGTGCCGACCGGGCGGATCATGGGTTCATCCTATCCCTCTCCCGAAGCGGGAGAAATCAAGAATGCGTTCCACCGCGCCGATCATTTATAAATCCTGTCGTACAGATTCCGCATGATACCAGCCGTCACGCCCCAAATGTAGCGCTCGCCGAACGTAAAGGCGTAATAATGCCGCGTCAGGCCCTGCCAGTCGCGCGAGTGGCGCTGCACGTTAGTCTGATCCATCAGAAAGCTAAGCGGCACTTCAAAGGCATTGTCCACTTCGCTTGTATTGAGCGTGAGTGCGAAGCCGGGTCTCACCCGCGCGATCACCGGCACGATGCGATAGCCGAGCGTGGTCATGTACAGATCGAGATAGCCGAGCGGCTCGACATGGCCACGGTCGAGTCCGATTTCCTCTTCCGCCTCGCGCAAGGCCGACGCCAGCGGGCTGACGTCGCTCTTGTCGATCTTGCCGCCGGGAAACGACACCGGCCCCGGATGATCGGGCAGATGCGCCGAGCGTTGCGTCAACAATACCGTCGGTTCGGGATGATCGACCACAGGCACAAGCACCGCCGCCGGGCGGATCGGCCGCACCATCTCGATTTTTTTCATCACCGGATCGGCGTCGTGATCGCCGCGCGCCGGTATGATGGACGCATCGGTCAAACCCGCCGGCACTTCGAGGCCAAGCCGCGCGCGCGCGCGCGCGAAAAATTCGGCGGACGAAAGTGTGGTCATCGCCTCCATCAAGCAAATTCCCTGACCACGCTTGCCTCCGCCATGGCGAAAAATTCTCCGCCGGAGGCAACCCCGAACATTGCCTTGCCGTCGACGCTGCGCTCCTCGCCCAACTCGACCAGATCGTAGAACAGCGCGCGCGTCACCTTGGCCCACAGCTCGCGGCGCACATGCAAATATGGCTTGAGGCCGCCGGTCGCCTCCGGCTCGAAGCGCAAGCCGTGGCCCGGACCGGTCTCGACCCAGTCGTCGACATTGGTACGAAAGCCAAGCACCTGACCGCGGGCATCATGCTCGACCTTGAGTTCGACAGCCAGGAAGGGGGCGTCTTCGACGATGATGCCGACCTTCTCCACAGGGGTGACCAGGAAATATTTGTCGCCCTCGCGCTTGAGCACCGAGGCAAACAGCCTGACCAGCGCTGGGCGCCCGATCGGGGTCTTCTGGTAGAACCAGGTACCGTCAGAGGCGATCTTCATGTCGATATCGCCGCAAAACGGGGGGTTCCAGCGCTCCACCGGCGGCAATCCCCTGCCCTTCTCGCGCGGCAGCGCCGCGGCGATGCCTTCCAGCCCGCCAGCCCCCGCGCCAATCCCGGTGCCAATCCCCGTTCCTTGCCCTGTCTTCGCCATTGTTTGCCTAACTTATCGCGGGCGCCCCGCGCCTGTTCGCAACTTTGTGACTGCCCGGACCCGGCAGAGGAAGATAGCGTAAGCTTGGCCGCGGAATGAGACAGATTCGGCGGCAAATTCGCATGAAAGCCACCTCTGGTGCGTTTGTTGCATAGCTCCGAGTGAGCTCAAAGCGGGCCCGATGCGCCCAGTAAAAGGAACCGAAATCATGGCGGCGGCAAGCGGCGAAAGCCTGGAAAAACTGGAAGACATGATCGTGCGCGCGGCGGAATCGACCGCCGTCCAGGTGCGCGCGGCCAAGGCCGCCATCGGCGCGGTGATCTTCGGCCAGGACATTGTGGTCGAGCGTGCGCTGGTCACTGTGTTGTCGGGCGGCCATGCGCTCTTGGTCGGCGTGCCCGGCCTCGCCAAGACCAAGCTGGTGGAAACCATGGGAATTGTGCTCGGCCTCGACGCCAAGCGCGTGCAGTTCACCCCCGACCTGATGCCGTCCGACATCCTCGGCTCTGAAGTTCTGGAAGAAACTCCCGGCGGCAAGCGCAGCTTCCGTTTCATCTCTGGCCCGGTATTCGCGCAATTGCTCATGGCCGACGAGATCAACCGCGCCAGTCCGCGCACCCAATCGGCTCTGCTGCAGGCGATGCAGGAACAGCACGTCACCGTCGCCGGGGCGCGCCACGATCTGCCCAAGCCGTTCCACGTGCTGGCAACGCAAAACCCGCTGGAACAGGAAGGCACCTATCCGCTGCCCGAGGCGCAGCTCGACCGCTTCCTGATGGAAGTCGATGTCGATTACCCCGACATCGAGGCCGAACGTAAAATCCTGTTCGACACCACCGGCGCGGAAGCAACCCGCGCCAAAGCGGCGATGACCTCGGAAGACCTGATCGCCGCGCAGCGCCTGGTGCGCCGCCTGCCGGTCGGCGAATCCGTGGTCGAAGCGATCCTTAAGCTGGTGCGCTCGGCGCGCCCCGGCCCCGAGGCCGGCGACCTTGGCAAGCTGATCTCCTGGGGCCCGGGCCCGCGCGCCAGCCAGGCCTTGATGCTGGCGGTGCGCGCGCGCGCGCTGCTCGACGGCCGCTTCGCACCCTCGGTGGACGACGTGCTGGAACTGGCCGAGCCAGTGCTCAAGCACCGCATGGCCTTGACCTTTGCCGCGCGCGCCGAAGGCGAGACCATCCAGAACGTGATCACGCGGCTGAAGGCCCGCGTTGGGTAGCGCATGATCCCGAAAAGCATGTCCTCAACCCCGATCGGGGATGGCAACCGGTTTCCCGCCTTCGCGAAGCCCGCTCCGGCGGGCGAAGCAAGGTCGGAAAAGATCATGCGCAAGCAAAATGTCAGGGACACGTGGTGATTAAATCCACACGGATCGAGCTCTAATGGCCGAGCCCCAGCGTAGCGATTCCGAGAACGAGGCGGTACGCGCCGCTATCGGCAAAAGCCGCAAGCTCGCCGCGCGCATTCCGCGGCTCATTCTGGAAGCGCGCCGGGTCGCCGCCACCGTCATTCACGGCTTTCACGGCCGCCGCCGCGCCGGGCCGGGCGAGAATTTCTGGCAATACCGTCACTTCGTGTCCGGCGAACCGTCGCAGAACATCGATTGGCGGCGCTCGGCGCGCGACGATCATCTTTATGTGCGCGAGCGCGAATGGGAAGCCTCGCACACCATATGGATCTGGGGCGACCGCTCGCCCTCGATGGATTTCACATCGGCGCTTTCCGAATGGAGCAAGCTCGACCGCGCACTGGTCGTTTCTTTCGCGCTGGCGGAAATACTCGTGCAGGGCGGCGAGCGCGTCGGCATCCCGGACTTGATGCGGCCGACTGCGAACCAGAACGTGATCGAGACCATGGCGCAGCGGATCATGCACGACAGTACGGATCAGATGAGTCTGCCGCCGAACTTCGCGCCGGCGCCGTTCTCGGAGGTGGTGCTGCTGTCCGATTTCTGGAGCCCGGTCGCCGATTTCCGCCGGGTCATCGGCCAGCTCGCGGCCAATGGCGCGCGCGGCCATGTCATCCAAGTGGTCGATCCGGCGGAAGAGACATTCCCCTATGCCGGGCGGATCGAGTTTATCGAATCGGAGGGCCTCGGCAGCGTTACCGCGGGCCGCGCCGAGACCTGGCGTACCAATTACCAGGCGCTGCTCGCCAATCATCGCGCGGCGTTGCGCGCGGAGGCCGACCAGTTCAACTGGACTTTCACCGTTCATCGCACCGATCGCGGGCCGACCGAACTGCTGTTTGCGCTGCATTCGCGCATGGGCGCCAATGCGCAGCAAACCACAGTCAACAGCCGGCACGCGCCGGCGCAGCACGGGAGCCGGACGTGATCGGTTCTCTGCCGCTCGGCTTTGCCCAGCCACTGGTATTGCTCGGCCTGCTCAGCCTGCCGGTGCTGTGGTGGCTGCTGCGGCTGGTGCCGCCACGGCCGCGCCGCATCGACTTCCCGCCCACCCGCCTGTTGTTCGAGATCGCCCCCAAGGAAGAAACGCCGTCGCGCACGCCGTGGTGGCTCACTTTATTGCGGCTGTCGCTGGCGGCGCTGGTCATCATTGCCGCCGCCGGACCGTTATGGAATCCGCCGCTCGCTACAACGAGCCGGGCGGCGCCGCTTCTGATCATGCTCGACGACGGCTGGGCGGCCGCCGCCTCCTGGGACGCCCGGCTGCGCACGGCCGATGAGTTGATGGCGCGGGCCGAAGCCGACAGTCGCGGCGTCGCCGTGCTGCCGCTGTCGGAGACCGCGCGCGACATTTCCTTGGCTGTCGCCGGCGCCGCCCGCGTGCAGATCAAACAATTCAAGCCCAAGCCGCACGCGGTCGACCGCGCCGAGGCGCTGCCGCTGATCGAACGTTTCCTCGCCACGTCGCCTGACGTGGAAATCGTCTGGCTTTCGGACGGCGTCGATCTCGGCAAGGGCGCAGCCTTCGTCGATGGACTCAAGCGCATTATCGGCAGCCATCCACTCACGATCGTTAGCGGCGGCATCGCCGTCCCGCATGCGCTCGCCGCCGCCGACAACGCCGCCGGCGCGTTGACGGTGAAAGTTCTGCGCGCCCAGATCGGCGGCACCGACAGCGGTCTGGTCAACGCCATCGACCTCAAAGGCTTGCCGCTCGGCGAAGCGCCGTTCTCGTTCAAATCCGACGCGCGCGAGGCCGAGGCGACCATCGACCTGCCGGTCGAGATCCGCAATGACGTGGCGCGGCTGGAGATCGTCGGCGAACGCTCGGCCGGCGCCGTGCAGTTGCTCGACAAGCGCTGGCGCCGTCGCACCATCGGCATCGTGTCCGGCTCATCCGCCGACCGCTCGCAGCCGCTACTGGGGGCGACCTATTACCTGTCGCGCGCGCTCAATCCGTTCGCCGATGTCCGCCTCGCCGAGGGCGTCGGACCGGCGGAAGCCGTGACGCGCTTCCTCGACCAACGTCTACCGATGCTGATCCTGGCCGATGTCGGCAATGTCGCCGAGGCGCTACCCCGCCTCAACACCTGGATCGACAATGGCGGCGTGCTGGTGCGCTTTGCAGGACCCCATCTGGCCGCTACCGACGACGATTTGGTGCCGGTGAAACTGCGCCGCGGCGGCCGCATCCTGGGCGGCAGCCTGAGCTGGGAAAAGCCGCAGCAGCTTGCCGCCTTCGCGCGCGAAGGCCCGTTCAACGGCATGCCGGTGCCGACCGATGTAACCGTGACGCGGCAAGTGCTGGCGGAGCCGGATTCGCAACTCACCGACCGCACCTGGGCGACGCTTGCCGACGGCACGCCGCTGGTCACCGCACAGCGCCGTGGCAAGGGCCTGCTGGTGCTGTTCCACGTGACCGCCGACACCCGCTGGTCCGACCTGCCGCTATCGGGCGTCTTTGTCGACATGCTCAGGCGCATCGTCTCGCTTGCCGGCGCCGCCGCTACCGCCGACAACAATCCCGCAAGCGCGAGTGGCGCCGGCAGCCGGCAGGTTCAGGTCGTGCCGCCGACCCGCGTGCTCGACGGCTACGGCGCGTTCTCGACGCCGCCGGCAACCGCTCGTCCGATCCCGGTCAATTTCACTGGCCGCGCCAGTGCCGATCATCCGCCAGGCTTCTATGGGCCGCCCGAAGGCCTGGTCGCGGTCAATACGCTGGCGCCGGCTGACCGTCCGCTGCCGCTCGATGTCGCGGCCCTCAATGCCCGCCTCGACGTCTATCGCCATGGCGAGCCGCTCGACCTGCGCGGTCCGATTTTCCTCGCCGCGCTCATGCTGCTGCTGCTCGACGCGCTGGTGGTGTTCTGGCTCTCCGGCGGCCTGGGAAGCCTGCGCACGCGCCGGCGCGTGGCGGCCTCGTTCATCGCCAGCGGACTGCTGGCGGCCGGCCTGCTTGCCGGGTCGGCGATGCACGGCCCGGCGCTGGCGCAAACCCCGCAAACTCAAGTCCCACAATCGCCGCCACAGGCGCCGAAGCTGAGCGCGAGCCAGGAAGCCTTCGCCTTGAAGGCGACGCAGCAAACCCATCTCGCGTACATCGTCACCGGCGATGCCGCGGTCGATGAAGTGAGCAAAGCCGGCCTGCAGGGCCTCACGCTGTTCCTGGCGCAACGTACCGCGCTCGAAGCCGGCGAACCTATTGGCCTCGATCCGGCGCGCGACGAACTCGCCTTCTTCCCGGTCATCTATTGGCCGATTTCGCCGACTGCGCCGAAGCCGACTCAGGCCGCGCTCGAGCGCATTGACAGCTACATGAAGCGCGGCGGCACCGTTCTGTTCGACACCCGCGACGCGGTCGATTCGCCGCCCGGGCCGGGCGGTGAAATGCAGGGCCCCGGCATGGTGGCGCTGCGCTCAATTCTGTCCTCGCTCGATATTCCCGAGCTGGAGCCGCTGCCGCGCGACCACGTGCTGACCAAAACCTTCTTCCTGCTGCGTGACTTCCCCGGACGTTTCAACAATGGCCAGCTCTGGGTCGAGGCGCTGCCGGCGGAAACCGAGGACGAGCCGAACCGCCCGGCGCGCGCCGGCGACGGCGTCTCCTCGATCCTGATCACTTCGAACGATCTGGCCGGCGCCTGGGCGATGCGCCCGGACGGCCAGCCGATGCTGCCGCTGGTGCCGGGCGAACCGCGCCAGCGCGAATTCGCCTTCCGCGCTGGCGTCAACATCGTGATGTATGCGCTCACCGGCAACTACAAGGCCGACCAGGTGCACATCCCCGCGCTGCTCGAACGGCTGGGGCAGTAGGTCATGAACCTCGGCGTTTCATTCGCTCCTCTGGTGCCCGACTACGTGGTGTGGACGGCCTTGGCCGTGGCCGTGCTGATCGCGGGCCTGCTGCTGCTGGCGCGCGCCCGCGGCGCGGCAATGCGGGCCACCGCTTTGGCGCTGATGGTGCTGGCGCTGGCCAATCCTTCGCTGACGCGAGAAGACCGCGAGCCGATCCCCTCGGTCGTCGCCGTCATTGTCGACAAGAGTCCGAGCCAGGATTTCGGCGAGCGCAACGCGCAGACCGAGCAGGCGCGCGTAACGCTGGTCGAACGGCTCAAGCGCATTGCCGGCCTGGAAGTGCGCGTCGCCGAGGCGGGCGAGGCCGACGGCGAGCATGACGGCACAAGGCTGTTTTCGGCGCTGTCATCGACGCTCGCCGATGTGCCGCCCGACCGCGTCGCCGGCGCGGTTTTGATCACCGATGGCCGCGTGCATGACGTGCCGGCCGACGCCGCTGCCTTGGGCTTTGCCGCGCCGTTGCATGCGCTGATCACCGGGCATAAGGACGAGATCGATCGCCGTGTCGTGCTCACGCAGACGCCGCGCTTCGGCATTGTCGGGCAATCGCAAGTCATCGGCTACCGCATCGAGGATCAAGGCGCCCGGGCGGGCACGGCGCAAGTCACCGTGCGGCGCGACGGCGATGTGCTGGATCAGCGCACCGTCAGCGTGGGGACCGACATCAAGTTCAATGTCCCGATCCCGCATGCCGGCGCCAATATCGTCGAGATCGAGGCGTCGGCGCTCGCAAACGAGCTCACGACCATCAACAATCGGGCGGTAATCTCGATCGACGGCGTGCGCGACAAGCTGCGCGTGCTGCTGGTGTCGGGCGAGCCGCATGCCGGCGAGCGCACCTGGCGCAATCTGCTCAAGTCCGACGCCTCGGTCGATCTGGTGCATTTCACCATTCTGCGTCCGCCGGAAAAACAGGACGGCACGCCGATCAACGAGCTGTCGCTGATCGCGTTTCCGACCCGCGAACTGTTCCAGCAGAAGATTTCCGAATTCCAGCTCATCATTTTCGACCGCTACGCGCGCCAGGGCGTGCTGCCGATGATCTATTTCGACAACATCGCGAAATATGTGCGCGACGGCGGCGCCGTGCTGATCGCGGCCGGCCCCGACTACGCAAGCCCGACCAGCATCTGGCGCACCCCGCTCGACGTGATCCTGCCGGCCGAGCCGAGCGGCGAGACCACCGAGCGCAGCTTCCAGGCGACGCTGACGGAATTAGGCAAGCGCCACCCGGTGACGCGCGGGCTGGAAGGCTCGCAGACCGATCCGCCGCATTGGAGCCACTGGTTCAGGCTGGTCGACATCAAACGCAGCACCGGCACCAGTGTGATGCAGGGACCGGACAGCAAGCCGCTGTTGGTGCTGGCGCGCGAGGGCGAGGGCCGCGTCGCGCTGATGCTGTCCGATCACATTTGGCTGTGGGCGCGCGGCTATGAAGGCGGCGGCCCGCATCTCGACCTGCTGCGGCGGCTGTCGCATTGGCTGATGAAGCAGCCCGATCTCGAAGAAGAGGCGCTGCGGCTGATTGTGCGGGGCCGCGACATCGCCGTGCAGCGCCAGACCATGGCCGACACGGTCAACGAAGTGACGCTCACCTCGCCGACCGGCGCCACCCGGACCATGCGGCTTGCACCGGTCGAACCCGGACTTTGGCGCTCGACCATCACCTCCAACGAACTCGGCCTCTGGCGCGCCACCGACGGCAAGCTCACCGCCTTGGCCAATGTGGGCCCCGCCAATCCACGCGAATTCGCCGAGGTGACATCGACCACCGACGTGCTGCGCGCGCTGGCCAATGCCACCGGCGGCGACGCGCGGCGGCTGGCCGACGGCAACGGTCTCAGCGTGCCGCGCGTGGTGCCGGTGCGCACCGCAAGCACTTTCAAGGGCGATGACTGGATCGGCCTGAAGATGCGCGACATCAGCGTGGTGCGCGGCATTGGCGTGCTGCCGATCTTTGCCGGCCTGCTGGGGCTGTTGCTGCTGATCGGCTCGCTGGCCCTGACCTGGGCGAGAGAAGGACGGTGACGTTCTTGCGGCCTGCTTTGCTGGTCGCCGGCGCGTTGCTGCTCTCTTCGACACATCCGCTGCAAGCCGAACCGAGCTACGGCACGCCTCCGGCCGATCTCAAACATCATCTCAATCGGTTGCTGCAGGCCTATCCGGATTGGATCGGCGGCTTTGACGATCAATTCTTGACTATGAAGGACGGCCGAAAGTTCGCCATATCCGATGGCTCGACCGGCAAGGCCTTTCGCGAGCTGCTGGAGCGACCCGACATCGATGACATGTTCTATACTGCCTACCCGGCCGGAACGACGCCGCGTCAGCCGGACGAGAACAATGATCCCGGACGCGTGCGATTTGAGCCCTTGTTCGTTGCCATGTATGGCGATTGCTACAAGACCGGGCTGGCAGGCCGCTTACGGTCGATCGATTGGCTGCCCCGCCACCAAGGCGGCCGCGTATCGGTTACGACCGTGAATGGCGTCGACAAGGCGCTCGAAGCAGTATCGCGCGATCTCGACAATTTGCCGGACAGCTTCGTCAAATATCTGAAACCGAACAGCGGCACCTTCAACTGCCGGAAAATCGCCGGATCGACGGCGCGGTCTATGCACGCCTATGGCGCGGCCATCGACATCAACAGCAAACATGGCGATTATTGGCGGCAGTCCATGGCTAGCGCGAAATACCCGAAATGGAAAAACCGCGTTCCCGTCGAGATTGTTCGCATCTTCGAAAAGCATGGCTTCATCTGGGGCGGCTATTGGTATCACTACGACACAATGCACTTTGAGTATCGTCCGGAGCTTTTGCCATTGCCGATGCGATAGAACGCTATTGCGGCGGCGGCTCCCAATCCGGCCGGATCATCCCGCTCACCCCGTCGAAGGCGCCGGGCGTCAATTCCGCCACCAGCAGCCGCGCCGGGTCGACCGGGCCCGGCATCCTCACCTGGCCCTTTGGGATGCGCTTGAAGCCGGACTTGCCGTAGAACGGCTCGTCGCCCACCAGCACCACCAGTTTGTGGCCCGCGGACCCGCCGGCTTTGAGCGCGCGCTCGATCAGCGTGGAGCCGACGCCGCGCTCGCGGAACGGCGGCTCGACCGTGAGCGGCCCCAATAGCAGCGCCGGCGTCTCGCCGATGCAGATCGGGGTCAACCGCAGCGAGCCGACCAGCAGCGGGCCGATGCGCGCGGTAAACGACAGGGTCAGCAGGTGGCCCCTGCCCTCGCGAATGCGATAGGCGCTGCGCGCATAGCGGCCGGGGCCGAAGGTGCGCTCATGCAGCCGCTCGATCGCGAGCGCGTCCTCGGGCGTTTCGGGCAGGATGGTCAGGTTGAGTTCGCTCATAGGCGAGCCGATTAGCACCTGGGCCGATTCTGGTCCAATGCCGGTAGCGTTTTGAACGTTAATTGCCTAGATGAATAGCGACAAAGCTGGAGGTTATAGGCATGGGACTGCTGGTTGACGGCGTGTGGCAGCAAGACGGCGATCGCACGAAGGGCGGCCAGTTCGTCCGGCCGGTCACCCGTTTCCGCAATTGGGTGACGCCCGACGGCAGCGCCGGCCCGTCCGGCGAAGGCGGCTTTGCGGCGCAAGCCGGCCGCTATCACCTCTATGTCTCGCTGTCCTGCCCGTGGGCGCACCGCACCGTCATCTTCCGCAAGCTCAAGGGTCTCGAAAACGTCATCTCGATGTCGACGGTGTCGCCCGACATGCTCAAGGACGGCTGGACCTTCAACAAGGACGAAGGCTCGAGCGGCGACGACGTCAACGGCAAGAGCAAGATGTCGGAAGTCTATCTGCTGGCCGATGCGCGCTATACCGGCCGCGTCAGCGTGCCGGTGCTGTGGGACAGAGAACGCCGCACCATCGTCAACAACGAGTCGCCCGAAATCATCCGCATGCTGAATTCGGCGTTCGATGGTTTCACCAACATCCACACCGATTATTATCCGCAGGCGTTGCGCGGTGAGATCGACCGCATCAACGACCTCGTCTATCCCAACATCAACAATGGCGTCTATCGCGCCGGCTTTGCCACCGCACAAACCGCCTACGAAGCGGCGTTCCGCAACGTGTTCGACACGCTCGATGAGATGGAGCAGCTGCTCTCGCAGCATCGCTATCTCGTGGGCAACACCATCACCGAGGCCGACTGGCGGCTGTTCTGCACGCTGATCCGCTTCGACGCCGTTTATTATTCGCACTTCAAGTGCAACTGGCGGCACATCTACGAATATCCCAACCTGTCGAACTATCTGCGCGATCTCTACCAGCAGCCGGGCGTGGCCGAGACGACGAGCCTTGAGCAGATCAAGCGGCACTATTACGGCAGCCAGCGCCAGGTGAACCCGACCGGCATCGTACCGGTCGGCCCGCAGCTCGACTTCGCCGCAAAGCACGATCGGGCGAGGTTTGGGTAATCCGCTGCACTGTCATGGCCGGGCTTGGCCCGGCCATCTCGCTTAGGAGCGCACCGTGCCCGCCTAAACGGGATCACCGGGACAAGCCCGGTGATGACAAACTGAATTAGCCTCGCGCTCTTGCTGTTCCCGATTCAATTTTCAAACAGCCCAATTTCAATCCGACAAGCGTTATCGCCCGTATTCTTGGCGGCCCCGGGTAGGCCGTAGTCCCCTGCCCCATTCGCGGGGCCTATATTTCTCCCTCTGGCCAAGCCCGAGGGGATGGAGCGCCGAGCGGCGCAACCATCAGCCTTCCGCCTTGTGAGCGGCAGCGTCCTTGCGAGGGACGCTTCGCCACTCGGCGCTCCATCACGGCTTTTCTGTCCCCGGGACCGTGCTTCCGGATGCGCGACGGAGGACTCTTCGCCCTCTTTATCGGGGCAGCTTTCGCCGCCCTTCACCCGCACCTCGTCCAGCCATTAAAGGCAGACCCCCATAGTAGGGCCGGACGGTTACCCGGGGCCTCCCGGAGGCGGGGTTACGAGCCCCGCCCGCAGGCGCCGCATCCCCTCCCGCTGTCAGAACGTCTCATGACAACGCCCTCGGAAGGAGAGGATACGTGGGATAATAGTCTAAACGGGAATAAAATCAAGAGGCGCCT
>JBBRAL010000027.1:0-56370 GCA_038206805.1 Hyphomicrobiales bacterium | reverse complement strand
TTTCCGGCTAGGCCGGCATCGCATTGTTTATAGTTTTGTCGCGCCGCCTGCGGCGGAGCTTCGCAGCTACTCCACCCCGCCCTTGCGCGGGGGCTTGTCCTTGGCCGCCGGATCATCTGGCGTCACATCAAGCACGGCCGCGTGCGCGGTGATTTTCACCGGCGGCCGGCATTCCTTCATGCAGGGCTTTCCTGCCCAGAAGGCTTTCTCAGTCTTGCGGCGATCGTCGTCGTAGAAGCCGCCCTGGTTCGGCATTTTCACCTGGTCCCAGGTCGCCTTCGACAGTACGAATTTGTCATCGACAATGTCGTTGAGGTTGAGCACATAGGCGGTGACCGCATAGAGCTCGTCATTGCTGAGCGACTGCGCGTCGCCGAACGGCATGGCGCGGCGGATATAATCGAACACGCTCGACAGATACGGATAATACGAGCCGACGGTCTTGACCGGATCGTTGGTGGCGAGCGTGCCCTTGCCTTGCGCCAATTGCGGCCAGCGCCCGGCGCTCTCGCCGAATTCGCCATGGCAGGCGGCGCATTTTTCCAGATAGACCTTCTCGCCGTCCTTGACCGAACCTTGCCCGGGAGGCGCGCCCTGCCCGTCCGGCCGCACGTCGATATCCCAGCCGGCGATCTGCGCGGGCGTGGCGACCTGGCCGATGGCATAATTGCGCGGCGCAGCCTTAATCACTTCCTGCTTCACTTGCGCCAGCGCTGGTGCCGCGAATACGAGAAGCAAAACCAGCGAGATAGCAAGGTGGCTCTTCATCCGCTCGTCCCCGCGAAAGCGGGGACCCAGGGCCAAGAAAGAAAGAGCTGGATTCCCGCTTACGCGGGAATGAGCGGAGTTTGATGCGGTGCTTGTCGTATTACCCCACCTCGACATTCTCGACCTCCCCGTTGCTCTTGAGTGACCAGGTCTGAATGCCGTTGTTGTGGTAGATCGAATTGACGCCGCGAATTTTTCGCAAGTCCTCCTTGCCCGGCTGCACATAGCCGGTGTCGTCCATGGCGCGCGATTGCAGCAGCAGTTCTTGGCCATTCCAGTCGAATCCAGCATAAAACCGCACGCAGGCCCGGTCGAACACCGGCCCGTCGATGCGCGCCGTCAGCCAATTGCGGCCGCCATCGAGCGAGACATCCACCCGCTTGACCTTGCCGCGGCCCGACCAGGCCAAACCCGAAATGACCGTGAAGCCTTTCCGCTTGAGCGGCGCCTGCGGCGACGGCGACGTGATGATCGATTTAGCGTCCATCTCGAAGGTGAACTTGCGCGCCTTGCCGTCCTCCAACAGGTCGGTGTATTTCGCCGTCTCCTCGCGCGTGTACCAGGGCTGGTCGCCGACCTTGAGGCGGCGCAGCCATTTGATCCAGACATTGCCTTCCCAGCCCGGCACCACCAACCGCACCGGATAGCCTTGCTCGGGGCGCAGCATCTCGCCGTTCATGCGATAGGCCACGATGCAATCGCCCAACGCCTTGTCCATCGGAATTGAGCGCGTCATGGCCGCGGCGTCGCCGCCCTCGGCCAGAATCCATTTCGCATTCGGCTTCACGCCCGCCTGCGCCAGCAACAGCTTCAGCGGCACGCCGGTGTATTGCACGCAATGCACCATGCCGTGCGTGTACTGGCAGCCGTTGAGCTGGGCGCCGCGCCACTCCATGCCGGAATTGGCGGCGCATTCGAGAAAATGAATGCGGTTGACGCGCGGCAGCCGCTGCAAGTCTTCGAGCGTGAAGATCAGCGGCTTGTCGACCAGGCCATGCAGCATGAGCCGGTAATCGTTCGGATCGACTTCGGCGATGCCGGAATGGTGGCGCTCAAAACACAGTCCGTTCGGCGTGATGATGCCGTCGAGTTGATGCAGCGGCGTGAAGCTGACCGAGGATTCCGGCGTGGCGGTAAGCCAGGGCACCGTGCGCCGGACAACATCTTTTTCGAATTTCGACGGATGGCCGTAGGCGCGCACCCCCACGCCGTCGCCGACCTGATGCGTCCAACCCGCCACATTGGGTGGCAGGTTTTTCGCATTATCGGCAAGCGCGGCCGCCGGCGCGCTACCTGCAGCCACCAGGCCTGCGGCGCTGACAAGGAAACGGCGTCGCGTGGCGCTCGTTTTATCGGTTGGGTCGGTCATCGGCGGCTCCCAGCGGACGGCCTTGTGGCGACGCTCTTATCACATTCTATTTTATGAATGTAACAGTAAATAGTGGTTACACGCCGGAAATTTTGACGCTGGCGTTGGGCGCCACCCGCACGGTCTTTTCGGCCGCGACATAGCGCTCGACCAGATCCCAGACCGGGGGGCCTTGCGTGCCCTCGTTCACGGATGCCCAGCCGGCGACCGTATATTCCTTTTTTGGATCGATCGGCTTGCCGGATTTCAGATGCGTCATGCCCGAGATGCGCTGGCCGATCGGCTTACCGACATCGATGGCGTAACCAAGCCCACCGCAGCGCACCATGTCGCCGCCCTGCTGATAATACGGATCGGGGTTGAACAGATTGTCGGCCACGTCCTCCAGCACGTCCTTGAGCCGTTCGCCAGTCATCGGCAGGCGATAGACCTGCGGATAGGTGATGGCGGTGGCGTTGTGGATATCCTCGACCGTGATCGGCGCCCCGGGCAGCACGCTGGTGCCCCAGCGGAAGCCGGGCGACAGCACGATCTCGGCGTCGCGCTCGCGCATTAGCGCCGCGCAGATCAGGTCGTCGAAACTGCCGTTGAAATTGCCGCGCCGGTACAGAAGCGAGTCCGAATGGCCGACCACGCGCGCCAGTTCCTTGGCATAGGGCGCACGCGCTTTGGCGATGGCCGCGGTCATTTCCGTGTCGGGCTTGATGGCGTCGGCGAATAGCGGGATCAGCTTGTAGCGAAAACCCTTCACCGCGCCGTCCCGCACGTCGAGATCCAAACGTGACAGGAATTTGCCGTGGCTGCCGGAGGCAATCAGCAGAGTGTTGCCGACCTTGATCGCTTCCGGCACTGCATCGTGCGTGTGGCTGGTGAGGATCACGTCGATGCCCGATACGCGCCCAGCCAGCTTGCGATCGACATCGAAGCCGTTATGCGACAGCAGCACCACCAGTTGCGCGCCGCCTTTGCGCACTTTATCGACCTGGCTGCGAACGTCCTCTTCGCGGATGCCGAACGACCATTTCGGCATCAGCCAGCGCGGATTAGCGACCGGCGTATAGGGGAAGGCCTGGCCGAGCACGGCGATCTTCACGCCGCCCTTCTCGAACATCTTGTACGGCGGGAATACCGGCTCGTTCCACTCGGTGTCGCGCACATTGAGCGCCAGAAATGGAAAACCGAGGCTTTTGATCAGTTGCTGTACGCGCGCCTCGCCATAGGTGAATTCCCAATGACCGGTCATGGCGTCCGGCTTCAACAGCGCCATGCAGTCGACCATGTCCTGGCCTTTGGAACGGTTGGCGCCGAGCGAGCCCTGCCAGGTGTCGCCGCCGTCGAGCAGCAGCACTTTGTCGCCGCGCTCGGCGCGCACGCGTTTGACTACGGCCGCCAGCCGGTCGAGCCCGCCGATACGGCCGTAAGTTTTTGCCAGCGCAGAGAAATCTTGCGCGGTCAACGCGTAGGCTGCCGCCGTTTTCTCCGCGATGCCGAAATGTTTGAGAAAATCGCCGCCCGTGAGATGCGGCGGCTGGCCTTTTGCCGCGCCGACACCAAGATTGACCGACGGCTCGCGGAAATAAACCGGCATCAGCTGGCCGTGGATATCGGCGACGTGCAGCAGCGTGACGTTGCCGAGCGCGTCGAACTTGAGCAACTCGGCTTCCGTCAGCCGCTGCTGCGCCATTGCGCGCGTGAAATTGCCGCCGCCAGCCGCCAGCGCCGCGGTGGCGGCGCCGACTTGAAGAATTTCGCGGCGGGTGATCATGTGTGCGCCTATGCCAAAATTGAATCCGCAGCGACGCCACGAGCAAGGCGATCTCCCTCTCCCCTGGGGGGAGAGGGTTGGGGTGAGGGGGCAAGTGCGTCTCGTTAGTCCGTAACCCCTCACCCGCCGCGCTTCGCGCGTCGACCTCTCCCTATGGGAGAGGTGAAATGAGCACGCGGTGAGTCATCAATGCCTGATCCCCGGCACGTTGAGCTTGAGCCCCTCGTTCTGCGCGGCGAGATAGAGTTCCAGATCGCCGTATTCCTTGGCGTCGGGCGGCAGCTCGTCGGCGCGGATGTTGACCTGGCACCATTGGAAGCGCTGGCGGATGTCCCAGATCGCCAGCAGGCTGGTGCGCCAGGTCGGGAAGTGGTCGTATTGGCCCTTCGGCTCGCCCAGCCATTGCCCACGGATCCAGTGGTTGGCCGATTTGCCGTGGCAGTCGGTGCAGGCGAAGTTGAGCTGGCCCACTTTGCGCGCGCTCAATACCTTGCCGCGTTCAATCGCCGCCTTGGCTTCCGGGCTGGTGGTGTCGACTTTGATCGGTTCGCCGTTGGCGAGATTGTGCAGATAAACCGACATATCGCGGTTCTCTTCGGTTTCCATCAGCCAGGTGACACCGATGGTGGCCTTGGCATGGCGGGTGACGAACTCTTCCACGCCCAGCACCTTGTCGAGCCGCGGCTCCCATTTCGGCATCGACGCCGCCCACGTCTTGAACGCCGCCTTCGGGTCGTCGTGGCAGGTGTGGCAGGCAAAGCCGGACGCCGTGCGCTTGTTGAACAAGGCCTGCGCCTTGTCGATCGCCCACATGGCGGGATTTTCAATCGCGTCGAGATTGTCGCGCTTTTCGACCGGCGCCGGACGCTTGTTGGGATCGTCGAGCACGGTCTTGAACGCCGCCGGTGTCTTCAGCGTCTTCAGGAACGCGACCATGTCGTTAATTTCCTGGTCGTTGAACACGCCGTGGCCGCCCCAGGGCGGCATGACGGTTTCCGCGTTGTAGACGCGCGCGTCGTAGATGTAATTGAACAGATAGTCGTCCGGATGGCTGGCATTGCCGATTTCCGACAGATCGGGACCGACATTGCCCGGCAGGTTGGCGCCGCCGGCCGGGCCCATCACGTGGCAGGCCAGACAGGAGCCGCCGCGGGTGCGATCGGCCACCAGCTTGGCGCCGTTGGCGGCATCGCCGGTAACCGGACCGGCGAGTATGCGCGGCGCGCCCGGCGCCGGCGGCGAAGCCAGATGGCCGAGCGTGTTGAATTTCGACTCGTCGCGCCCCGGCCAGCCGGAATAGCGCTTCCACGGCCGCAGCGCGGCGTCACCCTTGAGTTCGAGCGGCGCTTCCTTCTTTTTTGCCTGCGCGTTGGCGTCAGAGCCGCTTGCCGCAATGAATGCGCCCGCCGCGATCAGTGCCACGGCTGCGACGCCGCTCGCCAGAATCCCACCACGGATCATTGAACCCTCCCCGAACGAATAGTTTTCTTTTTAAGTCCCGCGCCAGATACGGCGCGGTGCCGTTCGTCAGCCCACGGTGATTTTTTCTTCCGCGGTGGTGACAGTGCCGTCGTCATCGGTCCAGGTGAACTTGAACGTGCCGCTCTCCTCCACCTTGGCGTAGAACTGCATATACGGATTGGCGGCGATCGCCGATTCGAGATTGGCGCTGAACACCGGCTTGCCGTTGAACTCCGCGGTGAACTTGTTGATGATTTTGCGCGGGATCGGCTTGCCGTCCTTGTCCTTGCGCTGGCCCGACTCCATGATGTGGGGCAACAGCGTCTTGATTTCGATGATGTCGCCCTTCCTGGCGTCCTTGGGGATTTTGAGCCGCGGCTTTTCCGCCATTTTGTCCTCCTGAATCGTTCTTGTTGTTGGATCAGCCGCCGCAGCCGCCGATAGTGACTTTCACCAGCTTCTGGGCGGTGAAGAATTCACCCTTGCTGGTTTTCGCGACCGCGATGATGTTCTGAGTGGTGGCGAGCCTGATGCGCGTGGAGGCTTCCGCCTTGCCCGACATGGCCGAGAAGTGGAACTTGACCACGCCGGGGTTGGGATTGCCCTCGGCCACCACCAGCAATTCGCTCACGTAATTGTCGGCGGTCATCGGCGAATCGACCGTGACCGACAGCGGCACGGTGTTGCCGTTTTCCGCGATCTCGGGCAGCTCGATCGAGATCTTGCCCTTTTCCGCGGTCTTGCCGCCGGTGAATTTGGCGATCTCGGCCGCCGCTTCCTTGGCGGCGGCATGGGCGTCCTCGCTCCAGCCGAATAACGTGAGCGCGGCACTGCCGGCGCCAAGTGTCGCACCAAGCGCAAGCGCTGCGCGACGGGATAGTTGCCGCATCGTAATGACCTCCCCGATTGCTGTTTTGCGGGGCTTGGCGACCCGCCTGTTCGTGGGGCAAGTTGCCCCGCCCGTCCGCGACCATAGCGGCGGGCCGCCGCCGGTTCAAATCATATTCACAAGAAAGAATATGCGTTCTGTCGTCGCAGCCAGCGCTAGAAAATCATTTCAACTCGGCAGCGATTTGACGAATTCACGGAAGCTCTTGCTCTCGTAAGCCTTTTCCCGGACGTAGCGGAACATGGCGAGAAAATCGTCGGGCCGCAGGTAACCGGGGGCGCGCGCCACCTCGCGTTTTTGCGGCGCCAGCGCCTTCAAAGGCGCGGCCCGCTCGCCAAAAAACTGGAAGGTGGGCGTGAACCGCACGCCGTATTTGGCGGCCAGTTCCTTTTCCGACAATTGGCTGCCGTCGAAATCGGTGACCTTGCGCGAACCGATGATGTTGAGCTGCAACACATCGAAATTCGACTTGATATAGCCGGATATGTCAGGTCTGGCGAAATTGACGAAATGGGTTTCCTTGCAATAGGGGCAGCCTTTCAGCTCCCACATGATGGCAAAGCGTTTGCCAGCCTGCTGGGCGGTTTCAAGGTCGTCGCTAAGGTCCAGAAAACTCTCGATAAACCATGGCTGCTTGTAGAGCCCGTCGTCGGTCAGGATCGGCGTTTCGGCGAGCGCGGGCGCGGGCGCGAGCCCGAAAGCGCCCAGACCGGCCGCGCCAGCCAGCAGATTTCGTCGCGTGATTTTCATGCGCTTAGAAGTATAGTTCCTCGCAGGCGAGGTCTATATCCTCGATGCCGAAACGGGTGACATTCATGTGGGCCTGCCGTGCGCGCGGCGCAATCCTTGCTCTTTTGGTCTCGGCCGGCATGTTCTGGGCCGGCGCGGCTGCCATACCCCGCGCCTTTGCCGGCGAACTGGCCGATTTCAATGCCGCGGTCGAGGCCGCCGCCGCGCATAACCGGGTGGCGATCGGATATTTGCGTACCGGCAATCTCGATCTGGCCGCGCTCGAAATCGACCGGCTGCGGCAGGCCTGGGGCGACCTGGCCGCCCGCTTTACAACCAAGCGGCCGGACGCCTTCGACGGCAATCCGCTCTACGGCGTGCTCTGGACCAAGGAGAGCGCGCGGCTGGTCGGCATCGACCTTATGATCAAAATGGGAAAACCGGAGGCGGTGGCGAGCGCGCTTAACGACTTGCGCGGCGATCTCTCCGATTTGCGCAAGGCGAGCGGCATCGTGGTGCTGGCCGACTGTGTGCGCGACGGCAATGCGATCGTGGACGCGCTCATGGTCTACAACGACCGCGCGCTCGACTGGAGCAAGAACGAGACGCGCTTCGGCATCGCCAGCAAGGCGTCGATCTACGGCTATGTGCTCGACCGCTGCGACGGCATCGCCGGCGAGCCGCTACGCAAGGCGCCCGAGTTCCGCCGCCTGATCGACGGCGCCAAGGCCGGGCTGGCGCTGATCCCGAAAGCCATCGCCACCCGCGACGCCGACCTGTTGCATCGCGTGCTGATCGAGCTGCGCTCGTTCGATAATCTCTTGGCCTTCAGGTTTGGCTGAGCGGCGCCGCGCCCGAATGCGGCTGGCGGTGTCCGCTTTGGGCATGGGGGCTATAGTTGAACGACCACACCAAGACGTCTGTTCGCCGATCGTTTTGACTGACATGCCAATTCGCGGGCCGCGGCGATCTTCACATTATGCTAGTCTGATCGAAATACGAATCACATGCTAGATTCATTGCCGATCAAGCCATTCCCCAAATCGCACCGGCTCAAAGTTCTCATTGCCGGAGCAATCGTGCTCATTTTACTGATTGTTGCCACCAGCGGTTACTTGCTGCTGAAAATGCACCAGCAATCCCTCAAAGAAGCGGAGGCAAACCTCCTTTTGCAAAGTTTGACCCTCGCTGAGGCGATAGAACATACAATTCGGCCGGTCGATCTTGTATTGGAACGCTTGGCGGAGAAGATAAGCCTCAGCGCGTCGAGCGATAAAGGCTGGCAGCAACTGGCAAGTCGAGACTTTCATGTTGTCTTAAAAGAAAGCGTGTCCGGCCTTCGGCAGATCGAGGTGGTGGCCGTTGTCGATGCCGACGGAATGAGAATCAACGATTCGCGCGACTGGCCAAACCTGCATATCGATCTTTCTAGCAGGGATTATTTTCAGACGCTGAAGACGAACGCGAAGATAACGTCCTTTATCAGCGAACCCATGATCGGGCGAGTGAGCAAACATTGGGTAATCGTGCTCGCTCGCCCGCTATCGACCAACGACGGCAAGTTTCTCGGCGTTATCTTCGCCTCAATGACACTGCAATTCTATGAAAGTTTTTTCGGCTCCACCTCGCTCGGCGACGGGTATGCCGCAACCTTAATGCGTAATGACGGCACCTTGCTCGCGCGCTATCCGCCGGCCGGAACAATCGGCAGCATAGCGCCGGCGTCCGTTTTGAAGACCTTGACCAATTCGAGGTCTGGCGTTTCTCGTGCGGTCAGTCCGGTCGATCATGAGGCGCGCATTGCTGCGGCTTATAAACTTTTGAATTATCCGCTTGTTGTGGTCGCGACCCGCAACGAAAACAATGCATTTGCCGCTTGGCGCGAAACCGCATCGATTATCTTGTTTACCGGCACAGGCAGGGTCGCCTTGGTTATATTGGCGGCGTTTGCCATCGCGGCATGGTGGAGACAACAAGACCGGTTACGTCAAAGCGAGGATCGGGGCAATTTCGCGATCGAATCGGCCGCACTCGGGACCTGGTATAAGGATTTGAGGACGGACGAACTCTGGTGGTCGGACCGCCTGAGGAACATGCTTGGTGTCGCGCCCACCGCGAAAGTCACGCCTGCAACATTTTCCGACATCGTACATCCAGCCGACCTCTCCATAACCAATGACATACGGCGACGCAGCATGACCGGCCTGCATCAATTCGAAATCGAATATCGAATCATCCGTGCGGATGACCGGTCGCAGCTGTGGCTAAACTCCAAGGGCAGCGTCGATCTCGATGAAAACGGAAAACCGTGGCGCATCTACGGGGTGGTCCAGGACATCACCGAGCGGATCACGGCCGAACGCGAACGCGGTGAATTACGCCGCCGCCTGATGCAGGCACAAGAAGATGAGCGGCTGCGATTGGCGCACGATTTGCACGACCGCACCGGCCAAAATCTTGCGGCGGTCATGATGGAATTGAAGGGTATCGAAGCGCTCGTCAACGAAGACGGCCAGAACCGCGTTCGCTCGCTTCGCAATCAGCTCGAGCAAATGGGTAAATCGCTCCATAATATCGCCTGGGAACTGCGGCCAGCCTCCATCGACGAATTGGGACTGACGAGCGCGCTCGCCAATTATCTTACTGAATGGAGCGATCAGTTTGGCATTGAGGCCGATTTCCACTTTCGCGATAGGAATCTTGACGAATTGCCGGATGAAGTGCGCACCACGATCTACCGTGTCGTGCAGGAGGGTTTGACCAATATTATCAAGCATGCGCCGGGGGCCACAATGATCAACGTCGTGATCGATCGCACCGGCGCGATGTTACGGATGACGATCGACGACAATGGCGGCGGCTTCGACGTGACCTCAAAGATAGGAATTACCGGCATCCAACGCGGTGACGGTCTCGGTCTCGCCGGTATGCGTGAGCGATTGACTCTGATTGGCGGGCAGCTCGATATCGAATCCTCGATCGGCTCCGGCACCACGATTTTCGTTCGTATTCCGGTTGAACGGGAAGGCGTTGCGGCATGACGGCGAAGGCGCGTGTGACCCTTGCCGACGATCATCCGATCGTGCTGGCTGGACTGCGCAATCTGATCATGGCGGAGGCCGACCTCGATCTTGTCGGCGAGGCTGCCGGAGGACTGGGCGCCTTCAAGCTGATCCGCGAAATGCTGCCAGACGTCGCGGTCCTCGATATATCGATGCCCGAACTCAACGGCATCTTGCTCGCCCGCCGGCTCGCGGAAGAGTGTCCGTCGGTGCGCATTCTCGTGCTGACGCTGCACGAAGACCGCTCCTACGTGAAACAAGCGCTAGAAGTCGGTGCACGCGGCTACGTCCTGAAGCGATCGGCCGCCGAAAATCTGATTCAAGCCATCCGGGCGGTGATGGTTGGCGGGCTCTATATCGACCCGACCATCGCCACGCGCATGTTTGAGGGCAAGTCCGCACGGGAAGCAAGCTTGTCGGTAATTGCGAATATGCCCGATCTGACAGTCCGTGAGACGGAGGTTCTCAAGCTTTCCGCGCTGGGTTTCACCATCAAGGAAATCGCCGGACGGCTCGACATCGGCGCGAAGACAGTGGAAACCCACAAGGCCCGTGCAACCGAGAAGCTTAAACTCAAGACGCGCGCCGAACTGGTCCGATTTGCCGCAGCGCAGGGCTGGCTGGCCGATATCTGACTGAAAGCCGCCCGAATAAATTAACAAGGCATTAGCGTGTCAGGAAATCACTGACAGGCTGCGGCGTTTGTTCTGCGCGCATTACAGCCACGAATGTCTTACAAGTTCCGTACTGAATATGCCGTCGATCTCAACGACGCGAGCAAATGGAAATTCCATGGAATCGGCGAACTTCGGCAGCCTTGTTTTTTGCTGCCCAATAACCGGGCGCGATTTTGACAGCGGATTCACCGCCAATCAGAGCGACCTGGCCGCTATATCCGCATGCGCAAATATGCGCGCGCGCTGCTCGCATTGCGGCGAGATACACGAAGTAAAGTTTTCAGATGGACAAATTCAGGTGAGACCTTCCGCGGCACTCCGCCCACCTGCGCGACCGCGAGCGCGCGCGCTTCCCGTGTCAGACAGCACCGAAACGGCGCATCGAATTTCGGTGCAGTCGAAATAGCCACAAATATGAGTGCGCCTATTTCCAAACGTGCGGATGCGCGAAGTTCAGTGCGTAGACGGCTTCATTATCCGGGCTGGATTGATTTCGGCGACGGCTCGGCGCTGTACGAATGTCAAATCTGGGACGTGTCGAATAGCGGAGCGAAACTTACAGTTTCAAGCGAAATCGCAATTCCGGATGCTTTCTATCTCATTCTTTCCAGGAACGGGAATGCAAAGCGGCATTGCAAACTCATCTGGCGCAAAAATCTAAGTGTTGGAATCAAGTTTTCGCGTGACATCGCTTCAAAAAAGCCGTCATTTATAACTCTGGATTGCTAGGCATTTAACTTAAGAAAGCTCGCCGACATCGGTCCAGGCCCCCTTTAAAAACCGCTTGATCTAGAT
Source organism: Hyphomicrobiales bacterium (assembly GCA_038206805.1). Classification (GTDB taxonomy): domain Bacteria; phylum Pseudomonadota; class Alphaproteobacteria; order Rhizobiales; family Xanthobacteraceae; genus Pseudolabrys. Next base: position 44,855 of record JBBRAL010000027.1, on the reverse strand, counting down.
CAAAACGCTTGGCAATTTCGATGATCTGGTCGCTCATTGCATAGATGCAAGGTCCCCGCCCATGCCCACAACAGAGACAATGACGGCCGAGCAGATACGGCGAAAGCGAGTCGTCGCTTTGCTTGGGACTTGTCTTGATTGCGGACAGCCGGTCAAAGCCGGGCAGGAATTCCTGCGCTCGGATCACGGCATTCAGCATGCCCTTTGCTTTTACGATCGCGCGCACGCCAAGCGCGTGCGCGAACACGCGCCGAACGCAGGGCAATAGCACCGAAAAGTCCAGGGCAACCTCAGCGCCGAGCCGGCGTTTCCGCCGCCACGCCAAGCTCGCCGAAAATCTCCGCGTTATGCTGGCCGAGCGTCGGCGGCGCCGTATCGATTTGCGGTCCGCCATGCGCAAACGTAAAGGCCGCCAGCGGCACGCCGAAGCCGCCCTCGATTCCGTTGCCGCTCGCGTGCCGGTGTACGATGCCGCGGGCGGCGAGCTGCGGATCGGCGAGCGCTTCGCTCATCGTGCGCACGCGCGCCGCCGGCACATGGTGCGCCTGCAGGAATACCTCCCATTCGTCGGCGCTGCGCGTGAGCATGATCTCTTCCAGCACGGCGATCTCGCGCGCGTGATCGGCGTCGCGCTCGTCATTGGTCTTTTTCACCATCTCTGGCCGCCCCAGTAGCTTCCATAGTCTCGCCTGCTGCCGCAGATTGCTGGCGCCCAGCATCACCAGCCCGTCCTTGGTGGCGAAAGCGCCGTTGGTCGCATGCGGATGGCGGTTGCCGTTCGGCTTCGGATGCACACCGTTGCGCAAGTAACCGGTCAGATGCGAACTCATCAGGATCATCGCCACGTCGAGCATTGCCATGTCGATGCGCTGGCCCTTGCCGGTACGCTCGCGCTGGAACAGCGCGGCCGACAGGGCGAAAGCGCCGGTCATGCCGGTGGCATAGTCGACCGCCGGAGAACCGAACTTGATCGGGTTGACTTCCCGCGTGCCGGTCATCGCCATGATGCCGGACGTGGCCTGGATAACGTGGTCATAGGCGGTCTGCGGCCCACGCGGCCCGGTCTGGCCGAAGGCCGAGAACGACGCATAGATCAGCCGCGGATTGATCGCCGCCAGCGCCTCATAGCCAAGGCCCAAGGCCTCGAACGCGCCGGGCCGGTAGTTTTCCACAAACACGTCGGCGGTGGCGACCAGCTTTTTTAAAATTTCGCGGTCCTTCGCCTGCTTCAGATCGAGCGTGATCGAGCGCTTATTGGACGCTTGCGTGAGAAACGCCGTGCCCATGTTGCGGCGGTTGAGTTCCTTGTCGGTGCCGGCGGAGCGGCTCTGATCGGGATCGTCGGGATGCTCGACCTTGATCACGTCGGCGCCCAGCACCGCCAATTGATAGGCCGCGAACGGCCCGGCCAGCACATGGGTGACATCGATCACCCGGATCCCCTCGAACGGTCGCGTCATCGCGCTCTCCTGCGGCAGCCACTTATTTCCAGCATAGGTCACTCATTGAACGATCGGTTCAAGCCCGGCGGCTTCGAACAGCGCCGCCGCCGCGGGCGCCGTCAAGGCGTCGATCAGCGCCTTGGCGGCGTGCGGCGCCTGGCAGGCCGTGCCGAGGCCCGCCGAAAACTTGGTGTAGAGCTGCAACTCCGGCGGAAACGGGCCGGCGAATTGCGCGCCCTTGACCGGCAACAGTTCGCTAATCTGCTGCACGGCCATTTCCGCCTCGCCGCCGGCGACCAGTTCGGCGATGCGGCCGCTTCCCCCCAAGACGATCCTGCCGCGCATTTCATCGGCAATGCCAAGGCGGGTGAGCAGCGTGTCGAAATACTGCCCGCTGGTGCCGTCCTTGGATCGCACCAGCGACTTTGCCGCGAGCAATGCGCGCTTGAATTCTTCCACCGTCGCGATCGCGGGCTTGGGCGCACCCTGGCGCACCGCCACGCCAAGTCCGCAGCGGGCGATATCCTTGCAGCTATCGGCCGGAACCCTGCCCTGTTTGACCAGATCGTCGAGCACGCTCCGTGTGACAATGGCAACGTCGAAGGCGACGCCGGCCTCGATGCGGCGCTTGATGACATTGGCCGGGTCGAAACTGAACGACAGAGCATGGCCGCTGGCACGCTCTACCCGATCCTTAAGCTCGTTCAACACCTCCACGACGGCGTGCGTGCTGAGAACCTTGATATCGGCTGCGTTCACTGAGACACCCCATTCCACTCTTCCACGATATGATATGATTTCAGTTGAATTTGGTAGGCCTCGAAACCCTGGGAACGCAGCATGAAACGGCGCGAATTCATCACGATGGCCGGCGCCGTCGCCACTTCGTCCGTTTGGCCATTTGCCGCGCGCGCGCAGCAACCGATCGACTATCCGACCCGCCCGATCTCGCTCATCGTTCCCTATGCGCCCGGCGGCGGCAATGACGTGCTGGCGCGCGGGGTCGCCGAACCCATGAGCAAGGCGCTCGGCCAGCAGATCGTGATCGAGAACCGCGGCGGCGCCGGCGGCTCGATCGGGACTCGTCAGGTCGCCAAATCCACACCCGACGGCTATACGCTCGGGCTCGGCGGCACCGGCACGCTCGCCATCGATCCGACGCTTTATCCCAATGCCGGCTATGACCCGCGCAAGGATTTCGCGCCGGTCGGGCTGATCGCCACCAGCCCGCTGATCATTCTTGTGAACCCCTCGCTGCCGGCGCACAACGTGCAGGAGTTGATCGCACTGGCCAAGGCGCAGCCCGGCAAGCTCAATTATGCCTCGGCCGGCAGCGGCAGCGGCATTCATCTCGGCACCGTCTTGTTCGCCGCCGCGGCCGGCATTGAGCTCACGCATATTCCCTATCGCGGCACCGGCCCGGCGCTCACCGACGTGCTCGGCGGCCACGTGGCGATCTATTTCTCCTCGCTGCCGCCGGCCATCGGCCTGGTTAAGGACGGCAAACTGCGGGCGCTCGGCGTCACCGGGCTGAAGCGCTCCGCGTCATTTCCCGATGTGCCTACGGTCGCCGAACAAGGCCTGCCCGGCTTCGAGGCGGTGCTGCATTACGGCATCGTGGCGCCGGCCGGCACGCCGCAGCCGATTATCGGCAAGCTCAACTCGGCGCTGCGCGCAGCGCTCGCCGACCCCAAGGTGGCCGGCCGCATCGCCACCGAAGGCGCCGAGCCGCTGCCGACCACGCCGGAGCAATATGCCGCCGACATCGATCGCGAGGAAACCAAATGGTCGGCGCTGGTCAAGAAGTCGGGCGCCAAGGCCAAGTAAACGCGTCGATGGCGTCAACGCGGTGCTGCGGGCCCGCCGATATTATTTTTCGCTCTTAGGCGGCTTGTCCTGGCAGGTGATTTCTTTCGGCTGACACGCGATGCCGATATTGGAGCAGCCGTCTTTGGTGCAGACGACACAGCCATCGGTCCACTCCGAGCAGCGCGGATTGCTCGCGCCATAGCGGTGTATTTGTTCTTGGGCCGAGACAGCCGGCGGGGCGGTCGCCGGCGCATCCGCGGCCAAGCCCGGCCCGGCAAAAACCGGGACAAGCCACGACGCAATAGCCAGCCCGATTGCCTGCTTTCTTGCCGTCATTGTCGGTCCCAGGCGCGTTGCGCGTTCCGCGTCGATGAAGCATGACACAGCGCCGCTTGAATGTCCGGCTTTGGTTAGCCGCTGCACCTTAGACGTCAGATATTATCCAATCGACGCTTGAATCGATCGCATCTTCTGCCGCGAGCCGACAGCTCACATCTAGCCGATCCTGCCCAATGCCGGGAACGTCTCGATCAGCCAATAGGCGATGGTCGGCATCTGTCCGCTGAAAATCAGAATGCCGGCCAGCACCAGAAAGGCGCCCATCGCCTTTTCGATCAGATCGAGGCGCTTCCGAAAGCGAGCGCTCCAGCGCATGAAGGCGCCGGCAAACCCCGCCGCGATCAGGAACGGCAGGCCGATGCCAAGCGAATAGACAATGAGCAGCCGCGCGCCCTCGCCGGCGCTGTCGGCCGCGCCCGCCATCAACAGGATCGCGGCCAGAACCGGCCCGACGCAGGGGCTCCAGCCAAAGCCGAAAGCCAGTCCGATGGCATAGGCGCCGATCAGTCCGGCCGGCTTTTGCGCAACCCCGACCCGCACGGTACGGTCCATAAAGGGGATGCGGATGACATGCAGGAAATGCAGGCCCATCAGGACGATCAAGATGCCGGCGACATAGCCCAGGATGCCCAGATAGCCATTCACCGCCTGCCCGATCCAGGAGGCAGTGGCGCCAAGCGCCACGAACACTGTGCTGAAGCCGGCCACGAAGCAAAGCGCCGCCAAAAGGACGCGGGAGCGCGCGGCCGGCCCGCCGGCGTCGCGCAGGTTCTCGATTGAAACCCCGCCAATATAGGCAAGATAAGGCGGCACCAGCGGCAGCACGCAGGGCGAGGCAAACGACAGCAGCCCAGCGACGAAGGCCCCGCCGGCGGTCACGTCCAGACTCATCGCTCGCTTCCTCGCGTCGACATATTCTATATTTGTGATATATTCACGGCCGATTCAATCCGGCTTCGTTATCCACTGTTTCGATGAAAGAATGAAGTTGCCGCGCAACGCCTCAATCGTGAAATTATTTTCTCGCAGCGCTTTGTTTGGCGCGATGTTTATTGCGTTGAGCTGCGCAAGCGCCCGCGCGGCCGAACTCGTCATGTTCGAACAGGCCGGCTGCCCATGGTGCGAAGCCTTCGATCGCGAGATCGCACCCGTATATGGCAAGACGGCGGAAGGCGCGCGCGCGCCGCTGCGCCGCGTCGATATTTCGCGTAGCGTTCCGCCCGATCTCGCCTCCATCGATCGCGAGCGGCTCACACCGTTGTTCGTGCTGATCGATAAGGGCCGCGAAATCGGCCGCATTCGCGGCTATCCGGGCGAGGATCACTTCTGGGGTCTGCTCGGCGTGCTGATCGGCAAACTCGACCCGGCCGGACCGGGTGGCGAACGCGCGCAGCTTTTTGAAAATACATCGCGCGCAACCGACTGATTGTCTGTATTCTGGTGTCGGCTGATCTTTGGTGGACCGATGCAATTGCAAAATCTCGATAGAACCGAACACACCGAAGAACTCGATCGCATGGTCGGCAGCGCCAAGCGCGCAAGCGATTTCCTTAAAGCGCTGGCGCATGAAAGCCGGCTGTTGATCCTTTGCATTCTTGCCGGCGGCGAGAAGTCGGTGAGCGAACTCGAAACGCTGCTCAGCCTGCGCCAGCCGACGGTGTCGCAACAACTCGCGCGGCTGCGCGCGGACGGCCTGGTGTCGACGCGGCGCGACGGCAAGATCGTCTATTACAGTCTCGCCAGCGCGGAGGCGCGCGTCGTCATCGGCGCCATCTACGACGTGTTCTGCAAGAAGCCGCGCAAGCGCTGATTCCGCTTCGCCAGTCTCCTGCCATTGCAAAAGAGCTTACTGATCGCTAAAACTTGGGTCGGCAACCATATTCGGATCATAGAGATATCCCGATGCTGGGAATCGAGACCGAACGCGAAGACGATGGCCGGTGGATCGCCGAAGTGTCGGCGCTTCCCGGCGTGATGGCGTATGGCGCAACCGAGGTCGAGGCCCAATCCAAAGTGAAAGCCATGGCGTTGCGCGTAATCGCCGATCGGCTTGATAACGGCGAACCACTGCCGAGCGAAGTAGCGAAATTATTTGAAGCGCATGAACCGCTGGCCGGCGGCTAAAACACAGCGCGTACTCGCCGCGCTATTGCGGATTGGCTGGTCGGTGAAGCGACAAACGGGATCGCACCGCACGCTACAACGGCAGAACTTTCCTGACTATATTTTTGCCTTCCACGATGGCGATGAGATCGGCCCTCGCATGCTTGCGCGCATTGCAAGACATACCGGGCTAAAACCCGGCGACTTATAGTTTAAACGCGCCGACTCCCGCCGTAAGCTGGGCTAGCGCCCGCCAGTTTCGGCCGCAATCGTCACGCCCTTTGCATTAAGTCCGCGTATCGTCGGACGGAATTTTTATTTCCGCCGCGCGCTCGGCTTTGCGCTGCGCGGATTTCTCCTCACGCTTACGCTGCTTCTCGTCTTTTCGTGCCTGCGCCGCGCGGTTGCGATCGGAACGCTGCATGCCGTAATTCGGCTTGAATGCCATGAAAGTTCCTTTCGCAATTGAACGATCTATAACTTAGGACGGCGCGCCGCAAAACAGGGTATCACAAAACCGCGCTTGCGCCTGCGTCTTACGTCCGCGTCTTGCGCCGGCCTCAGTTCGTGCTCTGCCAGCCGGGCAGCGCCGCTCTGATCTGGTGGAGGGCTGCGTTGATTCTGATATCGAGCAGCGCCTTGCCGTAGTCGGCTGAGGCGCGCTGCGGATCGCCGGAGTGTCCGGGTTTTTCCGAATGCGATGGCAACGCCGCCAACCGCGCCAGGTCGACGCCCTGCGGATGCACCGACAGCAGTTCCGAGGTGTCGATCAGACCGGCATGGCTGCCGATGGTGGCCTCAGTCTCGCCCTTGCCGTTCAGATACGCGATCTGAGCTTGGTCCAGATAATAATCCGCCACGTTCAGTACGCGCACTTCGCCGCCCCATTCGCGATTGAGTTTTTCCGCTACCGCCGCCTGCGCGGCCTGGTTGCCGCCATGGTCGCCGATCAGGCAGATGGTCTTGAAGCCGGCCGACTTGAGGCTGCGCGCGATGCCTTCCAGCACGGCGGCAAATACCGGCTCGGGCACGCCGAGCGTGCCGGGAAACAGCATATTGTCGCTCGGCGGATCGTAATTGCCCTCCGGCACGAATGGCACCACAGGCGTCACCAAAGTGCGCCCGAGCGCGCGCGCGATGCGGTTGGCCGCCGCGTGTACGATGTAGTCGTGCTTGCCGAGCACCATGTGCGGACCGTTCTGCTCGATGCCGCCGGAGGGCACGATCGCCACAGTGTAGCCGTGCGCGATGGCGCTGCGCACTTCAACCCAGGTCATGTCGGCCATGTCGACCGTGTCCGGCATCGGCGCGGTCAGGGTCTTTTGTGGGAAACCGACCGCCAGCGCCACGGCCGCCAGTGCGATGAACGCAGCCGTCCGCCAAAAGGAACGCCGCCAAAATATTTCATGGCCACGCATGTCGTGCTTTCCGGTCGGTTTGGCGCTCGGCCGTTTACAGCTTGCCAGCGCCGGGACGAGCGGCATTCTGACCGGGCTGGGTTTCCGCATTGTTAAGCGACGCCGGGCGCGCGGGAGCCTTCCCCCTATCAGAGGGGGCTAAACAGCACCACGTTACCGGCTTAATTGAGCGACAGCCCCAGGGTCTTGACCATGGCGCCCCACTTCGCCACCTCGGCCTTGAACATGGTTTCGGCCTGCGCTTGCGATCCGCTCAGCGGCTCGAAGCCGATGGCGGTGAGTTTTTTCCGAAGCGCTGCATCCTGCATCACGTCTTCGGTCGCTGCGTTCAACTGGCCGACGATTTGCGGGCTGGTGTTGGGAGGCGCGAAAACCCCGACCCAAGACGAGGCTTCGAACGGGTAACCGGCCTCCGCGTAAGTCGGCACGTTCGCAACGACCGCCACCCGCTTGGCGCTGGCGACGCCCAGGCCTTTGAGCTTTCCGCCGGCGATTTGCGCCGCGGCGCCACCGTCGAGCGTGGTCGCCCACACATCGATCTGATTGCCCATGACCGCGTTCATGGCCGGCGCGCCGCCCTTGAACGGGATATGCACCGCCGAAATCTTGGCCTGCACCTTGAAGAAATACTCGGCCGCGATATGCGAACCGCTGCCGACGCCGGCGGTGCCGAAATTGATGCTCTTGCCCTTTGCCGCTTGCAGGAATTCGGCGAGATTTCCGGCCGGGTTGCTCGCATTGGTCACCAGCGATTCCGGGCTCGACGCGACTATCGCGATGGTTTTGAGTTCGGTCGCTGAAAATCCCTTGTTCGGCGTCAGCGTCTCGTTGATTGCCAAGGCGGTGGTGGTGACCAGCAAGGTGTAGCCGTCGGGCGCCGCGCGCGCGACCGAGGCCGCGGCAATGTTGCCGCCGGCGCCGCCGCGATTTTCGACAATGACATTGCGCTTGAGTTTCGCCGCCACGCCTTGCGCTACGAAACGCGCCACCGTGTCGGCGACGCCGCCGGGTGCAAATGCGACGACGAAGGTAATATCGCGCGCCGGATAAGGCTGCGCGTCGGCCTCACCTGGGGCAAAAGAAAATACCGACAGCGCCATCGCGATGATGACATTTCTGACGTAACGCCGCGTCGGCATTTCGATCCTCCCTGTGCGCCCGTTTGTTATGCTTGGCGATTGCCGGCGCGACTGCGCGAATTGTTCCATTCAGCGTCGAGGTTGACAAGGTAAGTCGGCACCAGGATGGCGTCCGCTAGCTCACCGCCACATCGGTGAGCCGCATCTGCACCCGCTCGGCGCCCTGCCAGCGGTCGACCGCCAGGTACCCGGCCGCGTGCATCGGACGGCCGCGATTTTCGATCAACGCCTGGCCGAGCGGCGTGCCGACGGCGCGGAACGAGATGGCGTTGACGATTTTGCCGTCGCCGGAGCGAAAGCGCGCGCGGATGTGGTTCTCGCCGACGACATCGGCGTAGGCGAGCGTATGCGCCGGCAGCGCCAGCAGCGGCTCCGGATTGCCGGCGCCATAAGGTCCCGCGCGCGCCAGCATCTCGACCAGCGCCAGATTAACGCCGCCAGCGCTGACCGCGCCGTCGATCAGAAGCGCGCGCTCGCTGCGCGCAATCTCGACGGAGGGGCCAAGCGTTGCTTCCAGAAAAGCGCGGAACGCGGCCAGCCCGCCTTTCGGCAGCGTGATGCCGGCCGCCATGGCGTGGCCGCCGCCCTTGAGCAGCAACCCATCATGCACCGCCTGGCGCACCGCGCGGCCGAGATCGACGCCGGCAATCGAGCGTCCCGAACCGGTGCCGATGCCGCCCGGTTCGAGCGCAATGGCGAAGGCCGGTCGGCCGTAGCGTTCCTTCAGCCGCGCCGCCACCAGCCCGACCACGCCGGGATGCCAGCCTTGCGCCGCGGTCACCACCACGGCGCCCTTTTCTTCCAGGCCAAGCGCGGCCATGGCTTCGGCTTCCGCCTGCGCCACCGTCGCCAGTTCGATTTGCTGGCGCTCGCGGTTCAGGCGGTCGAGTTCGGCGGCTATCGCTGCGGCCTCGCTCGGGTCCTGCTCCAGCAGCAGGCGGACGCCGAGATCGGCGCGGCCGATGCGGCCGCCGGCATTGATGCGCGGCCCCAGCAGAAAGCCGAGATGCCAGGCCTCCGGCGGGCCGCTGAGCCGGGCGGCATCCATCAGCGCGGTCTGACCGACATGATCGCGGCGTCTCAGGGCAATAAGCCCCTTGGCGACGAAGGCGCGGTTAAGCCCTTGCAGCGGCACCACATCGGCGACGGTGCCGAGCGCGACCAGATGCAGCAGAGACATCAGATCGGGCTCAATGCGGTCGGCGTTCCAGAAGTCGCGTTGGCGCAGTTCGCGCGTCAGCGCCACCAGCGTCACAAACACTAGGCCGACGGCGGCAAGATGCCCCAAGCCCGAAAGATCGTCGGCCCGATTCGGATTGACGATTGCCACAGCGGCGGGCAGTTCTTCGTCGGCCTGGTGGTGATCGATCACCACCGTATCGAGCCCGAGCTTCTTGGCCTCGGCCAGCGGCTCGATACTGGTGGTGCCGCAATCGACCGTGATCAGAAGTTTTACGCCGCGCTCGGCGAACGAGCGGATGGCATCCACATTCGGCCCGTAGCCTTCGAAAATGCGATCCGGAATATGGATGATCGGATCGAGCCCGCAATGGCGCAGAAAGTGCGCCAGCAGCGCCGAAGAAGTGGCGCCGTCCACGTCGTAATCGCCGAAAATGGCAACGCGCTCGCTATGCGCAATCGCCTGCGCAATGCGCGCCGACGCCGCCTGCATATCGGTGAGCGTATGCGGGTCGGGCAGCAGCCGCTTGATGGTGGGATCGAGATAGGCCTCGGCCTGGTCGGGCTCCACGCCGCGGCCGGCCAGCACGCGCGCCAGCAATTCCGGAACGCCGAGCCGTTGCGCGATGGTAAGCGCGCGCACATTGCCGCGCTCGTCGAGCCGGTCGCGCCAGGCGCGGCCAGTCGCGGATTTCTCGACGCCGAGAAAGAAACGCTCGGAGTTGCTCAGTACCGCTGCGGGCAAAGCCGCCATCGGCGCTAATCCTTGTAGCCGTGCTTCTTCATGACCGCCTGCATGCTGGCGGCAATTTCCTGCTGGAATGGCGCCATGCGCGGAGCGATCAGATCATAGGACTCGGCGGTAATCTTGGGCAGTTCGCGCAGCGTCTTGGCGCCGGTCGGCGACTTGTAGAACGCCACCAGTTCGTGAAGCTCGGCGGCGGAGAAATGGCGCGCATAGATGGCGGGCGCGTCTTTCAACGACTCGTTCACGAATTTGGAGAAAAGCGGCTCGATCTCGCTGCGCATTTCGCTAAGCGTCGCCGCGTCAACCTTCCCGGCAAGATGACTTTCGATGCCCGGCCACATTTGGCCGATCAAGGCGCTGGTCATCTGCTGGATCGTTCCGCCGGTCATGATCGCGGAAAGTTCCTGCGCCGCCCGCAATGTTTCGGACGAGGCGGTATCCTGCGCACGCACCGGCATGGCAAGACAGCCGCACAACAGAATGATTCCCAATACGCGTTTCATGCCATCCTCTCTTGCTGCCGAGCCAGCGCACCCTATCACACGCTAGCGCATGATCCCGAAAAGTGGGTACCGGTTTTCGGAAAAGATCATGCGCATACAAAATGTAAGGGAAACACAGTGATTCAATCTAACCGGATCATGCTCTAACCGGCGACTTCCGCGTGTATCCGCAGCAGTTCCGGCAGCGTTGCCGGGTCGCGCCGGCCAAAGCCGCATTCGGTCGCAATCGAAAAACGCGCGGCGTGCCGCTCGGCAACTTTCAGGCGCTGGCGCGTACCGGCCACGCCATCGGTGTAATGCACCAGCCCGAGACACAATTCGGTCTCGCTCCGCAGGCGCAGCCTCGCCAGCGGCGCGAAATAGGCATCGTCGGCGCGATCGCGCGGCACCGGCATGTGGATTAGATCGATTCTCCGTTTGATATCGGCGGACAGGCGATTGGCCATGGCAGCCATGTCGCCCATGTCGGCCGGCTCGACCACGTGCTTGTGGTTGGAATCGCCGTAGCAGAAGTGAAACATCAACTCGATATCGGCGGGCACCCGCTCCGCCAGATCGGTGAGGATGGTTGAGAAATTCGCCAGCATCTCGGCGCGGTTGTTGCCATAGGCATTCGGCTCATTGCGCTGGAGACGCGCGAACACGGCCGAGGCCACATCGAACTGGATGGCGATCTGGTCGTGCGGCAGCGCCGCTGCGATCTTGTCGATCTCGCGCTTGAGCGCCTCGTTGAAAACCGGATCGAGCGGCCGATGCAGGTCGTCCTGCAGGAACAGCCAGATCACAGAATGGGCGGGAACCAGATCAATCTGGAAGCGGCAATCTTTCGGCACCAGGCCTTGCTGTTTGAGCGCGGCAAATTCGGCATACGACCGTTTGGCGATATCGGCATAGAACAGATTGTCGAAGGAAACATCGTGCACGGTCTTGCCGGGCTTTAGCCGGTAGCGGATGCGCGCCGTGCCGGTGGCATGGATGCGGAACAACTCGTCGGATTTCTCCAGCGCGGCATTGCGGGCAAAGACCGGCTCCAGCCAGGTGATCCAGTCGGCGCGCTCGCCGGTTTCGCCGTCGGGAATGCGTTTGAGACGGGGGCCAAGCGCCGCGCTCACCGTCGTAAAGACCTGCCGCGCGTCGGCAAGCGGCACGCTACCGACCAGATGCACGTCACGCGGCATGGGAACGCTAGTCCAGATGGAATTTTCTGAAGTGGCGATGCTCGGCGCGAATCCAGCGCACCGTACCGGTGACCGAGCGCATCACCACGGTTTCGGTTTCGATCACGTTCTTGCGGAACTTCACGCCCCTCAGCAGATTGCCGTCGGTGACACCGGTCGCCGCGAAGACGCAGTCGCCCTTCACCATGTCGCCGATGCCGTAAATCTTGCGCGGATCTTTGATGCCCATTTTGGCGGCGCGCGTGCGTTTTTCTTCGCTGTCGAGCACCAGCCGGCATTGCATCTGGCCGCCGATGCAGGCGAGCGCCGCCGCCGCCAGCACGCCCTCCGGCGCGCCGCCGATGCCTAAGTAGATGTCGATGCCGGTGGCGTCCGGCTGGGCGGTATGGATCACGCCGGCGACGTCGCCGTCCGTGATCAACGCGACCGCCGCGCCGGTCTTGCGCACCGCCTCGATAATGTCGGCGTGGCGCGACCGGTCGAGAATGAGCGCGGTGATCTCTGCCGGCTTGACGCCCTTGGCCTTGGCCAGCCGCATGATGTTCTCGGCCGGCGAGATATCGAGGTCGACCAGGTCCTTCGGATAGCCGGGACCGATGGCGATCTTCTCCATGTAGACGTCGGGTGCGTTGAGCAAGGTGCCGCTTTCCGCCATCGCCATGGTGGCGATCGCGCCCGGCATGTTCTTGGCGCAGAGCGTGGTGCCTTCGAGCGGATCGACCGCGATGTCGACCTTCGGCCCCTTGCCGGTGCCAACGGTCTCGCCGATGAACAGCATCGGCGCCTCGTCGCGCTCGCCCTCGCCGATCACCACCGTGCCGCCGATCGGCAACTTGCTCAACTCGCGCCGCATGGCATCGACCGCGGCCTGGTCGGCGTCCTTCTCGTTACCGCGCCCGCGCAGGCGCGCCGCCGAAACCGCCGCACGCTCGGTCACGCGCACGATTTCGATTGAGAGGATGCGATCCAGCACCTGCTTGGAAGTCTCGGTCACCAACGCCATTTTATCGCTCCTCGTGGAAAACTCCGGCCTACCGGCCGGTCTTGGAAAATTCCGGCCTGCGGGCCGGTCTATATTAATTACGCATAATCTTTTCCGAAAACCGGTTCCTCGCCCCCGGATCAAGTCCGGGGGCATGCTTTTCGGGATCATGCGCTAGTTCTTCTCGATACGGATCACTTGCGGCCGGCCCGAGATCACCCTATCGCGGCCCACCGCGGCAAGGGCCTTTCTTACCGCATCTTCGCTGGTAGCGTAGGTAATGAGGATAACGGGGACGGAGCCGTTCTTGGCTTGGTCGCCGGCGGCGCCCTTGCCATGGCGCTGCACAATCGATTCCAGCGATATTTCCTGCTCGGCCAGCCGCGTGGCGATGGTCGCCGCGGTGCCCGGTTTGTCGCGCGCCTGCAGCCGGATGTAATAGCCGCCCTCGTGCCGCTGCATCGGCGCCTTGCGCACGCTCACGAGCTGCGCGGCCGGCCGGCCGAAAGGAGTGACGCGCGCGCCCCGCGCGATGTCTGCGAGGTCGGAGAGCACCGAAGAGGCGGTGGCGGCGCCGCCCGCGCCGGGGCCGACCAGCGTGAGCGGATTGATGCCGGCTGCATCGATGGTGACGGCATTGGTCACATCCATCACCTGCGCGATCGATGAATCCTTGCGCACCATGGTGGGATGCACGCGCTGCTCGATGCCCTTTGGCGTCTTCAGCGCTACGCCGAGCAATTTCACGCGGTAGCCGAGCTCGTCGGCGGCGGCGAGATCGGCGGGCGCAATCGAGGAAATGCCTTCGACATAGATCGCGCCTTGATCGACCTTGCTGCCGAAGGCAAGGCTCGCCAGGATCGCGAGTTTCTGCGCGGTGTCGTGGCCCTCGATGTCGAAAGCCGGATCGGCCTCGGCATAACCCAGGCGCTGCGCCTGCTTGAGGCACTCGGCGAACGGCAGCCGCTCCTGCTCCATGCGGGTCAGAATGTAATTGCAGGTGCCGTTGAGAATGCCGTAGATGCGCTCGATCTGATTGCCGGCAAGTCCCTCGCGCAAGGTCTTCACGGTCGGGATGGCGGCGCAGACCGCGGCCTCGAAATTAAGCGCAACGTTGTTTTTTTCAGCCAGCGCCGCCAGCTTGACGCCATGCTTGGCGAGCAGCGCCTTGTTGGCGGTGACCACCGACTTGCCCGCGCCCAAGGCCGCTGCAACTGTGTTCCGGGCCGGATCGCCGGCGCCGCCGATCAGCTCGACCAGCACATCAATGTCGGCGCTTTGCGCCAATGCGACCGGATCGGCAAACCATTTCATGCTCTTAAGATCGATGCCGCGGTTCTTGGCGCGTGAGCGGGCGCAGACCGCGACGATCTCGATTTTGCGGCCGCAACGCGCGGTCAGCCGCTCGCGTTGCTGCGCCACCTGGGCGACCAAGGCCGCGCCGACCGTGCCCAATCCGGCGACGCCAACTTTAAGAGATGCAACCATGAGACTTATGCCAATTCGCGCATGATCTTATCCGAAAACCGGATCCCACTTTTCGGGATCATGCGCTAGCGCCGGGTGGCGAGCGGGACGACGTTGTGAAGCTGTTCCGGCGCGGTGTCGAGGAAGCGCCGCACATTGCGCGCGGCCTGGCGGATGCGTTGCTCGTTCTCCACCAGCGCGATGCGCACATAGCCCTCGCCATATTCGCCAAAGCCGATGCCGGGCGACACCGCGATATCGGCCTTCTCGACCAGCAATTTGGAGAATTCCACGCTGCCGAGCGGCTTGAACGGGTCCGGGATCGGCGACCAGGCAAACATCGAAGCGTTCGGGCTCGGCACATGCCAGCCGGCGCGGTCGAAGCTTTCCACCAGCACGTCGCGACGCTTCTTGTAGGTCTCCCGCATTTCCTTGATGCAGTCGTCGGGACCGTTGAGCGCAGCGGTCGCCGCCACCTGGATCGGGGTAAAGGCGCCATAGTCGAGATAGGATTTCACGCGGCCCAAGGCCGCGATCACCCGTTCATTGCCGACGGCAAAGCCGATGCGCCAGCCCGGCATGGAATAAGTTTTCGACATCGAGGTGAATTCGACCGCGATATCGTTGGCGCCCGGCACCTGCAACAGCGAGGGCGGCGGATTGCCGTCGAAATAGACTTCGGCGTAAGCGAGATCCGACAGCACCAGCAGGCTGTGCTTTTTGGCGAAGGCCACGAGGTCCTTGTAGAAATCGAGCGTCGCCACATAAGCGGTCGGATTGGCCGGGTAGCACACCACCAGGACCTGCGGCTTGGGGATCGAATGGATGATCGCACGCTCAAGTGTGTGGAAAAAATTCGGCGTCGGCTCCGACGGCACCGAGCGGATGGCGCCGCCCGCCATCAGGAAACCGAAGGCGTGGATCGGATAGCTCGGATTGGGCACCAGCACGACGTCGCCGGGCGCGGTGATCGCCTGCGCGACGTTGGCGAAACCTTCCTTCGAACCAAGCGTCGTGACGACTTGGGTGTCGGGATTGAGCTTCACGCCGAAGCGGCGATCATAATAAGCCGCTTGCGCGCGGCGCAAACCTGCAATGCCGCGCGAGGCCGAATAGCGGTCGGTGCGCGGCTTGCCCAGGGTCTCCTTGATCTTCTCGATGACATGGGCCGGCGCCGGCAGATCCGGATTGCCCATGCCGAGGTCGATAATATCGGCCCCGCCATTGCGGGCGCGCGCCTTGGCCTTGTTCACCTCCTCGAACACGTAGGGCGGCAAACGGCGGATGCGGTAGAATTCTTCCATCGGCTCAGACCTTAAAAATCATGCGCGGGCTGCCTTCTCCAGCCGGCAGGTATTACCCCGGCTGGCTTTTATCACGGGTTGATCTTAGTGCCAGAGCTATTGGCGCCAGCGGGCGGGACGATATTGACCGGTGCGGGCGGCTTTTTCTTCGGGGGCGCGGGCTTTTTGCTCGTCACCGGCGCGGTTTTTTTGGCAGCCCCATCGCGCCCTGCTTGTTGGCCTGCCTCCTGCCTTTCTTGGCGGTCCCGGACGCCTTGCAGCTCCTTTTCCAGCCTCACTTGCTCTTCATCGCTCATCGGCTCGGTCGCGCGCGGCGGCGGCATGTCGTGTACCGCCGGATACTGGTAGGGCGCGGCCGGCCGCGCCGGGGTGCCGGCGGGCAATCCCCCCATGTCGGGCGGCAGCCGATCGGCCAACTGCCCTTCCGCGCAGCCGGCAAGGAAAATGGCCAACCCCAAGGCCGCCAAGATCGATCGGTGAAGGGGCCGCGGCATACTCCACAAAACCTGTCGGCTAGACGGGAAATCGATGTAGACTCAATGAATTATAGCATAAACCGGGTATCCGGCTAATATGGCCGCAGCAAGATGAGCATGCGGCCAAAGGCCGGGCCGCGGGCCGCTGAAACCATGCGCTGAAACGCGCCTTGTGATAACGCACGGTACGGGCCACTTGTGGGCTGGGGACCGACAGCGATGCAAAAGCCCAGCGGCGAAACGGCAAACGCACCGGCCAAGGAACCGACCAAGGAACCGGCCAAGGAAACAGGGATGGGATCGGCGAAGGAACCGCCCAAGCTCGGCGCCGTCGATGTCGAGGCATTCGCGCATAATCTGGCGCGCATGATCGAGGAAGGCGGCAAGGCGCTCGCCGCCTATATGAAGCCGCGCGAGGAAGGCAAGATCAAAGGCGAATTGGCCGACGACGTCACCGACGTGGTCAAGACCGTCGGCCACGTGGCCGAATACTGGCTCGCCGACCCGCAGCGCGCGGTCGAAATACAGACAAGCCTCGGCCGCGCCTATCTGGATTTGTGGGCCGGCGCGGTCAAGCGCATGGCCGGCGAGCAGACGGCGCCCGTTGTCACACCCGACCCGAAAGACAAGCGCTTCGCCGATCCGGAGTGGTCACAGAATCAGTTCTTCGATTTCCTCAAGCAAGCCTATCTGCTGACCAGCCATTGGGCCGACCACTTGGTCAAGGACGCCTCCGGTGTCGATGAGCACACCCGCGACAAGGCCCAGTTCTACGTCAAGCAGATTGCCAACGCGATTTCGCCGTCGAATTTCGTGCTGACCAATCCGGAGCTGCTGCGCGAGACGCTGGCCTCGAACGGCAGCAATCTGGTGCGCGGCATGCACATGCTCACCGAGGACATCAAGGCCGGGCACGGCAATCTCAAGATCAGCCAGTCCGATCCGGCCATGTTTGAGGTCGGGCGCAATCTCGCGCTCACCCCCGGCAAGGTGGTGTTCCAGAACGACTTGATGCAGCTGATCCAATACGCGCCGGTCACCAAACAGGTGCTGAAGGTTCCGCTGCTGATCGTGCCGCCCTGGATCAATAAGTTCTACATTCTCGATCTCACGCTGGAGAAGTCGTTCGTCAAATGGTGCGTCGATCAGGGAATCACGGTGTTCGTGGTGTCCTGGGTCAATCCCGACGCGCGTTTGGCTAGTAAAAGCTTCGAACAATATATGCTCGAAGGCCCGATCGCTGCGCTCGACGCCATCGAGGCGGCGACCGGCGAGCGCAAGGTCAACGCCATCGGCTATTGCGTCGGCGGCACTCTGCTGGCGATCACGCTCGCCTATCTGGCGGGCAAGCGAAAGAACCGCGTGCTATCGGCCACCATGTTCGCCGCCCAGGTCGATTTCACCTATGCCGGCGATCTCAAGGTGTTCGTCGACGAGGAGCGCATCGGGCAACTCGAAGCGCACATGAAGGACCAGGGCTATCTCGAGGCCTCGCGCATGGCGAATGCCTTCAACATGCTGCGTTCCAACGATCTGATCTGGCCCTATGTGGTCAACAATTACCTGCGCGGCAAGAAACCTTTCGCGTTCGATATCCTGCACTGGAATGCCGACGCCACCCGCATGCCGGCGGCTAACCATTCGTTTTATTTGCGCAATTGCTATCTCGAAAACAACCTCGCCAAGGGCAAGATCAAGCTCGGCGGCGTCAAACTCGATCTGCGCAAGGTGAAGCTGCCGATCTACAATCTCGCCACCCGCGAGGACCACATCGCGCCGGCAAAGTCGGTGCTGTTCGGCTCGCAATTTTTCGGCGGGCCAGTGAAATACGTGCTGGCCGGCTCCGGCCATATCGCCGGCGTGGTCAATCCTCCGGCCAAGCTCCCGCGCTTGCCGAAATATCAGTACTGGACCGGCGCGCCGCCAAGCGGCGACGATGTCGATGTCTGGCTGAAGACGGCGAAAGAGCATCCCGGCTCATGGTGGCCGGACTGGTTCGAATGGCTCAAGAGTCAAAATGCCAAGACCGTGCCGGCGCGCAAGATCGGCAGCGGCAAGCTTAAACCAATCGAGGACGCGCCCGGTTCCTACGTGAAGGCCAAGAACTCGGACTGATGGGAAGGATCCGGCGCGCGCCGGCCGGCAATCAATCACAATGCTGCACGCTCTTTTGTCAGTCGGCTCCGGCAGCCTGGTCGGATTTACCCTCGGGCTGGTCGGCGGCGGCGGCTCGATCCTGGCGGTGCCGCTGCTTGTCTATGTGGTGGGCGTGCCGTCGGCCCATGTCGCCATCGGCACCAGTGCGCTAGCCGTGGCCGCGAGCGCGGCGGTCAATCTGGCCGGGCACGCGCGCGAGGGCACGGTAAAGTGGCCCTGCGCGCTGGTGTTTGCCGTATCGGGTATGCTCGGCGCCGCCGGCGGCGCGCAGCTCGGCAAGATGGTGGACGGCTCCCGCCTGCTGACGCTGTTCGGCGTGCTGATGGTGGCGGTCGGCATTGTAATGCTGCGGCCGCGCAAATCCGGCGGCAATCCGGATGTTGCGCTCACGCGCGCGAGCATGCCGAAACTTCTGCCCTTCTTGATCGGCATCGGCTTTCTGGTCGGCGGCCTGTCGGGCTTTTTCGGCATCGGCGGCGGCTTCCTGATCGTGCCCGGACTGATCGGCGCCACCGCCATGCCGCTGATCAATGCGATCGGCTCCTCGCTGGTTTCGATCACTGCCTTCGGGCTCACCACCGCGGCGAGCTACGCCTGGTCCGGCCTGGTGGACTGGCCTTTGGCGTTGCTATTCATCGCCGGCGGCGCGCTCGGCGGCCTGCTCGGCATAAGGCTCGGCCGCCGTCTCTCCGCTCACAAGCACGCGCTCACGCTCACCTTCTCCGGCTTCGTGATCGCGGTCGGGCTTTATGTCATTGTCCAAACCATGATGGGCTAGAACGGTAACGGCTTGTTTATGCGGCCAGGCTTCGACATGCGCCGCCGCATGCTTTATGGCTTGGGCATGATCTTTTCCGAAAACCGGTTCCCACTTTTCGGGATCATGCGGTAGTCTGCCGGGCGCGGGTAAAATCGAAAAGGGGGATGGCAATGTCCAAGGAACTGATGTGGCTGACGCTGACGGTCATCCTGACCGGGCTGATGTGGGTGCCTTATATTATCGATCGCGCCATGGTGCGCGGACTGATGGGCGCGATGGGCAACCCCTCGCGCAACGACAAGGCGCAATCTCCGTGGGCGCATCGGCTGTATTTCGCCCACACTAACGCGGTCGAGAATCTGGTGATCTTTGCGCCGCTGGTGCTGATCCTCGACGCCATGGACCACTCGACCCAGAGTACCGTGATCGCCTGCGCGGTCTATTTCTGGGCGCGGCTGGCGCACGCCATCATCTACGCGCTCGGCATTGCGATACTGCGCACGCTCGCCTTCACCGTCGGCTTCCTGGCGCAAGTGGCGCTGGTGCTGGCGATCTTCGGGAAGCTTTAGGCCTCGCGTCGCGCGCGCCGCGCAAGCGGCGCAATCGTCGTATCTTGAGGGGGACGCGCGGCATGCTGGATTGGACCGATATTTTGCTGCGCGTCCTGGCCGCTGTCGGCGTGGCCTTGGGAGCCTATCAAGGCATCAAATGGGCGCGAGCGGACGACAAGTGGTCGGCCGGCGCGCTTGTGCTGAGCGTCGCAGCGATGACCGCCTATGTATGCGGGGCGGTCGCCATGGTTATCGTCTACGGTGTGCTCGTCGCGTGGGATTATTTCATCGTTTTCATGATGGCCGCGACGCTATATGTCGTCGGCGGATTTTATGGCTGCTTTAAGCTCATCATATATTTAAAGTCGAGGTTGCCGCCGGCCGGCCGCAAGCTCTCTTCGAACTAGATCGGCGCCGCACGTTCCACAATCGCCGCCAGATCGAGCCCGCGCGGCAGCATGCCGAAGGCGCCGGCGCCATCGCCCGCCAGCCGCGAGGCACAGAAGGCGTCCGCCACCGCGCTTGGCGAATGTCTGATCAATAGCGCCGCCTGTAAGGCCAGCACCAGCTCGCGCGCCAGCGCGCGCGCTTGCTGCTCATCGTTGCGGTCGGCCGCGCGCAGGCGCAGCAACAGCCGCTCGGCGAAGGCCGTCACGCGCGCATCGCCGGCCCGGTCGAGTTCGTGCCGCAGCGCGTCGGCCGCGCTCGGCATGCGCTTGAGCGCGCGCAGCACGTCGAGGCACATGACGTTGCCGGAACCCTCCCAGATCGAATTGACCGGCGCCTCGCGGTAGAGCCGCGGCAGCACGCTTTCCTCGATATAACCGGAGCCGCCCAGCACCTCCATCGCCTCGAACGTGACATAAGGCGTGCGCTTGCAGATCCAAAATTTCGCCGCTGGCGTGACCACGCGGCGCAACACAGCCGAAATCTCGTCGCTTTCGTCATAGGCGCGCGCCAGCCGCATCGTCAGCACGGTCGCCGCTTCCGATTCGAGCGCCAGATCGGCCAGGACATTG
Organism: Hyphomicrobiales bacterium; assembly: GCA_038206805.1. GTDB lineage: Bacteria > Pseudomonadota > Alphaproteobacteria > Rhizobiales > Xanthobacteraceae > Pseudolabrys. The sequence continues at coordinate 24,281 of JBBRAL010000027.1, read as the reverse complement.
CTCATCAAAGGCTGGTCGATCAGCTTCTTCTGGAACGCGGTGCGATGGCGGGCGTGATGGATCGCCTGCGCCAGCGCTTGCCGCATCAGCGCCGATGAGCCGGTGCAGCAGTCGAGCCGGGTGTAATTGGCCATCTCGATGACGGTCGGGATACCGCGGCCCTCCTCGCCGACCAATTGCGCATAGGCGCCGTCGAATTCCACTTCGCTCGAAGCATTGGAGCGGTTGCCGAGCTTGTCCTTCAGCCGCAGGATATGAATGGCGTTGCGTTCGCCATCCGGCGTCCAGCGCGGCATCAGGAAGCAGCTCAGGCCTTTCGCCGATTGCGCGAGGATGAGGAAGGCATCGCACATCGGCACCGACATAAACCATTTGTGGCCATGCAGGCGGAAGCTGCCATCGCCGGCCGGCGTCGCGCGCGTCGTATTGGTGCGCAGGTCCGAGCCGCCCTGGTTCTCGGTCAGACCCATGCCGATCAGCGCCGAGGTCTTCTCCTGCATCGGCCGAAAACGCTTGTCGTATTCGCGCGCGAAAATCTTCGGCAGCCATTGCGCCGCGATCGCCGGTGCATGACGCAGGCTTGGCACCGAGCCGTAGGTCATGGCGAGCGGGCAATAGACGCCGGCCTCGATCTGCCCGAGCATGTAGCAGCCGGCCGCCCGCGTCACATGCGCGCCGGGCTTGGGATCGGCCCAGGGGCTCGAATGCAGGCCGGCGCGCAGCGCGATGGCCATCAGCTCGTGCCAGGCCGGATGGTAGTCCACTTCGTCAAGGCGGTGGCCGTAGCGGTCGAGCGTGCGCAACGTCGGCGTATATTTGTTGGCGTCGAAGCCGAGCTGGATCGTCTCCGGCTTGCCGAGCGTTAAGCCAAGCGTCGTCAGCCCGTCGTCCGCCCAGCCCGCCTGCTCGCGCTTGACCGCCTCGCGCAGCACGCGGTCGCTGGCGAACAGGTTATAGGGCTCAAGCGGCGGCGGCTGGTTGCTGACCTCGAACATGAGTCGGGTCTCCTACGGCGAAGGCTAGTGCACCCGCCGAGCTACGGAAACAGCGCCACCTGCTCCAGTCCCATGGTCTCGGGGTAGCCCAGCATCAGATTCATGTTCTGGATCGCCTGGCCGGAGGCGCCCTTCACCAGATTGTCCAGCGTCGCCATGACGATCGCGCGGCCGGCGATGCGGTCATTGGCGACGCCGATGAAGGTCATGTTGGAGCCGCGCACGTGCCGACTCTGCGGCACCTCGCCGAACGGCAGCACATGGACAAATGGCTCCTTCGCGTAGAACTTTAAAAGTATCGCGTGAAGCTCTTGCGGCGTCCGGCCGCGTTTGCCCCGCACATAGATGGTCGAATAAATCCCCCGGTTCATCGGCACCAGATGCGGGGTGAAACTGACGATCACCTCGCGCCCGGCAGCGAGCGAGAACTCCTGGTCGAGCTCGGCCATGTGGCGGTGGTGGCCCACCCCATAGGCGTGGAAACCCTCGGACACTTCCGAAAACAGCATGGCTTCCTTGGCCGCCCTGCCCGCCCCGGTCATGCCCGACTTGGCGTCGATCACGATTTCATCGAGCTCGATCGCCTTGGCCTTGATCAGCGGGATCAGCGGCAACTCCGCGCAGCTCGTGTAGCAGCCCGGATTGGCGACCAGCCGTGCCTGTTTGATCGCGCGCCGGTGGATCTCCGTGAGGCCATAGACCGCCTCTTGCTGCAGTTCGGGCGCATGGTGCTCGTGGCCGTACCATTTGGCGTAAGCGGCGGTGTCATGCAGCCGAAAGTCCGCCGACAGGTCGACCACCTTGGTGTGCGGCGCCTGTGTAAGCAGTGCCTTAAGTACCTTCTGTGTGGTGGCGTGCGGCAGCCCACAAAATGCTAGGTCGAGCCCGGCTTTGCCCCAGTCGAGACCTTCGATGGCGACAAGCTTCGGCAATTCGAACGGCGAGAACTGCGGGAAAACCTCCCGCATCGCCTTGCCGGCGCTGCGCTCGGCCGTGAGCAGCACGATATCCGCGCGCGGATGCCGCAACAGCATCCGCACCAGTTCGGAGCCGGTATAGCCGGAGGCGCCCAGCACGCCGATTTTCGACTTGGTGACCATTGAGTCGTTTCCTTAATCCAGAGTCTTAATGGACTACCGGAGCAAGGCCAACAGGGCGGTTATCGAGGATATAAAGTGCCGCGGCCTTTGGTCCGGCGGCACGGGGAGTTCTAGACGCGCAAGCGTTCCCGTGCCGTGGCGATACGGCAGCGGCGAAGGTTTGCGGGTGCAGAAAACGTCGTCATGGACGCGCGATATAGGCTCCAGCGCCCGGCCGGTCAAGCCTGCCAACCAAAGCCAGCGGCTGCTCCGCCAGCATGGCCTTGACCACCACTTCGCGCGCCAGTGCCGGATCGAGGCCGTGGGAGGCCAGCATGTCCTTGCAGTCGGCCACAATGGCGTCGGCGTCCTGCATGATCTTCAGACGCTTGAAGTGGTCGTCGTGATGCAGGCCCATGCTGGCGCCGACAATGTCCAGAATATTGATAATGCGGAACGGCCAGTCACGCTCGTGCGCGCACAATTCGCGATGATCGACGTGATAGATCGCAACCAGCGCATCGACTTTCGCCGCAGCAGCAGCTTCCAGCTCGGCCAATTGCAGCCCGCGCTTGTATTCGGGCAGCCCATTGAGCGCATTGCTCATCAGCCCGACGGCCGGCTGGCCTAGATCGACGATCTCGATGCCGGGCACCATGCGCAGCAACGCCGTGCCGGCTTCCACCACGCCCTTGACGCCGGGATGCTTGTGCAACGCGATGCGCATCGGCACGGCCGTCTTGAGCATCGGCCGCAATTCCTCGAAGCGCGTTTGCAGGAATAACATGAACGGCGTCATCTCGAATGGCCGCGCGCCGCGCATCTTCTCGATGGTCGGGATCGTCGTCTCGGTGAACTGCACGTGGCAGCTCGCACACCAGGAAATCACCCCGGTCTTGCCCTCCGCCAGCTTGTCGAGCGAACTGGTGGCGGCGCGTCCGGAAACTTCGGTATCGCCGGTGCGCAGCTGGATCACGCCGCAGCAATGCGTCGGCCCGCCCATCACCTTATAAGTAACGCCGAGGGCATCCATGATGTCGAGCGCGAGCAACGCCATATGCGGTGTCTTGAGCACATTGCAGCCGGTGTAAAATACGAAATCGGGGCGTTCGTCCGGCTCGACCGTCGATCCTTTTTCAAGGCGTTCGGTCATCTGCTGGCCGAGCCGCGCCAGTTCCGCGTCGCTAAGCTGCATGCGCGCCAGCACGTTGACGCCGTTAGCGACGGCATGGAAGTTTTCCACCCCCTGCTTGCGCCGCGCGCGCAAGTCGGACGCTTTTCGCGCCAGCGTCACCCGCGTCATCGCCAGCAGGAAGCGCGGATTGATGCTTTCGGGGCACGCCGCAATGCAGTCGCCGGTGAGCGCGCAGCCGCTCGCCCAGGCTTTTGCCGCCGGCGCACCTTCGCCGCCACGCAAAATGTCGATCACGCCCGAAATCACCGCCTTGGGCGCGGCATCGCTGACGCCGGCTGCCGCCGTCACCGGGCAGATCTCCACGCACTTTCCGCAACGCGTGCAGGCGTCGAGCATGTCGTGCGTGCGCGCGGCCAGGGCTAATTCGAAGTCTGTATCCGGCATGATTCGCCATCCTAACGGCGCGCGCGCCTGCCCACCAGCAAGCGTCGCGGCATCGCGCAAAAAAGAAGGCCGCCAGTGAGGGCGGCCTTCCAGCAAGGATTATCCAGTCGTTCAGATCGACGGGTTCCACACAATCGGCACCAGCCGATAGCCCGTGCCGTCCTTCTCGACATAGCCGGCGGACGGGAACGAGAAGTGGAAGCCTATCACCAGTGTCTTTTCCGCCGACGCCATGTCGTAGAACTTGTGACGTGTCTGCGCCGCCGTGCTCGGATCGATGTCATATTCGACGTGCCAATCCGGATGGCGCAGGAAGAACTGCGGAATATTGGTGACGTCCGATTGGACCAGCGCGTGCGCCGATCCCGAGGCAATGGCGAATGACGTGTGTCCCGGCGTGTGGCCTGGCGTGGCGATCGAGGTGATGCCGGGGGCAACCTCCTTGCCCGCCTCGTACTTGGTCACCTTGTTTTCAAGGCCTTTGAAGATTCCGCGCGGAACGCCCCATGCGCCCTTGTTGTAGCCGGATACTTTGCCGGCGTTCGCGTCGTTCATCCAGAAGTCCCATTCGACGCCGGGCACCTTGATCTCCGCGTTCGGGAACGACAGTCCGCCGTCAGCCATACGCAGCCCGTTGATATGGTCGCCGTGGAAATGCGAAAGGATGACGATGTCGATGGCGTTGCGGTCGATGCCGGCCGCTGCCATGTTGGTATGCAGTTGCCCGACCGCACCTTTGGATTTCTCATAGAGGGCGGGTCCAACGCCGGTATCGATGAGCACCAGCTTGGAACCGGTATTAATCACCAACGGATTGAACGGGATGATGACCTGATCCTTCTGATAATGGGCCGCCTCGGTCTCGGCGATGGCTTGTTCCTTGCTGATGTTCACGACGTAGCCGTTCGACACCGGACGGCGGGCCGCGCCGTCGGTGATTTGCGTGAGTTCAAAACTCCCAAGCTTTTGTCGATAGACACCCGGCACTTGCTTGCCGGCAGGCGCCACACCGGCATTGGCATTGCGTCCCATCAGCGGCGTAAGCGCGGTTGCCGCACCCGCAGCAGCGGCGCCTGCGAACAAATTACGTCTGTTCAATTGCATCATGGTGCTTCTCCCCCGTGGTTTCTGTTTGCTCAGTTGTGGCTTCGCTCGTCGGTCAGATAATCGGATTCCACGCCACCGGAATTTCGCGATAGCCGGTGCCGTATTTCTCCACATGCGCGAGCGAGGGGAACGGATAGTGGAAGCCCTGCACCCGCATCTTATCCGCCACCAGCATATCGTAGACCTTGCGGCGAGTGGCTTCCGCCATGTTGGCGTCCTGGTCGTAGAAGGCGTGCCAGTCGGGATGACGCACGAACAGGAACGGCACGTGCGTGACGTCGGACTGCACAAAGACCGTGTCCGATCCCGAGGCGATCACGAATGACACGTGGCCTAGAGTGTGACCGGGTGTGCCCTGCGCGGTGATGCCGGCGACCACGTCCTTGCCCCAGTCATAGGTCTTTACGCGCTTGAGCACGTCGGCATTGAACACCCGGCGCACGTTCTTGAAATTGGTCTCGATGCGGCCCTTGCTGGCGCGGCTCATTTCGCCGTCGTCCATCCAGTATTTGTGCTCGGGCGCCGGCACCAGGATTTCGGCATTCGGATAGGTCAGCGAGTTGTCGGCCATCAGCAGGCCGTTGATGTGGTCGCCGTGATAGTGCGAGATGATCACGGTATCGATGGCGCCGCGGTCGATGCCGGCGGCGGCGAGATTGGTCACGAACTGGCCGCCGACGCCGTTGGACTTCTTGTAGTTGGCCTCGCCGGTGCCGGTGTCGATGACGCAAAGCTTGGCGCCGGTGTTGACGCAAATCGGGTTATACGGCGTGGTCATCATGTCTTTTTCCATGAAGACCTCGGCGAGCGCGGCGTTCACCACGTCCCTCTTGATATTGGTGACGTGGTCTTCCGCCATCTTGAAACGGGCGATGCCATCGGTCGCGACTGTCACCTCGATGCTGCCTACTTTGTAACGGTACCAGCCATTGGCCTGCTTGCCGGCCGGAGGCGTCGCGGCGCGGACCGGGTGATCGAACGGCAAGGTCGTGGCGGCCGCCGCGCCGGCGGCAACCGACAACAGATTACGGCGTGTGAGTGTGGTCATGGACGTATCCCCCTACATTTTATTTTTTTTCAAGACTGACCGGAAGGCAGTCCAGCGTCGGCGATTATGCCGGCAATAACCCCATATTCTCAAGAGTATTCCAAACCGTCAGAACTTATCCCACGAGCGACCCATATAGGCGAAGGCCCGCCGTTTGGCTAAGCTCACCGGTGTCGAAAAGGTGCGCCAGAGCGTGCGGTGCACAAATGAAAGCAAGCCGGCATGACCGGCGAACAATCCCTTGGGAGGAATATATGCGTCGTTTGACTATGATAGCTGGCGCCGTGGGCGTCGCGCTGCTGATGAGCACTGGCGCCTTTGCGCAGGTGCCGGCCGACCCGGCCAATCCGAATGAAGCAATTCCGGAAGCGTCCAATCCGCCGCCCTATGGCGACACGATCAATATCGATACCGCCAAGAAGGCGGCCGCGGGCGCGATCGCGGAAGCCAAGAAACGGAACTGGAATACGTTGTGCGTCGCGGTCGTCAGCCCGTCCGGCGATCTGGTTTATTTCGAAAAGCAGGACAACTGCCAGTACGCTTCGGTCACGATCTCGCAGCACAAGGCGCGCACCGCGGCGCGTTATCGCCGCCCGACCTTGGTGTTCGAACGGCTGTCCGGCAAAGGCGCCTTCTTCGCCTATCTGCCGACGCTCGATGACGTGATCATGTCGCGCGGTGGCAACCCGCTGGTGGTAGGCGGCAAGGTGATCGGCGCCATCGGCGTCTCCGGCGGCTCCGGTTCGCAGGACGACGTGGTGTCGCAGGCCGGCGCGGCGGCGCTGAAGTAAAATAAACTTTTTGAAATGAATTCCGCCGGGATGAGAATCCCGGCGGATTTTTTTTAAGTCGGCCTGGCAAGAGGCCGCGTGCGTTTCGCGCTTCCGGGCGGCCACCACAGGCGCTAAGGTATCGCGCGGCCATGGCGCGTGGGGGCATCGCGGCCGGCAACAAAAGCAAACGAGCTTTGCAGAGGGAGGATGCTATCGTGATCAAAACCATTTCGTTTGGCCTGGCGCTATCGACCTTGGCCGCTTTCCAATTGGCGAATGTCCCAGGCGCCACGGCAAAAGAATTGAAGGTGCTCTCGGAGAAAACGGTGACCGGCTTCGGCCACATCGAATCCGTCGCTTATGACCCCAAGGGCAAGGTGTTTTACACCAGCGACTTCGGCGCCGCGCTCAAGCCGGCCGACAAGGACGGCAAGGGCAAGATCACCAAGGTCTCGCTCGACGGAAAAATCATCGAGGACGGATTCCTGCCGGCCAAGGGCCAGGTACTCAACAAGCCGAAAGGCATCTGGATCAAGGGCAACCGGCTGTGGGTGACCGACATCGACTCGGTCTGGGTGTTCGACCTCAAGAGCAAGGAAGGCAAAAAGCTGGGATTGCCCGGCATCCAGTTCGCCAACGATCCGGCGGTGATGGGCGACACTCTCTTTGTCAGCGACAACCGTTCCGATCAGTTGTTCAAAGTAGAGCCGGCCGATTTCCTCAAATCGAAGAAGCCGCCCAAGATCACCGTCGTGTTCAAGGGCAAGGGCGTCTTTCCCAACGGACTCTACCCCGCTCACAACGGCGCACTGTTAATGGCCGGCTTTGAGTCCAAGGATAAGCCGCATGGCATTTACTTGATGGGGCTCGGCCAGAACGAGCCGAAGCAAATATCCGAAAATATCGGCTTGCTGGATGGCCTCTATCGCATGGGCAACGGCGATATCTTGGCGACCGATTGGGTATCCGGCACGTTGTTCCAGTGGAACAAGAAAATGGGCAAAAAGGATTTGGCGAAGGACTTCAAGGGCCCGGCCGATTTCTGCGTCGTTCCCAACGCGAAGGGACTTTTGGTGGTCGTGCCCGATCTGGTCAAGGGCGAGATGCGCTTCGTGCAACTCGGTAAATAAGCGCGCGCAATATCCTCGCATTAAATTCCGCCGGGATGATACTCCCGGCGGTTTTTCTTTCACCAGAACCGCGACATCCACTGCAGGCCGACCGAAATTCCGTCGCCGAGCGTGAGCAGCACGGCGGCCCACACGAAGGCCGAAAAGAAATTCGCCAGCTGAAAGCGCCAATAGGGCATTTCGAAAATGCCGGCGATCAGCGGCACCGACGCGCGCAACGGCCCGAAGAAGCGGCCGATAAAAATGCCGGGAATACCCCATTTCTTCATGAAGACTTCGCCGCGCGGGATCAGATTGGGATGGCGCGACAGCGGCCAGATATGCTGCACCCTGTATTCAAGCTTCAAGCCGATCCAATAGGACAGCCAGTCGCCGCAGGCGGCGCCTAAGCTGCCCGCGATCCATACCGGCCAGAAATTGATACCGCTCGGTCCGATCAGCGCGCCAATAGCGACCAGCGCGCCCCAGGCCGGGATCAGCAGCGAGATGAAAGCGAGCGATTCCCCGAAAGCGAGCGCAAATACGATCGGCGGCGCCCATGCCGCATTGTCGCGCACGAAGGCGATGACCTGGTCGACGTATGCCTGAAATTCCATCGGGGGAATCGGCCTAGCCATGCATGCGCGCGCGTTGCGTCTAGCGCGAATACCAGCCGCGCGCCAGTAAAGGTACGCCAAGCCCTGCCCCCGGAGGGATTGACAGTGGGCGGCGATGCGCCTGATTGTTGGCGGCTCATAAAGACAACGCCGGCCACCGGCGAAACGGGGGAAACACCATGACAATTCGGACCACGTTGCGAATGCTTGCCTTTGTGGCGCTGGCTGGCGCCAGCACCACGGCTATGGCGCAAGACGTCATCAAACTACGCATCGCCTCGGGCCATCCGCCGGCCAATACCTATGTCGCGCTGATGCAGGGCTTCTTCGTGCCGGAGGTGACCAAACGGGTCGCCGCCAAAACCAAATATAAAGTCGAATTCGTCGAGGGCTATGGCGGCGCCATGGTGAAGGTCACCGACACGCTCGAAGGTGTGCAGTCCGGTATCATCGACATCGGCGGCTATAATTTCGGCTTCGAGCCGTCGAACCTGCCGCTGCACCCGTTCCAGGTGATGCTGCCGTTCGGCACCATGGATCCGGAAATGAGCCTGAAGATCGCACGCACCGTGTTCGACAAGGTACCGTACCTGTCGAAAGTGCTGGAGGACAAGTTCAAGCAGAAGCTGCTCGCGCTGATCGCCGACAACGGCTACAACCTCGGCACTAATTTCGAATGGAATTCCGTCAAGGATCTCAAGGGCCAGAAGATCGCCGGCGCCGGCCTTAATCTGAAATGGCTGGAATTCGCCGGCGCCACGCCGGTGCAATCGTCATTGCCCGAGGCCTACACCTCGATGAAGACCGGCGTCTACAACGGCTGGATCATGTTCCCGTCGGGCTATGCCAATTTCAAGCTCTATGAAGTTGGCAAGTATTACACCGAGATCGGCTTCGGCGCGATCACCTGGCACGGTATGACCGTCAATCTGGCGCGCTGGAACAAGCTGCCGAAGGAAGTGCAGGACATCATCATGCAGGTCGCCAAGGAATACGAACTGAAGACCGGCACGGTGAATAAGGAGAACTATCCCAAGCAGATCGCCGAGCTGAAGGCGCACGGCGTCAGTGTCCGCACGCTGCCGGAGAACGTCCGCCAGGAATGGGCGAACTCGCTCGCCGGCTGGCCGGCCCAGAAAGCCAAGGAACTCGACGCCAAGGGCCTACCGGCAACGCAGGTGCTGGAAGCGACGCTGCAGGCCGCCGAGGACCTGGGCTACAAGTGGCCGGTTCGCTATAAGATCAAGTAGACGGCGAAACGGGCGGCCGACCGTTCGGCCGCCCGCTTTCTTGGTGCTGCGGCGAGGGCTACGCGTGATTCAAGACATCAATGCCCGTGTGGTGCGCGCGCTGCTGCTGGCGGCGGCGGCGATCATCCTGCTGCTCGGCTTTCTGGTCTGTGCCGACGTCATCGGGCGCAGCGTGTTCAACTCTCCGGTCAAGGGCACGCCGGAGATGGTGTCGATGTCGATCGTCATTATCTGTTTTCTGCTCGCCGGTTACGCGGTGCAGAGCGGCGGCATGATCTACACCGACGCAGTGAGCGGACTCTTCGGCAACCGTGGCCTGGCCTTCGGGCAATTGATGTCGGCGGTGCTCGGCATCCTGTTTTTCGGGCTGATCGTCTGGGGCAGTTTCGAGCCGACGCTGCATGCCATTACCAGCGGCGAATATGAAGGCGAAGGCGCGCTGCGCGTGCCGGCCTGGCCGGCGCGCATTATCGTGCTGATCGGTTCGGCGCTGGTTGTCGTCACCTACGTCTTGATTGGCATCGCGGCAGCCGGCAGGCTGCTGAGCGGTGAGGCTGAGCCCGACCGGCACCCGCAAATACATATTTGAGGAAAGCACAGCGTGCTCGGCCATACTGACATGATCGTTATTGTCGTTGTGCTGCTCGGGCTGGTGTTTGCCGGCGTGCACATTGCGATCGCGCTTGGCATCACGGCCGCGCTCGGCATCTACCTCTTGACGGGTGACATGGAGGTGGTGCGCAACTTCATCGCCAATACCGCCTATGAGGCGCTGCGCGACTACGTGTTCGCAGTCATTCCGCTGTTCATGCTGATGGGCGACTTCCTGGCCAAATGCGGCGCCGCCCGCGACATCTATGCGCTCGCCAACCGGCTGAGCGGCTGGTTGCCCGCTCGGCTGGCGGTCGCGACCATCATCAGCAATGCGCTATTCGGCTTCGTCACCGGCGTGAGCATCGCGGCGGCGGCGGCGTTCTCGCGCATCGCCTATCCGGAAATGCGCCGCTATGGCTACCGGCGCGATTTTGCGCTCGGCTCGGTCGCCGGCAGCGCCTGCCTGGGCATGCTGATCCCGCCCTCGGTGCTGATGATCGTATGGTGCGTGCTGACAGAAATATCGATTGGCAAGATGTTCCTTGCCGGTGTGATCCCCGGATTGCTCGCAGCCGCCGGCATGATCGTCTATGTGGTGATCGCGGCCATTCTGAAGCCGGAACTGGTTGGCGAAGCCCGCCGGCCGCTGGCGACCGGCGCGGTCGGAGCCGACGTCGTCGCCGCGCCAACAGTGGCGCCGCCGGTCGACGAGCAGCCGCTCGGCGCCATGCTGTTCAGTACTTTGCTGGTGATGCTGCTGGTTGCTGGCACGCTCGCCGCTATCTGGCTCGGCGTCTGTACGCCGACCGAAGGCGCCGGCGTTGGCGCCGTCGGAGCGCTCGTCTTGGCGGTGATCAAGGGGATCAAGCCACGCGAAGTCTGGCACGTGGTGCTCGATGTCGGCCGCACCTGCGGTCCGCTGCTGCTGCTGTTTTGCGCCCAGCTTTATTCGCGCGTGCTGTCGATGACCGGCTTCACCGAGGCCGCCAAGGTCTTCCTGCTCGGCACCGGCGCGGGACCATGGGGCATTCTGCTGGTCATGGTCGGCATCTGGTTCGTACTCGGCTGCCTGATCGATTCGATCTCCATCATCCTGCTCACCGTGCCGATCTTCTCGCCGATCGCCGTGCATCTCGGCTTCGATCCCCTGGCCTTCGCCATCATGGGGATCGTCGCGATCGAGACCGGTCTGCTCACCCCGCCGTTCGGCATCCTGGTGTTCACGGTCAAGGCCGCGGTGCCCGACAAGAGTGTCGAACTGGGCGATATTTTCCGCGGTTCCGTGCCCTACTGGATCGTATTGCTGGCGGTGGTGGCGGCGCTGGCGGTATTTCCACAGCTTGCCACGTTCCTGCCAAGCCTTTAGCCGACATAGGTATTAGTCCAATCTCCGCTGGCCTTACCGGCTGTCACGGTGGCAACGCCGCCGTGGCATAGTGCTGGCAAGTGATTCGTTTCGACATTATTTAGGCGCGTGATCCCGAAAAGTGGGGACCGGTTTTCGGACAAGATCACGCGAAAACAAAGAGCTTCCATGGCCAAATCCGCGACCAAGAAAAAACCGATGAAGCAGCCGGACCTTTTCGACTTGGGACCTGGCAAGGGCAATCTAGCCGCGCGGGCGCCGAAATCGGGTGCCCGCAAGCCGGCCGCCCGCGGCGCGACCAAGGCCGCCGCGCGCGCCAAGCCTGGCCCGCGCGGCGCCAGCGCGGAATCCGGTTACACCGCCAAGCATATCGAGGTGCTGGAGGGGCTGGAGCCGGTGCGCCGCCGCCCCGGCATGTATATCGGCGGCACCGACGTCAAGGCGCTACATCACCTGTTCGCCGAGGTGATCGACAATGCCATGGACGAGGCGCTCGCCGGCCACGCCAGCTGGATCGATGTCGAGATGGAGGCGAACGGTTTCATTTCCGTCAACGACAATGGCCGCGGCATCCCGGTCGACCCGCATCCTAAATTCAAGAACAAGTCGGCGCTCGAAGTGATCATGTGCACGCTGCACTCCGGCGGCAAGTTCGACTCCAAGGTGTACGAGACGAGCGGTGGCCTGCATGGCGTCGGCGTCTCGGTCGCCAATGCGCTGTCTGAGCGCATGGAGGTCGAGGTCGCGCGCGAGCAGATGCTGTACAAGATGGCGTTCGAACGCGGCAAGCCGAAGGGCAAGCTGGAAAAAGCCGGCCGCGCGCCCAACCGGCGCGGCACCAAGCTGCGCTTCAAACCCGATCCGCAAATCTTCGGCGCCAAGGCCGCCTTCGAGCCCGAGCGCGTGTTCAAGATGGCGCGTTCCAAGGCCTATCTCTATGGCGGCGTCGAAATTCGCTGGCATTGCGCCAAGGAGCTGCTGCGCGGCGTCGAAGACGTGCCGGAAAAGGCCACCTTCCATTTCGCCGACGGGCTGAAGGACTATCTCGCCGGCAACCTAGCCGGCGCTACGCTGGTGCATCCCGACATTTTCACCGGCAATGTCGGCAAGACCGGCAGTCACGGCACGGTCGAATGGGCGATCGCTTGGACCGCCGATGCCGACGGCTTCCTGCAATCCTATTGCAATACGATTCCGACACCGGACGGCGGCACCCATGAATCCGGGCTGCGCACCGCGCTGCTGCGCGGCTTGAAGGATCACGCCGCGCGCGCCGGTCAGGAAAAACGCGCCGCTGCGGTCACCAGCGAAGACGTGATGGTCGGCTCCGGCTGCATGCTGTCGGTGTTCATCCGCGAGCCGGAATTCCAGGGTCAGACCAAGGACCGGCTGGCCACCGCCGGCGCACAGAAGATCGTCGAGAACGCGATCAAGGATCCGTTCGACCATTGGCTGTCCGGCAATCCGCTGCAGGCCAACAAGCTGTTGGATTTTGTCATCGACCGCGCCGAAGACCGGCTGCGCCGGCGGCAGGAAAAAGATATCGCGCGCAAATCCGCCGTGCGCAAACTCCGCCTGCCCGGCAAGCTCGCCGACTGCTCAAGCTCGGCCTCGGAAGGCTCGGAGATTTTCATCGTCGAGGGCGACTCGGCCGGCGGCTCGGCCAAACAGGCGCGCGACCGCCGCTCGCAAGCGGTGCTGCCGCTGCGTGGCAAGATTCTCAACGTTGCCAGCGCCGGCAAGGACAAGCTGGCGCAGAACGCGCAACTCGCCGATCTGGTGCAGGCGCTCGGCTGCGGCACCGGCGCACATTATGCCGAGAAGGACCTGCGCTACGAGAAGGTCATCATCATGACCGACGCCGATGTCGACGGCGCGCATATCGCTTCGCTGCTGATCACCTTCTTCTATCGGCAGATGCCGAAGCTGATCGAGGCCGGCCGGCTTTATCTGGCAGTACCGCCGCTCTATCGCCTGCAGCACGGCGGCAAGATCGCCTATGCGCGCAACGACAAGCACAAGGAACAGTTATTAAAGTCGGACTTCAACGCCAATGCCAAGGTCGAGGTATCGCGCTTCAAGGGCCTGGGCGAGATGATGGCGGCGCAATTGAAGGAAACCACCATGGACCCCGGCAAGCGCACGCTGCTGCGGGTCATGCTGGTGGAGAAGGACGCCAAGTCGACCGCCAAGGCGGTCGAGCGGCTGATGGGCGCCAAGGCGGAGGCACGGTTCGAGTTCATCAGTGAACGCGCGGAGTTCGCCAGCGAGGCGTTGCTGGACGTGTGAGCTCTTTGTTGTAGTCCCAGCCTCGAATTTCGTCGCCTCGGCAATCGCGCTGCCTCAAAACCGCTCCGGCGATTTGCGCGCGCCGTGGTAGATGCGCAGTACTTGCAGGCGATTGTTGCGTACCCGGTAAGGTACGATATAGGGCGTTTTTGGCACCACCAGTTCGCGCGTGCCCGGCACGCGGCCGGGCCGGCCCATGTGCGGCTGGCCGACCAGCAGTTGCTCGATGCTACGAATAATGTGCAGAACGACCCGCTGCGCGGCCGCCGGATCGTCCTCGGCGATATAGCCCCGCAGTGAAGCGAGATCTCCGATCGCCGCGGGCGACCAGACGATGATCACGACGTGGAGCGCTTGGGCGCGGGACGCTCCTTGCGAGTGCCCCACGAGCGTACCCATTCCGTAACCTGCTCATGCGCGACGCCCTCGCCGCGGTCCATTGAGACAATCGCCTGCTTGATCCCGGCGATCTGCCACTCGTTCACATCGACGAACTCGCCGATGGCTTCGGCCGCCAGAAACGAGCGGCTGCGGCCGGTGCTCTTGGCAAGTTTCTCTAGCCGCTTCTTGACGGCGGAATCGACGCGAACGCTGAAGGTTGCGGAGGACATGCCGGCGGCCTCAAATGTGATTAATTGTACACAATATAGCACAATGAGACCGAAGCGCAATCACACACCCATTGACGTCTCGGCAATAACGCAGAGGTATCCTTACTTTCCCTCTCCCCTTGTGGGAGAGGGTGGCGCGTGCGGAGCGATAGCGAGCACGAGCCAGGTGAGGGGTTGGTGCTTCACGAGAGTCAAACACCCCTCACCTGCCTCGCTCACCTCGTTCGTTCGGCACCCTCTCCCGCAAGGGGAGAGGGGAAAAGCGCCCTACCCGCACCTCCTGAGCAGCGGCGTCATGCCGTGGTGCGCCGGCGCCCTATTGCGGGAACGACAGCTTGGCCGCCGTCACCACATCGGCGAAGGTCTTGATGTCGGCATCGATGCGCCGCTTGAACGCATCGCCGGTCGGCCCGCCCGGTTTCACCGCCATTTTCTTCAGGTTCGCCTGCACGCCCGAATCGGCGATTGCTCGGCCAAGTTCCTTGGTGAGCTTGTCCACCACCGGCGCCGGCGTGCCGGCCGGCACGAAGAAACCGCTCCACAATTGGGTGTCGACTTCCGGATAACCGGCTTCCGCCATGCTCGGCACTTCGGGCAGCTCGGGCGAGCGCTCCGAACCGGTGACCGCCAGCGCGCGGCTCTTGCCGCCTTTCACCAGCGGGATTGCCGGCGGCCCGTCGGAAATGGTGAACAAGCACTGTTCGCTGACGACGCACAGATTCGACTCGTTGCTGCCCTTGAACGGGATCGCCACGCCGGGCATGCCGGTCTTTAGCTTCAACGTTTCGCTGGCGATGGTGAAAGCCGGCGACGAGGTGCCGTAATTCGACTTGTCTGGATTGGCTTTTGCCCAGGCCACCAGCTCCTTCACGGTCTTGGCCGGATGATTTACCGGCACCACCAGCACCAGCGGGAACGAGGCGATCATGTTGAGCGGTATGAAGCTCTTGGTCGGATGGTAGGCAAGCTTGGGATAAATCGCGGCGGCGATCGACATCTGTCCGGTAGCGCCGACCAGCACCGTGTAGCCGTCGGGCGGCTGATGCGACACGTATTCGGAGGAAATCCGCCCGCCGGCGCCCGGCTTGTTCTCGACGATGGCATTGGCGCCGGTGTTGTCTTGGAATTTTCTAACCACCAGGCGGGCGAATATGTCGTTGCCGCCGCCGGCGGCAAAGCCCACGATGAAACGAATGACGCGGTTCGGATAGGCGTCTTGCGCGCGCGCGGCGCCGGCCGCCAGAACCAGGACCGCGGCAAGCGTATAAGCAACGATGCTCGATTTCGACTTCATGGTTTCCTCCATCCCCTCGCGGTTTGTTGGCGGCCGCGTTTGGAGAATCGTACACTGCCCGCCGCCATTCGGAAATGGCCTTGTCGCCCTTGTGCTATCGTAAAAGGGACGATGAGCGCAGCCTCGCCAGCCGACCCAGCGCCAACCCGCCCGCCGGGCGCGGTATTGAAAGGCTACTCCAGCGCCAATCCTACATATTGTTCGGCCAGCGTCTTGGCCGCCGCCTCCGAACTCGTGAGATAATCCAAGTCAGCCAGTTGGCGGCGGCGGTCGAACGCGGTTTCGTGCGGGAAACGGTGCATGATCTGCGTCATCCACCAGGAGAAGCGCTGCGCCTTCCACACGCGCCGCAGACAGGTCGCCGAATAATTCTCCAACAGATCGTCGCGTTTGTTTTTGTAGAATGCATCGAGCGCGCGCGAGAGAAACACCACGTCGGCAAACGCCAAATTCATGCCCTTTGCGCCGGTCGGCGGCACGATATGCGCGCTGTCGCCGGCCAGGAACAGCCGGCCGTGCTGCATCGGCTCGACCGCGAAGCTGCGCATCGGCGTGATGCCTTTTTGCAGCATCTTGCCTTCCTCAAGCGCGCATGCGCCGCCAAGCCGCTTGCGCAACTCGTCCCAGATGCGCGCGTCCGGCCAGTTCTCGATCTCTTCGTCGTGGTCGCATTGCAGATAGAGCCGCGAAATCGACGGCGAGCGCATGGCATAGAGCGCAAAGCCGCGATCGGTGTAGGAATAGATATGATCGTGGTCCGGCGGCGGCGATTCCGACAGGATGCCGAGCCAGCCGAAGGGATAATCGCGCTCGAACACGTCGAGCACGCCATCGGGAATGCTCGGCCGGCAGATGCCGTGGAAGCCGTCGCAGCCAGCGACGAAGTCGCAATCGATTTCCTGCGCCCTGCCCTCGTGCGTGAAACGAATCTTCGGTCGCTGCGACGTCAGGTCATGCACGCTGACGCCGTCGACCTCGAACAGCAATGGCCCGCCGTCAGCTAATCGCTGCACCACCAGGTCCTTCACCACCTCCTGCTGGCCGTAGATGGTGACGCGCTTGTCGACCAGCGCCGTGAAATCGATGCGGTGCAATTGCCCGTTGATGCCGATATTGATGCCGTTATGGTAGGCGCCTTCGGCTTTCATGCGTTCGCCGACGCCGATATCGATCAGCAAGTTCGTGGCCCAATGCTCGATCAGCCCGGCGCGAATGCGATTCTCGATATAGTCGCGGCTGCGGTTCTCGATGATGACGGATTCGATACCGGCCAGATGCAGCAGCCGCGCCAGCATCAAGCCGGCGGGGCCCGCTCCGATAATTCCGACCTGTGTGCGCATCGATTGAGCCCCCGCGAGCTGACGTTTCGCTCAGTCCCTATAAGGGTTGGCTTTCGCGCAGGCAAAGGGACGATTGCCGGAAAGTCTGGCACATCCGGCGGCGCTCAGCTGGGCCAGCCGTAGCGCGGCACCGTGGCCATATAACGCCGGTAGGGCTCGCCGAACTTGGCCGCCAGATAGCGCTCCTCGCGCTTGACCACGCCAACATGCAAGACGATGGCCGCCGGTAGCAGCATCACCAGCGTCCAGTCCGAAGCGAGTCCAATACCGATAGCGGCGACCACCAGCCCCAAACCGACATACATCGGGTTGCGCAGCCAGGCGAATATGCCGTCAGTCACCAGCGTCGTGGACGGCTTCCAAGGCTCTACATGGGTGCCAGCCGAGCGGAAGCCACGCATGGCGGGAATAGCGAGCGACGCTCCCGCGGCCATGAGGATTACGCCGATGGCGATGCGCTCGGCGAGCGACAGCAGCAGGCCCAGCACATAGGCCGGCAGCAGCCAATCAAGGGCAACGCCGACAAGCACCGTCGCCAGCGCGATCAGCGGCGGCGGCGCGATCACGCCGGCGGTATCGCGGGTCTCGGTCATGGCGATGGTCATGGCTCCGTTACAACGCGCGGGCCCGCATTCGGTTCATTCGCCGCCTCACGACAATAGCCATTCGCTGAGCGCCGCATTCACCGCCTCCGGCTGCTCGAGCGTGGACAAATGCCCGCAGTCCGGCACCACCGTAAGCTTGGCGCCGGAAATGCCGTCGGCGATTTCCTTATTGAGCTCCGGCGGCGTCGCTACGTCGCCGTCGCCGACCAGCACCAGCGTCGGGCAGCGGATGGATGCCAGCAATGGCCGCGAATCCGGCCGCGATATGATGGCGTTGAGCTGGCGCACGAAGGCCTCCGGCCCGGTTTGCGCGATCATCTGCCGCACGATCGTCGTCAGGCGCTCGTCGCGCTGATGCTTCGCATTCAAATAGCGCGGGATCGCAATATCCGGGATCTCTCCGTAGCGGCCCGACTGCGCCATGGCGACTTGGGTGTGGCGCCCCGCGGTTTGCTCCGGCGTGTCGGGACGCGCCGAGGTATCGAGCAGCGCCAGCTTGGCGATGCGCTCGGGCGCCTGCCGCATCATGGCAAAAGCAATGTAACCACCCATCGACAGACCGGCGAGCGCAAAGCGCGGCGGTGCATCCTTGAGAATGCGCGCGGCGATGGCTGCCATGTCGGCGTCGCGCCGGTGATCGGCGACGGCCACCTGCCCGAACGGCCAGAGCGCGGTAATTTGAGGGCCGTAAAGGTGCGCCGTGCAGGTCAGCCCGGGGACCAAAATAAGCGGTAGCGACGACATTTCACTCTCCGATCTTGTTTCGTCATCCGGATGTCATAGGAACATTCGGAATTATGCAAAAAGATTAAGCATTTATGCGACTTATAGTGTTCCGAAGCATTGACTTTGGCCTTTTCGGGCCTATGTTTCGGCCAACCGGTGCGAACATAGATTCGACCGTCCCCCGCGCATTGCAACTGGTTTAAATGTCCGGCGCGGACCCCGAACGGTCATTGCTTTGAGGTTATATGGCTTTTTCCCATCTCGGCTTATCCGCCAAAGTTCTCGGCGCCATTGAGGCAGCCGGCTACAAAACCCCTACCCCCATCCAAGACCAGGCCATTCCGCACGTTCTCGCCCGCCGCGACGTGCTCGGCATTGCGCAGACCGGCACCGGCAAGACCGCCGCCTTCGTGCTGCCCATGCTCACAATGCTGGAAAAGGGCCGCGCGCGCGCGCGCATGCCGCGCACGCTTATTCTGGAGCCGACGCGCGAACTGGCCGCCCAGGTGGTCGAGCATTTCGAAAAATACGGCAAGAACCACAAACTCAACGTGGCGCTGATCATCGGCGGCGTATCGTTCGGCGATCAAGATGCCAAGCTTACCCGCGGCGTCGATGTGCTGATCGCAACGCCGGGACGGCTGCTCGATCATTCCGAGCGCGGTCGCCTGTTGCTCTCCGGCGTGGAGTTGCTGGTGATCGACGAAGCCGACCGTATGCTCGACATGGGCTTCATCCCCGATATCGAGCGCATCGGCAAGCTGGTGCCGTTCACGCGCCAGACGCTGTTCTTCACCGCCACCATGCCGCCGGAAATTCAGCGCATCGCCGATACCTTCCTGCACAATCCGGTGCGGGTGGAAGTTTCCAAGCCCGCCACCGCCGCCGCCACCATCACCCAGCTGCAGGCCGCGAGCGGCCGCGATCCGGCCGACAAGCGCGAGACGCTGCGCCGCCTGATCCGCTCGGCCGACAATTTCAAGAACGCCATCGTATTCTGCAACCGTAAGCGTGAGGTCGCGCTGTTGCACCGCTCGCTGCTGCGTCACAAGTTCAATGCCGTCGCCCTGCACGGCGATCTCGATCAATCGGCGCGCACGGCGGCACTCGATGCCTTCCGCAACGGCGAGGCCAAGCTGCTGATTGCGTCGGACGTCGCCGCCCGCGGCCTCGATATCCCCGCGGTCAGCCACATCTTCAATTTCGACGTGCCGCATCACGCCGACGATTATGTGCATCGCATCGGCCGTACCGGCCGCGCCGGCCTGACTGGCACCGCCATCACCATCGTATCGACCGCCGACAGCAAGGCGGTGACCGCGATCGAGCGGCTGATCGGCACCGCTATCCCGTGGATGGGCGAACCGGCGGCGCCGGCCGAGGTCCGCGACACTCATGTGGCCCGGCCGCGCGAGGGCGAACGCAGCCAGCGCGGCGGCCGCAACCGCGGCCGTGATCGCTCCGAGCGCGGCCGTCAGCCGCAGCGCCCACAGGAAAAAACCCACAAAGAACCGGCCCCGACTCGCGCCGCCGAGCCACAACCCCGGCAGCAACCCGAGCACGCCGGTGATTCCGACGGCAGCCACCTGCCCGCCTTCCTGCTGCGGCCGGTAACCGTCAAAGCCTGAATTCGGCTGGCTTTTTTCAAGAACCAGACGGTCACCGCGGCAGTGGAATATTGCGCCGCACAGGATGGCTAATTTACCCCTGATTCACCTCCCTCGCATACGGTCCGTTCCGCAACGCGGCCAGTGGCCGCGTATGTGGGGCATTTCAGGCTGATTTAGCCTGTAAACGGGGGTTTGCCGATGACCGGGCATGCCGATGAGCACGAGCGCACAATGGCGTTCTGTGAAATCGCGCTCGGCCAAATCAAGGCACTGCGCCAGGCGGCCACCCCGCGCAATTACGAGATCTGGTACGCCTACGCCACCGGCTATCACCCCTCGCTCAATCAGAAAATCAACGAGACGTTGCAGCAAAGCGGCAGCCTGACGGAAACCGATCTCGAGCAGATCTATGAGACCTATCTGTCGCCGACCCGGCTGACCGAGCGGATCGACATGGTCGGCAGCCAGGTCTTGGGCGAAATCGAGCAGGTGATGGCGATGATCGACGCCGCCGCCGGATCGGCCTCGAGCTACACCGAGAGCCTCGCCGACATGACCGAGAAGCTCGGCAATTCGAAGGACCGCGAGGGCTTGCGCGCCATCGTCGAAAGCCTGGTGCAGACCGCCAAGGAGATGGAAGCCTCCAACCAGAAGCTGGAAGAACGGCTCAATGCATCCAAGCAGGAAATCGACGAACTGCAGGTAAACCTCGAGGCGGTGCGCACCGAGAGCCTGACCGATCCCTTGACCCAGCTTGCCAACCGCAAATTCTTCGACACCACGCTCGAACAGGCCATTGCCGACGCGCGCGCCAAAAACGAACCGCTGTCGCTGCTGATGACCGATGTCGACCATTTTAAGAATTTCAACGATAGCTTCGGCCATCTCACCGGCGACCAGGTGCTGCGTCTGGTGGCAATGTCGGTCAAGCAGAACGTCAAGGGCCAGGACACCGCCGCGCGCTACGGCGGCGAGGAGTTCGCCATCGTGCTGCCGAATACGGTATTGCGCTCGGCGATCACGGTCGCCGATCACATTCGTCGCGCGGTGATGACCAAGGAACTGATGAAGCGCTCGACCGGCGAGCATCTCGGCCGGGTGACGGTCTCAATCGGCACCGCCACGTTGCGCAAGAACGACACCGCGCAGACCCTGATCGAGCGCACCGACGTCTGCCTCTACGCCGCCAAGCGCCACGGCCGCAATCGCGTGATGTGCGAGACCGACCCGGAAGTCACTGCCGCCGCGGCGACGCAGGTGGCTTAATCACAAACCCGCTCGTCCCCGCGTAAGCGGGCACCCAAAGCCAAGCACGCGGGATTCCCGCTGGAGCCTACACCCGCGCAGGCGGGTGCAGGAATGAGCGGAAAATTCCGCTCAACTCCGCCGAGTCCTTGGCCGACGTGAGCTGCACCAATTCGCCGCAGCCGCCGTCCCGCGACTTTCCCAATCTACGGCCAAATCCAATTGCCGGCGGGCAGTCGTCTGGCTGGCCTGCCGGAAGCGCACGAAGTTGAAATTTACACCCACCCCTTGTGCGGCGCGGTCGCCTTGCCGATACTTGGATCGATAGGGGGCCGACGCCTGCCAAAACTCTGCGTATAGGACGGCCGCTCGCTACTGCGGTTGTTCCTGCGACTGACTGCATTGATGCCATCGGCAGGCGAATCTAATTTGCAGATTTAACGGCTGGCACATCGAAGAAGCCGTTGAGTATCGGCGCAACAGGTATGGCTGTCGCCGATCGTCAGCGAGTCCACATTTGTGCGGCCTATGGGGGGCAGATCATGGCGGGCAAGGCAGTGTCGGGATGGTTTCGGTCGAAGGTCGGTGCAGTGATTGGCGCTGTGCTGTTCGTTCTTTCGCAACCGGCACTGGCGGCTTTTGTTCAACAGGGGTCAAAACTGGTCGGTACCGATGCGGTTGATCCCGCATTTCGGGGCTATTCTGTTGCTTTGTCGGCCGACGGGAACACTGCCCTTGTCAGCGGACCTAACGACAATGGCGGCATCGGCGCGGTGTGGGTCTTTATCCGCAGCGGCGGTGCGTGGACGCAACAGGGCGGCAAACTGATTGGCTCCGGCGCGATCATAAACGCCACGCAAGGCTACTCGGTCGCGCTCTCGGCCGACGGCAATACTGCGATCGTTGGCGGGACGGTCGACAACGGAAACCACGGAGGCGTATGGATTTTTAGCCGCAGTGGCGGGGTGTGGACCCAACAGGGCAACAAGCTGGTCGGGAGCGGTGCGGTCGGCATCTCCGAGCAAGGCACATCTGTGGCGCTCTCGGCCGATGGTAATACGGCCCTTGTCGGCGGCGCCATTGATAATGGCGGCGTCGGCGCGGTGTGGGTCTTTACTCGCAGCGGGTCCATATGGAGCCAGCAAGGCAACAAGCTGGTCGGAAGCAAAGCGGTCAATCCCGCTTTCCAGGGCACATCGGTCGCGATATCCGCCAGTGGCAACATCGCCATTGTGGGCGGCACCGGCGACAACACAAACACCGGAGCGGTGTGGGTGTTCGTCCGCAGCAACGGAGTTTGGGCCCAACACGGCGGCAAGCTAGTCGGCACCGGTGCGGCAGGCGCCGCATTTCAAGGCAGCAGCGTCGCCCTGTCTTCCAACGGGACCACCGCCATCGTGGGTGGTTCCGGCGACGCTAACGGCGTCGGAGCGGCCTGGGTCTTCACCCGCAGCGGGTCTATATGGAGCCAGCAAGGCAACAAGCTGGTCGGCACCATCGAGCCACACACCGCCGGCGGCCAAGGTCTTTCGGTCGCGCTGTCAGGCGACGGCAATACCGCCATCGTCGGTGGACTTTTTGACAGCAATTCAAATGGAGCGGCATGGGCATTCGTACGAAACGGCGGTGTCTGGAGCCAGCTGGGATCCAAGCTTGTCGGCTCGGGCGCGATTGGGGCTGCATTTCAAGGCTATTCGGTCGCGTTGTCCGCCGACGGCGCCACCGCCCTGGTTGGCGGGTATCGCGACAATGATCAGGCTGGAGCGGCGTGGGTTTTCGTGCAGTCTGCCGCCCATGACTTCAACGGCGACGGCAAAAGCGACATTTTGTTTCGTAACACGAGCAGCGGAGCGATCGTTGGCTGGCTGATGGACCACGGTACGGTGACGCAAGCCCGTACCGTCGGCACCGCGACCGCCAGTTGGCAGGTCCTCGCACAGCGCGACTTCGACGGCGACGGCAAAGCCGACCTTATTTTGCGTAACACCACCAATGGTAAGAACCTCTTGTGGCTGATGAACGGCACAAAGAAGACTCAAGCCGTGACGGTCGATTCTCTCGCAACTCGCTGGGTGCTGGCCGGAGCGGCGGACTTCAACGGCGACGGCAAGGCCGACCTTGTCTGGCGTGACAGTATCAGTGGAACTGTGAAGGTATGGCTGATGAACGGCGGCCAGATTATTCAATCGCAAACCATCAAACGCATGACACTCGACTGGAAGATTGTCGGCACAGGCCGCAACGGTCAGATTTTTTGGTTTAACAGCACGACCGGCGCTGTGATGATCTGGGTCATGAACGGGTTCCAGATTTCGCAAACTTATCATCTCGGCGCATTGGCCGGTATTTGGGCCAATTGGGCCATTGTCGGCCTCGGCGATTTTGACGGTGACGGCTCCACTGATCTGCTGTTGCGAAAGAGCGACAAGGGAACCTTGGCGATCTGGTTAGTGACCGACGGCACAGTCACCCAACGAAAAACAATTGGTCCCTTAGCAAGCAACTGGACCGTCGACCTCACCGGTGACTTTGACGGCGATGGCAAGAGCGACATCGTGTTGACTAATACCGCCACCGGCGATCGCTCAATCTGGTTCATGAATGGCGCGACCGTCGCTGGCACCGCGGACCTCGGTATCGTTACGCCTGATATGAATATCCAGTCGGCCGGTGCGGAATAAAGCGAGAGATGGGGTCACAGCCCCATACTCGGACAGCCCGGATAATATCCGCTGGCGCAGCGACGCAGGTGGCGTGAGCTTCAGCGCCGCCTTTTAGCCGGCTTTTTTCGCGCTGCCGCCGGTTTACCCGCCGCATTCTTCCGCGCAACCGCAAGCGCCAGTCTGGCCCATTGCGCTAGTTCGCCGGCGTCGTCATAGAGCCGGTCAGGCAGCCGCCAATACGGTACGCATCCGGTGTGGGCCGCCTTGCGGAATTGCCCGGTCGGTAGCTGACTGTCGGTATGGATAGCCTTACTGACAGTCACCAGATCAGTCGCCTTGAAATTGTTGACACGGGCCGCCGCCGTCGATGGACGGGGGAGG
>JBBRAL010000026.1:0-56409 GCA_038206805.1 Hyphomicrobiales bacterium | reverse complement strand
CATCAATCGGGCCGTCCTGCGCGCTGGCGCAATTTGCCGATCGCAAGCTGACGGTCTGGACCCATAGCCAAGGCGTGTTTCCATTGCGGCGCGATCTTGCCCGTGCGCTCAAGATGGACGTGTCGGCGATCCGCTGCATTCATGCGGAAGGCGCCGGTTGCTACGGCCATAACGGCGCCGACGATGCCGCGCTCGACGCCGCGCTGCTGGCGCGCGCGGCGCAGGGCAGGCCGGTGCGGCTGCAATGGATGCGCGACGACGAGATGGCCTGGGAGCCCTACGGCGCAGCCATGGTGATGCAGGCGAAAGCCTCGCTCGCCGATGGCAGGATCGTCGACTGGAATTACGACGTGTGGAGCAATACCCATTCGACGCGGCCGGGCGACCGCGGCGGCAATAATCTGTTGGCAAGCTGGTATCTCGCCGCGCCGCAATCGCCGGCGCCGCCGCGCGCGATCCCGCAGCCGGCCGGCGGCGGCGACCGTAACGCGGTGCCGCTCTATGAATTTGCCAGCCAGCGCGTCACCAGCCATTTCCTGCGCGACATGCCGTTGCGGGTGTCGGCGCTGCGCACGCTCGGCGCCTATGCCAATGTGTTCGCCATCGAATCCTTCATCGATGAACTGGCGGCGGCCGCCAATGCCGATCCGGTGGCGTTCCGGCTGGCGCATCTGAAGGACGAGCGCGCACGCGCGGTGATCGAGGCGGCGGCCAAGGCGGCCGGATGGAAAGCGGGCGAAAAGGGTGACGGCGTGCATGGCCGCGGTTTTGCTTTTGCGCGCTACAAGAACCACGCAACCTACGTCGCCGTGGCCGCCAGGATCGCGGTCGACCGCGCCAGCGGCAAGTTGCGTGTGATGCAGGTGCACGCCGCCGTCGATGCCGGGCAGATCGTCAATCCGGATGGGCTCAGGAACCAGATCGAGGGCGGCATCGTGCAGTCGACAAGCTGGACGCTGCACGAGGCCGTGAAATTCGATGCGAACGGGATTGTGTCGCGCGACTGGCTTGGCTATCCGATCCTCACCATGCCGGAGGCGCCGCAGGTGCAGACAGTGCTGATCGACCGGCCGGAGGAGCCCTCGCTCGGGGCCGGCGAGGCTTCGCAAGGGCCGGCGGCGGCGGCGATCGGCAATGCGTTCGCGCACGCCACGGCCAAGCGGTTGCGCGACCTTCCGCTCAACGCGGCGCGGGTAAAGGCGGCTCTGGCATGAATGTTCCGCCGGAGTTTCTTCAACGCCGCCGCAAGCCGCGCTTCACATTGCCGCCGGGCAGTTGTGACGCGCATTGCCATGTATTCGGGCCAGGCGACAAGTTTCCCTACGCGCCCACCCGGCGCTACACGCCGGCCGACGCGCCGAAGGAGATGCTGGCGGCGTTGCATGCGCATCTTGGCATCGAGCGCGCCGTGATCGTGCAGGCGAGCTGCCATGGTGCCGATAACGCGGCGATGCTCGACTGCATCGCCTCCGATCCCAAGCGCTATCGCGGGGTTGCCATCGTCGACGATAGCTTCACCGATGCCGATTACGACAGGCTCGACCGCGGCGGCGTGCGCGGGGTTCGCTTCAATTTCGTCAAACACCTGGGCGGCGCGCCCGACATGGCGCTGTTCAACCGGGTGATCGACCGCATCAAGGACCGCGGCTGGCACGTCGTGCTGCATGTCGACGCCCCCGACATCGTGCCGCTGTCCGATATGATCGCCCGCCTGCCGCTGCCATTCGTGATCGACCATATGGGACGGGTGCCGTCGGCGGCCGGCGTCGATCAGCCGCCCTTGCGCGCCTTGATCGAGCTTGCGCGGCTGGAAAACTGCTGGATCAAGGTGTGCGGCGCCGAGCGCATTTCCATGCCGCCTTATGCGGCGGCGGTGCCGATTGCCCGCACTTTGGTGGAGGCGGCGCCCCGCCGCGTGATGTGGGGCACCGATTTTCCGCATCCAAACGCTACCCACGAGGCCGACGAGGCCGATTTGGTGGACCTGGTGCCTCAAATCGCCGCAACCCCGCTGGCGCAACATTGTCTGCTGGTGGACAATCCGGCCCGGCTCTATGGTTTCGGCTAACGATAAAAAACGCAGAAAATCATGGGAGGATCGCGATGAGGAAAGCGTTGTTCGCGCTGCTGGCACTGCCGGCGGCTGTGATGTTGGCGCTGGCGCCCGCCGGACAGGCGCAGGCAAAATGGCCGGAAAAGCCGATCAAGATCGTGCTGCCGTTCGGCCCCGGCGGCGTCGCCGACGTAACGGCGCGCATCATGGCGGCCAAGCTCAGCGAAAAATTCGGCCAGCAGGTGGTGATCGAGAACATGCCCGGCCCCGGCGGCATCAATGCCGCGCGCGCCGTGATCAACGCAGCCCCCGACGGCTACACCATGGCGCTAGTCACTAATGGCACCTCGATCAGCGTGGCGGCGTTCAAGAAGCTGCCGTTCGATCCGGTGAACGATTTCGCCATGGTGTCGATGGTCGGCACTTTCGATCTGGTGTTCGCGGTCAACGCCCCGTCCGAGTACAAGACGCTGGACGATTTTCTCAAGGCGGCCAAGGCGCATCCCGGCAAACTCAACATCGGCACCACCTTGCTGGGCGGCACGCAGAATCTCGGCGCCGAACTATTCAAGTCGTTGGCCGGCCTCAACGTGCAGATCGTGGTCTACAAGAATTCTCCCGACATCGTGCTGGCGCTGTATCGCAACGACGTGCAGATGATGATCGACTTCCCGCCGGCGGTGCAGGGTCAGGTGAATGACGGGAAAGTGCGGCTTCTGGCGAGTTCGTCGCCGAAGCGTTCGCCGTTCTTTCCGAACGTTCCGACTGTCGATCAGGCCGGCGTCAAGGGCTACGAGGTGATCTCCTGGAACGCGGTCGGTGCACCCAAGGGCACGCCGAAGGAGGTGATCGAGGCCATGAACAAGGCGATGCACGAGGTGCTCTCGACGCCGCAGTTGAAGGAGCAGTTCGCCAAAGTGGGCGTGGAGGCGCATGCCAGCACGCCGGCCGAGGCGTTGGCCCGGCTTACGGGCGACATCAAGAAGTGGAACGAGGTCATCGACAAAGCCGGGATCGCGCGGAAGTAGTTATTTGTCATTCCGGGACGGCGCGTTTGCGCCGGGCCCGGAATCCAGGGCTACGAGACGCGGCTTTTCGTTTCGGCTCTGGATTCCGGGTTGCCTCGCTACGCTCGGCCCCCGGAATGACAGCTACGGCCCGCCATAGAGCCAGGCGATGCCGTCATAGCTCTGCTCGGTGGTGCGGCCGCCGACCGCTAGGTCGCGTAATTCGGCGGTGACCCCGCGCGCGTGATAGAATTCGCCATAGACCCGCGCCATGATCTGCGTGCGGCTGGTGCGCAAGTAGCGATCCTGCTGATAGGCCCGAAACGCGCCCGCAATATCGCCGGGCGTTGCCGCGACCTTCTCCGCCAGCACCACCGCGTCCTCGGTCGCCATGCAGGCGCCTTGCGCCAGATATTGCAGCATCGGATGGGCGGCATCGCCGAGCAAAGTGACGCGGCCATTCGACCAATCCTTCACCGGCTCGCGGTCGCACAGCACCCACATGCGCCAGGTATCGATGAGGTCGAGCAGGCGCAACACTTCCGGCCGCAGGCCCTTGAAATGTTCGCGCAGCAGATCCTTGCTGCCTTCCGCGTTCCAGCCTTCCTCGTAATGGTCGGAATGAAACACTGCGACAAGATTGTACAGTTCGCCGCGGCGCAGCGGATAATGCACGAAGTGGCAGCGCGGGCCGGCCCATAGCACCACGTCGGGCCGCCACAGATCGGCGGGCACTTGGTCGCGCCTGAGCACGCCGCGATAGGCGATGTGGCCGGACACGCGCGGCTTGCCGTCGCCGACGATGCGTTCGCGGATTTTCGACCACATCCCGTCACAGGCGATCAGCGCGCGGCCCTCGACCCGTTCGTCGTTTTCCAGCGTGACGGTGACGCGGTCGCCGTGATCTTCATAACCGTCGACCCGCCGGCTGGTCTCGAGCGCGATCAGGTTGCTGCTTTGGCAGGCTTTGAGGAAGGTGGCGTGGATATCGGCGCGATGGGTGACAGCATAGGGCTGGCCGAAACGCTTGATGAAGGCGTCGTCGAGCGGAATATTGGTGATTATCCTGCCGGTGACCGCGTCGCGCATTTCCTGCGCCGGCGGGCGGTGGGCGTCGGCCAGCACCGCCTCCTTGAGGCCGATCTTTTCCAGCACGCGGAATATATTGGGTCCGAGCTGGATGCCGGCGCCGACCTCGCGGAATTCCGGCGACTGTTCGAACACCCGCACTGGAAAGCCCTGGCGCGCCAGCGCATAGGCCGCGACCAAGCCGCCGATGCCGCCGCCGGAGATCAGAAAAGGTGGCGAGCTACCGTTGGTGCGGGCCATGGGCATTACCTCGTTCGCGCGTAAGCAGGTTGTTATCTCGCGCCCAAGATAAAACGCTCAGTGGCCGGACGCAAAGTGCGTGTTTTACGAATTGAGCATGATCTTTTCCGACCTTCCTCCGCCCGCCGAAGCGGGCTTCGCGAAGGCGGGAAACCGGTGCCCACTTTTCGGGATCATGCTCCCAAAACGAAAAAGCCCGCCGGCGGGGCCGGCGGGCTTCGGATCGCAACGGTCGGTGGCTTATTTGGTCACTTGTCCGCGAATTTCGCCGCCCTTGTTGGCCGCGGTGTGGACGTTGACGTAGAGCTTGCCGGCCATCAGATCGGCGGCCTGCGCGTCGGTCAGCGTGGCGGAGCCTTCGAACGAGGGGCCGTTCGGGCTGATCGGAACGGCTACGCCGCCATTCTTGCCGGCTTCGCCGGTGTGGAAATGGGCCGCGGTGGCCGGGCCCGAAAGGTCCTTATAGCTGCCCTTCCAGGAGAGCTTCTTGCTGGCTTCGTCGTAGGTGGCGGTGACCGTGCCGGTGCCCTTGCTGGCATTGGCGGGGACCTCATTGGAGGCCTTCAGGTCAGCCTTGAGATTGACCATGGCCGCCATGGACGGCGAGGCGAACGCAAGAACCGTGGCGCAGGCTAGGGCGGCCAGACCGGACCGCAAAATCGTCGATTTCATGTTTGTTCCTCCAAGGAAAAGGCTGTGTTCAGCCATACTGGCATAATAGAAACACCGCATCCTAACAGCTATTCCACTGTTATGTTGCCGATTTGTTGGTTTGCGCATGATCCTTTCCGAAAACCGGTACCCACTTTTCGGGATCATGCGCCTAGTGTGTCGTGAGCGGGATGCAGGTCGAGGAGGGCTCGCCGCAAGCCTCGCACTGCCAGTGATGGCGGATTTCGCCGCCCTCGACGAATTCCGACATATAGGGGGCGATCATCGGGTCGCCGCAATGCGGGCAGCGCGCGGGCGCGGCAAAGCCGCGGATATTCGAGAGCCTGACCGTGTCGATATGAATCTGCATGATCTAGGGCCTCCTATCGTGGTCCGCGGTTGCTCAGCGGACCGATGGCTATGGGTAGCGGGCGATCGTGGCGCTGAGGCGACGCTTTAGTGAAACTGTGGTGACCGGAACGCTGAAGTTTCGTGCCGGCAAACGGCGGTGCTGGACTGAATTTTTGCGCCTTAAACTGCGCGGGCGCTAATCTTTTGCCGCGCCATGGCGAACGTAAGGTGCATCGCGGCGGACAAAGTTTCGACGATTTGATTAAGACGTGGGCGGGAATTTGGTGAGCGCGCCGGGACTCGAACCCGGGACCACTTGATTAAAAGTCAAGTGCTCTACCATCTGAGCTACGCGCCCTTTAGTTTTGGCGCATGATCTTGTCCGAAAACCGGTACCCACTTTTCGGGATCATGCGCTTGGGCCGGGGTTTACGGGCGCGCCCATGCCCGGTCAATAGGCGCATGGCCACTTGTTGAACTCGCTAAAACCCCGCGATTTGGTAGACTATCCCATGCGTAGCCGCCTCAGCCCGCCGCCAGGAGCTTGAAATAATGCCGATCGTCAACCGCGTCGCCGACCTGCAGGACGAGATCGCCGCCTGGCGGCACGATCTGCATGCCCATCCGGAACTGCTTTACGACGTGCAGCGCACGGCGGCGACCGTCGCCGAAAAGCTCAAAGCCTTCGGCTGCGATGAGGTGGTCACGGGGATCGGCCGCACCGGCGTGGTCGGCGTCATTCGCGGCCGCAAAGGCAGCGCGGACACGGCGGGCGGCAAAACGATTGGCAGGACCATCGCAATGCGCGCCGACATGGACGCGTTGCCGATCGAGGAGGCGACCGGCCTGCCGTACCAATCGACGACGCCCGGCAAGATGCATGCCTGCGGCCATGACGGCCACACCGCCATGCTCTTGGGCGCCGCGCGCTATCTGGCCGAGACGCGCAATTTTACCGGTTCGGCGGTGGTGATCTTCCAGCCGGCGGAAGAGGGCGGCGCCGGCGCTAAGGCCATGCTCGACGACGGCATGATCGAACGCTTCGGCATCAATGAGGTTTACGGCATGCACAATTCGCCCGGCATGCCGGTCGGTCAATTCGGCATTCGCGCAGGCCCGATGATGGCGGCGGCCGATTACATCCGCATCGAGATCGAAGGCAAGGGCGCCCACGCCGCGCGCCCGCATCTCGGCATCGACACCGTGTTGGTCGGCGCCCAGATCATCACCAACATTCAGGCGGTGGTGGCGCGTAATGTCGATCCGCTGAAGTCGGCGGTGGTGTCGATCTGCATGTTCCAGGCCGGCAATACCGACAATGTCATTCCGCAGACGGTGCAGTTGCGCGGCACCGCGCGCACCCTGGAGGCGGGCGTGCGCGATCTTGTGGAGCAGCGGCTGCATGAGGTGGTGGAAGGAACGGCGGCCGCCTTCGGCGCCCAGGCCAAGCTCACCTACCGGCGCGGCTATCCGGTGCTGGTGAACCACGAGCAGCAATCCGACTTCGCGGCTTCGGTGGCGAGCGGGATCGTCGGCGCCGAACGCGTCGACGGCACGCTGCCGCCGATGATGGGGGCGGAGGATTTTTCCTACATGCTGCAGGAGCGGCCGGGCGCCTTCATCTGGGTCGGCAATGGCGACAGCGCCGGGCTGCATCACCCGGCCTATAATTTCGACGACAATGCGATCCCGTTCGGCACGTCTTATTGGGTGAAGCTGGTGGAGACGGCGCTGGCGGGGTGAGCCTTGGCGTGATCTCTCACTTCCCCTCCCCACACGAGCACTTGCGAGTGGCGGGGAGGGGTTAGGGGTGGGGGGACTGAAGTTGCGGTGTGAACGAGAAGCTCAATCATAGCGGCGAAGCGCCCCCACCCCGATGAGCATCGTTGGCGCGATGCTCATCGACCCTCCCCACGCTTCGCGGGGGAGGGTGAAACGCTACTGCACCAACTCGCCCTGCTTGGGCACCGGCACACTGCTGACGACATTGGCGATCGGCGCCCGCCGGCCAAACATCTCGGCAAAGCGTGTATCGAGGCTGCGCCAGTAGCCGAATTCGTTAAGCCGGGTGCGCTCGATTGCGGCCAGGCTGACGGCTGCGATGAATGGCAGGCTCTGGATCACCAGCACGACCGCGAATATGTCGATCTCGCGAATTTGCTTGTCATTGTTGGCCACCAGCACCGCCGCGCCGGCGATCAACAGACCCGCCAGCACCGCTTCCCAGAAGGCGTGGAAATCGGTGCTGCGGCGCATGCCGCCCTTCGAGGTGCGCACGAACGGCAGACGATCCTTGATCACGCCAAAGCCGACCGCGCGCGCCACCGTCCATTGCACCGACATGGCGGTGAACATCGAACCGAGCAGGCGGCCCTTATCGGCGCCCACGCGTAGGCGGTACAGCGTCGCGAAATGCGCCACCGACACGACGAAACTCGCCATGATCGGGATGGTGAGGATGCGATCGGGCACCGCGATGTCAAGAAAGGCGATCGCCGGCACCCAGACGATATTGAGAATGGCGACCACGACGCCGAGGCTTTCGGCGCCCAGCCAGTTGAGCCAGCCGAGCGCGAATTCGCGCTTCTGGTCGCGGGTGAGGCGGCTGCCGCCCGGCAGGAAGCGGCGCCAGTGCTTCTTCAAGATCTGGAATCCGCCATAGGCCCAGCGATGGCGCTGCTTCTTGTAGGCCTCGAAGTTGTCGGGCAGCAGGCCGTGGCCGTAGCGGCGGTTGGTGTAATGCGCCTTCCAGCCAAGTTCGAGCAGCGTAAGGCCGAGATCGGTGTCCTCGCAGATGGTGTCGCTCGACCAGCCGCCGGCGGCTTCGAGCGCACTGCGGCGGATCATGCACATGGTGCCGTGCACGACGATGGCGTTGTGTTCGTTCCGTTGCACCATGCCGATGTCGAAGAAGCCGGCATATTCGCCGTTCATGGCGCGGTGCATCACACTGCGCTGGCCGTCGCGGTGATCCTGCGGCGCCTGCACCAGGCCAACGGCCGGATCGGCAAACTGCGGCACCAGGTCCTTGAGCCAATCCTGATGCACGACGTAGTCGGCGTCGATGACGGCGATCACCGCGGCGTCGGCCGCAGTGTGCACCATGGCCAGCCGCAATGCGCCGGCCTTGAAGCCGGCAATATCGTCGGCGCGCACAAACTTGAAACGCTCCCCGAGCGTGCGGCAATGCTCCTCGACCGGCAGCCACATCGCCGGATCGGGCGTATTGTTGATCACCAGCACGCATTCGAAATTCGGGTAGTCGAGCCTGGCGACGGCGTCGAGCGTCTGCTTGAGCATCTCCGGCGGTTCGTTGTGGGCCGGGATATGGATCGACACTTTCGGCGCCGTATCGTCAGGCACCAGCGGCGGCGCTTCGATCAGCCGCCGCGGCTTGCGGCCGAAGGCGATGGCCGCGACTTCGTCGACGCGCGCCAGCGCAATGATGACAAGCGGCACCAGCAGCACAGTGCCGAGGCCAAGCGCGAATGCAGCGCCCGGCACGAAATAATGTCCGTTCCAATAGGCGAACACGGCGGCGAACCAGGCGCCGACGGTATTGGCGGCGGCGGAGAGCAGCAGCGCCTGCGGCAGGCTCACCGATGCCATCGCCAGCATCGGCAGCGACAACAGCACGCTCAGCAGCAATGCGATGCCGGCGAGCCGCCAATGGTCGGGATCGGTGATCGCGCCGGTCCAATTGAACTTCGGCTGGCGCGCGGCGTCGAACAGGCCCCAGTAAGGACCGACGCCGCCTTCGAAGATCTTCCACGGCTGATCGATCGCCTCGACGATATTGTAGTCGATGCCATAGGCCTCCGCGCGCGTGACGAAGTCGCGCAGCACGACCGCCTGCTCGATGCGCCCAGGGCTGGCCTTTTTGAAATTGTAGCCGGCGCTCGGCCAACCGAACTCGGCGATCACGATGCGTTTGCCGGGATACAGGCGGCGCAAGTTTTCGTAGCCGCCAATGGCGGCATCGACGGCGCTTTTGTCGGGCGCGCCTTCCCAGTAGGGCAGGATGTGGACCGCAATATAGTCGACCGCCGAAACAAGTTCGGGATGGTCGCGCCACACGCTCCAGATTTCACCGGTGGTGACCGGCACGGTTGATGAGCGCTTCACCCTTTGAATAAGCCGGATGAGGTCGTCGACCTTTATGTCGTCGCGATAGATCGTTTCGTTGCCGACCACGATGCTGGAGACATTGCTGTGCCGTTTGGCGAGATCGATCACCGAGCGCAATTCGCGCTCGTTGCGCGCCTTGTCCTTGTCGATCCAGGCGCCAACCGTGACGCGCAATCCGTATTCGGCGGCGATGCCGGGCACCAATTCCACCCCGCCGGTGGACGAATAGGTGCGGATCGCGCGCGTCAGCGGCGCCAATAACTTCAGGTCGGCGCGGATGCGTTGGACGCTGGCTTGAGCGCCGGCATCGGGATTTACGTTCCCTTCAAACGGGGCATAGGAGACGCTTGCCAACTGGCCGTCGAAGTCGGGAGCGCTGATATTATCGCGCGCTACAGCCCACAACCCAGCATGCACGCACGCCACGAGGGCGATCACGGCAGCAACGGTACGCATAGCCTTTTAAACCAAGTGGGGCTGGATGGCAGACCCTCGAACCCGTCCCCTGGGCTCAGCCAAAGCTTGATCTGCTTGGTGGCAGAATAGCTCAGCATCAGGCATCGACTCAAGTAGTGAGCAGACATGGCAAATCCGAGGCACACGCATGGCGCCAAAAGAAATATTCTAAAATTATAATCCGCTCAGCGCGGAGCGGTTCCGGCGGCCGGCGCCGCGGCGGCTACCGGCGGGGTGGGCGGCAGGCCGGGATTGAGCCAGCAGGCATGAACCCGGCCGTTCAAGGTCTCCGGCGCCTTGGGGTCGATATTGCCCTGCCGGACCAGGCAGCGGAAAGTGGCCTGGATATGGGCGCTTGGGCAGGCAAAACGGTCGTAAAGGTCGAGATGGCGGAAGGCGGTGTCGAGGTCGTCGCGCCAAAGCAGGCTGACCACGCGGCGGCCCAGCCAGACGCATTCCGGGTTGCCGGCAGGTCCGGTGAGCAGGCGGGAGGCTTCGGCGATCTCGTCGATCTTCTTCTGGCTTTCTTTTGCGGCGTCGGCGGCCGGCTTTTGCGGTTCTGGCGGTTTGGCGTTACCGCTTTGGGCGAGCGCCGCGGTGGCGGTAACGCTGAAGGCCGCCACGCAGAGCACGATACAGAACTGACGCAAATTAACAAAAAACCACATAATTCCGCCGGTGTTAGATTTTGCCCGCCCGCCCGTGACCCGCTTCGCTGTGCGACCGGATTGGGACACCAATACGGCGCCTCTGCCGGTTGTCCGGCTTTAGTTTGCCTTGAAAATCCGTAGCCAGGCCTTGACCAAAGTCTTGTACGGCCGGGCCGGGCGGAATTCCCCTACCGGGAAAACTTGGCCTCATCGGATTGGATTTGTCCAGTGTTTCGGTGAAGCTTGCTTAAAGCGGCCCGGCCTTGGCAGCGGCAAAACCACACTATAAGCCGGTGCGGTGCCCCGTTAATCCCGCCCAATTGGGTTAAAGCCGATGCGCCTCGGGTATGCCTGCCTCGCCGTGTCGGCGCTGGTCATTGCCGCCGTTTGGGCCTGGCTGGGCCAACCGCTGACGATGCCGCAGTCCCCATTGGCGGCTGGCGAAAAGCTTTATTGCCTGTCCTATGCGCCTTTCCACGGCAGCCAGACCCCGTTCGATCCAACTACCCAAATATCGGCCGCCCAGATCGAGGACGATTTGTCGCGGCTGGCCAAGCTGACCGACTGCGTGCGGACCTATTCGGTCGACTACGGCCTCGACCAGATCGCCGGGATTGCCGCCCGCCACGGCCTCAAAGTCATGCAGGGACTTTGGCTGTCGAGCGACACCGGCAACGACCGCAAGCAGATCGAAACCGCGGTCGCGCTCGCCAACCGCTATCCGGGAACGATCCGCTCCCTTGTCATCGGCAACGAGGTGCTGCTGCGAGGGGAATATTCGGCAACCGATCTCGCCAACATTATTCGCGAGGTAAAGTCGCGTGTGACCGTGCCCGTCACTTATGCCGATGTCTGGGAGTTCTGGCTGCGCAACCGCGACCTCGCCACCGCCGTCGATTTCATCACGATTCATATCCTGCCCTATTGGGAGGATTTCCCGATTCCGGCGCGCGACGCCGCCGCCCATGTGGCGTCGATCCGCGCACGGGTCGTCAACGCGTTTGCCGGCAAGGAGGTCATCATCGGCGAAGTCGGCTGGCCAAGCGCCGGCCGCATGCGCGAGCGCGCCTTGCCGTCGCCGGCCAACCAGGCGCGCGTCATCCAGGACGTGCTGGTGCTCGCCGCGCGGGAGAAGTTTCATGTCAATGTGATCGAAGCCTTCGACCAGCCGTGGAAGCGCGTGCTCGAAGGCACCGTCGGCGGCCATTGGGGATTGCTCGACGACACCAACCGCGTGCCGAAATTCGCCTGGGGCGAACCGGTCTCCAATCATCCGCAGTGGAAAGTGCAGGCGGCGGGTGGAATTGCCTTTGCCGTGCTGGTGTTCGGTGCGGCTTTCGCCGTCCGGCGCGAGCGGTCGCCGCCGCTTTCGCACTGGCTGGCGGTGACCGTGAACACAATTGTCGGCGGTGTCTTGATTGGTTGGAGCATCGCCAATGTGCCGGTCGAAAGTCTTGGCACCAGCGGCTGGCTGCGCTCGCTTGCGTTTGCTGCGATCGCGTTGCTGACGGCGCCGGTGCTCAGCGCGGCGATCATGCGCGGTACGCCTATTCCGCGATTGTCGCGCGTCCTCGGTTCGGCGCGTGAACGCATGCAAGATCCGTTCGCCCTGCTGATCGGGGCCATGCTAATTGCAATTGTGCTGCTTGCGATCCAGGTCGCGCTCGCTCTGGCATTCGATCCGCGCTATCAGGATTTTCCGTTTGCGCCGCTGACCGCGGCGGCGGTGCCGCTTCTATCGCACAGCCTGATCATGCCGCGGCCGCCTGGTGACCGCGGCGCAGCCGAACTGTGCGCCGCCGCCGTGCTGGCGCTTGCGGTGCCTTGGATCGCGATGGGGGAAGGCTTCGCCAATTGGCAGTCGTTATGGCTGTGCGCGGCGTTAGCATCGATCGCGGTCAGTCTGGCTCGGGTGCGCGACGCGCCAGGCTGAGCACCAGGAGTCCGCCGGCAAACGACGCCAGTCCGGCATTATAAAGCACGAGGCCGAAACAGGTCACGGCGAGTGCGACCGCGAACAGCACCAGCGACGGCCGCAGCAGATTGAGCGCGGCAACCGCGAGCGCCGCGATGCCGAAGGCGGAATTCTTGAACAGCGCGATTGCGATCCGGCGCGAAAGGCACAGCCATGTGTCGAGCCCGCCGGTGCAGGCAAGTCCGACCGTCGCGGGTTCGATGGCGAGATAGCGCAGGTAGAGTGCATAGCCGAGCGAGGCAAAGCCCACGATCAGCAGAATATTGGTGGCGCGCGCGCTCGGCAGAAACAGCTTCATGACAAATAGGCTATAGCAAGTATCAGCGTTGCACGAACCGCTCCCCGGCGAATTTGACCGGCCGGCAGGTGACGTGGGCGGCAGCAAAACGCACGCACAATTGCGTCGCGGCGGTAGTGTCGGGCAGCGGTCCGACCAACAGCCGAAAATCGGTGGCGCCGGGGCGGCGAACATGCGCGGCCAGCGGATACATTCCAGCCAATAGCGGGCCAAAATTCGCCTTCACCGCCGCCCAGCGCGCACCCAGCACTTCCAAATTGGGCGCGCCGCCGAGGTCGACACCGAATTCGGGCTTGTGCGCAGGCGCGACCGTGGCGTCATTCGCCGGTGCCGCGGCCAACCGAGTCGGTGGCAGCGGAACTATTTCCATTTTGGGCGGCACGGCCGCGACTGCCGGCGTCGCTGCCATTGTCGCTGCAGCTGTCGCTTCCGGCCAGGACGCGGTGGCAACCTTGATGGCCGGCATTGCCAGCGGCGCCAGTGGCGGCATGATCGGCGGCGCGGCGGCGATGGCGGGCAGGCTCGGCGCGGCAGCCGTCGCAACAGTGGCGGGAGCGTTGTCAGGGACGCTGGCGGGAGCGCTGGCAGGGACGCTGGCAGTTGTGTTGGGCGCCGGCGTTTGCACTGGGGATTCGGCTGCTGGCGCTGCGGCCGCTTGCCGGTTAATCGAGCCTGTCATGTCGCCGAGATTGCGTTCGAGGCTGGCAATTCGCGCGTTAAGCCGGTCGCGGTCGGCGGCGAGCGCCAGCACCTGGGCTTCGAGCGCCCGGGTCGCTGCGTCATTTTCGACCGTGCGCGGCTTGTCATCCGCAATCGAGACAGCTCGCACAGGCTGGCTCTCGGGCGCGAATGCAAGCTGCAGACGTTCGCTGCCGCTCTGAGTTTGCGTGGTGAATGCCAGCGCCGTCAGCGCAATGACCGCCGCACCGCCCCAGCCGGACAATCGCCAGAGCGCGCGCGTGTCGCGGCGTTTGCGAGCATCGGGCAAGTCGGTTTGCGGCGGCGCGCTCTCGATCGCCATTGCTGTCCTTTTGTTGGCCGCTTGTCGAGCTATTGGCCGTGTTCTGATGCGGCGAATCAGGTCGTTGAAAACGTTAGCAGAATCCGGCAATGCTGGCTTTCACTGTATGCAGTTTAGCGCCTATACAGGGCCACTCTTTTGCCCTTCGGCCCGCTCGGCTATTGAGGGCGGCAATTCCGGCAACACCGAGTCAAAAAGCGGATGTCTCGACGAACATGCCTTACGATCTTGCTCGCGGCCGGCGAAGGCACCCGCATGCGCTCGGCAATGCCGAAAGTTCTGCATACCATCGGCGGGCGCAGCCTGATCGAGCACGTACTGGCATCGGCAGCCGCCGCCGGCGTGAGCGAGATTGCCATCGTCGTCGGGCCGGGACATGAGGCGGTGGCAGCGGCTGCCCACAGACTTGCGCCGCAAGCGCAAATTTTCGTGCAGAGCGAGCGGCGCGGTACCGCCCATGCGGTGCTGGCGGCAAAGCAAGCCATCGCGCGTGGCGCCGACGATATTCTGGTGCTGTTCGGCGATACGCCTTTGCTGCGCGCCGAGACGTTGGCGCAATTGCGCGCCGCGCTCGCCCAAGGCGCCGCCGTGGCGGTGCTTGGGTTCAAACCGGCCGATCCACAGGGTTATGGGCGGCTGGTGATGCGTGGGGATGAACTCATCGCCATCCGCGAGGAACGCGATGCGTCTGCCGAGGAGCGCAAGATTGCGTTCTGCAATGGCGGCGTGATGGCGCTTGCCGGCCAACACGCGCTTGCCATGCTGGAGCGTATCGGCAATGCCAATGCCAAGGGCGAATACTATCTCACCGATGCGGTTGCAATTGCCCGCGCCATGGGCCTGACGGCAGTCGCGATCGAAACCGGGGAGGACGACGTGCGCGGCATCAATACCAAGGCGCAACTCGCGCAAGCCGAAGCCGTATTGCAGACCCGGCTGCGCGCCGCCGCGCTCGATGCGGGTGTCACCATGATCGCGCCGGAGACGGTATTTCTTGCCGCCGACACCAAATTCGGCCGCGACGTCACTATCGAGCCGAATGTGGTGTTCGGAGCGGGCGTGACGGTCGAGGATGGCGCGACGATCCGCTCGTTCTCGCATCTTGAAGGCGCCCATGTCGGCAAGGGCGCTCGCGTCGGACCGTTCGCCCGGCTGCGGCCGGGCGCCGAGCTGGGGCCCGACGTGCATATCGGTAATTTCGTCGAGGTGAAGGCCGCTAAATTCGAGGCCGGCGCCAAGGCCAATCACCTTGCCTATATCGGGGACGCGCGGGTGGGCGCGGGCGCCAATATCGGCGCCGGCACCATCACCTGCAATTATGACGGCGCCGCCAAGCATCGCACCGATATCGGCGCCGGCGCCTTTATCGGCTCTAACGCGGCGCTGGTAGCCCCGGTCAAGATCGGCGACGGCGCCTATGTCGGTTCCGGCTCGGTGGTGACCAAGGACGTGCCGGCCGATGCCTTGGCGGTTGCCCGCGCCAAGCAGACTGTTAAGGAAGGCTGGGCGAAACGCTTGCGGCAGCTCAAGGTCTTGGGCAAGGAGAAGCCGGCAAAGCCCGCCTGAACCGCCGCAAGGCCGCTTCTTTAGGCCGCTTCCATGGCTGACACACGGCGAAATACGTTTTGATTTCCATTGGCTTGCCGGCGCCAGCTAAAGCAAGAGAACAAGGTGGGGGCCATCCAGACGGATGTGCGGGATTGTCGGAATTCTAGGCAGTGGACCGGTCGCGGGTCCTTTGGTCGAAGCGCTCAAGCGCCTCGAATACCGCGGCTATGACTCGGCCGGTATCGCCACCCTCGACCACGGCCAACTCGCGCGCCGCCGCGCCGAAGGCAAGCTGCACGCCTTGGAAACGCGGCTCGAACGCGAGCCGCTCGGCGGCAATATCGGCATCGGCCATACCCGCTGGGCCACGCATGGGCGCCCGACCGAAAGCAACGCCCATCCGCACGCCACCGAACGGGTCGCGGTGGTGCACAATGGCATCATCGAGAATTTCCGCGAGCTGCGCGAACGCCTGCTCAAGGACGGCGCCAAATTCGGCAGCGAGACCGACACCGAGGTGGTCGCGCATCTGGTGACCGCCGAAATGAATAGCGGCAAGTCGCCGGTCGATGCGGTGGCCGCAGCCCTCAAGCAATTGCGCGGGGCCTTCGCGCTCGCCTTCCTGTTTGCCGGGCAGGACAATTTGATGATCGGCGCCCGCAAAGGCTCGCCGCTCGCCATCGGCTACGGCCAAGAGGGCAAAGCCGAAATGTATCTCGGCTCCGACGCCATTGCGCTGGCGCCGTTCACCGACCGCATCAGCTATCTGGACGATGGCGACTGGGCCGTGCTGACGCGCGCCGGCGTCGAGATCTACGACGAGCACGATCGCCGCGTCGAGCGCGCCATCGTCAAGTCGACCGCCTCGGCGCAAATGGTGGACAAGGGCAACCACAAGCACTTCATGGCCAAGGAAATCCACGAGCAGCCGGAAGTCGTCGGCCACACTTTGGCGCATTATATCGACATGGTCACCGAGAAGGTGGCGCTGCCGGAAAAGCTCGCCTTCGACTGGCGCAAGATCAAGCGGCTATCGATCTCGGCCTGCGGCACCGCCTTTTACGCCGGGCTGGTGGCGAAATACTGGTTCGAGCGCTTCGCCAAGCTGCCGGTGGAAATCGATATCGCGTCGGAATTCCGCTATCGCGGTGCGCCGCTCGAGCCGGGCGATCTCGCCATCTTCATCTCGCAATCGGGCGAGACCGCCGACACGCTGGCGACGCTGCGTTATGCGCGCGAGAAGCAGCAGCACATTCTTTCCGTGGTGAATGTCGCCACCTCGACCATCGCGCGCGAAAGCGACGTGGTGATGCCGACGCTGGCCGGACCCGAAATCGGCGTTGCTTCCACCAAGGCCTTCACCTGCCAATTGGCGGTGCTGGCGTGCCTGGCGCTGGCGGCTGGGCGCGCGCGCGGAGAATTATCGGATGAGGACGAGCGGAAACTGGTGCGGGCGCTGATCGAAACCCCGCGGCTGATGGCCGAAGCGCTCAAGCTCGAACCGCAGATCGAGAAGCTGGCGCAGGACCTCGCCAAGGTGCACCACGCGCTCTATCTCGGCCGCGGCACCAGCTTCCCGATCGCGCTGGAAGGCGCGCTGAAGCTGAAGGAAATCTCCTACATTCACGCCGAGGGCTATGCCGCCGGCGAGCTCAAGCACGGACCCATTGCTTTAATCGACGAGACCATGCCCGTGATCGTGATCGCTCCCTTCGACCGCGTGTTCGAGAAGACGGTATCGAACATGCAGGAAGTGGCCGCGCGCGGCGGCCGGATCATCCTGGTGACCGACCCGAAAGGCGCGCAGGAAGCCACCATCGAGTCGACGGTGACACTCACTCTGCCTGACATGGCATCGACTGTGACGCCACTGGTCTATGCTATTCCGGTGCAATTGATCGCCTACCATACCGCCGTAGCCATCGGCACCGACGTCGACCAGCCGCGCAACCTCGCGAAATCGGTCACGGTCGAGTAGGATAACCACCATGAACGAAAACAGCAGCAAGCCGGGCGGAGCGCTCGGCGCCGATGAGGCGAGGCCCGCGGCGACCCAGACCGGGGCGGCCGGGCGAATCCGCAATTATTTCCTTACCGGTCTGGTGGTGGCCGGTCCGCTAGCGGTGACCGCCTGGCTGACCTGGTCGTTCATCAACTGGGTGGACGGCCTGGTGCGTCCGCTCATACCGCCCAATTACCAGCCGGAAACCTATCTGCCGTGGCCGATCCCCGGCACCGGCCTGGTGATCGCGTTCGTGGCGCTCACGTTGCTCGGATTTCTCACCGCCAACCTGGTCGGACGCACGCTGGTCGGTTGGGGCGAGGGCCTGCTCAATCGCATGCCGATCGTGCGGCCGATCTACAAGACCATGAAGCAGATTTTCGAGGCGCTGTTCTCGAAGAACGGCTCGAGTTTCCGGCAGGTGGCGCTGGTGGAGTTTCCGGCGCCCGGCATGTGGTCGCTGGTATTCCTGTCGCAGGCGCCGAGCGGGGATGTGGCGGAACGGCTGCCGCAAGGCGAGCACGTCTCGGCCTTCATGCCCTGCACGCCCAACCCGACCACGGGCTTTTTCTTTTACGTATTACGCAAGGATCTCATCGTGCTCGATATTTCCGTCGAGAGCGCGATGACGCTGCTGATCTCGGCCGGTATGGTGCAGCCCGGCAACGACGCGCAGAAGAAGCTCGCTTCGCTCGCCGCCACCGCGCGGGCGGCGCAGGCCGCGCGCAAGCAGGAGACGGTGGAGTAGGGAGCGTCGCCGCGCTTAATCGGGCGAACCGCTCGTCCAGTCGCAAGAAAGGCTGCAAATTGAATTTCCTAGAGGCCGTCCAAACAGGCTTTTCTCGATATGGCGACGCCACCGGGCGGGCGAGCCGATCGGAATATTGGTATTGGTCGCTCTTTGAGGTCGTGGTGGGCGTGCTGACATTCGCCGCGGACTATTTGTTTTTTCCCTCGGTTAGCTGGGGTCCGATCGGAACCGTTTGCAGCCTGGCGCTGTTGCTGCCGAGTTGGGCGGTGTCGATCCGGCGTCTGCACGACATCAATCGCAGCGGCTACTGGGTGCTTATTGTATTTACCGGAATTGGAATCCTGCTGCTGCTCTATTGGGCCTGCATGAAGGGAACCGACGGCGACAACGAGTACGGTTCCGATCCGCTGCAAGTTCCATCCGGCGCGGCGTGATCGCTGGCCGGCGGATTGGCGTGTCACGGCCGGTGCTGCTAATCTTGCACAATGGGATGTTGCATCGGAGGACGACGCAATGGATTTCGGCCAGGCGATTAAATCCGGATTTCGTAACTACGTCACCTTTGCGGGCCGCGCGGCGCGCTCGGAATTCTGGTTCTGGTGCCTGTTTGCGTTTCTGTTGATCGCCGCCGGTGGAATCATCGACGAAGCCATATTTGGGACACCCGACAATAACGGCCTGCTCGCGCCGCTGATGGCCCTGGCGCTACTGCTGCCGGGGATCAGCGTCGCGGTGCGGCGGCTGCACGATATCGACCGCGCCGGCGGGTGGCTGTTCATTTATTTCACCGGCATCGGCATCATTCTTCTGTTGGTCTGGGACTGCACGAAAGGCACGGCCGGGCCGAACCGCTTCGGCCCCGATCCGCTCGCGCAAGCCTGACGCCGTCGCTTAGCCCGCCCGGGCGACCCGATCGCGGGCGAGCGCGAAGCCGCCCGGCGACTATCTTATCCACCGACAACGATTGTGTTGCCACGGGCGGCTGCTAGGCTTGCGCATCTGTGTTTCATCGGGGGGAGACTGAGCCATGAGTTTCGTTGGCGCCATCACAACAGGATTCAACAAATACGTAACCTTCACGGGCCGCGCGGCGCGCTCCGAATACTGGTTTTGGCTGCTGTTTTGGTTCGTCGCCTATGCGGTCGCCACCTTCCTTGATGTCATGGTTGGCTTGGGTCTGATTGGCGCGCTCGTATCGCTGGCGCTTCTCCTGCCCTCTATTGCCGTCGCGGTGCGCCGCCTGCACGATCTCGATCGTAGCGGCTGGTGGTTTCTGCTTGTCCTTACCGGTATCGGCTCGATCCTGCTGATCGTCTGGTACTGCATGAAAGGCACGACCGGGCCCAATAGCTACGGGCCCGATCCGCTCTAGGCAGCGCGGCTCAACCGGCACGGATCAGCTTGATCGCTTCGTCCTTGCCGAACAGATAGAGCAGGTGGCGCAGCGCCTTGCCGCGCTCGCTCGCGAGCGTCGGATCGCGATTAAGCACCAGCGCCGCGTCATCGCGCGCGGCGCCGAGATATTTGCCGTGCGTTTCGATGCGGGCGATGCGGAAGCCGGGCAGGCCGCTTTGGCGGGTGCCGAGCAGGTCGCCTTCGCCGCGCAGGCGTAGATCTTCCTCGGCGATACGGAAGCCGTCCTCCGTCTCGCGCAGGATGGCGAGCCGCGCCTTGGCGGTCTCGCCCAGCGGTGCCTTGTAGATCAGCAGGCAGGTCGAGTGGCCGGGCCCACGCCCGATGCGCCCGCGCAATTGATGCAACTGCGCCAGCCCGAAACGTTCGGCATGCTCGACCACCATGATGGTGGCTTGCGGCACATCGACGCCGACTTCGATCACCGTAGTGGCGACCAGGAGCTGGCTCTCGCCGGCGGCAAAACGCGCCATGGCGGCGTCCTTGTCGGGCCCCTTCATGCGGCCATGCACCAGATCGACCTTGGGCCCGAATTTCTTGCGTAGTTCCTGGTAGCGCGCTTCGGCCGCGGCCAGATCGATCTTTTCGGATTCCTCCACCAGCGGGCAGACCCAAAAAGCGCGATTGCCCGCCTGCAGCGCGCGGCCGACCGCGTCCTCGACTTCCTCCAGCCGCGACATGGGAATGGTGCGGGTATCGATCGGCTGGCGGCCGGCCGGCTTCTCGCGCAGTTCCGACACGTCCATGTCGCCGAAGAAAGTCAGCACCAGCGTGCGCGGGATCGGCGTGGCGGTGAGCACCAGCACATCGACCGCCTCGCCCTTTTGCGTTAAGGCCAGCCGCTGGTGCACGCCGAAGCGGTGCTGCTCGTCAACCACGGCGAGCGCCAGATCGCGGAATGCGACGTCGTCCTGGAACAGCGCATGGGTGCCGATCAGCAGATCGATATCGCCGAGC
The DNA here is from genome assembly GCA_038206805.1 of Hyphomicrobiales bacterium. GTDB lineage: Bacteria > Pseudomonadota > Alphaproteobacteria > Rhizobiales > Xanthobacteraceae > Pseudolabrys. Next base: position 35,819 of record JBBRAL010000026.1, on the reverse strand, counting down.
GCTAGCCGGTCGAGGATATCGTCACGCTCGCGCCCGCGCTCGCGGCCGGTGAGAATGGCAACGCGGATATCGGCGGCAGCGGCTAATGGCGCGATGGTGGCAAGATGCTGGCGCGCGAGAATTTCGGTCGGCGCCATGAAGGCCGCCTGGCGGCCGGCTTCGATCACGCTGGCTGCGGCGATGAGCGCCACCACGGTCTTGCCGGAGCCGACATCGCCTTGCAGCAGCCGCAGCATGCGTTGCGGCATAGCGAGGTCGTTGACGATATCGTTGACCGCCTGCTGCTGCGAATGGGTGAGGGCATAGGGCAGGCTTTTGAGGATGCGCGCGCGCAGGCGGCCCTCGCCGGACGAACCGCGGCCGGATTGCCGGCGCATATGCGCGCGCACCAGCGCCAGCGCCAATTGCCCGGCGAGCAATTCGTCATAGGCCAGCCTCGTCCAGGCCAGGCTCTCCGGCGCGACGTCGTGCGGCTCGGCCGGCTTGTGCAGATGGCGGAGCGCGTCGGCGAAAGCGGGAAAGCGTTCGCGCGCGATCCAGGCGGCGTCCTGCCATTCCGGCAGCGCCGGCAAGCGCGCGACTGCGCCACCCATCGCGCGCCGTACATTGCCGAGCGCTAGTCCTTCCGTGAGCGGATAGACCGGCTCGACCAGCGGCAAGTCGGCAAAGCCTTTCTCGTCCACCACCCGGTCTGGATGCACCATTTGCAACATGCCGTCGTAGAATTCGGCGGTGCCGGAGACGTAGCGCAACTCGCCTTCGGGTAGCAGCTTCTCCAGATAGTCCTTGCGGGCGTTGAAAAAAGTCAGCGTGAGGGTGCCGGTGTCGTCGCTCGTTACGATGCGATAGGGCGCGCGCGCGCGATGCGGCGGCGCTGGACGATGCTCCTCGACCGTCACCGCCACGGTGACCACCTGGCCGGGTTGCACTTCGTTTAGTTTCGGGCGCGCCCGGCGGTCGATAGTTCCCGACGGCAGATGCAGCAGCAGGTCGATGACGCGCGGCGCTTCTCGTTCGAGCAGCCTTGCATAGAGCACTTCCAGCTTCGGCCCGACGCCGGGCAGGCTGGTCAGCGCGGCGAACAGGGGGTTTAGAACGAGCGGGCGCATGCAATTCTCACTCCCTCCCCCTTGCGGAGGAGGGTTGGGGAGGGAGTATATGGTAGCGTAGTTTTAATTGAACCAAGCAAGGGGGCGGAAGATATAACTGGAATCCGATCGCGCTATCGCGGGCGACTTTCTCTGCACTGCACTGGGTTGGTAAGCTGGTTATTGTCGAGCTGACGGGAATTCAAAAATGAAGGCTGCAAACAGATGGAGTTCCTGCGACGTTCTACTTGGCGCAGGGGAGGGCGCGCACGCCATCGGGAGGCCTTACAGAAATCTTTTTGCACTAAGCCACTACGCGGTAAGGAGCTCGCACCAAACGAGACAGAAAGAAATATGGCTCAACCAAAACATTTTTAAATGTCGCACAAATAATTCTCTCTTTGATCAACGGCCCCGCGCAACCTTACGCAGCTTAGAGCGATCCTCCTTATTATTCAACACATGCATACGCTTATGACAGTTTGGACATAGAGCCACGGTATTTTCGACGATATCCGGACCTCTGTCCGCAAGGTGTTTAATATGATGACATTCCAAGTACGGACCATTTCTTGTTTCGAAGGGTGCGGGCCGCTTGCATAGGTCACATCGTCCTTTCGCCATACGTTTGACTAACGCCACAATCTCCGGAGATCGTTCGAATTGTAGAGTTTCGATAATTCGAATCTTGGGACGTTTCTTACCTTTTTCATGAGCAAGTTGCTTAAGTTTTGAATCACTCAAATTCTCTGGTTCAACCTCTGCCAGCCGCTGGCAGCCGCGAACAAACTCCGCCAAATCTCGCACAAGGATTTCCGGAGTATTGTTCAGGCAGGTAACAATTATATACGGTTTGCGGGAGCCATCTGCTCGCTCGACGTCCCGACACTTGCGCTTAATTTCGCTAACAACATCAGATGGGTTGATTTGTAGCCGAGGATTCAGCCGGCCATTATGGCAAAGGTATAGTCTATTATTTTCGCGTGCGATAAGGCCCATTGGCCGCTTTTTGAATGGCGGCACGTTGATTTCGACCGCAATCCGGCCGCTTTCCATAATTCCGTAAGCGTTCCAATTTTTGTAAAGCTCCGCCCAAATTCCATGGCTTGCTAGTAATGCAGGCTTCAGTTTGCTTTTTAATATGCTAATCGCTTCGCTCACACGCCCTTTATTACTAACTTCCAAAAGCATATTATGCCTCCCGTAAACAAATGACACTTCAGCCGCTTTATCATAAAGTTTCTATCTTCGTCTTTTCGTTATCGATCTGCACAATCGCTAGGTGCGAAGAATAGGCCTGGGTGTGAAATCAAAGAATAGGGCTTAACAGAGCTATTTTTAGATACGCCGCACAACTTCGATTTAGCAACCGACCAAACTCACCCCCCTCCCGGCGCTTCGCGCCGACCTCCCCCGCAAGGCGGAGGTTAATAAGAAGAGAAGGCGCCATGCAGACGCAATAAGGGGGCTGTGCAAAGCAAGCCGCTGACAGCCAGCCCCAAGGCCTCTATATAGACCGCTCCCGGCCCCGTCCGGGTTTTTGGCGTTGGAGCAGAGCGATGAGCGGACCTGGAATTTCGAGCGATGGGCTGGACGCGCGCCGCAAGCGGCTGCTGTTCCGCTCCTGGCACCGCGGCATGCGTGAGATGGATCTGGTGCTCGGGCGTTTCGCCGACGCGCAGATTGCGGCCTTGAGCGACGCCCAGCTCGACGAATACGAGCGCTGGCTCGAATTTCCCGACCTGCAAATCTTCAACTGGGTCAACGGTGCGCAAGCTATGCCGCCGGAAGTCGATACCGCCCTGTTCCGCCGGCTGCGCGACTTCCATTACGGGGATACGACAGCGACGTGAGCGCAATGTCGAAATCTCCCGCCCAATTGCTGCGGCTGGGCAAGCCGCTCACGCTGGCGCAGGTCGCCGACGGCGCCGAGGGCCTGGTGCTGGCCGATCTGGCGCGTTCGGTCGCGGCGCGGTCGCATGCGCCGGCAATTTCGCTTGCCGTGATCTGCCGCGATGGCCAGCGCATGGCGCAGCTCACGCGCGCGCTGGCGTTCTTCGGTCCCGATATTCTGGCGATGGAATTCCCAGCCTGGGATTGCCTGCCTTACGACCGGGTGTCGCCGAACGCCAGCGTCGTCGCGCAGCGCATGACGGCGCTGTCGCGGCTGGCGCGCGTTAAAGGCAGGGACCGGCCGTCGGTGCTGCTCACGACGGTCAACGCCGCGCTGCAGCGGGTGCCGGCGCGCGAATTCGTTGCCACCCATGCGCTGTCGGTCGCGCCCGGCAATGTCATCGGCATGGCCGGCGTCGTGCAGTGGCTGGAACTTAATGGTTTCTCGCGCGCCTCGACCGTGCGCGAGCCGGGCGACTATGCGGTGCGCGGCGGCATTCTCGATCTCTATCCACCAGGTATGGACTCACCCGTGCGGTTCGATTTCTTCGGCGACGCGCTGGAGACCATCCGCACCTTCGATGCGCAGACGCAACGCAGCGAAAACCAGTTGGGCGCCCTCGATCTGGTGCCGGTCGCCGAATTCCAGCTTATCACCGAGACCATCCGGCGCTTCCGCACCGGCTATGTCGCCGAATTCGGCGCCACCACGCCCGACGATCTTTTGTACGAGGCGGTGAGCGAGGGCAGGCGTTATCCCGGCATGGAGCACTGGCTGCCGCTGTTCCACGGCAAGATGGAAACTTTGTTCGACTATCTGCCGGGCACGCCGCTGGCGCTGGAACATTTGGACGAAGAAGCCGCGCATGAGCGCTTCACGCAGATCGCCGACTATTACGATGCGCGCAAGGCGGCGCTCAGCCAGGGCGTCACACCACCCTATAAGCCGCTGCCGCCGGCGCGGCTCTATTTGACGGAAACCGAATGGAAGGCGCAGCTCGATGCCGGGGCGCTGGCGCGGCTGACGCCGTTCGCGGTGCCCGATAACGCGGATGTCATCGATGTCGGCGCCCGCGCCGGACATAATTTCACCGCCGAACGTAGTGAGCCCGGCGCCAACGTGTTCGAGGCGGTCACGCGGCACGTGCTCACGCGTCAAGCCGGCGGCAAGCGGGTGGCGATCGCGCTCTGGAGCGAGGGCGCGCGCGACCGCATGAGCCACGTGCTGGCCGATCACAAGCTGCCCAATCTCAGCGCCGTGGGGTCCTGGCCGCAGGCACTCAGTTTGCCCAAGCAGACGGTGGCGCTGGTCGTGCTCGGCATCGAGTCCGGGTTTGAGACCGCCGACGCGGCCATTATCAGCGAGCAGGATATTCTGGGCGACCGGCTGGTGCGGCCGCGCCGCGCCATGCGGCGCGCCGACAATTTCATCGCCGAGGCAACCAGTCTGGCGTCGGGCGATCTGGTGGTACACGTCGATCACGGTATCGGCCGTTTCATCGGCCTGCAGGCGATTACTGCCGCCGGTGCGCCGCACGACTGCCTGGAGATCCACTACGCCGAGGGCGCCAAGCTTTTTCTCCCCGTAGAGAACGTTGATCTGCTGTCGCGTTACGGCTCCGAGCAGGCGAATGTCGAGTTGGACCGCCTGGGCGGCAGCGGCTGGCAGACGCGCAAGGCGCGCATGAAGAACCGCATCCGCGAGATCGCGGGCGAGCTGATCAAGATCGCGGCCGAGCGGCTGTTGCGCGAGGCGCCCAAACTCAATGTCGGGCCTGGCGCCTATGACGAGTTCTGCGCCGGTTTCCCCTACGAGGAGACGGAGGACCAGCTTGCCGCCATCGACGCCACCAACAAGGACTTGAGTTCCGGCCGCCCGATGGACCGGTTGATCTGCGGCGATGTCGGCTTCGGCAAGACCGAAGTGGCGCTGCGCGCGGCCTTCATGGCGGCGCTCAACGGCAAACAGGTCGCCGTGGTGGTGCCGACCACGTTGTTGGCGCGGCAGCATTTCAAGACGTTTTCGGAAAGGTTCCGCAGCTTTCCAGTAACGATTGCGCAGGCCTCGCGGCTGGTGCCGGCAGCGCAGCTTGCAACCGTGAAAGCCGATCTGGCGGAAGGCCGCGCCGACATCGTCATCGGCACCCACGCGCTGCTCGGCAAGGGCATCAAGTTCAAGGACCTCGGCCTGGTGGTCGTGGACGAGGAGCAGCATTTCGGCGTGGCGCACAAAGAGAAGCTCAAGACCCTGCGCGCCGAAGTTCATGTGCTCACGCTCACCGCCACGCCGATCCCGCGCACCTTGCAGCTCGCGCTTACCGGCGTGCGCGATTTGTCGATCATTGCCTCGCCGCCGGTCGACCGGCTGGCGGTGCGCACCTTCGTGTCGCCGTTCGACCCGGTCACCATCCGCGAGGCGCTGCTGCGCGAGAAATACCGCGGCGGCCAGGCCTTCTATGTCTGCCCGCGCATCGAGGATCTCGCCGGCGCGAAAGATTTCCTCGACAAGAATGTGCCGGAAGTGCGCGTCTGCGTCGCGCATGGGCAGATGCCGCCGACCGTGCTCGACGACATCATGTCGGCCTTCTACGACGGCAAATATGACGTGTTGCTCTCGACCACCATCATCGAGTCCGGGCTCGATATTCCGAGCGCCAATACACTGATCGTACACCGCGCCGACATGTTCGGCCTGTCGCAGCTCTATCAGCTGCGCGGCCGGGTGGGGCGCGCCAAGCTGCGCGCCTATGCGCTGTTTACGCTGCCGGCGCAGCAGAAAATCACGGCGCAGGCTGAGCGGCGGCTGAAGGTGCTGCAATCGCTCGACACGCTGGGGGCCGGCTTCCAGATCGCCTCGCACGACTTGGACATTCGCGGCGCCGGCAATCTGCTGGGCGACGAACAATCCGGGCACATCAAGGAAGTCGGCTTCGAGCTTTACCAACAGATGCTGGAAGAGGCAGTGATGAGCCTGAAGGCCGGCATCAGCGCGCCGGTTGCCGACCGTTGGTCGCCGCAGATCACCATCGGCACGCCGGTGCTCATCCCGGAGGACTATGTCGCCGATCTGTCGGTGCGGCTCGCGCTGTACCGGCGGCTGGCCGAGATCGAGGACGAGCGCGAGATCGAGGGATTCGCCGCCGAGATGGTCGACCGCTTCGGTCCGCTGCCGGGCGAAGTCGAACATCTGCTGCAGATCGTGGCGATCAAGGCGCTGTGCCGGCGCGCCAATGTCGAAAAACTCGAAGCAGGACCCAAGGGCGTCGTGCTGTCGTTCCGCGACAATCATTTCGCCAATACGGACGGGCTGTTCGCCTACATCCGCGAACAGGGCAGTGCGGCGCGCATCCGCAACGAGAAGAGTGGGCAGAAGCTGGTGTTCCTCGACGATTGGGAACGGCCGGACGAGCGGCTCAAAGGCACCGCGGCGATCCTGCGCAAGCTCACCGGCATCGCCGAGCAGGCCAAAGCGGCGTAAGCCGACGCTGGCGATTACCGGATACATGGTGGACAATGCAACGGTGAATGGGGAGAGCAATGGCAACATTGACGCGCAAGTCGCCGGCAGGGGCACATAAGCCCTTCGCGAATTATTCCCACGTGGTAACCGCGCAAGGGGTTAACAAGCTGGTCTTCTGCGCCGGCCAGGTCGCATCCGATCCCTCCGGCAGGGTATTGCCGCCGGACGACTTCGCAGCGCAAACTAAGATGGTGATGGAAAATTTGAAGCTCGCTCTGGCCGAAGGCGGCGCCAGCCTGAGGGACGTGGTGAAGGTGACGATCTACGTCTGCAATCCGCATGACGTGACGAAAGCCCGGTCGATCCTGCAGGAGTATTTTGGTGATGACCCGCCGGCCAGCACGCTTTGTGTATTGCGCGGACTGGCAAATCCAAATTTTCTTCTAGAGATCGAAGCAATCGCAGCGGTGTGAAACAATTTGCGGCGCGCGACCGGACGCCCGCCATCGGGTTAAAGCGAAGCTTCGGGAAGAAGAGCGGATTTAACGCACTGCGTGCCGTGCGCGCACAGCCTAACGCGGCATCCTAAGCACCGGCTTGATGGTCTTGCCGGCGGCGGATTCCGAGGCGGCGCGGTTGATGTCGGCGAGCGGATAGAACGCGATCAGGCGCTCGACCGGGAAACGCCCGGCCATGATGTGATCGGCCAGCACGGGCAGGAACTCTTTCGGCACGCTGTCGCCCTGGATTACGCCGCGCATGCTGCGGCCGTTTTGCAGGAACGGCATTTCAAATGACACTTCCGTGCCCTTGCGCGCGCTGCCGAGCAGCACACAGGTGCCGGCCGGCATCAGCACCTCAACCGCTTCGCGCAGAACGAACGGGTTGGCTGTGGTCTCGATGGAATAGCGCAAGGCTCCGACCGCCTTTGCGATATCGGAAGCAACCTCGGCGCGGCCGTCATGGTTGAACTCGTGCGTAGCGCCCAGCGTGGTCGCAAGTTTGAGCCGCTTCTTGTGCACATCCACCGCGACAATTGGATCGCAGCCGGCGATCTTGGCCGCCATCAGCGCCGAGAGGCCGACCGCGCCGACGCCGAAGATAACAATGCCGTCGCCCGGTTTCGGCTTCAGCACATTGAGCACGGCGCCGGCGCCAGTCTGTCCGCCGCAAGCCAGCGCGCATACCTGATCGAGTGGCACGTCGCTGCGTACCTTCACCGCGAAGCGCTCGTTGGCGATTGCGTAGTTTCCAAACGACGACTGCTGGAAAAACGCGCTATAGACCGGCTTGCCGTTTTGCGAATGCAAGGTCGTGCCGTCGGCGCGCGTGCCGCCGTGCTTGAGCTTGTTGGCGTCGAGGCAATAGCTCTGCCGCTGGCTGCGGCAGTTCGGACACTCGCCGCACCACGGATAGGCCATCACCACATGATCGCCGGTCGTGAAATTCGTCACGCCGGCACCGACCGCACGCACGATGCCGGCGCCCTCGTGGCCGAATATTTTCGGAAATCTAGTCGGGTTATAGCCATCGCGGCCGTGCAGGTCCGTTGCGCACATGCCGGAGGCAATGACCTCGACCAGCAATTCGTCGGGGCGCGGGTCGTCAAGATCGACTTGCTCGATGTTGAACGGGCCGTTCTTTTCGAACACCACCGCTGCGGTGATCTTCATGGATTGATGGCTCGGCTTTTTCTCTCGCGCATGATCTTATCCGAAAACCGGTTCCCACTTTTCGGGATCATGCGCCATTCGCCAGGCGCTCGATCGCCTGGGCGAGATATTCCGGCTCCTGCGCGCCCGATACCGCGAACTTGCCGCCGAAAATAAAGCAGGGCACGCCCTCGATGCCGGCCTCCTTGGCCGACTGGGCTTCCTGCTCGATTGCCGCCACGTCCTTGTCGCTTGCGAGGTCCGCCCGCACCGTGTCGGCATCGAGCCCGACGCTGACGGCTGCCTGCACCAGCGTGTCGCGGTCGGTGAGATCGGACCCATCCGTGAAATAAAGGTCCATCAGTTTCTGCTTCATCTCGGCGGCTTTGCCCTGCGCTTCCGCCCAGCGGATCAGCCGGTGGCAGTCGAGCGTATTGGGCTGCCGCTTCACCTTGTCGGCGGCATAGACCAGGCCCTCCGCGGCCGCCGCCGCCGTGACGCGCTGGGCGATACCTTGGTAGCGCTCGACCGAGCCGAATTTGGTGGTGAGATACTGCTCGCGCGAAATGCCTTCGCGCGGGATCCAGTCATTGAGGAAATAGGGCCGCCAATGCACCTCGACGGCAATGTCGGGCGTGAGCTTGAGGGCTGCTTCCAGGCGATGTTTGCCGATGAAGCACCACGGGCAGACCACGTCGGAGACGACGTCGATGCGGACCGGTTGATTGTTTGGCAGGCTAGTGGACATGGGCTGGCTCCAATTTGGCGCCAGCCTAACTATCCGCTCACTCGGCCGCAACCATTTGGCTGCCGGTTACCCGCTGCATCAGCGTATTGAGCGTGTCGCCGTTTTTCAGCGTGGCTAGCGTCACATTGGCGGTGATCTTGCCGTGCGCGCGGTGCGGGGTGAGCATGGAGTTTTTCAGCGAGGCGGCGATGCGGCGGGCGACGACATGGGCGCTGCGCAGATCGGTCTGGGTGAAGGCGACCAGGATCGAGCCGTCGGCGTCGCGGGCGGCGAAGTCGATATTGCGGATCAGCCGCGTCAGCAGCCGCGCGCTGTCCATGCTGGCGCGCGGGTCGAGCGGCCCGTCGAACGAATAGCGCGCGATCGACAAGGCCTGGCTGCGGTCGGCGGCTTCCGCCACGGTCTGGCTCAGGTCGCGACCGAACGAGTCGCGCGTGAGCAGGCCGGTGTCCGGATCGAACATGCCGTCGGCATCGAGCGTCTTCAGCATTCTTTGCAGCCGCGCCTCGAAGGCATGCATGCGTACCAGCGGCACCATGCGCGCTACCAGCCGCGCCGGATTGCCGCCGACGTGGTCGATGTTCGGCATCGTCTCGGCGAATTCGGCCGGCGCCTCGCCGATCACCGCTACCGGAATGTCGCGGTAGCGGGCATCCTGCGCCAGCACGGTGAGGAAGGCCTCCACCATGCGCGGCGAAAAGCCGTCGCCGACCACGATGCCGTCGATGTCGCGCGTATTGAGATGCTTGGCGGCGGATTCGACGCTGAGCGCGCCGACCATCTTGATCCGCTCGCCCATGGCCACGCTGAGCGCGGGATAAAGCGGGCCGCGGCCGGCGATCAGCACGGTCGCATCGTCCAAGGCATCGCCCACCGGCAGCGCCGGCAGTCTGCCGCCATGCGAGGCGAACATTTCAATGCGCCGCAGGACCGTGGCATGCAGCCCACGCACCCGCATGGCCGACTGCAGCCGCGCGATCAGCCGCGACATCGGCAGCGATGCGTCGGCCGGCAGCGCGATTGGAATGGCGGCGTCGAGATCGCCACGCGCGAAAGCGATGGTCGGCACCATCGGGCCGTTCACGGTCGCGATCTGCAGGCAGAGCATGCGCGCGGAGGCTTCGCTGCAGGGGGGGCCGGGCTCGGCGATCACCACGGCGGCCGGCTTGACCGCGACAAAGGCGGTCGGCGCATCCGCCCACTTGGCCTCGACGATCGGGAAAGCGCCGGCCGCGCTGAGCGCTTCAATGAGCTCGGTCGCCGGATTCTCGGCGACGACGATCATCGGACCTTGCAGCGACATGAGGGGACACGCGGGTTACTAAAGGTGCCTGACCCTAGCGGCGCCCTGTTAATACCCCGTCAACGACAATGCGGAATTACGCGGCATTAATCCTGCCGCGCGGGCGAAACGCCCCGGCAATCAGCGGATTGACGCCGCGGGCCTGCAATTGCGCGGCAATTGCCTTGGCGTCGGGCGCGCTGCCGGCCAGCCGCTGCCCGAGCTGCATGTCGGGCAGGGCAATAATGGTGGCATCGGGATCGACGCCGGCGACCTGGGCATCGACCTGGGATTGCCGGAAGCTGTAGCCGCCAACGCCGGCGATGCCGCCGGGCGCGCCGGTGACGATCAGCGTGTTGGCGTCGCGATCCAGACGGCAGCCAAAGCCGGTGGCAAGGAAGCTCTCCGCGTCCAGCGCCAGATGCGGGTCGGGGCCGCGCTCGGCGCCCGGCGGGAAGGCGTGCGCCGGCACCATCGGGCCACGCAAGCCGAGCGTGCCGGCGGCGGTACGCGTCGTCTCCGCCACGGTCAGCGCACCGGCCGCGGCGCGTGGCGCGCTTACGATGCCGCAGGGGATTGGCGACGGCATGCCGTCCGGCCCGCGTCGCGCCGGCAACAGGCCGGCCTCGCCGAAGCTGGCGATGTCCACCAGCACCGCCTCGCCATGCCACGGCGCGCAGGCGGTCAACCGTTCCGGCGAGCGCCACAGCGCGATGATGCTCTTTGCAGGGCCGCCGATATGGACTGCGGCCGCAATCGCAGCGAGCGCCGGGCCTGGTAATACGACGGCGCCGCCGTCCTGCATTCGGCACTGCGCGGCAAAAGTTTCGGGATCGAAGGCGTGGTGCAGGCTAAGCGCGCCGCCGCCCAACAGCCAAGGCAACAGGGTAACACCGATCCCGGCAAATGAGCCGAGCGGGATTGTCGAGAGGACCGCGGCATCGGGCGCGATGCCGCTTTCGAGAAAAACGGCGAGCCCGCCGGCGATCAGCTGCATGTGATTGCGCGCCACCGGGATGAGACCGTCGGCGGCAAGCTCGAAACTGACGGCGGCGACATGGGCGGCGGCATTGCCCGGCCGCGCCGGAATTTGTGCGAAATCGCCAGCCACAACCTCAAAGATTTCGTCGAGCGGCACGACGCCATCGGGCAGCGCGCGCCCGAAGCCGCAGACAATGCGTATCGGGAACAGATCGGCCGCCGCCTGCATCGCGATTTGGGAATGCTCTACCGCTCCGATGCGTGAGCATGTGACGATGGCCTTGGCGCCAATGCACCCGAGGGTGGCGACCATGTCCTGTCGGCGCCAGAGCAGCGGCAGTGGCACCGCGATCATGCCGGCGCGCAATACGCCGAGCAACGCAATGACGCTTTCCACCGTATTGGGAAGCTGCATCGCCACGACCGCATCGGTCCGCAGGCCGAGCCCGAGCAGCCGCGCGGCGAGCGCCGATATTGCGCGGTCGGCTTGCGCATAGGTTAGCTGCCGCGGCGCGCCATCGGTGAAGCTTTCGCGGTTGGGCGGATCGATCAGCGCCAGCGCATCGGCACGGCGCACGCCGGCGCGGCGGAACAGGTCATCCAGTGTGGTGCGGCTGCCGTCGGCAGCGAGTTCCGCTTCGCCCAGTATCATTTGGCGTCTCTTTGCCACCAGGTTTCCGGCAAAAAGCCGAACAGGGAAGTCTGCGAGGGATGCTCGATTCGTGTCCAGCGCGCCACCCATTGTTTGGGCGGGAAATAAAGCGGCACCACGTAGAAGCCGGACAGCAGCACGCGGTCGAGCGCGCGGGTGGCGGAAACAAAATCCTCGCGGGTTGTGGCGCTCAGCATGGCGGCGATCATGGCATCGACCGCGTCCGATTTGACACCCATGTAGTTGCGGCTGCCGTCTTGCGTGGCGGCGGCCGAGCCCCAGTAGAAACTTTGTTCGTTGCCGGGCGAGAGCGATTGCTCCCATCGATTCTGGATCATGTCGAAATCGAAGGCGATACGCCTGCGTTCGAATTGAGTGGCATCCACGCTGCGCACCTGCACCTCGATGCCGGCGCGCTTGAGGTTGCCCACGAAGGCGAGCGCCAGCCGCTCCTGATCGCGGGTGGTGGCGAGAATCTCGAATGCGAACGGCCTGCCGGTCGCAACATGCACCAGTTGCGTGCCTTTGAGTTCGTAGCCGGCGGCGGCGAAGAGCGCGAAGGCCCGCCGCAATCCGGCGCGGTCTCGGCCGGAGCCGTCGGTTACCGGCGGCGCCCAGGTTCCATCCATGATGTCGGCGCGCACGACGCCCGGAAAGGCGCTAAGCAGTTTGCGTTCGCGCGCATTGGCCGCAACGCCGTGCGCGGAAAGATCGCAGCCATCGAAATAGCTGGCGGTACGCTTGTAGAGGCTGAAGAAATAAGTGTGGTTGATCCATTCGAAGTCGAACAGATTCAGGATGGCCTCACGCACGCGCACGTCGGCGAACATCGGCCGGCGCGTATTGAACACCAGACCTTCCATGCCTTTCGGCAGTCCGTAGGGGAATTCCTGCTTGACCACGTTGCCCTCCCGCAGCGCCGGGAAATCGTAGGCGGTCTGCCAGCGGCCGGGGTCGGTTTCAACGCGCAGGTCATAGCTGCCCTTCTTGAACGCTTCGAAATGCGTATTGCCGTCGCGGTAATAATCGAAACGGATACTATCGAAATTCCACAGGCCGCGATTGATCGGCAGCTCGCGTCCCCAATAGTTCGGATCGCGCTGAAAGGTGACGCTCTGGCCAGGCATGACCTTGCTCACCGTATAGGGACCGCTGCCGAGCAGGGGATCGAATGTAGTCTCTTCGAACTTTTCTGGATTGATCGCATGCTTGGCCAGCACCGGCATCAGGCCGATGATCAGCGGCAATTCCCGGTCATCGGCGCCGGCAAGGTCGAAGCGCACGCCACGGGCGCCGACCGCTTCCGCCTTGACGACCTTGGTGTAATAAATGTGGAAATTAGGCCGGCCGTGATCGCGCAATAGCTGCCAGGAAAAAATCACGTCGGCGGGCGTCACCGGCTTGCCGTCGGCAAAGCGCGCGTTCGGGTTGATGGTGAAGGTGACGTATGTGCGCGCGGCGTCGGTGTCCACGCTGTCGGCGAGCAGCCCGTAAAGCGTGAATGGTTCATCATAGCCGCGCGCCAGCAGGCTCTCGATCACGTAGCTGCGGATATTGGCGGCGGCCAGGCCTCTGACGATGAACGGGTTGAGACTGTCGAAAGTGCCGAGCACGCCCTGCACAAGCGCGCCGCCTTTGCGCGCCGCGGGATTGGCGTAAGTGGGACCGCTGAAGTTTGCGCCCCAAGCCGGCTCGCCCTGCATGGCGATGGCGTGATGCGCCGTGCCGGCCTGCGCGATCGAGCGCGTTAACCCGGTGGCGGCGACCAGCGTCCCGAGCGCGCCAAGCATGACGCTGCGCCGGGACGCGCTCACTTGCGTCAGCTGGGGGGCAGTCAAATTGGGCGTGCGCGAAGGTCGAATGCGATTCGTTTCCGGTTCGATTGATTTTATCACAGCGTTAAGCCGGTCGCGGGACCGGTATTTTCGGCGCATTCATGGCTTTATTGCAGGCGCGATATCGGCTATCAGACAGCCCCATGGGGTCACGCTCCCGCCGTATTTCACGCGGAAAGAGCCGATCCAAGGGGTGACCGTTCTGGGCGGCCATGGGCCCGGCTGGCGGTTGAGAACATAGGGAATAATTACAATGAATCATCGGATCGCATCGGCCCGGCCGTTGGGCCGGGCGCTGGCCGCCACCATGGCCGCTGTGGGCTTATTGACAGCCGCGGCCTTGTTCGTGGCGCCGGTGGCGCTGGCGCAGCAGCCCAAGCCTCCGGCAAAGCCGGCAGCGCCGAAGGCGGCGCCCGCGGCCAAGCCCGGCGCCAAGGCCCCGGAGCAGCCGGCTCCGGCGCCGGCCGCCGCCGCCGATCAGCCGCAGTTGATGTATTCGCCTTGGATGAAAGTCTGCGGCAAGGGCCCCGACACCAACAACAAGCAGGTTTGCGTCATCACCAAGGACGGCCGCCTGGAAAATGGAATGCCGGTCGCCATCGTTCAGTTGTTCGAACCGGAAGGCGAGCAGAAGGTCCTGCGCGTCACCGTGCCGCTCGGCATGCAACTGGCGCACGGCACCCGCATGATCATCGATCAGGAACAGCCGGCGCAACAGCCGTACAAGATTTGCTTCCCGGTCGGGTGCATGTCGGATTATCCGGTAACCGACGACATGGTCGCCAAGATGAAGAAGGGGCAGATGCTCACGGTGCAGGCCATCAACATGCAAGGCACGCCGATCAGCCTGCCGCTGCCGCTCGCCGATTTCGCCAAGGCCTATGACGGTCCCGCGACCGATCCGAAGGCGTTCGAGGAACAGCAGCGCAAATTGCAGGAAGAGCTGCAGAAGAAGGCCGAAGAAGCGCGCAAGAAGCTGGAGAGTCAGCAACCGGCCGCGCAGGTGCCGGCGCCGAAGAAATAATAAGGCGGCTGTCGCCTTCGAATTAAAAAGGCGCGGCTTCGGCCGCGCTTTTTTGTTGTGTGCGTCTGTTCCCGGCCGGCGCGCTAACGGTCTTGCTCTCCCCACATGCGGGGAGAAAGTGCGCTCAATTCATCTGGCTGTTGCTCGGGCGATAGCTACCACTGCCGTCCTGCACGAATACTTCGTTGACCTGCGGATGGCGGCCCGGCGTGTCCGATGTGTCGAGCAACAGATTCTGCTCGGAGACATAGGCGATGTATTCGGTCTCGGCGTTTTCCGCGAACAAGTGATAAAATGGCTGATCCTTGTGCGGGCGGATCTCGGCCGGGATCGCCTGCCACCATTCCTCGGTGTTGTTAAACACCGGATCGATGTCGAATATCACGCCACGGAACGACAACAGGCGGTGCTTCACCACTTGGCCGATCGTGTATTTAGCGGTGCGCATCTTGTCCATCATAGAGTCCAGATAGTGCATTGTTGCGGCCGGCGCCAGCATCAAAGCGCGTAGCGGGCGCTCATTTCGGGGTCCTTGGCCGCGACCAGGCGGGCGAGGTCGATCAGCACCTTGGCCTGTTTCCAGGTGGCGTCGTCCTGCATCTTGCCCTCGATCATCACCGCGCCGGCGCCATCCGGCATGGCGGCGACGATCTTCTTGGCAAAGGCCACTTCAGCCGGATCGGGCGAGAACACCGTCTTGGCGATGGCGATCTGCGAGGGGTGAAGCGTCCAGGCGCCAAGGCAGCCCATGAGGAACGCATTGCGGAACTGAGCCTCGCAGGCGGGGCTGTCTGAAAAATCGCCGAACGGTCCATAGAACGGCTTGATGCCGGCCGCGGCGCAGGCATCGACCATCTTGGCAATGGTGTAATGCCAGAGGTCCTGCTGGAAGGACGCGCGCGGGCTGTCACCGTTTATATCCGACAGCACTTTATATTCCGGATGGCCGCCGCCGACACGCGTCGTCTTCATCGCGCGTGACGCCGCAAGATCGGCGGGCCCTAAGCTCATGCCGTGCATGCGCGGGGAGGCGGTGGCGATGGCCTCGACATTGTTGACACCCAGTGCGGTCTCCAGGATGGCGTGGATCAGGATCGGCTTCTTGATTTTGTGGCGGGCCTCAAGCTGCGCCAGCAACTGGTCGAGGTAATGGATATCCCAGGGGCCGTCGACCTTGGGCAGCATGATGACATCGAGCTTATCGCCGACCGCCGCCACGATTTCGGTCACATCGTCGAGCGCCCATGGCGAATTGAGCGCATTGATTCGGGTCCACAGCCCGGTCGCGCCGTAGTCGACCGCCTTGGCCATGGCGATGAACCCCGAACGCGCTGCCGGCTTGGCCTCCACCGGAATCGCGTCCTCCAGATTGCCGAGTACGACATCGACCTGGTGCACGAGTTCGGGCACCTTGGCGCGCAGCTTTTCCAGGTGCGGGGGCACGAAATGGATCATTCGCTCCAGCCGCACCGGTAGCTCTCGGAGCGGCGCCGGCGCGCCGATGGCGAGCGGGGCAAAGAACTGGCGCGGTAGCTTCACGGGTTTGGGTCCTTCCAAAAGGCCGATCTGCCGTTTAGAGCAATGCAAAGGCCGCGCCAAGTAGCCGCTTCCAGGCGCCGCTGGAGCCCTCTGGCGATGATCGACGTCATTAATCTTGCGCTGCCGTTTTTCGGGCTCATCTTCATCGGCTTTGCCTGCGGCAAGCTCAAGCAGATCCCCGACACCGCGCTGGCCTGGATGGACTTCTTCATCGTCTATGTGGCGCTGCCGGCCCTGTTCTACCGCATCCTGGCGCAGACGCCGCTCGAACAGCTCGCCCAGGTGAACTTCATATTCGCCACCACGCTGGCGACCTTCTGGGCCTTCGCGGTGTCGTTTACGATCGGTATGGCGATCCGCCACGGCAATATTGCCGAGTCGACCATCGCGGGGCTGGCCGGCGGTTACGGCAATATCGGCTATATGGGGCCGGGTCTGGCGCTGGCGACGCTCGGGGCCACGGCGGCGGTGCCGGTGGCGCTGATTTTTTGCTTCGACAACATCATTCTGTTCACCATGGTGCCGTTCCTGATGGCGCTGGCCCGGCCGCGGCCGATGAGCGTCGGTGCGATCGCACGCGAAGTGGTCAGGCGCGTTGCGTTGCATCCGCTGATCATGGCGAGCGCGGCTGGCGTTTTGTCCGCCGCCGTGCATTTTCAGCCGCCGATCGCGCTCGATCGCTTGATGCAGTTTCTGCAGAATGCGGCGGCGCCTTGCGCGCTGTTCACGCTCGGCGTCACGGTGGCGTTGCGGCCGCTGAAGAAAATGCCCTGGGAGGTGCCGTTTCTGGTGGCGGTGAAACTTATGCTGCACCCGGTATTGGTATTCTTGCTGCTGTCATTGTTCGGGCCATTCGAGCTGACCTGGGTTTATACCGCGGTGCTGATGGCGGCGCTGCCGCCGGCGCTCAATGTGTTCGTGTTCGCGCGCCAATACGACTCCTGGGTCGCGCAGGCTTCCGGTGCGGTGCTGGTCGGCACGCTGGTGTCGGTGATCACGCTGACCAGCGTGATGTGGATGGTGAAAACCGGTACGCTGCCGCCGTTGTTGTTCAGGTAAAAATTATGCAACCGCTCTCAGGCCTTCTCGTACTCGATTTCACCACGCTGCTGCCGGGGCCGCTGGCCTCCCTCATGCTGGCGGAAGCCGGCGCCGAGGTGATCAAGATCGAACGGCCGGGTGGCGAGGACATGCGGGCGTTTCCGCCGATCGTCGACGGCGAAAGCGTGGCCTTCGCGCTGCTCAATCGCAGCAAGACAGGGCTCACGCTCGATCTCAAGCGCGACGTCGACCGCGAAAAACTCAAAGTCCTGATCGCGCGCGCGGACATTCTGCTGGAGCAGTTCCGCCCCGGCGTGATGGCGCGGCTCGGACTAGGCTATGAGGAAATCCGCGCCCTCAATCCGCGGCTGATCTATTGCTCGATCAGTGGCTACGGCCAGAGCGGGCCACGTGCCGGCGAGGCCGGACACGATATCAACTATATCGGCAATACCGGATTGCTCGACCTGCAGCCGGGTCCGATCGACGCTCCGGTGGTGCCGCCAATGCTGGCCGCCGACATTGCCGGCGGCAGTTTTCCGGCGGTGATCAATATTTTGCTGGCGTTGCGTGCGCGCGACCGCAGCGGGCAGGGCTGTCATCTCGACATTGCCATGACCGACGCCATGTTCGCCTTCGCCTGGTATGCGCTGGCGCTGGGCAGTGCGACCGGCCGCTTTCCAGCGCCGGGCGAACTGGCGCTGGTCGGGGCTTCGCCGCGCTATCAGCTCTATCCGACCAAGGACGGCAGGCTTGTCGCCTGCGGCGCGCTTGAACAGAAATTCTGGCTTGCCTTCACGGCGGCAATCGGTCTGGCGGCGGAATACACTAACGACTTCCGTGATACGTCGGCGACGCGCATGGCGGTGGCCAAGGCGATTGCGGCGCGCACGTCGGAAGAATGGCGGCCAATTCTGGCGGCGGCCGATTGTTGCGCCACCATCGTGGCGCCGCTGCAAGAGGCGATGCGCGACCCGCATTTCGTTGAGCGCGGATTGTTCGCGCACCAGATTGCGACGCAATCGGGCAAGACCCTGCCGGCGCTGCCGCTACCGATCGCGCCCGAATTTCGGGAAAAGCCGGGGGCGAAGAAAGCGCCGAAGCTGGGCAATTAATAATCCGCTCGTCCCCGCGAAAGCGGGGACCCAGGGCCAAATATTTCGGATCGATATTGCAACTCTGGATTCCCGCTTACGCGGGAATGAGCGGGTGTTGCGAGTTACAGCGCCTCGCCGCGCATCAGCCGCGGCGCCGAGGCGGCACTCGCCAGGCCTTCGCGCATCACCGCGCGCCGCAGCGGCCCGATACGGTCGAGCACGTAAAGCCCCAAGCCGCGCATGCCCTGCACCGGCAGGAAATCCGACAGCAGCGTGCGGTTGAGCAGATCGATGGCGAGCGTGCGGCTGGCGACGTCGGCGCGCCGCATCTTGTCGTAGGCAATGAGCACGTCCGCGGCGCCAATGTCGCCGGCAATTCCTCCTCCTTGGCGCTGCGCGGCGATAGCGAGTTCGCCGATTGTCGCGGCATCGCGCAAGCCCAGGTTAAGACCTTGCGCGCCGATCGGCGGAACGACATGGGCGGCTTCGCCCACCAGCGCGATGCGCTTGTCGGCGAAACGCCGCGCGGTGGCGACCGAAAGCGGGAACAATCCGCGTCCCGGCTCGACCTCGATCTTGCCGAGGATCGAATGCGAACGCCGCTCGATTTCGCCGGACAATGCCGCATCGTCGAGCGCCGCGATTTCGTCGGCTTGCAACGGATCGAGCACCCAGACCAGGCTTGAGCGTAAACCCGGCAGCGGCACCAAAGTGAACGGCCCGTTCGGCGTGTGGAATTCCGTCGATGTGTCGCGGTGCGGACGCGAGTGGCGCAAACAAACCGTAAGCGCGACTTGCTTGTACTCGCGCTCATCGACCGCGATACCGGCGGCGTCGCGGCAGAGCGAGCGGCGTCCGTCGGCGCCGATCGCGAGCTTCGCGCGCAAGACTTGCCCGCTCTTGAGCGCGATGGCCACAATATCGGCGTCCGGTTCGATCGACGATACTTCGTCCTCGATCGTGCGCAGGTTGCCAAGCGCACCGACGCGTTGCTCCAGGGCTGCGACCAGATGGCGGTTTTCGATATTATAGCCGAAGGTATCGAGATCGATTTCGTCCGCCGTGAATTTCAGCTCGGGCGCGCGCCATAGCCGGCCGGTATCGTCGACGATGCGCATGACCGTGAGCGGCGCAGCCTTGCCGTCGCAGAGTTCCCACACGCCCAAGGTTGCCAGGGCGGTCACGGAACCACCGAGCAGGGCGGTGGTACGGTTGTCGGGCCGCTCGCTGCGCTTTCCGACCAGTGTGGTGGCAATACCACCGCTGGCGAGCGCAATTGCCGCGGTCAGCCCGGCAGGCCCGCCGCCCACCACGATGGCCGACGGGTTAGCGCCGACGTTGTTGGATTTGTTTGGTATCAAAGCGATTGGTCCTAACTGAGGCTAAACGGACTAGCATGGACGGAGCAGACCGGGAAACCATGGCCAAAGCTTGCGCCAAGGCTTTCGGTATTCCGATCCCACCCGATGCGTTATGCACGGGATCATGCGCCTAGGAAGCGACAAATGAGCGAGGCCGCCGAGCGCGAGTTGACCCATCTGCCGGCGGCCGCCAGCCGGCTGGGGGCGGCCTTCGCGCGGCCGAAAGTGCTCGCGGTGATCTGCGTGGCCGTGCTGGCCGGGCTTGGCTGGCTCTATCTCGGTCTGCTGATCGCAAGCATGGATGGTCCAGCACAAGCGCTCGGCCCCGGCATGGGCGCGCTCGATTGGCTGCCGCGCGCGCTGACTGTGTTGTGCAGCCCCAGCTTCGGCTTCGCGCATTTGGCCATGCCGCAGGGCGCCTGGGGCTTAAGCGGCTTTGCGCTGGTGGCGCTGATGTGGGGCGCCATGACATTTGCCATGATGTTGCCGAGCGCCGCGCCCATGATTTTCACCTACGCGGAAATCGCCGACACCGCCGCGCGCAAAGGCGAGCGCATCGTCTCGCCCTTCGTGCTCGCCGCCGGCTACACGGCGGTCTGGCTCGGCTTTGCCGCGCTGGCCACGCTGGCGCAATGGCAGCTCTCCCGACTGGCGCTGATCGATGCCAGCATGGCGTCGGCCAGCGGATTGTTCTCTGGCGCGATCTTCATTGGCGCCGGCATTTATCAATTTTCCGCGCTCAAGCACGCCTGCCTGACGCAGTGCCAGCAGCCGTTCCCATTTTTCTTCTCGAACTGGGCGACCACGCCGCGCGGTGTGTTTAGGCTTGGGCTGAAACAGGGACTCTATTGTCTTGGCTGCTGCTGGGCGATGATGCTGGTGATGTTCGCGGTAGGCGTGATGAACGTAGTCTGGATGGCGGCGCTCGGCATGGTGATGGCGATCGAAAAGATCGCGACCGGCCGGCGCTTCAGCCATGCCGTAGGCGTGGTGTTGATGGTGGCCGGCTGTGCTTTCGTGCTGACGGCAATCATGGCGCATTGGCCGGCGCGGGCGATCTGAGCTAACAATTGGAAAAGAACCGGGAGTGAAACCTTGACCGAAGCCTGGACATTGAAAGGCGAGATGGCGCTGTCGTGCAGCTGCACGGTGTTCTGTCCCTGCGTGCTCTCGCTCGGCGATCATCCGCCGACAGAAGAGCGCTGCCAGACTTGGGCCGGCATCCGCATCGACGACGGACATATCGACAGCGAAGACCTGTCTGGCCTCAAAGTGGGTCTGATGATGGACCTGCCCGGCATCATGTCGCGCGGCAACTGGACGGCGGCGCTGTTCGTCGACGATAAGGCTTCGGCCATGGCGGTGAAGGGACTTACGCGCATCTTCACCGGCCGGGTCGGCGGCACCACGCATTTGTTGTCGATCCTGGTCGGGCAATTCCTTGGCGTGCGCCAGGTGCCGATCACTTACGAGACGCAAGGCGAGACCCGTATTATCCGCGTCGAGAATTATGTCGACGGCGCCATCACCCCGGTGCGCGGCAAGGAGAAGGGGCAGAACGTCGTTATCCGCAACAGCGAATACTGGATCGGACCCGATGTCATCGTGTCGCGCGCCGACAAGTCGCGCTTCCGTGGCTTTGGGCGCAACTGGAATCTGGCCGGCCGCTCGTCCGAGATCGTCAAGCTCGATTGGGGTAATCAATAGCGCATGGTGCCGAAAAAACATGCGCTCGGACTTGATCCGCGGCTGAGGCGTCGGGTTCCCGCTTCCGCGAAGCCCGCTTCGGCGGGCGAAGGAAGGCCGGGTAGGGTTGCGCGCGATGAAATAACCACGACGGCGTTCGCAGCAGTCCGCGCTTTCCTCATCCATGTCTTCACCGCCTGCGGCGCGGCGCTCGCCTTTCTTGCACTGATCCTGGCGACTGGCGGGCATTGGGCGGCGATGTTCTTCTGCCTGGGCTTGGCGCTCATCGTCGATGGGTTAGACGGGCCAATGGCGCGCGCCTGCAAAGTCGCGGAGGTATTGCCGCGCTGGTCGGGGCAGACGCTCGACCTGGTGGTCGATTTTGTCACCTATGTGTTCGTGCCGGCCTATGCCATCGCCGCCAGCGGGTACCTGCCGCAGCCGCTGGCGATTCCCGCCGGCATCGTCGTGGTGATCAGCGGCGCGCTTTATTTCGCCGATCGCGCGATGAAGACGCGCGACAATTATTTCCGCGGCTTCCCGGCGGTGTGGAATCTCGCCGTCTTCTATCTCTTTCTGCTTGAGCCGCCGGCCTGGGCCGCAGCCGCCATGGTCGCCGTACTCGCCGCTCTGACCTTCGCACCGGTGGAGTTTGTGCATCCGCTGCGGGTGCGATATTGGCGCGCGCCGAATGTTGCGCTTTTGGTTGTCTGGGCGGCGCTGGCGCTGTTGGCGTTGATCAAAGATATCGAACCGGGTCCCTATGTCACCTGGCCGCTTTCGGCCATCGCGGTGTATTTCCTGATTGCCGGCC
This sequence comes from Hyphomicrobiales bacterium, assembly GCA_038206805.1. Classification (GTDB taxonomy): domain Bacteria; phylum Pseudomonadota; class Alphaproteobacteria; order Rhizobiales; family Xanthobacteraceae; genus Pseudolabrys. Next base: position 13,666 of record JBBRAL010000026.1, on the reverse strand, counting down.
TGTTGCGCAAGCCAATTTGATCGTGTTGATTGCGCCGGCACTAATTTCAAGGAGTTGACCATGGCGCGACCCATACTCCTGATCGCCGGCGGCAGCCGCGGTATCGGCGCGTCCACCGCGCGGCTTGCGGGTGAGCGCGGCTACGATGTGGCGGTGAACTACAAGACCAATGCCAATGCCGCCGCCGGCGTGGTCGAAGCAGTAAAGGCATCGGGTGGCAAAGCGGTCGCGATTGCGGGCGATATGGCGGTCGAGCAGGATATCGAGCGGGTGTTTTCCGAAGCCGCCGCCAAGCTCGGGCCGCTCACTCATTTCGTGCACAGTTCCGGCATTATCGGCGAGGGGTCCCGGCTCGACCAGGCTGATGCCAAGACGATCCGCGAAGTGCTTGACCTCGATACGTTCGGCGCTTTGTTGTGCCTGCGCGCCTGCATGCGCACCATGTCGACCAAGAATGGCGGCAAGGGCGGCGCGGTGGTGATGCTGTCGTCGATGGCGGCCCCGCTCGGCGGCGCCAATGAATGCGTGTGGTATGCGGCGGCCAAAGCCGGCGTTGACTCCATGGTGATCGGCGTGTCGCGTGAGGTCGCCAAGGAAGGCATGCGGGTCAACGCCATCACGCCCGGCGTGATCGATACCGACATCCAGCCGCCCGGCCGGGTCGAGCGGGTGACGCCTATGCTGCCGATGGGCAGGGCGGGTAAGGCCGACGAGGTGGCGGAAGCCATCCTGTTCCTGTTGTCGGACGCAGCCTCCTATATTAATGGCGCGAACTTGCGAGTGTCGGGCGCGCGCTGAAAATAATTCATGATATAGACGCTGCGGGGGCTGCCGGCCCGACACAGCGCCGGCGTGTGGGGCGGCTTAATGCAATCGCAACGTTTTCGACTTGGCGCATCGTTGCAATGGGCAGCGGCATCGCTCGTCATTGCCGTCCTGTTGGTCGCCATGCTGTTGGCGATTGGCCGGGCGCCGGTGAACCATGCGAACCTTCCTCGTCCATTGGCGCCCCCGGCTACGGACAGCCCGCGCGCCACAATGGAGTCGCTCGCGACCGAGGTCGGTATCGCCGAGCGGCTGATGATCTCGACATATGAGCGCCATATCCATGAGCCGGGCTTTTTCATGTCGCGCGAGACCGAGGCCCAGCAGGACCTGATCCGGGAACATCTGCAGCGCGCGATGCGCTGCCTCGATTTATCGGAAGTGCCGCCGGCCAATCGCGAAAAAACCGCGATGGAGACGGTGATGCTCCTGTCAGAAATCCTCGATCGCGTCGGCTCGCCGCCGCCCGAATCCATTCCGGCGGCCGCGCAGATCAAGGAAGCCTCGTGGACGGTGCCGAACACCGAAATTCGCATTACCAAGGTCGCCGCCGGGCCGCGCGCCGGCGAATATCTCTTCAGCCCGGACAGCGTCACACGGTCTTATGATTTCTATCAAAAGGTTCGCCACATTCATCCAAGCGATAATTTCGACTTCTACGCGTTCTACGCGTTGTCGCCTGGCGATCTCGTGCCGCCGAAATGGTATGCCTATATCCAAAAGCTGCCGTCCTGGTTTCACACGGTCATCATCGATAGCGCGCGTTGGCAATGGATAGCGCTTGGCGTCACTTTGTTTCTTGCGCTGGGGTTCTGCTTCGCCATTTACCGGATGAGCCGTGCCGGCGGCGCGCTGGCGGAATGGCTGCCGTCCTGGGGCGCGTCGCTCGCGCTGCCGGTTTCGATCCTGATCACGATCTGGTTTGCGGGTGCATTCGTCGAGGAGCTCAACTTCACCGGTCCGGTTCAGCGCATGCTGGCGACTGGATTCGACGTCGTCTTGTACCTGCCGTTGACCTGGCTCGCGGTGGTTGTCAGCAATTGCTTGGCGGATTGGATCGTGCGCGCCTGGGATTTGCAGGGCTACGATTTCGATGCCGGCATCATGCGTGTGGCGATTCGTCTGCTTGGCTTGCTGACGGCGACCGGGATTTTGGCCTATGGCGCCAGCCAAATCGGTATTCCGCTGGTGGGCATTCTCGCCGGTCTCGGCGTCGGCGGTCTTGCGGTGGCTTTGGCGGCGCAGCCGACAATCGAGAATTTTATCGGCGGCATCATGATCTATGCCGATCGGCCGGTACGGGTCGGCGATCGATGTTCATTCGGGGACGTCAGCGGGACCGTGGAGGAGATCGGCATTCGCTCGACCCGGATTCGCGCCGACGACCGCTCCGTGACCTCGATCCCGAACAGCGATTTTGCCAAGGCGCGGATCGTCAATCTCAGCAGCCGCGATCGCGTTCTGTTCAATACAACGGTGGGATTGCCCTATGGCACGACCGAGCAGCAGGTTCGCAATATTCTGCACAAGATGCGCGATTTGTTGGCATCGTTTGCGCCGGTAAAGGACGCCAGTTCGAGCGTGCACTTTGCGGGCTTCGGCGCAGACTCCCTCAGGATCGATATTGCCGCCGAATTGAGCAGTAGCGGCCATGATGACCTGGCCGGCGCGCGCGAGGAATTGCTGCTCAAGCTGTTCAACATCGTGGAAGAGGCGGGTACCCAGCTCGCCAAGCACGCATAGGACCCGCGCATTCGACCTGGCCGCTTGCCTATGGCAATAAAATAACGTTATTTCCTATCTTCGGTTGGTAGGGCTGCCAGCAAGGCGCCCGATCGGTCATAAAAACGATTAGGGAGAGAACGACATGGTCGCGGCAGTGCGCGTACACAAACACGGCGGTCCCGAGGTTCTGACGCTCGACGACGTCGAGATCGCTGCGCCCGGGCAGGGCCAGATCAAGATCAAGCAGCACGCCTGCGGCGTAAATTTCATCGACGCCTATTTCCGCATGGGCATGTATCCCTCGCCCGTCGGCATGCCCTTTATCGCCGGCAACGAGAGCGCCGGCGAGGTCGCCGCGGTCGGCCCGGGCGTGACCGACCTTAAGGTGGGCGATCGCGTCGCCTTCGTCGGCCCGCTCGGCGGCTATGCGGCGGAACGCCTGGTGGCGGCCGACCGCGCGGTGAAGCTGCCGGACAATATCAGCTATGAGCAGGCTGCCGGCATGATGCTCAAGGGCATGACGGCGCAATATCTGCTCAACCGGACCTTCAAGGTGGGCAAGGGCAGCATCGTGCTGATGCATGCCGCGGCCGGCGGCGTCGGCCTCATCCTTTGCCAGTGGGCGAACCATCTCGGCGCCACCGTGATCGGCACCGTCGGCTCCAAGGACAAGGCCGAACTCGCCAAGAAGAACGGCGCCCATCACACCATCCTGTATCGCGACGAGGATTTCGTGGCGAAGGTGAAAGAGATCACCAGCGGCAAGCTGTGCGATGTGGTGTATGACGGTATCGGCAAGACCACGTTCCCGGCCTCGCTCGATTGCCTGCGCCCGCTCGGCTATTTCGTCAGCTTCGGCAGCGCTTCCGGGCAGATCGACGCCTTCAACATCAACATCCTGCAGGCTAAGGGCTCGCTGTTCGCTACGCGGCCGACGCTCAACAACTATGTGGCCAAAAAAGAGGATCTGATCGCGACCGCGGCCGATCTGTTCAAGGTGGTCGGTTCCGGCGCGGTAAAAATTCCGATCAACCAGAAATATTCGCTCAAGGATGCCGGCAAGGCGCACAAGGAAATGGAAGGCCGCGACACCACGGGCTCCTCGATCCTGGTGCCGTAGAATGATGCTGTCATCGCCCGCGAAAGCGGGCGATCCAGTATCCCCGGTGCGAATTCTTGGCATGGGGGGATGTAACATACGCTATGCCGGAGGATACTGGATGCCCCGCTTTCGCGGGGCATGACAGTGGATACGTTGCGCGTCGCCATGGCCAAACTGACCACCCACGTGCTCGACACCGCGTCCGGCAAGCCGGCGGCCGGCATGCGCGTGGTGTTGCGCCGTGCCGGCACGCCGCAGGTGGTGGCGGAGGCCACGACCAATGCCGACGGCCGCCTCGAGCGGCCGTTATTGGAAGGCGATGCGCTCAAGCCGGGCACTTACGAAGTCTCGTTTCATGTCGGCGACTATTTTCGCGCAGCCGGTGCGGCGCTGGACGATCCAGCCTTTCTCGACGTGGTGCCGGTGCGCTTCACCATCGCCGAGGCGCGCGACACCCATGTACCGCTCCTGGTCTCGCCGTACGGTTATTCGACCTATCGCGGGAGCTGATACGAGCATGATCCCGAAAAGTGGGGACCGGTTTTCGGATAAGATCATGCTCAGTTAAGAAACACGGCGCAACGTATGAACCAAAACGAATTGAGAAGGTCGTAGCGCCGTGGAAGTCTTTGCCGGCGAATGGGCGAATCTGCTGCTGCGCTGGGCGCATCTGATCGTCGCCATCGGCTGGATCGGTACCTCATTCTATTTCATGGCGCTCGACTATTCGCTCTCAAAGCGCGAGCGCATGAGCGCAGGCGTGCTCGGCACCGCCTGGCAGGTGCATGGCGGCGGCTTCTATCATGTGGAGAAGTACACTGTTGCGCCGGCGCAATTGCCGAGCGACCTGCATTGGTTCAAATGGGAGGCCTATCTCACCTGGGTCACCGGCTTCGGTCTCTTGGTCGTGCAATATTATCTGCACGCCGGCGCCTATCTGATCGACCCATCCGTGATGCCGCTCGATCCATGGCAGGCCGTCGCAATCTCGCTTGCATCGATTTTCGCCGGATGGGCGATCTATGAAGGCTTATGCCGCTCGCCCATAGGGCAAAACACGACGCTGCTCGCCCTTGGCGTGTTCGCGCTGATCGTCGGCGCGTCCGTGCTCTACACACATGTCTATTCCGGGCGCGGCGCCTTCCTGCATGTCGGCGCGCTCACAGGCAGCATCATGGCGACCAATGTCTTCGCCGTGATCATTCCCAACCAGAAGAAAATGATCGCGCAAATGCTGCGTGGCGAGACACCCGATCCGGCCTATGGCGCCATCGGCAAGCAACGCTCGACCCATAACAATTATCTCACGCTGCCCGTGCTGGTGATGATGGTATCGCCGCATTATCCGTTTCTGTTTTCCCAAGGCCATGCCTGGATGGTGGTGGCGCTGATCCTGATAGCGGGCGCGCTGATCCGGCATTATCTCAACCGCGCCGATGCCGGCGACGACTGGGGCACATACGGTTGGACCGTGCCGGTGGCGGCGGTAGCGCTGCTGGCCACGATCTTCATTACCGCGCCGCGAGCGCCCGGCGGCGGCGCCACCGTGTCCGATGCGCAGGCGCTGGCGATCGCGCACAAGCATTGCGCGATGTGCCATGCGGTCAAGCCGACGCATGAGAGCTTCCAGCAGGCGCCCAACAACGTTACATTGCAGACGATTGCCGACCTGAAGAAATACGCCCCGCTCATCTATGTTCAGGCGGTGCAGAACAAGGCGATGCCGCTTGGCAACCAGACCGGCATGACCGAAGATGAGCGCAATGCGCTCGGCCGCTGGCTGAAGGCGCTCAAATGACGGACCGTCAATCGGTTAGCGTCAGCAGGCCTTGGGGACGGCTGTCCACCTTCGGCCTCGGGTTTGTCGCCTTGCTGGCCGGCCAGATGGCCGCGCTCATGGCGCTGACTTGGTGGCAGGCGGCAAGCATTGCCCAATTACCCGATCTCAGCGGCGACGGCGTTGCCGTCACGTTGGTCATTTTCGTATCGACGCCGATACAAGTCTTGCTGCTCGCAACATTCGCACAACGTGGCGGAGGCAATGCCATCGGCGATCTCGGCCTCAAGCTGCCAAGCCGCGGCGAAGTTGTGTTCGGCATTATCTGCGTCGCGGCCCTGATCGTTGCCGGCAATATCGTAAGCTGGCTGGTCGGCCACAATGTTGTTACCTCATTCCAGTCCGACATTTATCGCACGGCGGGTGCGGCCGGATGGCTGCCGTGGATATGGCTGTGGTTGGCCGTGACGGTCGTGGCGCCCATTGGCGAGGAAATCCTATTCCGCGGTTTTCTGCTGCGCGGCTGGCTGCGCGCGTCGCATGAGGTCTGGCCCGTTATCGTTGTCACAGCGCTGCTATGGGCTGTCATTCATGTGCAATACGACTGGTACGTCATTACGCAAGTGTTCAGCTTCGGCCTGCTGCTGGGATGGATACGCTGGGCCAGCGGCTCGACAATCCTGACCATCCTGCTGCACGGGTTGATCAATTTCGAGGGCATGGTGGAAACTTTTATAGGCTTGCAATGGCTGACATAGACCTTGCGACGCTTGAACCAAAAAGTCTTGGCGCGCGCGCCGAGGCGATGATCAAGGCGCTGGCGCCGCTCTCGTCGGAGCCGAACCGGCTGGTGCGGCTATTTCTGTCGCACGAGCATCGCCGTGCCGCCGATATGACGGCGCAATGGATGCGCGAGGCCGGGCTGAACGTGACGGAAGACGCGCTCGGAACCTTGCGCGGGCGGGTCGGCGATGGGCCACGGCTGTTGATCGGTTCGCATCTCGACAGCGTGGTCGACGGCGGCAATTACGACGGACCGCTCGGTGTCATCGTCGGAATTCTTGCGGTCGCGCATTTCGGCGGGCGTCCACCGATTCCGATCGATGTGCTTGCCTTCGGCGACGAGGAAGGTTCGCGCTTCCCCTCGACACTGTCATCATCGGCGGCCTGCGCCGGTGCGTTCGATACCGGGATGCTCAAGCTTGCCGACCGTAACGGCGTCACTTTCGCTGACGCCTTGCAAGCCTATGGCAAGAATGTCGCCAATATCCCGGACGCCGCCTATGGGCGCGGCGAGGCGGCGGCCTATTTAGAGGTCCATATCGAGCAGGGACCGCTGCTGGAGGCGGAAAACCAGCCGCTCGGCGTGGTCACCGGCATTGTCGGACAAAGCCGCTGGCGCGTCACCGTGACCGGCGAAGCCGGACACGCCGGCACCGTGCCGATGAACATGCGGCGCGATGCGCTCGCGGGCAGCGCCGAGATGGCGCTCATGGCGGAACGTATCGGGCGGGCCGGCCATCAGATGGTGGCGACCGTCGGGCGCTTGGAGGCCATGCCGGGCGCGACCAATATCATTCCGGGTCAGGTCGTGTTCACGGTCGACCTGCGTTGCATGGACGATGCGATTCGCCACGCGGCGGTGACGCAGTTCGAAGACGAAGCGCGCCGCATCGCCGCTGCGCGCAAGCTCGATGTCGGGTTCGAGCATTTCCACGATACGCCGGCGGCGGCGTGCGAACCGGCATTGCAGGATATTCTCGCTGGCGTCATCGGCGATCTCGGCGGGCGCGCCATTCGCTTGCCGTCTGGCGCCGGGCATGACGCGCAGATGATGGCGCGGCTCTGCCCCTCCGCCATGATGTTCGTGCGCTGCCGCGGCGGCATCAGCCATAACCCGGCGGAATTCTGTGCGCCGGCCGACATGGGGATGGCGGTGGCGGCGCTGATCCGTTTCATCGAGCGATTCAAGCTGTGAACGATTTGCCATGAGCGACTTCATCGACCGAAACTTCGCTGGCGAAACCGGCTTTCTCAAGGAGCTGGTGCGTGTGCCGTCCGACAATCCGCCGGGCGATTGCGCAGCACACGCCGCCAAGGCGGCCGAACTGCTGGGTGAGCTTGGCTTCTCGGTTGAACGCCATCCGGTGCCCGCCGCGCTGGTGCAGAAGCACGGCATGCGTACCGTGACCAATCTGGTGATCCGGCAGCGCTTCGATTCCGGCAAAGGCCCGGTGATTGCGCTCAATGCGCATGGCGACGTAGTGCCGCCGGGACAGGGGTGGCATCACGATCCCTACGGCGCCGAGGAGAAGGGCGGTGCGATCTATGGTCGCGGCGCGGCGGTATCGAAATCGGACTTTGCCACCTATGCCTTCGCGCTGCTGGCGCTGCAGGACGATCCCGCCGGTCTCGGCGGCACCGTCGAGCTGGATCTCACCTATGACGAAGAAGCCGGCGGCTATCTCGGACCAAAATGGCTGCTCGCCGCAACTCACCGTCGGACTCATTTCGGGCGGCATCAACACCAATGTGGTGCCCGACAAGATCGTGATGCGCCTCGACCGCCGGCTGATCCCGGAAGAAAATGGCCGACAGGTCGAGCGCGACCTGATCGCGCTGATCAAGCGCGCCGGAAAACGCAAAGGCATCCGCATCGATTGCAAGCGCATCATGCTGGCTGAGCCGCTGAAAGCCCGCGCCGGGATCGCGAAACTGGTCGAGCCGCTGACGCGCCACGGCGGGCGTGAATTCAAAAGCAAGATCGATGTGAAGGGCGTGCCGCTTTATACCGACGCGCGCCATTACAGCGCGGCCGGGGTGCCAACGGTGCTCTATGGCGCGGGGCCGCGCACGATCCTCGACGCCAATGCGCATGGCGCCGACGAACACTTGAAATTGTCCGACCTCAAGGCTGCCACCAAGGTGATCGAGGCGACGCTACGCAATTTGTTGAAATGCTAACCTGTCATTCCGGGGCGCGCACAGCGCGAACCCGGAATCCAGAGCAGCACACCTATGTCTCTCTCTGGATTCCGGGTCCGGCCCTTCGGGCCGTCCCGGAATGACAAAGAGGACTACAACAGCGCCGCGATCCGCGCGAAGGCCGGATGCTGGTTGAGCCTGCCGGGCAGCCGCGGCAGGCCGATCACATCCACGCCTTGCGAAAAGCGCGCAATGCTGGCGACGGTATCGTCGAGTTCGACGGTACCGCGCTCGCTCTCGCTCACCACGATGGCCGCTATTTTCAGTTTGCGCTGCGCCAGCACGTCGAGCGCGGTGAGGGTGTGGCTGATGGCGCCGAGATAGCCGCCGACAACGAGTAACAGGGGAATATCCAGCGCCGCCATCCAGTCGAGCACGGTGCGTCTGGCGTCGAGCGGCACCATGATGCCGCCGACGCCTTCGATAAACAGGATGCCGGTGGTGGCCGCAATCGCGGCGCGGCTGAATCCGATCAGCCGGTCGAATTCGACGCTGCGGCCTTCGCGCGCGGCGGCAATGTCGGGCGCCAGCGGCGCGCGGAAACGCCAAGGTGCAATGCTGGCGATCTCGTCGGCCGAAACCTGCCGCCCGAGCGCCTTCAGCAGCACCGCCGGATCGCTGGTCTCGACCACGGAGGAATCGTAGCCGCTCACCACCGGCTTGAGCGCGTTCACGACTTGCCCGGCCTCGCGCAGATAGCGGATCAGCCCGGCGGTGACAAAGGTCTTGCCGATATCGGTACCGGTCGAGGTGACGAAATAGGCGGTCACGGTTTAATGCACCAGTATTTTATCACGGACTAAATCCGCCAACCGCTCGATAGCATCGTCGGGATGCTGGGCGGTAAACGTCAGCCGCAAGCGCGCGGTGCCGGCTGCCACCGTCGGTGGGCGGATGGCGGCGGCAAGATATCCTTCATCGGCCAATAGCTGCGAGGCGGCCAGCGTTGCCTGTTCCGCGCCGATGATCACCGGCACGATCGGACTTTGCGCCTCGGCCAGGTTGGCGCGGCTCGTAAAGGCTTTGGCTTTTTGCACCGGTAGCGCGGCATAAGCCGGCTCGCGCTCGATCAGATCGAGCGCGGCGATGGCGGCCGCGACGCAGGCTGGCGGCAGGCCGGTTGAATAGATCAGCGTGCGCGCGCGATTGCGGATCAGATCGATCACCGCCGTCGAGGCACACAGATATCCGCCATAGGCGCCGACCGCCTTCGACAACGTGCCCATTTGCAGCGCAATCGGGATATGCGTGTTGCCGGCAAAGCTGGAGCCACGCCCGCCGCCGACCACGCCCAGCCCATGGGCGTCGTCCGACATCAGCCAGGCGTCGTATTCGATTGCCAGATCGTTGAGCGCGGCGAGCGGCGCCAGATCGCCGTCCATGGAGAACACGCCATCGGTGACGATCAGCATATGTTCATGCGCGGCGCGATTGGCCGCGAGCAACTGGCGCGCATGCGCGACGTCGTTGTGGCGGAAGGTCAGCAGCGTTCCGCGCGACAATTGCGCGCCGGCGAAAATGCAGGCGTGCGACAACTCGTCCGCCAGCACCAGCCCGTCACTGCCGATCAGCACCGGAATGATGCCGGCATTGGCAAGATAGCCGGATCCGAACACGCAAGCGGCCTCGGTCTGCTTGATGCGGGCGAGGCGGGCTTCCAATTGTGCATAGAGCGGGTGATTGCCGGTGACCAGGCGCGAGGCGCCGGAGCCGGCGCCATAGCGCTCAATCGCCGCCGCCGCCGCCTGCTTGACCGCCGGATGCTGCGTCAAATTGAGGTAGTCGTTGCAGGAAAACGACAGCAGCCGCCGCCCATCGCGCTCGACCCAGATGCCGTCCTCGCGCAAGGTCTCGGTCAACGCGCGGCGCAGATGCTGGCGCTGCAAATCGTCGAGCTTGGCTTGCGCAAATCGGTCGAGCGAAGACATGGTGGCCTTGCATAGCACAACAGGCTAAATGCCCGTCGAAGCCGGAACAGGGAAGCGCCAAATGGCGGGCGATACCAGTAAAAACAGCGCGCCGCCCGGCTGGTATGCCGGCGGTCTCGATCATGTCTGGCTGCCCTATGCCCAGATGAAAACCGCCAGCCCACCGTTGCCGGTCGCGCGCACGCATGGCTCGCGCATCATGCTCGCCGATGGCCGCGTGCTGATCGACGGCATCGCGTCCTGGTGGACCGCCTGTCACGGCTATAACCACCCGCATATACGGCAAGCGGTGGAGCGCCAACTGGCCGAGATGCCGCATGTGATGTTCGGCGGATTGGCGCATGAGCAAGCCTTGACGCTGGCGCGCCGGCTCGCAGCCATGTTGCCGGGCGATCTTACGCGCGTGTTTTTTTCCGATTCGGGCTCGGTCGCGATCGAAGTCGCCCTGAAGATGGCGGTGCAGTACTGGCTCAATCGCGGCGTGAAGGGGCGCCATCAGTTCGTTGCGTTCAAGGGCGGCTATCACGGCGACACCACGGGCGCCATGGCGGTGAGCGACGCCGAAGATGGCATGCATGCGCTGTTCGCCGGCCTGTTGCCGCGGAATCATATTGTCGATCTGCCCGATAATGACGAGCGCGCGGCGGCGCTCGACAGACTGCTGGCGCAACGCGCCGGCGACATTGCCGGCATCGTCGTGGAGCCGCTGGTGCAAGGCGCCGGCGGCATGAAATTTCATGACGCGCGCATGCTCAAACTTCTGCGCGGGCTGGCCGACAAGCACGACCTGCTGCTGATCTTCGACGAGATATTCACTGGCTTCGGGCGCACCGGAACCATTTTCGCCTGCGAGGCGGCCGGCGTTGCTCCCGACATTATCACGCTGTCGAAGGCGCTCACCGGCGGGACGCTGGGGCTCGCGGCCACGATTGCTACACGCAAAGTGTTCGAAAAATTCTGGTCGGATGATCCGAAAGCCGCGCTGATGCACGGACCGAGCTATATGGCCAATGCGCTGGCCTGTGCCGCCGCCAATGCCTCGCTCGATCTGTTCCAGCGCGAACCGCGGATGACGCAGGTCAAGGACATTGCGTTCGCATTGGAGCGTGGACTCGAACCCTGCCGCATCCTGCCAGGCGTCAAGGACGTGCGCGTCAGGGGCGCCATCGGAGTCGTTGAAATGGATCGCATCGACGATCTCAACAGCCTGCGTGCCCGTTTCGTCGGGGAGGGCGTGTTCGTGCGCCCGTTTGGCAATACTATCTATCTCACGCCCGCCTTCACCATCGCGGCCGACGAACTCAAGACATTGACCGATGCGGTGGTTAAGATCGTGCCGACACTATGAACGAGGGGACGATGGCGCATTACACCGGACCGATGATCGATACGCACCATCATATTTGGCTGCGCAAGGACGTTGCGTGGCTGGCCGATCCGCCGATTCCGCGCATGTTCGGCGACTATTTCGGCCTACGCCGCGATTACCCAGTCGAAGAATGGAAGAATGACATCGTTCCGCAGGGAGCGGTGAAATCGGTGCACGTCACCGCCATGTGGGGACCCGGCCGCGCGCTCGACGAGACGCGCTGGCTGCAAGCTACGGCGGATAAACACGGCTTTCCGCACGGCATTGTATGCAATGCCGATCTGGCCGACCCCGGCATTGAGGCTGCGCTCAAGACGCAGAAGCAATTTCCCAACCTGCGCGGCGTGCGCCAGATGCTTTATTGGGACGCCGATCCAGTCCGGCAGGCGGCTAAGCGCGCTGATTATTGCAACGATGCCGACTTTCGCCGCGGCTTCGCGCTATTGGAAAAGCACGATCTGCATTTCGAATTGCAGGTCTATGCCGGGCAGGCGGCCTATGCGACCGAACTGATCAAGGCGTTCCCCAATGTACGAATGATCTTGGTGCATGCCGGCATGCTGACCGCGCGCACGCCTGAGGCGATCAACGAATGGCGCGCGGCGCTCACAAGCATGGCAGCATTCCCCAACCTGCATGTGAAGATTTCTGGACCCGGCATGTTCACCCATGGCGTGACGCTGCCGCAGGCGCGCCAATGGATACGCGACGTGATCCAGATTTTCGGGATCGAGCGCGTTATCTACGGCAGCAATTTTCCACTGGAGAAATTGCACGCCAGTTATGTGGACTTTTTCGGCATTTATCGCACTGTCATGTCGGAATATACCGAGGCCGAGCAGCGCAAAGTGTTTCACGACAATGCAGTGAAGTTCTATAGGTTATGACCGCTCGCGCTACGGCGGACGTTATGGCAGCGGACAACCGGGTGTCGCCCGGATGGTCTTTACCAGCAATTGCTTCTGCCCATCCGTCAGCGGCGCCTCGTTGGCGCACAGATGCATGGCCGCGCAGGCCGCTCGCGGCGCGTCCGGCCAAGTGGTGCGGTTGTCTATCGCGCTGGCGCAACGTTGCCATGCGGTCTTGCCGTCCCACGAAATTGCGCTTGGGAAGACGCTTTCGACCGCGCCAAAATAGAAAAGCGCGCGGCCAATTGGTGACGCCAAAACGACGATCGTGGCGACCAGCGCAACGATTCCAATTCCGAGAAACACGGTGCGTCGGTTGTTCATCGGATATGCGACGCCGGTCTAGAATCCGACCGCCGTCCCATGCAAATCATATTCGTCGGCGCGCTCGATCTTAACGCTCGCGATTTCGCCGACGCGTAGCGGACGCTTGCTGGCGACATAGACCGCGCCGTCGATCTCGGGCGCGTCGGCCATCGAGCGGCCTTTCGAGACGGTTGGGCCGGTCTCGTCGATGATGACCTGCTGGCGCGAACCAACCTTGCGCTTGAGCCGGCGGGTGGAAATCTTCTGCTGCGTCTGCATGAAGCGGTGCCAACGCGCTTCCTTCACCTCGTCCGGCACTGCCGCGCCCAGGTCGTTGGCGAGCGCGCCGCGCACCGGCTCGTATTTGAAGCAGCCGACGCGGTCGAGCGCGGCTTCCTCTAGCCATTGCAGCAGGAAATCGAAATCGGCCTCGGTCTCACCCGGAAAGCCGACGATGAAGGTCGAGCGCAGGGTGAGGTCGGGACAGATCTCGCGCCAGCGCGCGATGCGCTCCAGCGTCTTTTCCTGCGCGGCCGGGCGCTTCATGCGCTTGAGCACGTCAGGCGCGGCGTGCTGGAACGGAATGTCGAGGTAAGGGAGGATCTTGCGCTCGGCCATCAGCGGGATGACCTCGTCGACATGCGGGTAGGGGTAGACGTAATGCAGCCGTACCCAGATGCCGAGTTCACCGAGCGCGCTCGACAGGTCGAGGAATTTGGCACGCACCTCGCGGTCGCCCCA
>JBBRAL010000025.1:0-58683 GCA_038206805.1 Hyphomicrobiales bacterium | reverse complement strand
TGGGAGAGGTGAAGCGTGTCTGCGGCGAGTTCTGATTTGATCTCAAACAAACACGCTCTAGCGCGCAGGACGTCAGGAAAAATACCGGTAGACGGCGTAGCCCATGGCCACCACGAACAGCAGCGCCATCAGCAGCACGTCGCGGTTCATCAATTCCTGATACGACCGCCGGAAACCGGCATTCACGCCGGTGGCGAATTCGTCCGAGGTCATCTTGACCAGCTTGCGGTCCAAATCCTGGCGATCAATTTCGTCGTTCATGCGCCCCTCGCTATGCCGCCTGCCCGCAGCCCTGCGGCTTGAACACGCGCGCCGTCGAAGGCGGAAATTTCGCCAGCTTGCCGGCCGGCCGGATCGGGCGGGCTGCGAAATTGCCGCCGCAGTTCGGGCAGACGCCGCCAAGCTTGCGGTCCACGCAATCGCGGCAGAACGTGCATTCGAAGGTGCAGATCATGGCGTCGGCGGCGTCCGGCGGCAGATCTTTGTCGCAGCATTCGCAATTGGGGCGCAACGCGAGCATGGCGGGCCTCCTCTTTCGCTGTCATTCCGGGGCGCGAGTGAAACGAGCGAACCCGGAATCCATAGCCCCAGTCTGGGCATTTTGGCATGGCGGTCAATAAAGCGCAGCCGATTATTCCGCATCCATGCGCTTGATGAAGCCGGCCGCCACCGAGACGAACAGCAGCGAGGCGGCCCAGCCGAACAGGATTTCGAACCACATGACAAAGCGGACAAGATGGCCGAGCCGCCAGCCATCGAGCGAGAACAGGTCGAGCATATAATTGACCATCCAATGGCGCATGCTGTCATGCTGATGTGGCGTCGGGATAATCGGCGCCCAGTCCTTATCTTGTTGCAGATCGACCAGCGGCAGAATCAGATCGAGCGAATAGAGATACGGGTTGAAGGTAGTGTATTCGGCCGGCAGCGCCTTGCACCAATACCAGTTACCCACTTTTGGCGGTAACTCTTCGGCAAATCGGTCGTAGTCCGGACTACATTGCGCATAGGCCGAGTTCTGGAACACCAGCGGATTGGACGGCGCGAACACGCCTTGAACGGCCGCATAGTGATAAAAGATTCCGAATGCGAGCCATAAGCCAAGCGTGATTGCGACCAGTCGCAATGGACGGTGGCCATAGCCGACGAGAACACCGTAAAGCCAATGCAGGCCCCATAGCGCGTTATCCAACAGCGTCTTGCTGTTCAGCCAGCCCGCAGATCTTCGAGCTTTCTCATATTCAATCGCCACCTCGCGCGCGGCGTCGGTGTGGCCGGCCTCGCGCAGCGCCTTGACCATCTGCGTCCACGGCTGCGGCTTGAAATCCTTGCCGAGAACGTTATCGCGCTGAAGGCGCAGGAACGCGATGCGCCCTTGCGCGCTCATGTCAGTTAATTCGCCGAAGCGGTCATAGACGAGGCCGTCGAGCATCAGGAAGGCCGGGCTGTCGCCTGCGCCGGCCGGCGCGGCATCGGGCTCGCGCGGCTTTGTGTGCTCGGTCACCGCATCGACCATGCGGCCGACATGCGCGCCGGTGATATCGACGCCGCCGTGGAACTGGACGGGCGACCGAGTGCTGCCGAGCCAAAGCGTTCCCTGCACCGTCGCGCGCGCCGCGATCAGCGGTAAGACCGTCGGCACCGGCGCGGCTGCCGCCTCTTTCGGCTTCTCGTCGGTAGTCGTCGCCGGTTTTTCAGGCAGCGCGCCGAAACTGCCGCCAGCGCAAACGAGATCGCCTGCGATATTGGCCCCGAGCAGCCGCACCATGCCCTGCGCCACGAACTTGCCGCTTAAGAACACATCGCCGCCGACCTGCATGCTGTCACAAACCAAGGCATCGCCGTCCTCGTCCGCGCCCTCGAAGCGACCGCCGATGCAAGAGAGATCGCCTTTGATATTCGCAACAATCAGCCGCACCGCGCCCTGCGCCTCGAAGCCGTTGCGCAGGTAGACGCCACCGCCGACCTCGATGCCGTCGCATAACAAGGCATTGCCGTCTTTGTCCTGGCCCGCGAACTGGCCGCCGCCGCAATCGAGATTACCTTCGATTTTGGCCCCGAGCAGCCGCACCGCCCCCTGCGCCACGAACTTATCGCGTAGATCCAGGTCGCCGGCGATTTCGACGCCATCAGCTTCGATGTCCTGGCAGCGGCTGCCCTCCAGATTGACCGTACGTGCACGCGCGCTGTGCAGCGTGAGCGTATCTGTCAGCTCGCAATTCCAGAGATTCAGATCACCCGCCAGCGTGCAGCCCTGCAAATCGAGTTCGCCCTTGATCGTCGCGCCTTGCACCCGCACGCCGCGCTCGTGCACCGGCGTGGCGTCGTCGCCGCCAAGCGCCAAGAAGCGCACCAGGCCGGCGCGGATGGTGCGGGTCTTTTTTTCGTCGACTGATTTTTGAATTTCTTCGCCGAAGTAAGCCAGCTCGCCATTGCGCGTTTGCTCAATCAGTTTCAGTTCCGCTTCATTGAGTTCCGGAAAATCCTTCAGTGACCGCCCAAAGGCGCGCGCCTTGCCGGCTGGCGCTTTAGCGGCGGTACGCTTGCGTGCTGCGGATTTCGCCATGCCCATCCCCCGCCATGAGGATAGCAGGGCGCGGCGTTTCTACCAGCCCGTGTGGCGGCG
Organism: Hyphomicrobiales bacterium; assembly: GCA_038206805.1. Lineage (GTDB taxonomy): Bacteria > Pseudomonadota > Alphaproteobacteria > Rhizobiales > Xanthobacteraceae > Pseudolabrys. The sequence continues at coordinate 56,057 of JBBRAL010000025.1, read as the reverse complement.
ATTGTCCCAGGAGCCGTTCGTCCCCGCGCAAGCGGGGACCCAGAGTCAAGAATTCAAGTCTTCGATTGTCGCCCTGGATTCCCGCTTACGCGGGAATGAGCGGAGAATGAGCCAAGCCCAGCGACTCAAAGGCTATGCCCCAAACAACCTTTCCGGTGTCTCGACCAAAATTCGTTGCCGCGTGGCCTCGTCCGGCGTCCAGTCCATGAACAGATCGAGCAGATGCCCGTCGTCCGGCATGACCTCGGCGGCAATGGAAGGGTGCGGCCAGTCGCTGCCCCACAGCAGCCGTTCCGGATTGGCCGCGACCAGCGCCGCGTGCAGGGCGCGCGCGTCGGCGTAATCGGGAAATTGCGTCGACACGCGATAGGGTGCCGACAGCTTCACATGCACATGGCCCTCGCCGACCAGCTTGAGCAGCGCCTGGAAATTCGGGTCGCCGACGCCGCGCACGGCCGGCAGCATCATGTAATGGTCGACGATCACCGGCATTTCGCGCGAAATCTCGCGCAGCGTCGCGGCCGTGTCCTGCATCACCCGCCAGCTGCAGAAAATCTGCATGACCCAGCCGAGCTCGCGCATGGTGCGGCGAAACACCTCGAACACTTCGAGGCCGACGCCGCGCACGTAATTCGGCCGCTCGTCGTCCGGGAACAGATGAAAGCGCAAACCCCGCATGCCGAGCCGGTGCCAGTCGCGCAGCGTCACAGGCTTGATGCGCGTATCGGTGATGGCGACGCCGCGCAGCCGCTGCGGAAAGCGCGTCATGGCATCGAGCAGCACGCGGTTGTCGTAGCCATGCGCATTGCCCTGCACCACGACGCCGCGCGCGCAGCCAAGCCGGGCCAGCAGCGCGACATAGGTCTCGGCCGGCGCGTCGGGCGGCGTATAGCCGCGCCCCGGCGTGTAGGGAAATTTGTCGGCCGGCCCGAAAATATGCGCATGGCTGTCCCAGGCGCCGGGCGGCGGCAGCACGCGCGGCCGGGTCGGATGCGCGACCGGGCCGGCGATCAGGGGTGGGGCTTTATTTTCCGTCATTCCGGGGCGCGCCTTTTGGCGCGAGCCCGGAATCCATACTCACCGACCGGGGTAATGGATTCCGGGCCCGGAATGACAAGGCGTGAGGATCGCACCGTTCACCCCAACTTGATATTCGCTTCCTTTACCACGCCGCCCCACAATTTCATCTGGGCTTCGACGAAGCTGTGAAATTCTTCCGGCGTGTTCGGCCTGGATTCAATATTGAGCTGGGCAAAGCGCGTCTTGACGTCGGCCGAGGCGATCGCCGCGTTGAGCGCGGCGTTGAGCTTCTGCACGATCGCGCCCGGCGTGCCGTGCGGCACGAACACGCCGTTCCATTCATAGGCCTCGAAGCCGGGCAAAGTGTCCGACATGGGCGGAATGTCGGGCAGGCTGTTGAGCCGCCCCTTGCCGGTATGCGCGATGGCTTTGAGCTTGCCGCCCTTGATGAGGCCGACCGCCGACGAGCCGTTGGCGAAGAAGAACTTCACCTGGCCCGCCATGACATCGGTGAGCGCCGCGCCGCCGCCGCGATAGGGCACATGACTGATCTTGAGGCCAGTGGTGTGCCGGAACATTTCAAGACAAAGATGCTGCAGCGTGCCATTGCCGGACGAGGCCATGTTGATGCCGCCGGGCTCGGCCTTGGCGTAGGCGATGACGTCGGCGACCGTTTTCACCGGCAGCGACGGCGTGACCACCAGGATGTTGGGCACCAGCGAGACCAGAAAGACCGGGTCGAAATCCTTGCGGTAATCGAACGTCAGTTTCGGATAGAGCGCGGCATTGACCGAGAACGCCGTGGCGTCGTGCAGGATTGTGTAGCCGTCCGGCTCGGCCTTGGCGATGAGCGCTTCGGCGATGGTGCCGCCGGCGCCGCCGCGGTTTTCGACCACGAACTGCTGGCCGAGCGTCTGGCTCAGCTTGGCGTAAACGATGCGCGCGGTGGTGTCGGCGCCGCCGGCCGGCGGATAGGGCACCATGACCCGCACCGGCCGGTTGGGCCAAACGGTTTGCGCGCGGGCCGGGCCGCCGAAGGGCGCGGCCGCCAGGCCTGTTGTAATGCCGGCCAATAGCGAGCGGCGTGTAAGTTTCCCGGGCATCGATTTCTCCTGATGCGTTTATGGCTTTCGCGACAGCCTAGCACTGTCTTGAGCCTTCTTGCCCTTTCCCCGCCTTTGGACTCGCCCCATATTCGGACCGATGGCCAAGCCCCCCAAAAAGCCGCAAAAAACCAAAAAGGACCCGGCGCGCCCGACGCGCGCCAAGGCGTCGCGGCCGGACGATGCGCCAACGCCGGACGCGCTGGCCGATCTGCTCAATCCGGCGATCAACAAGGGCACCGCCGGGCTGGGCTCGGGCACCGGCCTGCAGCCGCCGCCGGATAATTCGTTCGACCGCCGCGCCGATTTTTCTGCCGCCCACAAGGCGCGCAAATCGACGGCCAAATCGGGCGAGGGCTTCGGCGAAGCGCAGCAAAGCGACTACACCGGCTCGCCGGTGACCGGGCTCGATCCGCAGTTGGCGAAAGAGTTGGGGCTGGGCGATGACGCGAACGCGCTTCTCCCCTCCCCCGATTCTCCTTCTTCACCTCCCCCCTTGAGGGGGAGGTCGGCGCGCGAAGCGCGCCGGGAGGGGGGTAGCGATAACAAATCTGCAGACGGCGCGAATGAAAGCGCCCCCTCCCTACCCTCCCCCGCCAGCGGGGGAGGGAAAGAAGAATTGCAAGGGGGGAGGGAGCAGTCAGAGTACGCCGATCGGGAGGCCGAGCGCATCGCGCGCGGCGGCGACCCGAAATACCGCCTGCCGCGCGCCGATCTGCCGACCGGTCCCGGCGGCCTCGCCTCGATGGGCGTCGCCGCCACCGCCACGTCGCTGGAAAAACTGCTGCGCGAGGGCCGCCCGGAATTCGCCGGCGAGCGCGACGGCGGCAAAGTGTGGACACCGCACCGGCCGCCGCGGCCGAAGAAATCCGAAGGCGGCAAGCGGCTGACGATCCAGTCCGAATTCGAACCCAAGGGCGACCAGCCGGAGGCGATCCGCGAACTGGTCGAGGGCGTCAAGCGCCACGACCGCACGCAAGTTCTCCTCGGCGTCACCGGCTCGGGCAAGACCTTCACCATGGCCAAGGTGATCGAGGCGACGCAGCGCCCGGCACTGGTGCTGGCGCCGAACAAGACGTTGGCGGCGCAGCTGTACGGCGAATTCAAGTCGTTCTTCCCCGACAACGCGGTGGAATATTTCGTCTCCTATTACGATTACTACCAGCCGGAAGCCTACGTCCCGCGCACCGACACCTACATCGAGAAGGAATCCTCGATCAACGAGCAGATCGACCGCATGCGCCATTCGGCCACGCGCTCGCTGCTGGAACGCGACGACGTGATCATCGTCGCCTCGGTGTCGTGCATCTACGGTATCGGTTCGGTCGAAACTTATTCGGCCATGACCTTCACGCTCAAGCAGGGCGGCAAGATCGACCAGCGCCAGTTGATGGCCGACCTGGTGGCGCTGCAATACAAGCGCACGCAGGCCGATTTCTTCCGCGGCTCGTTCCGCGTGCGCGGCGACGTCATCGAAATTTTCCCGGCGCATTACGAGGACCGCGCCTGGCGCGTCTCGCTGTTCGGCGACGAGATCGAATCGATCCACGAATTCGATCCGCTCACCGGGCAGAAAACCGACGAGCTGGAATTCGTCAAGGTCTACGCCAATTCTCATTACGTCACGCCGCGCCCGACGCTGATCCAGGCCATTACCGGCATCAAGCACGAACTGCGCGGCCGCCTCGACCAACTCCACGCCGCCGGCCGGCTGCTGGAGGCGCAACGGCTGGAGCAGCGCACGACCTTCGACCTCGAAATGATGGAAGCCACCGGCTCCTGCGCCGGCATCGAGAACTATTCGCGCTATCTCACCGGCCGCAAGCCGGGCGAGCCGCCGCCGACTTTGTTCGAATACGTGCCGGACAACGCGCTGGTGTTCGCCGATGAGTCCCACGTCACCGTGCCGCAGCTCGGCGGCATGTTCCGCGGCGACTTCCGCCGCAAGGCGACGCTGGCCGAATACGGCTTCCGCCTGCCCTCCTGCATGGACAACCGGCCCTTGCGCTTCGAGGAATGGGACGCCATGCGGCCGCAGACCGTGGCGGTCAGCGCCACGCCCAGCCATTGGGAGATGAACGAGGCGCGCGGCGTATTCGTCGAGCAGGTGATCCGCCCGACCGGGCTGATCGACCCGCCGGTCGAAATCCGCTCCGCCCGCACCCAGGTCGACGACCTGGTCGGCGAGGTGCGCGCCGTGGCGGCGAAGGGCTACCGCGCGCTGGTCACGGTGCTGACCAAGCGCATGGCCGAGGACCTCACCGAATATCTGCACGAGCAGGGCATCCGCGTGCGCTACATGCATTCCGACATCGATACGCTGGAGCGCATCGAGATCATTCGCGATCTAAGACTTGGCGCCTTCGACGCGCTGGTCGGCATCAATCTTCTGCGCGAGGGGCTCGACATTCCGGAATGCGCGCTGGTCGCCATTCTCGACGCCGACAAAGAAGGCTTCCTGCGGAGCGAGACGTCGCTGATTCAAACCATCGGCCGCGCCGCCCGCAACGTCGACTCGAACGTCATCTTGTATGCCGACCAGGTCACCGGCTCGATGCAGCGCGCCATCGAGGAAACCAATAGGCGGCGCGAGAAGCAGGTCGAATACAACACGGCGAACGGCATTACGCCGGAGAGCATCAAGCGCTCGATCCACGACATCATGGACTCGGTCTACGAGCGCGACCACGTGCTGATCTCGACCGGCGGCCAAGGCGGCATTGGCGCCGGCGGCGAGTTCGCCGACGCCGCCACCATCGGGCACAATTTCGAGGCGGTGATCGGCGGCCTGGAGACGCGCATGCGCGAGGCCGCCGCCGATCTCGACTTCGAGGAGGCCGCGCGCCTGCGCGACGAGATCAAGCGCCTGCGGCAGACCGAGCTGGCGGTGGTGGACAATCCGACGGTGCGCAATGTGATGCTGGGGCAAGATTCAAAATTGCGCCGCGCGACGCAGGGAGGTGCTGCTGTCCTCTCTCCCCTTGGGGGAGAGGGTGGTCGCGCGCCGCGCGACCGGGAGAGGGGTAAGGGCATCGAAGGCCCGCACAAGCCTTCATTGGACGAAATGGGCATCGCCCTCGGCCACGAAGTGAAACCGGCGCGCTCGGGCAGCCCACGCTCGAAGATGGGAAGACCGGGAATGCGGGGTGGGTTTAAGAAGAGGGGGCGGTGATGCCTCCTGCCGTCATGCCCGGGATTGACCCGGGCATCCACGTCTTAAGCGATTAAGAGCCTATTCAAGGAGTCTCAGTAACCTGAGACGTTATGAAACTCGGCTTCGAAGAATCCCAAACCCCCTACTCCAGCGGCTCCCAAAACGCTCGCGCGTGGACCGAGCGCTGGGTCAATGACTGGTTTTATTGCCCAAACTGCGGAAGTCCGAAGGTTAGCCAATTTCCGGCTAATCAGCCCGTGGCAGATTTTTTCTGCCCATCCTGCTCGGAAGAATATGAGCTAAAGAGTCAGAAGACCGCGTTCGGCGCAAAGATGGTTGACGGCGCATTCCGCACAATGTGCGAACGCTTGGCATCAAGCAACAATCCAAATCTTCTGCTTCTCAACTATGACTTGGCGCATCTCAGCGTCACAAACGTTTTCATCGTTCCCAAGCACTTCTTCGTGCAGGAGATTATCGAGGAATGAAAGCCACTCGCCGCCACAGCACGGCGCGCTGGCTGGATTGGTTGCAATATCTTGTTGGGTCAGATTCCTTCATCTGGAAAAATCTATTTCGTCCGCGACAGCAAACCCCAATCAAAGGACTCTGTGCTTGCCCAGTGGAAACGCACGCTGTTTCTCCGAGAGGAAAGCACTGAGGGGAGAGGCTGGCTCATTGAAGTTATGAAATGCGTTGAGTCCATCGGCAAAAAAGAATTTGATTTGGATGACGTTTATGCATTCGAGGCCCAGCTAAGCGGAATTTACCCGAACAACAGACACGTTAAACAGAAAATCCGCCAGCAGCTTCAAGTTCTCCGCGATCGCGGATACGTCGATTTCGTTTCACGCGGATATTATCGCCTGCGCTCGAACGCTTAGACGCTTTGCGCCTTGCTCCCCTGCTCAAACCATATCCTGCAACGCTGCCCGCGTTCGTCGATATCGGGCAGTTCTTCTTTATCCCCGTCGTAGTCGCAAACACGAATTGGAAATGGATTACCCAACGTCCATTGCACCTGACCGCCGTGGACGCCGACCGTTATTTCAGGATGTGGCGTGCTGTGAACAAGTTTCGCAGTCAGCGCGTCGATGGCTCGCACTTTGCCGACGTCATAACGTCGAAGTAACGCGAGCGCATCCAGCAGAATTTTCCGTTCGCGTGCATTGGTACCGATCCATCTACGATTTGACATGGCGGCCTCCTCATTCCTTATCGATGGAGTCTAGGCCAATTGTCGTCCTGATAGAATTGCCTTCCGGTCATTCCGGGACGGCCCGCAGGGCCGGACCCGGAATCCAGGGCTACGGACTGTGCCGTTTGCTCTGGATTCCGGGTTCGTCCGCTCTCGCCCTGCGGGCTCGGCGTCCGCCCCGGAATGACTGGTGAAAAATCTTAGCCTCCCGCTAAAATTCCTATTGACTCTCTTACCCTATGACTATATACCCACATTATCCCATCCACTCGAGGGCGTCCTCATGAGACGTTGTGACGGCGGGGTGGGATGCGGCGCCTGCGGGCGGGGACGAACGTACCCCCGCTCCCGGGAGGCCCCGGGTAACCGTCCGGCCCTACTATGGGGGTCTGCCTTAAGTGGCTGGACGAGGTGCGGGTGAAGGCTGGGCGAAAGCCTGCCGGATAAAGAGGGCGAAGAGTCCTCCGTCGCGCATCCGGAAGTTACGGTCCCGGGGACAGAAAAGCCGCCATGGAGCGCCGAGAGGCGCCCGCATCCTTCGAAAAGAGGATGCGGCAAGACGGAAAGACTGGTGCGCCACTCGGTGCTCCATCCCCTCGGCTTTATTGAGGGGGAAAATAGGAGAAGACGGCGTACCCGGGGCCGCAAAGAATACGGGCGCTTCCGCACGTCTGCTGTTTGAAAACAAAATCGAAAAGCGCACACGCGCTCCAGTCACGCGGCGTCATGCCCGTCTTGACCCCAGGTCAACGATAGGTTGATTCTGATCGCGGGACGGATGGGCGGTGCGATTCGGCGCCCTCCGCGGTCGGCGGGGCTTCACGATGGCCGGAGTCGGGCAGTTGCTGCGCTGGGGCAGCGCCGTGGTCGTTGCCTTGCTGGCCTATGCGATCGCCTTTGTCGTCGGCTATTTCATGTGGCGCCGGTTCGGCGGCGATCCCGCGGACGCGTCGCGATGGATTCTGGCGATCGCCACGCTTTGCGCCGTGCTGGCCGGCGCTTTCACCGTTGCGCGCGAAAAACGCAAAGCCGCCGCGCTGGCGCTGTGGTTTCTGGCCGCGCTGTTTCCCATCGCTTTGCTGGCCAAGAATACGCTGGCCGGCCATTTCACCACCACGAACTTGTTTGAGTTCGGCGGGACCATGATCGGCGGCCTGGCCGCCTATTACGTGGTGCGCGTCGCGCCGCTCAGCGCGCCGAAGGCGGAAGGCTGATCGGCCGCCTGCGCGCGCTAGCGGCGAAGTCGCCGGCGCGAGGCGTATTCGGTGGCGATGGGGCGGTCGTCCCACGGATAGTGATAGACGAAGCCGTACTCGGCATAGAGACAGTAATAGTCCTGCGCGGCGCAGCGGTCGCGCCAGTTCGAGCCTTGCCACGACGTCCTGATGTGCCGGACGTGCGGCCTGGCGCCGGAGTCGAGGTCCGCCGCCTGAGACGGCGCGCCGCCGAAAGCAGCCGCCGCCAATACCGTCGCGAAGATCAGCCGTTTCATGACGCCGACAAAAACACCCCTGCCGGCCGATGGCAAATCACACCCGCCCGCTTGGTTAAGCGCCGGCGGAGAAATTTCCTCAAATATGAACGGCCGCTTGCGGCCGCTCACGCGGCAGCACAGCCGCCCCTTGGACGGCTATGCATGGCCATGACAACGTACGCCGAACTAACCCCAACCAGGAGATCCTTCCAATGCCCGTCATCCAATGCGACATCCGCGAAGGCTGGAGCGACGACCAGAAACGCGCGCTCGCCCAGGGCCTCACCAAGGTAGTTGCCGAAGTGGGAAAGGTGCCGGTAAAAAGTATCCACATTGTGATTCGCGAAGCGCGCGGCCTGCACTACTGTTTCGGCGGCGAGCACGTGCCCGAGTTCAAAGCCAGCGGGGGCGGCTGAAAATTGGAAGCCCGACCATGAACCATTCGACCCTCAAACCCCCTACTGGCTGCGCCCATCGGCGCAACGTGCTGGCCCGCCTTGCGTTGCTGGCGGCCTGCGCCGGGCTGCTGGCCGGCTGCGAAACCACCGGCAGCAGCGGTGCCGGCGCGCTTGCCGCCGCGCCGCCGGAGCCGCCGATGACTCGCTCGCGCGCCGCCGCCGATTGCTGGATGAACACCGAAAAGATGGGCGCCAACGCCAATCTCGACAAGCGCGCCGACTTCGTCACCAAATGCATCGATGACAAAATGAAGACGGCGTCGGGCCCGCCCAAGGTCTAGCGCGCACGCGTCATTGCGGGGCGCGGGTTTAAGCCCGCGAACCCGCTATGACGGAGGGCGTTGCCGTTATTTCACGTCGGAAACGCTGCACAGAATGTTCTTCGACTGGCACTTGGCGCGGGCGTCCTCGCGGTTCTTGCCGTTCTCGGTGCAGGTCGAGTGCGTGAGCGGGATCAAGGCCGGACAGGCGACGGCGAACTTGTAGCCGGTCATGTTGCGCCAGGCGCGCTTGATCTTCCGCTTCACGTTGCGGGTCTCGCGCTTCACCTTCTGCGTCACGGTCTCGTTATTTTTCGCCGGCTCGTTCTGCGCCAGCACGATTGACGCCGGCGTCTCGAAGCGGGAGGCACCCGCGGCCAGCGCCGGATTATTGCCGGCATTCGCACTCATCGCCAATAGGCCCAGGCCCGCGGCGGCCATCGCTAAATATCGCATTTTCCAGCTCCCTCGACGCCCGCCCGCACCGGTCGATCCGCTGCGCACACCGGGCGCATTCGGGTGCAACAACGACGCCGGCAAGCGAAAGTTCCATGCTTTAGACGCCGGTTATGCCTGCAAAACTGGGACTACCGCGCCCTCCCCCTTGCGGGCGGGCTTGCGCCGTATCAGCATCCGCGCTCCCGGTGACTGATTCCGTTCGAGCGGAAACCGCTGCCGGAGCGTGCGCCGAGCCAGATAAAGGAGGCCGTCATGGCCAAGGGTCAGATGCGGGTGCCGAAGGAAAAGAAGAAGCCGAAAGCCGACAAGGACAAGCCCAAGCAGATGTCGGCCTACAAGCTGTCGCAGACGCAGGGCGCCTCGGGCAGCAGCCCGTTCGGCGGCCCGGCCGGCAAGAAGTAGAAATCGCGGCCTTCGGTTGCGGCCGCGGCCGGCGGCGCCGTCCAGCCCGAACGGGCCGGCGCGCCGCGTCCCGGCATTTTTTCGCGCCAGCCATGAACCTTTCCCCCGCTCCGCCCGACTGACGGTGGACCGCGGGAGGGTTTTGCCGTGCTGCGACGTTTCATCCTTGCTGCTCTGGCTTTCGTCGGGTTGATCGTGCCGGCCGCCTAGCTGCTGGCGCTGCTGGCGGCGCCGGCAAGCCCCGCGCCACTGGCGCGGCCCGGCTGCGACCGCATTCTGGCGTCGGCCAGCGCCGGTGTGGCGGCCATGCAGGCGCGCGTGAAAAGCCGTCAAAGCGCCGATGGGCCGGAAATCTGCACCGCCACCCAGCTGTATTTCCTTGAACTGGTGAAGGCGCGCGCGGTCACCGCCACCTGCAAGGACGGCCCGGAGCGCGAGCGCGAACTCGGCCGTCTCGATGCCGATGTCGAGCACATCAACGAGGCAATCGCGGCGCGCTGCGGTTAACCCCGATTGACGCGCCATCAAATCTCCAAATCTTCGCCAAAATTCCATGCGAGACACGCAACCGTTGCAGGCTTGACGGGGGGAGAATTCCGGCATGCGGCCAAGGGTGATCGCAAGGCTGAGCGCAAGCGCGGTCCATGGACTTGCGTCGATAATGCTCGCCGCCGCGTTGGCCGCCGCGCCGGTGGCGGCAATGGCGCAGGATGTAGGCCAGCAGGATGTGGGCAAGCAGAGCGTAGGCCAGGCGGCCGATGCCGCCGCCTTGCCGTCCGATGCCGCCGCTGCGACGGCAACGCCGGAAATCGTTCCGCTCAGCGAGCAAGAAAGCGCCGCGCTCGCCAATGCGCTGGTATTCGGCCCGGCGCTCTCAACCGGCGCCAAGCCGGCCAAGCCGCTGCGCCTGCCCGGCCTGTCCGATCCGCATGGTCTCGATGTCAGCCGCACCGACAAGCCGGACGGCTCCAGCACCGTGGTGGTTAAACAGCCGCTGGCGAGCGAATGGGGCGCGCATGTCGGCGCCGATCTCGGCCCCGACCCGGCCGAGCCGCCTGCCTACCGGCCGGACAAGCCGCTGCCGGTCATCCGCGACGGCCGCGGCTCCGGCTCCGCCTGGGCGACGGTGGGCCTGCCCAACCTCGCCACGCTCGACGCCCGCGTCGATCCCGGCAACGACCAAGGCAAGCTCGGCGCCACCTTCAAGCGTTCGATTCCGCTCGGCGGCAGATTTTCCGTGACACTGCAGAACAGCTATTCGGTCACCGAAACGTTCGGTCAGCCGCCGCCGGCGCCGGCCGACCTGCCGCTGGCGGTGGCGCCGCCGACAACACCGGCAACACCGGTGCCGCAGGTCTGGAGTAATGAGAAGGCTGCCAAGTTCGCCATACTCTCAACCGGCACCACGCTGGCCGCCGGGCTTGCTTCGAGCAGCACCGATCCGGTCACCCACAACACGCTCAGCGCCGAGCAGAAGCTGTACGGCCCGTTGCAGGTCACTACCGCCATCACCGATGTCGGCCAACCGACCGTCAGCAAGAGCATCACCGCCGGCTTCAAGCTGCATTGGTAGGCTATTCGGTCGCGGCCGTGCCGCAATGCGCCCCGCCACCGCCCCCGCCCCGCCCCACCGCCGCCCCAGTTGCATGCGGCAATCGCTCCACGCTGGGGAGCGTCAGCGCAACAGTTTTGCGCCTCGTGTAGGAGTGAACCATGACGGCCATCAGACCCGAACGGCTTGCTTTGAATAAGCTTGGTCCTCCGGAAAAAACCGGCCCGGATACCTTCGCTCCAAAGGGCAAGGCGCCGGAAAGACTGAGCGATATCGATCAGGCGGCGGCGACCGCATTCGAGGGCGAGATCCGTGAATTCGTCCGGCGCGATGTCTCGTTCCTGCGCCGGCAACGCAGCGAGGCCGGACCGGCGGACGATGTGTCCGCCGATAATCTGAATGCGCTGATCCAGCGCGTCGCGGGCGCATCGATGGATGAAATCGACCGGGTCGTTCTCGAACTGCAAAGCGTACGCGACATGTTGCGCATCGAAGGCGAGCGCGTAAGCCGGGAAATCGCCGGCTACGCCAGCTTGAACCATGCATCAATGACCGCGATGAAAGTCATCGCCGACAGCCTGACGCAATGGAAAAGCGCGCCGAACAGGTCCGGCCAATCTATGCCGGGCTGAACTTAGCCGCGCCAAACGCCATCGCCGGAAGTCTCCGGCGATGGCGGCCGGCTGGAAGGGCGCAATGATTAAGACGCTATCTCATCGACCACTGTGCGGGTCGCCGGGGTCACCAGCAGCACTTTGTTCTTGGCCTTGACGTAATGCAGCCCCTTCAGCAGCGGAATGTCTTGCAGGCTTTCGGGCAGCGCGTGGGTGTCGTTCAGGGCCTGCGCGGCGGATAGTTCGCTGGCCGGCGTCAGCGCTTCGGCGCCGGGCGCCGGGCGCGACTCGTCCGCCATCACCGCCCGATAGATGCGCTGGCGATCCGGCTCGGAGAGCGGCAGCGGCAATGCCATGATCGGCACCCGGTCGAGGATGTCGTTCCGTTCGGACAATTTGGACGGCATGGTTTGAGCGGTCGCGCCGATCGGTCCGTGCGACGTCATGGCCTGCGCCGCCTGTCCCTGCTCCTGTCCTCCAGCCGGCTGTCCTTGTGCGGCCTGTCCCTGTGCGGCCTGTTCTTGTGCGGCCTGTCCCTGCGACGTGCCACCGCCAATCGGCTTGCCTAGCTCGTTTGAGCCGGCGCCGGTGGTCGCTGCCCGCTGGTTGGGACCGTCCGCTGCATGAGTATCATTATTAGATTATTGGTATTGCCCTGCGAACCGTTGTGCGCGACGTCACTGCCGGAATTGGTCGCCTGAGGTCCGCCGGCGGTAGTCTGGCCCTGCCGGGTTTCGGTCCGCATTGCATCGGTCGCCGGAACCACCGGGCCGGCGCTGTCGCCGATGGACGGCAGATTTGCATCCGTCGAGGCCCGCTCCATCAGCGCGGTCCGCGCTTGTTCGGTCGACGGAATCTCACGGCTTTGCGAACTGCTCGAAAGTTTTTTGTCGCTGCCGGGATGGAGCTTTCCGGTGTCCGGATTTATTGCGGCGGTGCCCGGGCCGGCGAGTGCCGGTGCAATCGCTAACGGAGCGGCGACAACGAGGCCGGTGGCCAGCGCGGTCGCCAACAGAAGCTGATGGTGCAAAGTCTTCATGGAAAGCCTCCTCGGCTGTTCGACGTTAACGGCCGAGCGGCGGCGAGGTTGCATGACTTCGAAGTAAAAAGGTCGGCAAAAGTCGGCCATTGCCCCGGAGTCGGACCGGCATCCTAGCGAGCGGCTAACGGCAGGCTCACCACGCGCAGGCCGTCGTCGATATGCAGACGTCCGGTCAGGTGGCTGGTTACCACCGCCGTGCCCACCATCATCACAAATATCGTCGCAGCGCCCAGCATCAGGCCGATTGCTCCCAGTGCATTGCTATCAGCCATTGCCGGCTCCAAAAATTGTCAGCGGAGAAACGCGCGTTGTGACCGATTAAACGCGGAAAAGCCGAACGAGTTCCCTGCCCGGCCGGAAAACGGCCGGTAAATCTCGATCGGCGGCTGCGGTCAGGTCAGTTGGCGGCGACGGCCTTGGCGGGTTTGACGGCCTTGCGCGGCAACGGATAGTCGGCGCTCTCGTAGAGCTGGCGGATACCGTTGCCGTCGAAGCGCTTTTCTTCGACCTCGAGATAGGCCCCCAGCAGCAATTCCGGCGGCAATTCCTCGATCGCAAAACGGATCGCTTCCGCCGCGGTCGGAAAACGCTTGTACCCGATGGGACGGCGCGACTTGCGGCTGCGACTAGGAAACAATTCGGACGGGGCCCGGTAGTTGATCATCGACATAACGAAGAACTCCTCGGCGCCCAGTATGGCCCCTGAAGAGCCGAAAATCCAGCGTCTGTAGGATGGGCATGCCTGCCTAGCCCGGGCAAGGTAAACGCTTTACACCGAAAAATTGTGCGTTACGGCCCGCTGCATGCAACGCCGGGCCGTTATCCCCCCGCGGCTTCCAATCTTCGGAATCACGTTCTCGTCAGCCAACTCCGCCGCCACGCCGCCGCCGAGCAGAAAAACGCCGGCATTTCCGAGTATTGCGTGCCGGGCAAGTCAGCCTACGATATCGCGTTGCAGACACTGATTCGCCGAGGCTCCAAGGGATGATTGTCGAATCGCTGCTCGGATTGTCGCTTGTGTTGAATGTCTCGCTCGATGCCCAAACTCCCACAGTGTCCGACCCGGCCGGCTGGCTGCAATTGTCGGTACGCCAGAGGGACGCCGCGCTGTTGCCCCTGGTGCGCCGGGCAACCGACTGCATTGTGCGCAAGGCCGTGCGCGACCCGCGCTATAGCGCCGACATGCGGCCGGGCGACGTCAATGACCTGATTGTCGATTCGATCGCGGCCTGCGGGCGTCCGGTGCGCGCCATGATCGAGGCCCATGACCGCATGTATGGCGATGGCTCGGGCGAGGCATTCCTGCTCGGGCCCTATCTCGACGTGCTGCCGGCCGCCGTCGTCAAGCAGGTCAAGGTCAGGACGCGTTAACTTGCTTGCGCATGATCTTGTCCGAAAACCGGTTCCCACTTTTCGGGATCATGCGCGCGCCAGCGCCGGCCTCAACGCCAGCGTGATCGGCAGCGTCAGCAGTACAACAGCCGCCACCACCATGAGCGCCGACGGCACGCCGACCGCGTCGCCGAGCAAGCCATAGAGCGCCGGCGAGACCGCGCCGGCGCCGATGGTCCCGGTATAGAAAATGCCGAAGGCGCGCTGGCGCCGCGAAGGCTCCACCAGTTCGGGTACCGAGCCATAAAGCACCGAAGACGTGCCGTTGAGGGCAATGCCGACCAACGGCAGCAGCACCAGCGCGGCTTCGAGCGGCAGCGGCAGCAGGGCGACGATGCCGAGCGCGGTCACCGCCTCGGTCAGCCACACCGTCGCCACGGCGCCGATGCGCTCGCCGATGAAGGCGCAAATCAGCTTGCCGACCGCGCCGCCGACAAACACCAGCGTGAGCGCCAGGCCGACGGTCGGCAGGCTTGCCCCTTTTGCAGTGAGCACAAACGGCAGAAATGTCAGAAAGGCCATGCGGGTGGCACTGTCGATCACACCGACCGACAGCAGCAGCGGAAAGCCGACCCGGTTCAAGCGCGTGCCGCCGGCTTGCGCGGCGGCTTCGCTCTTGGGCGGCGGCGGCGTGCTGGCGAAACGCGGTATCAGCAAGAAAATGGCGATTGCCGCCAGCAGGCCAATGCCGCCCAGGATCGCCACCGCCTCGCGCCACGGCAGCACCACGAACAGCAGCGAGGCCGCCGCCGGCACGGTCATCTTGCCGATGTCGCCGGCGAAATTATAGGTACCGAGCGCGCGCAGCGAGCGCGCCCCGGCGAAGGCATGGGCAATGAGCGAGGACGCCAGCGGGTGCTGCGTGCTGGCGCCGAGGCCGGCCACGAACAGCGCCGCTACCAGCATGGGAACGCCGGCGCTCAATCCGGCGAGACAATAGCCTGCTCCCGCGAGCGCGGTGCCGAGCGCCAGCACCAGCGCCGTGCCGAACCGTTCGGCCAGCAAGCCCGACGGGATCTGGAAGCTGGCGAGCGTGCCGGAGAACACCGTCTTCATCAGACCGAGCGCAGCAAAGCCGAGCCCGAATTCGTTCTGCCAGATCGGCAGCAGCACATAGATCAGATCGGTATAGCCGTCGTGCAGCGCATGCGCGCCGCAGGCGACGCCGAGTGCGCGTTGCTCCTGGTGTTTACGCTGCGCGGCGGAATTCTCGCTTGCGTCGTCGACCGCGGCGGTCATGGTTTCACCGGACGGCGCTCGACGAAGGTGGTGCTTACCAATGAGATCACCGGCTCGCCGTTCTGATTAACCCCGGTCGACAGAATGGTCAGCAGCCCGGAGCGCGGCCGGCTCTTGGAGGGGCGCGTCTCGATCACTTCGCTCCTGAACTCGATGGTATCGCCGACATAGACCGGCTTGCGCCATTTGAGTTCGCGAAAGCCGAGCGCCGGGCCAACGCCGGCAACCGGCTCGCCGCGCGCGCGCGCCGCCTCGGCCAGGCCGCGGCGATGATCCACCATCAGCCGCATCCACACCACCGCGGTGTGCCAGCCGGACGCGCACAGCGCGCCGAAATGCGAGCGCGCCGCTTCCGTTTCATCGACGTGGAAAAGTTGCGGGTCGAAGCGCCGGGCGAATCCCTTGATCTCGTCGGCGGTAAACGTATGGCGGCCGACCGCGAAAATATCGCCGACCTGGACCTGCTCGAAATATTTCATGGCCGCGCTCCGCCTTGGCGGCGGCCGAACATCAGTGTTGTGCCGAGCGTGGTCAAGGTTGCGTCGGCTTCGTCAATCACCTCGAACAGAAATTTCACCAGTCCCATCTCCGGACGGCTGTTCGAGGCCCGCTTGTCCAGCACGGTCGCACGAATGCGGATGCGGGTGCCCGGCCGCAATGGCTTGAGCCAGCGCACCTCGTTGACGCCGGGTCCGCCCATCGAAGTGGAATCGAGAATGAAGCCGTCGGCGATCATGCGCATCAGCAGGCAGCAGGTGTGCCAGCCGGAGGCGCCGAGGCCGCCCAGCATGGTGGCGCTCGCCGCCGCCTCGTCGAGATGCATCGGCTGCGGGTCGAACTCGGCGGCGAAGGCGACGATCTCCTCGCGCGTGACCAGCCGCGGGCCGTAGATGGCGACCGCGCCAGGCTGGAAATCCTCCCAATGGAGCTTCGGCATGGCTGTTTTCTACCCCGTCATGGCCGGGCTTGTCACACATAGCTGTCATTCCGGGACGCCGCCATAAGCGCGTTTAGCGGGTCTTGGACGCGCGATGGCGGCGAACCCGGAATCCATACTCCGCAGCGCTGGGATTATGGTTTCCGGGCTCGCGGCCTACCGGCCGCGCCCCGGAATGACGGAAGAGGTCAGTTGGCAAACCGGAAATGCATCACGTCGCCGTCGGCGACCACGTATTCCTTGCCTTCCAGCCGCATCTTGCCGGCCTCTTTCGCGCCGGTCTCGCCGCCCTTTGCGATGAAATCGTCATAACCGATAGTCTCGGCGCGGATGAAGCCGTGCTCGAAATCGGAATGGATCACCCCGGCGGCCTGCGGCGCCTTGGTGCCCTGCGTGATGGTCCAGGCGCGCGACTCCTTCGGCCCGACGGTGAAATAAGTCACCAGATGAAGCAGCGCATAGCCGGCGCGGATCAGCCGATCGAGCCCGGTCTCAGCCAAGCCCACCGCTTCCAGGAATTCCGCGCGCTCGGCCGCCGGCAGCGTCGCGATCTCCGACTCGATCTTGGCGGAAATCACCACCGCGACCGCACCTTCCTCCTTGGCGCGCTGCTCGACTTTGCGCGAAAAATCATTGCCGCCTGCCGCGGCTGCTTCGTCGACATTGCAGGCATAAAGTACCGGCGCCGAGGTGAGCAGACCGAGCGAGTGGAACAGTTTCTCCTCCTCGGGTTTGCGCTCAACCAGACGGGCCGGCTTGCCCTCGCGCAGCAGCACCAGCGAGCGATTGATCAAATCGAGCATTTCCTTGGCAGACTTGGCGTCTTCGCCGGTGCCCTTGGCTTTTTTCTCCAGCGCATCGACGCGCTTTTCCAGCGATTCCAGATCGGCCAGCATCAGCTCGGTCTCGATCGTCTCGATATCGGCCACCGGATCGATCTTGTTCTCGACATGGGTAATATCGTCGTCCTCGAAACAGCGCACCACATGCACGATGGCGTCGACCTCGCGGATGGTGGCGAGGAACTGGTTGCCGAGGCCCTCGCCTTTGGAGGCGCCGCGCACTAGGCCGGCGATATCGACGAAGGTGATGCGAGTCGGGACGATCTGCTCGGACTTGCCCAGCACCGCGAGCTTGTCCAGGCGTGGATCCGGCACGGCGATCTCACCGACATTCGGCTCGATGGTGCAGAACGGATAGTTCGCCGCCTGCGCCGCCGCGGTCTGCGTCAGCGCATTGAAGAGTGTCGACTTGCCGACATTCGGCAGGCCGACAATACCGCATTTGAATCCCATGAATTGTCCGCGTCTATTGTTCTATTTTCTGAGTTATTTGGCGGCCGGTTCGTCGTCGTCGTTGCCGACGAAACCCTTGGCCGCCATGGCGAGATGAACTTTGTTTTGAAACGTCGAATCCTTGCCCTCGATCAGCAGCCCGGCATTGTCGGCGATGACGTCGCAAATCGTTTCCACCCAGGGACCTTCGCTTTTGGCAAAGTCTTGCAAGACATACGGCTCGACCAGATTCTTGTCGCCAGGGTGGCCGATCCCTAATCGGACGCGGCGATAGTCGTTGCCAACATGCGCCGAGATCGAACGCAGACCATTGTGGCCGGCGTTGCCGCCGCCGACTTTCACCCGCAACTTGCCGGGCGGCAATTCGAGCTCGTCGTGAAACACCACGATGTCCGACACCGCGAGCTTGTAGAAATGAACAGCTTCCGCCACTGCGCGTCCCGACTCGTTCATGAACGTGCCGGGCAACAGCAACTGGAGCTTTGCGCCGCCGATCGTGCCTTCCACCGCAACGCCCTGGAATTTGCGGCGCCACGGCGCGATGTGGTGGCGCTTGGCGATCGCCTGCACCGCCATGAACCCGATATTATGGCGGTTGCCGACATAGCGCTCGCCGGGATTGCCGAGGCCGACGAAAAGCAGCATGGCGTCACCGGCGTTGCCGCCTCAGAGAGTTCGATGAAAAAACGCGAAAGTCGGTGAGCGGCGCTAGAGCACGATCCTTGAAAGCGGATAGCCGTTTTCGAACCGGATCGTGCTCTAGCAATCGCCTCACTTCTTGTCGGACTTGGCCGGCGCAGCGGCGGCCGCAGCACCCGCAGCGGGTGCACCGGCAGGCGCGGCACCGGGCGTAGCGCCAGGCGCGGCACCAGGTGCGCCTTCGGCGCCCGGAGCAACACCGGCGGCGGCGGCGGCGGCAGCGGCGGCGGCAGCGGCGGCAGCAGCTTCGGCGGCAGCCTTGAGTTCTTCCGCGTAGCCGGACGGCGGCACCACCGTGACCAGCGTGATGTCGCCGTGAGCGATCACGCGCACATTCGGCGGCAGCGTTATCTCGCTGAGATGCTTGGAGTGATTGATGTCGAGTTCGGAAATATCGACATCGATCGATACCGGGATCGACTCGGCCGGGCACGACACTTCGACAGTGTGGGTGACGATGTTGACCGCGCCGCCGCGCTTGACGCCGGGCGACTGGTCGGCATTGAGCACATGCACCGCGACGTTCACGCGGATGACGGCGCCTTCCGACACGCGCAGGAAATCCACGTGCATCGGCAGGTCCTTGATCGGATCGAGCTGGAAGTCGCGCGGGATCACGCGGTGCCTCGTGCCGTCGACATCGAGATGATAGAGCGTGGTGAGGAAGCGCCCGGCATAGATGCGCTTGCGCAATTCGGCATGGTCCAAGAGGACCATTATCGGGGGCTTGTTCTCACCGTAGATCACGCCCGGCACATTGCCGGACCGACGTGCTGCCCGGGCGGCCCCCTTGCCGCCTTTCGGACGCACCGTCGCTTTCATTTCCAGGACGGTCGCCATGTCAAAATCCTCAATCTAACCCAATGGAAAGGGCGGCTTTTCCTGCCGCCCGCGCACGCGGCAAGCCTCCAGGGGTGCCGGGGGCCGCGTATCGCGCGGGGTTATAGCGGGGGGTGCCGGAAAGGGCAAGAAAGCCAAGTTCCCCTTCCCCGAGAGCTCTTGCGAGCGCCGGGCGGGTCCGGGTGGGGAGAATTAAGGCCAGTTATCAATCCGCCGAACTTGCGCCCTTCTTGGCCGGCTTGTCGGCGCGCTTGTCGGCTGCCTTGGCCTCCAGCGCCTCGATGCGGGCTTTGAGCGCCTCGTTCTCCTCGCGCGCCAGGCGGGCCATCTCCTTGACCGCCTCGAAATCCTCGCGCTGGACCACGTCGAGATCCCGCAGGATGCGCTCGGCCTGGGCCCGGAACAAAGTGTCGAATTCGCGCCGCACCCCTTGCGCGACCCCGGCGGCATCGTTCATCAAACGCGCCATCTCGTCGAAAATACGGTTGCTGGTCTGGGTCATGGCTATCGCCTCCGGGTCATGCGCCCAACAATGGCGTTCCGGTCATCTCGCCGCAAGACCCGAAACACGCATGATCCGAAAAGCTTGTGCTCGACGTGATCGGGGATGGGAACCGGTTTTCGGACAAGATCATGCGCAAAGTAATATAACCTCGCCGGGTCACATCGGAAGTTCGCAATGCCCTTATTCGTCATTCCATTCCCCGCCTTCGATCCGGTGCTGGTGCATCTCGGACCGTTCTCCATCCGCTGGTACGCGCTGGCCTATATATTCGGCATCCTGCTCGGCTGGACTTATGCCCGCGCCATTGTCCGCAACGAGCGCCTGTGGGGCGGCAATGCTTCAAAGAATTTGGCGCCGATGGCGGTCGACGACTTCGACGATTTCGTGCTGTGGGTGACGCTCGGCATCATACTCGGCGGCCGCATCGGCTATGTGCTGTTCTACAATCTGGAGCAATTTGCCGAGCATCCGCTGGAGATCGTGCAACTGTGGAAAGGCGGCATGTCGTTCCACGGCGGCTTCACCGGCTGCGTGGTGGCGGTGGTGCTGTTCGCGCGCAAGCGCGGCATTCCGATCCTGTCGCTCGGCGACATCACCTGCGCGGTCGGACCGATCGGGCTACTGCTCGGCCGCATCGCCAATTTCATCAATGGCGAATTGTGGGGACGTCCGACCGACGTGCCGTGGGCGATGGTATTTCCCGGCGGCGGCCCATTGCCGCGGCATCCGAGCCAACTCTATGAGGCTGGCCTGGAAGGGCTGGTGTTGCTCGTTGTGCTGGCGCTGCTGCTGCGGGCGGGCGCGCTGAAGCGGCCGGGCATGATCATCGGCTGCTTCGCCGTCGGCTATGCGATCGCGCGCACGATTTGCGAATTCTTCCGCGAGCCCGATGCCCAGCTCGGCTTCCTGTGGGGTGGCGCCACCATGGGGCAATTGCTGTCGGTGCCGCTGTTGCTCGCCGGGATCGGCTTCATCGTTTATGCAAGCAAGCATCCGCGGGTCATTAATGGATGACACCTCGCCGCTGGAATTGGAAATCCGACGGCGGATAGCGGCGGCGGGTCCGATGCCGGTCGGCGAATACATGGCGCTGTGCCTGGGCGACCCGCAGCACGGCTACTACACCACGCACGATCCGCTGGGCGCGCGCGGCGATTTCATCACCGCGCCGGAAATCAGCCAGATGTTCGGCGAACTGGTCGGACTGTGGATGGCCACGGTCTGGAAGAAGATGGGCGCGCCCGAAAACGTCCGCGTCATCGAACTCGGTCCCGGCCGCGGCACCCTGATGAACGATGCGCTGCGCGCGGCGCAGGTGGTGCCGGCCTTCCACAAGGCCGTCGAGGTACATCTGATCGAGTTCAGCCCGGCGCTGCGGGCGGCGCAGCAGCGCACGCTCAATGCCCTGACCACGCCGGTGCTATGGCATGCCGCGCTGGACGAGGCGCCGGACGGCCCCGCCATCATCGTCGCCAACGAATTCTTCGACGCGCTGCCGGTCAATCAGGCGGTGAAAACCGAACGCGGCTGGCACGAGCGCCAAATCGAAATCGACTCGAACGGCAATCTCGCATTCGCCATCGCGCCCCATCCGCTCCCGCGCTTCGAGATGCTGCTGCCACCGGCGTTGCGCACGGCGCCCGCAGGCTCGATCTTCGAATGGCGCGCCGATACGGTGGCGATGCAGATCGGCCGGCGCATCGCCGCCGAGGGTGGCGCCGCGCTGGCGATCGACTACGGTCATGTCGAAAGCGCCGTCGGCGACACCTTGCAGGCGGTCGGCCAGCATGCCTATGCCGATCCGCTGACTGCACCGGGCCATATCGATCTCACCGCGCATGTGGATTTCCAGGCGCTGGCGCGGGCGGTGGAGGCGATGGGCGCCAACGGTTTCGGACCCATCGAGCAGTCGCAATTCCTGCACCGTCTCGGCATCGAGACCCGCGCCAATACGCTCAAGGCCAAGGCCACGCCGCACGCCGCCGCCGCAATCGACCTGGCGCTGGCGCGCCTGACCGGCCACGGCCGCGCCGCCATGGGCGGCCTGTTCAAGGCCGCCGCCTTCGCGCACCCGTCCGTTGGCGTGCCGCCCGGTTTCGAGTAAAGGACCGAGCCAATGTTACAGGCTGCTTCGCTGTCCAGGCTCGCGCGCATCCGCCACGGCTTCTTCACCCGCGGCGGCGGCGTGTCGCAAGGCGTCTATGCCAGCCTCAATGGCGGCGTTGGCTCGAACGATGCGCCCGACAAGGTCGCCGAGAACCGCGCCCGCATGGCAGCCGCGCTGGGCGTTGCACCCGATCGCCTGCTCACCCCTTATCAGATCCATTCCCCCGAAGTGGTGGTCGCCGGCGAGCCCTGGACGCGCGAAAACCGTCCGCGCGCCGACGCCGTCGTGACCCGCATTCCTTCACTCGCCATCGGCGTGTCCACCGCCGACTGCGGGCCGCTGCTGTTCGCCGAGCCGCAGGCGGGCGTGATCGGCGCCGCCCATGCCGGCTGGCGCGGTGCGTTGACCGGCGTGATCGAAGCAACCCTCGCCGCGATGGAAAAGCTCGGGGCGGAGCGCACCCGCATTACCGCCGCGCTCGGCCCGACCATTCGCCAACCGAACTACGAGGTCGGGCCGGAATTCGTCGCCCGCTTTACCGCCGCGGACACCGGCAATGCGCGCTTCTTCGCAGCCTCGCCGCACGAGGGTCACGCCATGTTCGATCTCACCGGCTATATCGCCGACCGCTTGCAACGCGCCGGCATAATGAAATTCGAGGACCTCGGCCTATGCACCTATGCCGAGCCCGATCGGTTCTACAGTTTTCGCCGCGCGACGCACCGGAGCGAACCGGATTACGGCCGGCATATTAACGCCATTGCGCTGGCCGATTAATTGTAATTTTAAAATGACGGTTCCCGCTTACCGTTTGGCTGGACTCGACGGTGACCTCGCCGCTACGGTCCGCCCCGGCCAGGGGGCGGCCAAACCGAAGAATTAATAATCACGACCAAGGCCGCGAGGGGCGTCTATGGTGTGGAGCTGGGGCGGTCGCGCTTTATGCGTAGCGGCGCGCCGCGTACCGCGCCCGATTCTGCTGCTGGCCGCCGCCTGCGCGACGGCGCTGGGCGGTTGCACCTTCGAAGGCAACCCGAGCATATCGGCCGCGCAGCCGCGCGGCGCCACGGTCGCGTTCGAATCGATCGACGGCCCGCCGGCCGGACAATTTCAGAAGCTGGTGCAAGATCTGAACGACGAGGCGCAGTCCCGCCGGCTCGCGGTCATATCGCGCGACAGTCCGGCGGCCTATCGCGTGCGCGGCTATGTCGCCGCCAAGGTGATAAAAGGTCAGACCTCGATCACATGGGTATGGGACGTGTTCGATGCCGGCGAGCACCGCGTCCTGCGCATCGACGGCGAGGAGACCGTGAAGAGCCACCACCGCGACGCCTGGGCCGCCGCCGACGACGCGATGCTGCGCCGGATTGCCCGCTCCAGCATTGAGCAAATCGCTGCTTTCCTGATCTCGCCCGAGGTGGCGCCAAACGGACCGGCCACGGCCGGCGCGCCGGAGGTTGCATTCAGGGGCACGCGCGATGCCGCGCCCGAGGCCGCCGGGATTTTCCACGTCCCCCGCCCCCATGCCGACCCGATTGCGGCTAAGAGCGCGGATTCTTCCACGGCGATGCCGACCCAGGAAACGCTCACGCTGGCGGCGTCAAACCGTTAAATAAGGCTGCATTCATCCTGCCACAAAAAGCTTCGGGACAATGGTTCCAACTCGTATTGCCCGCCCCTCCCCACCTTGTTAAGACCACGCCGCCTGAGCCTGATTCCGAAAAGTCCGAAAACGATCACGCTCACGCAAAATGCTAGGCTCGCTCCGAGTCGATCCGGAGCGGCACGGCCTGCAAGCGCGGCGCGTTAACGCGAGGAATTAGGAATGTCTGGCAAGAACGGAGCGATCAAGCTCGTCGCCGGCAATTCCAACCCTGCTTTGGCCCAGCAGATCGCCGAATACCTCAAGACCAAGCTGACCCAAGCCGTGGTACGGCGCTTCGCCGACATGGAGATTTTCGTCGAAATCCAGGAAAACGTGCGCGGCGCGGATTGTTTCGTCATCCAGTCCACGTCGTATCCCGCCAACGATCACCTGATGGAACTGCTCATCATTATGGACGCGCTGCGCCGTTCGTCGGCGCGCCGCATCACCGCGGTAATTCCCTATTACGGCTATGCGAGGCAGGACCGCAAACCGGGTCCGCGCACGCCGATCTCGGCCAAGCTGGTGGCCAATCTGATCACCCGCGCCGGCGCCGACCGGGTGATGACACTCGACCTGCATGCCGGACAGATCCAGGGCTTTTTCGATATCCCGACCGACAATCTCTACGCCTCACCGGTGAGGGTGCGCGACATCCGCGAGCGCTTCCAGCTCGACAATGTCATGGTGGTGTCGCCCGATGTCGGCGGCGTGGTGCGGGCGCGCGGGCTTGCCAAGCGTATCAACGCCCCACTCGCCATCATCGACAAGCGGCGCGAGCGCGCGGGCGAATCGGAAGTGATGAACGTGATCGGCGACGTGGCCGGCTACACTTGCGTACTGGTCGATGACATTATCGACTCCGGCGGTACCCTGGTGAATGCGGCCGAAGCTCTGCTCGGACAGGGCGCCAAGGCGGTCTACGCCTACATCAGCCACGGCGTGTTGTCGGGCGGCGCCAGCACGCGCATCGCCAAATCGCGGCTGAAGGAACTTGTCATTACGGATTCGATCGAGCCGACCAAGGAAGTGCTGGCCGCCGGCAATATCCGCATATTGCCGATCGCGCCGCTGATCGGCGAGGCGATTGGGCGCACGGCGACCGAAGAATCTGTGTCGAGCCTGTTCGACTGACGTTGATCCATCATTCCGGGACGGCCGGTCAGGGCCGGCACCGAAATCCAGATGCCAATTTTATGTTTGCTTCTGGGTTCCAGGGTTCGCTCGCGGAGCCTGTCATCGGGCCGCGCTTCACGCGGACCCGTTGGCTCACACCCCGGAATGACGACGCAGCAGTTATCCCCAACAGATTCAACAGGACGCAGGATTGGCTGTGGAGAGTCGATCCGGCGCGGTTGCCACGGAGTCGCAAATCACGGCTCATTAGGCCTCGATGATGTCTTTGGCGGGCTGAATCGAGAGGGTTATAGTCAGTTCGCCCAGTGATTCGTTGTCTCCGTCAAGGCATCCGGTATTCCCGCGTCAGAATAGAGTTCGTGTCCAGTCCGGGTCGCTTTCGTCCCGTGCGCGTGCGGTGCCGTGCGTTTCCTCTCGCTTCCTTAGGCTAAGTGGAGACGTCATGTCCCTGACAAGCTACGCGGATGAGCCACGCATCAACCCACTCGACGTGGTGGAACGTCTGGCGGCGGGCAATGACTGGTCGTTCGAGCGCGCCAGCGACGACGAGATCACCATCCTGGTCACCGGCAAGTGGACCGACTACCAGCTTTCCTACACCTGGATGGGGGATATCGAGGCGCTGCATCTGGCCTGCGCCTTCGACCTCAGGGTTCCCGAGCGGCGGCGCGCCGAGGTGCAGTCGCTGATCTCGATGATCAACGAACGGCTGTGGGTCGGCCATTTCGACCTGTGGACCAAGGAAGGCATCGTCATGTTCCGCCATGCGCTGGTGCTGGCGGGCGGGGTCGCGGCCTCCGGCAAGCAGTGCGAGGCGCTGCTCGGCACCGCGCTCGACACCTGCGAGCGTTATTTCACCGCCTTCCAGTTCGTGGTCTGGGCCGGCAAGCCGGCGCGCGAGGCGCTCGATGCCGCCATGTTCGATACCTCGGGCGAGGCCTAAATCACTGTCATTCCGGGGCGCGAGCCTTAAGCGCGTTCACGCGCGTCTTCGACGCGCTATGGCGAGCGAACCCGGAATCCATATTCACAGACCGGGCTTATGGATTCCGGGTCCGGCGCTGACGCGCCGTCCCGAAATGACGGGGCGTGAGTTAGCCGCTATCATGGCGACATGAATAAGCCCGCGGCCAACAAGAAACCCCTCGGCAAATTCTCCGGCAGCCTCCTTCTGGTCGGCGCCGGCAAGATGGGCGGCGCCATGCTCGACGGCTGGCTGGCGCGCGGGCTCAACCCGAAAAGGCTGGCCGTGATCGAACCGCAGCCGGGCAAATCGCTGATGGCGCTGGCGCGGCGCGGGGTCAAACTCAATCCGAAAGGCAAAGCCGCCGCGGCCGCTGTGATCGTAATCGCAATCAAGCCGCAGACCGCGCCCGAGGCGGTGCCGGCGCTCGCCGCTTACGTCGGCAAGTCGACCCTGGTGCTCTCGATCATGGCCGGCCGTACCATTGGCTTTTTGGAAAAATCGCTGCCGGGCGGAACGGCGATTGTGCGTGCCATGCCGAATACGCCGGCGGCGATCGGCCGCGGCATCAGCGTCGCGGTCGGCAACGGCAAAGTCTCCGCCGGTCGGCGCAAGCAGGCCTCCGACCTGCTCGCCGCCATCGGCAAGGTCGAATGGGTCCGCGACGAGGCGCTGATCGATGCGGTCACCGCTCTGTCCGGCTCGGGCCCGGCCTATGTCTTCCTGCTGGCGGAGGCCATGACCAAGGCCGGCATCGCCGCAGGTCTCCCGGCGGCGCTGGCGGCGCGGCTGGCGCGCGAAACCGTCGCCGGTTCGGGCGAGCTGCTGCATCGCTCCGACCTCGATGCCGCCACGCTGCGGCAGAACGTCACCTCGCCCGGCGGCACTACCGCCGCCGCTCTTGCGGTGCTGATGGGACCGGGCGGCTTCGACGCGCTGCTCACCAAGGCCATCGCCGCCGCCACCAGGCGGTCACGGGAACTGGCGGGGTGAAGTCTCTTCACATCTCCCCGCGTGCGGGGCGAGAGAAGAAGTTCCCTGCCCTAGAACCGGCGCCTTTGCGGACCTAGATTAGGGGTAACCGAACAGTCCGCAGGAGGCCGCCATGGCCCGCAAACCCAAGAGTCAGCGCCCAGCCAAGGTTCAAGCCCAGGCCGCCCCGCCGCGCGGCAGTTCGGATCGCGACAAGGCGATCGACGCGTTGATGGCGCTCTTGGCCGAGCGTTCCTTCGAGCAGGTCGGGTTGGCCGAAGTAGCCGGCCGCGCCGGACTGAAGCTGTCGCAACTGCGCGCCGAATTCGGCTCGACGCTGGCGATCTACGCCGCCAATATCAAGGATATCGACCGCATGGTGCTGGCCGGCGGCGATGCCGACAAAGCCTTGGAAGATATGGCGGAGGAGCCGGCGCGCGAGCGGCTATTCGACGTGCTGATGCGCCGGCTGG
The DNA here is from genome assembly GCA_038206805.1 of Hyphomicrobiales bacterium. Classification (GTDB taxonomy): domain Bacteria; phylum Pseudomonadota; class Alphaproteobacteria; order Rhizobiales; family Xanthobacteraceae; genus Pseudolabrys. Next base: position 29,116 of record JBBRAL010000025.1, on the reverse strand, counting down.
AAGCGCTGGCGCCGTACAAGCCGGCGGTGCGCTCGATTCTGTGCTCGGCGCGGCGCAATCCGGGACTGGCGCTGGCGCTCAATGCCATGGCCGTGCGCTCGCAACGCTGGATGCTGGAGGCGGCCGGCATAGGTGCATCGGGTGCACGCGGTGCCTTACGTGCGCAAGGTGCGGCGCTGTTGTTCGCCCGCGTACTGAGCGTGTGGATCGATGACGACGAAGAGGGTCTCGACCGTACCATGGCCGCGCTCGATCGCGGCTTGGCCAGCGCCGAACGTTGGGATGGTTTCGTCGGCGATCTCTGTGCGATTCCGAAATGCGTGCTGCGCGGCCCACGCCGCCGCCGCGCGCGCGACCAAGAAGCGGAAGCGGCCTGATGCTTGTCCCGGACTCGGTGCAGCGTGAAACGCTGCTCCGCGCGCGGGACACGAAATCTACACCGGCACCCTGACTGTCGCCCTCAATCCGCCGAGCGGGCTGTCGCCCAGCATGATGTCGCCGCCATGCGAGCGCGCGATGTCGCGCGCGATGGCCAGCCCCAGGCCGGTGCCGCCCTCGTCCTGATTGCGCGCATCGTCAAGCCGCAGGAACGGCTTGAACACTTCCTCGCGCAAATCCGCGCGGATGCCCGGCCCATCGTCGTCCACCGTCACGGTGAGATAGCGGTGATCGCGATGGCCGGTAATCGCAATCGAAGGCGCAAAACGCGCGGCGTTCGACACCAAATTGCCGAGGCAGCGCTTGAACGCGGCCGGCCGCACGGTGACGACCGGCGGACCGTGGAACACCACACTGGCCTTATGGCCGTTGCGCTCGGCATCGTCCTTGAGTTCGTCGAGGAACGCTGCCATGTCGGTCGGCGCCGACTGTTCACCGAGATCGCCGCGCGCGAAGGCCAGATAGGCCTCCAGCATGCGCGCCATCTCGTCGACATCCTTCTTCATCGCATCGACTTCGGGCGTGTCGCCGATCAGCGCCAGTTCGAGCTTGAAGCGCGTCAGCACCGTGCGCAGGTCATGCGAGACGCCGGCCAGCATGGCGGTGCGCTGCTCGATCGCGCGCTCGACACGGGACTTCATCTCGACAAAGGCCTGCGCCGCGCGCCGTACCTCGCGCGCGCCGCGCGGGCGGAAGTTCGGTACGTCGCGGCCCTTGCCGAAGGCTTCGGCGGCGTCGGCCAGCTTCAGGATCGGCTTGATCTGGTTGCGCAGGAAGATGATGGCGACGATAAGAAGCACCGTCGAGGTGCCGACCATCCAGATTAGGAAGATTTCCGAATTCGACGCGTAGGCGGCATTGCGGCGCGCGAACACCCGCATCACCGTGTTGTCGAGTTGCACGCGGATTTCGACCAGCGCCGATTTGCCGACGGTATCGGTCCAGAACGGCCGGCCTATCTGCTTGCGCAATTCCTCCGATAGCGACTGGTCCAGCAGCGAAAAGAACGGTTTCGGTCCCGGCGGCGGCATCTCGCTCAAGGGCAGAAAATCCACCACCAACGCGAGCCGCTCCTGCGCGATGCGGCGGATCTGCGCCTGGTCGGCATCCTGCGGGTAGCCGCGATAGACGTCGATCAGCGCCCCGATGTCCTGCACCACACCGGCCGACAGCCGCTGGGTGACGACATTGAAGTGCCGCTCCATGAACACGAAGGCGACCACCGATTGCAGAATTACCATCGGCGCGATGATGATGAGCAGCGCGCGCGCATAGAGGCCCTTCGGCATCACGCTGTTGAGCGCCCGGCTCATTCGCCGCCAGCCTTCGACGATACGGCCAAGCACGGCATTGCCGCGGCGCACCACCGGGATTTCGTTGTACCATTGCCAGGCTTGCACGATACGGACCATGGCCGTGCGGATGGTCCGCAGCGCGGCGTTGCCAAAGTCGAGACTGGTCATGTGGTGACCACGAGCCGGTAGCCGATGCCGCGCACCGTCTGCACGAACATCGGATTAGCGGGATTGCGCTCGATCTTGCGGCGCAGACGGTTGACCTGCACATCCACCGCGCGCTCGCTGACCGAGGCGCCATTATCGGCAAGCGCCAAGCGTGACACCGTTTCGCCCGGTGTCGTCGACAGAATGCGCAACATTTCGCGCTCGCGGTCGGTCAACCGGATAACCGCCTCGCCACGCCGCAGTTCGCCGCGCGCCAGGTGAAAGACGAACGGCCCGAAGCGCACCGATTCGACCGGCTGCGGGGCGGCCGGTTGCGTGCGCTTGAGGATGCTGGCGATGCGCAGCGACAATTCGCGCGGCTCGAACGGCTTCGACAGGTAATCGTCGGCGCCCATCTCGAGGCCTTTGATACGGCTCTCGGCGGCATCGCGCGCGGTCAGCATTAGAATCGGCACGTTGGAGCCGCCGCGCAGCGCCTTGGCAAGATCGAAACCGGATTCGCCCGGCATCATCACGTCGAGAATGAGCAGATCGAAGCGCAGGCCGCCGAGCTTGGCGCGCGCGTCCGCCGCGTTGTCGGCGGTAGTGACGCGGTAGCCCTCGCCGGTGAGAAAGCGCGACAACAGGTCGCGGATGCGACGATCGTCATCGACCACCAGCAGATGCGGCGCATCGTCGGGAAGCGTGGCGGGCAGCTTCATCGGCCAAGCACTCTTCTTTTGAGCATGATCTTATCCGAAAACCGTTTCCCACTTTTCGGGATCATGCTCCCGCGCCGCCTTAGCTCCGGACCTTGGCACGATCGGCGCGCGCGATCAGACGCAACACGCCATCGCGATTGTCGGTGTCGATCATGGCGGTAAGAAAACGCCGCGCCGCCTCGTGCGCGCCCGGACCGAGCTCGGCGAAGGCGCGGTTGATGCGCTGTGTTTGCAGGCCGGCGAGCTTGAGCGCCAGCGCCTCGCCCTTAGGCGTCACATAGAGCAGCCGCTGGCGGCGGTCCTGCGCGCCTTCCTTCTGCACCACAAAGCCTTGGTCGACCATCTGCTTGAGCACGCGACCGAGCGACTGTTTGGTGATGTTGAGGATGTCGAGCAGGTCGGCGACTTTCATGCCGGGATTGCGGTTGACGAAATGCAGCACCCGGTGATGGGCGCGGCCGAAGCCAAGTTTGGAGAGCACCTCATCCGGGTCGCCGACGAAATCGCGATAGGCAAAGAACAGAAGCTCGATAATGTCCCAAGTCGGCTCGCCCGGCGTAGACGTGGCGCCCGGACGCTCAGCCAGACCGCTGGCCGCGGCGGCGATCTTGGGGCTAATATTTAGGTCAGCCATATTGACATATTTCGTTTTTATGTTACAAAAATATCGCCGCAGACGAAAGGATCGTACCGAAACGGCCCTTTTTTCCAGCGTTGCGTTGGTGGGACGGCAATAGGACCGCTCCGGCCCCATTCATACCGGGTGTTGCCCCGCGACGCAAAGTGTTGGAAGTGACGCGAAAAATGCGCCATCACAGCGGCAGAAGCGGCCGGCAAGGCCCTGTAGGTTGAGAGTTCAAGGAGGAGACGATGGCTGCGCAATCCTATGACCGGCTCGAAGGGGTCATCTGGTACGATGGCAAGCTGGTGCCCTGGGCCGATGCCAATCTGCACGTGCTCAGTCATGGCTAGCACTATGCGAGCGCAGTGTTCGAGGGCGAGCGCGCCTATGGCGGGACGATTTTCAAATCGACCGAGCACTCCGAACGGCTGAAGCGGTCCGCCAAAATCCTCGATTTCGATATCCCCTTCTCGGTCGCCGAGATCGACGCCGCCAAGAAGCTGGTGGTCGACAGGAACGGCAAGAAGGAAGCCTATGTCCGCCCGGTCGCCTGGCGTGGCTCGGAGATGATGGGGGTCTCGGCGCAAAACAACACCATCCATCTCGCCATCGCCAGTTGGGAGTGGCCGAGCTATTTCGACCCCGAGCAGCGGCTCAAGGGCATCAGACTCGACCTCGCCGACTATCGCCGGCCCGATCCACGCACCGCGCCGTGCCGCGCCAAGGCCGCCGGCCTCTACATGATCTGCACCATCTCCAAGCATGCCGCCGAGCGCAAAGGCTATGCCGACGCCATGATGCTGGATTGGGAGGGCCGCGTCGCCGAATGCACCGGCGCCAACATCTTCTTCGTGCGCGACGGCAAGATCCACACGCCGATCGCCGACTGCTTCCTCGATGGCCTGACCCGGCAGACCGTGATCGGTCTTGCGCGCAAGCGCGGCTTCGAGGTTATCGAGCGCCGCATCCTGCCGGACGAGCTGACCGAATTTTCCGAATGCTTCATCACCGGCTCGGCGGCCGAAGTCACCGGCGTGTCGGAAATCGCCAAATGGAATTTCAATCCGGGCGGCATCACCAAGACGCTGATGGAAGACTACAGCGCTGAAGTGCAGCCCAAGGGCAAGGCGGCGGCGGCCTGATCTTCGTCAGATGCCTTTCTTGGCAACGTCCGTGCCGGCGGCCGGTTGCTCCGGCCGCAGCAGCGACACGTAGCGCACGCGATAGCGCGCAATAAAACCCTCCATGCGCTCGTCCAGCACGCGATGCCGGGTCTCGGACGCGTGGCGCAGCAACAGCTCGCCATGCGAACCGAAAGCCGTGAAGCCGACGTGGAAATAATCCAGATTCGGCTGGCGCGTGACGAAGGCGACGAGGTCGCCATCGATCAGCGATTTGCGGTTGGCGAGGAACACGGCGGACGGGATGACCGGCATCGAGAACTTTCGCCTGCTGAGCCCCTTTTGCGAATCGACGGTCTTCTTGATCTCGATGCCGCCGTCCATCGCGATCCAGCGACAAACCTTGTTCGCGACGTTGTTGCGGCACCATTCGAAAAAATAATGATTGCGTTCGCGCCAGGCCACGATGCCGTTGTGATAGCGGATCGCGCGCAGGTGCGTCTCGAATTCTCCGAGGTCGTGGGCGATCGCGGCGGAAAGCACGGTTTCGCAGAAGGTGACGCAATCGAAGCCGTCATCGCGCACGACGAATTTTTCCGGCCGGTAGGGTCCGCCGATCAGCGTGTATGCCCGGTAACGGGCGCCGCGCAGCGCGCCGGAGATGAAAGCGATCCGTTGCGAAACGGTCGGCAGCGCCTTGGCATCCTCGATCAGCTTGCCGATGCGCGCCTCACCCGCCAGGCCGGGCCGGCCGGCCGCCGCCCAAGCCGTCGCCCCTGCCAGAATTTGCAGGATATTCCGGCGGCTTAGGCCCGAATCGAACAGCATAGCGGTCATTCTGCCGCTCAATCCCGTACTACCACCAGCCGGTCGGTGCCGGATTCGGCGCCCCACAATTCGCCCCGCCGGCCGAGAATCTGGCGCACCGAGGCGCCGCGCTTGTCGCTCGGGAAGCTTTCAAATTTCTCGGTCAACGGGTCGAAGCGTACGATCGAATTGGCGAGCCAGTCAGTGAGCCAGACCTTGTCCTTGTCGTCGACATAGACCGCGTAGCAGCCGGCATTGCTCTTGGGCAGGCTCCATACTTTCCAGGCCTTGTTGATCGGATCGTAGCGGCCGACTTCGCCGCTGTGCCAGAAACTTACCCACAATAGGCCCTTGGAATCCGACCAGATGCGGCGCGGCCCGACGCCGGGCCTGGGCGGCTGAATCATCAGCGCATCGCCGCTCACCGTGTCGATCTTTACAATATGATCGCCGGCGAGCGAGGCGTACCAGACTTCTCCGTTCGGCGTGGTGGTGATGCCATAAGGCCCGGCGCCCTTCGGCGCCTTCCAGGCCTCGACCTTGCCGGTGGCCGGATCGACGCGGCCATAGACGCCGTTCTGCCCGGTAAACCAGAGAATACCTTTGCGGTCGAAGGTCGCGGTGTTGAGATTGGCGTTGGGAAATTGTTTCGGCAGCGAGAACAACTTCACCGCCATGGTTGCCGGATCGAAGCGCGCGATCGCGTTCTGCCCGCCTTCGGTGATCCAGGCCGCGCGATCGGGCCCGACGATCACGCCATGCGGCGCCGCGCCTCGCCCAAGCGAAATTTGCGTCACCTTGCCGGTTTTCGGATCGAGGATGCCGAGCGCGCCTTGGGCTTGCGCCGTGTACCAGACTTTGCCGTCCGGCGCGGGCGCCACGTCGTGCGGATGCGCGCCGCGCGTCACCTCGTAATAATTGACCTGCGCGGCCGGCGCCTGGCTGGCGCCGAGCGCGACTATCGCAACAGCCGCGACGATCTTAGCAATCATGCTGCCCATCCAACTTTTGCGCATGCCGCGCGCATTATTCCGCCGCTTCACGCTTGCCGCCGGGCGAAGCCCAGCGCCCGGCCGCCGCATCGTCCGTTGCCTTGGCGTCCACCCATATTTTTCCGTCCGCCTTCTCGACCTGTTTCCAGAATGGCGCGCGGGTCTTGAGATAGTCCATCAGGAATTCGGCCGCCGCGAAGGCCGCCTGGCGATGCGACGAGGCGGTGGCCACCATCATGATATCCTCGCCCGGCTGGATGCGGCCATGGCGGTGAATGACCGTTACGCCCAATAGCGGCCAGCGCTCGACCGCTTCCGCCACATGGCGCTCGATCTCGGCTTCCGCCATGCCGGGATAATGCTCAAGCGTGAGCGCGGCGATTGGCTCGCCGGCCTCGGAGCCTCGGCAAATGCCGGTGAATGTGACCACGGCGCCAACGTCGGTGCGCCCGCGCGTGAGTGCTCTCGCCTCACTTGCGGCATCGAATGGCTCGCGCTGCAGGCGCACAATGGACGGAACGGTCATAGGGGTAATGTAGCGCGCCCGCGCCCGCGAGGCTAACCCCCCGTCATCGGCGGGAAGAAGGCGATTTCCGACGCGGCGCCGATCGCGGTTTGCGGCTTGACATGGGTCTTGTCGACGGCGGCGCGAATTACCTTGGGATTGGCAAAGGCATGGGCATATTCCTCGCCACGCGAGGCCAGCCACGCCATCAGCTCCGCCACCGTCGCGATACCGGCCGGCAGTTCGATGTCTTCTTCAGGCTTGCCGACGCGCTCGCGCACCCAGGCAAAATAACGCAGCTTAATGGTCATTCTTCCTCACGCATGATCTTGTCCGAAAACCGGTTCCCACTTTTCGGGATCATGCTTATTAATCGATCATATAGCGCAGGCCGGCGCGCAGATAGTCCCAGCCAGTATAGAGCGTCACGATCGCCGACAACCACAGCAGCGCGATGCCGATCTGAACCGTCTGCGGCAGGACTTTCTCGCCGGCCTCGCCCGCGATCAGGAAGCCGATGGCAACCAGTTGCCCGAATGTCTTCCATTTGGCGAGCCGCGTCACCGGCACGCCGACCCGCAATTCGGCGAGGAATTCGCGCAAGCCGGACACGAGAATTTCACGGCAAAGAATGATGACGGCGGCGAGCAGCGTCCAGCCATGAATGCTCTTCTCGGCTGCCAGCATCAGTAGGCAGGATGCCACCAAGAGCTTGTCGGCGATCGGATCGAGCATGCGGCCAAGCGAGGATTGTTGGCCCCACATGCGGGCAAGATAGCCGTCGAGAATATCGGTGACGCCGGCGGCGATGAAGATCGCCAGCGCCACCCAGCGCAGCCACAGGCCGCCCTCATAAATGCTCTGGGAAAATAACAGCCCCACCACCACCGGCACGGCAACGATGCGCGCATAGGTCAATATGTTCGGCAGCGCGAGCGGGTGGGCGGGCAATCGCCTGGAATTGGCGGCATTCATGCGGCACAAAGGAACATCCCGCCGCGGCAACGTCAACCGGCAAACTTTACGTTGTCACTGAATAGGCGGTTTGGGCAGCCGGCTCTTGCCGGGCTCCATCACGAAGGTCTGATCGAGCGAATACCACTCGCCCACCACGTCGGCGGCCGGCGCCGCTCCGTCGTGACGCACATAGTTGCCGACCAGCGCGCGGGTGACGCCAAACTGCACGTCGGTTTCAAGCTTGTCGTCGTCGCTGGAGTAGACCTGCGAGATAAGCGTCTTGAAGCCCTGCTTGAAGATCAGGAAATGCAGGTGGGCGGGCCGGTAATGGTGGCGTCCGGTGGCGCGCACCAGATCGCCGACCGGCCCGTCGATTGGTATCGGATAACCGGCGGGCTTCACGCTGCAGAAGCCGAAACAACCCTGCCCGTCGGTCATGAATTTTCCGCGCAAATTCATGTCGGCCTGCTTGGGGTCCTGTTGATCGTAGAAGCCGTCCGGCGAGGAATGCCAGACGTCGACCTCGGCGCCCTCGATCGGCTTGCCGTCCCGGTCGCGCACGACCGCGTTGACGAACAGCGCCGGACCCGGCGTGGCCGAGCGCACGATCGAGCCGCCGTTGGCGGTGGGCGGCGAGTTCATGCGCCAGAATGGCCCGAGCTGGTTGGCGGTGGTCTCGGTCTGCCCATTATTGCCATTGTTGAGCAGGCAGATCAGCGTGGAGAAGCCAAGCGAGCCGGACATCAGCACCGTTTCGTTGTGGGTAGCATTGGTCTTTTGCCCGAGCGCGGTGATGTAGCCGACCGCCTTCTCGAACTCCTCCTCGGTCAGATGCACGTCGCGCGCGAACGCATGCAGATGCTTCACCAGCGCGGCGAGGATTTCCCGCAAGCGCGGATCCGATGTGTTGCCGAAGGCGTCAAGCACCGCTTCGGTGACGTGTTCCTGCCGCTCGATGATCATTTCCGTTACCCCGTTCGCCGCTGCACCGGTTTACCCAGTCGATTCATGGAAGAACTCATATATCTTTCGCGCGGTTTCTGCACTAATTCCAGACACCTGCGTGAGATCGGGCAGGCTTGCCCGTTCGATCGCCTTTAGCGTACCGAAATGACGCAGCAGCGCGCGTTTGCGGGCCGGCCCAACGCCGGGAATTTCCTGCAATCCAGCCTCGCGGATATCCTTCTTGCGCCGCGTGCGATGCGAGCCAATCGCGAAACGGTGCGCCTCGTCGCGCAACCGCTCGACGAAATACAACAATGGGTCGCGCGGCGGCAGCTTGAACGGCTTGCGGCCGGCCATGAAGAAAGTCTCACGGCCGGCGTCGCGGTCGGGCCCCTTGGCGATAGCAACCAGCGGCAGATCGGCGACCCCAAGCTGGGCCAGCGTCTCCTGCGCCGTTGTGAATTGGCCCAGCCCGCCATCGATCAGCACCAGGTCGGGCCAGGGGGAGTCGATGTCATTATCTTCGATGTCGGGGCTGTCATCCTTCGAGGCTCGCTGCGCGAGCGCCTCAGGATGACGGTCAAACGCCGCGCTAGTCCCGTCATCCTGAGGTGCCGTCCGAAGGCCGGCCTCGAAGGATGGTGGCGCACTGGATTCCCGCGGATTCTCTTCCAACAATCTTTTGAACCGCCGCTGCAGCACTTCGCGCAACATGCCGTAGTCGTCGCCGGGCGAGAGCGCGGCCGAGCGGATGTTGAACTTGCGGTATTGGTTCTTGCGCAAGCCTTCCGGGCCCGCCACCACCATGGCGCCGACCGCGTTGCTGCCGGAGATATGGCTGTTGTCGTAGACTTCGATGCGGCGCGGCGCGCGCGGCAGTCCGAAAGTCTCGGCCAGCGCCTTGAGCAGTTTCTGCTGCGATGAGGTGTCGGCAAGTTTACGCGCCAGCGCCTCGCGCGCATTGGCGAGCGCATGCAGCACCAGTTCCTTGCGCTCCCCGCGCTGCGGAACGCCGATCTCGACCTTGCGCTCGCTCTTGGCGGTGAGCGCCTCGCTGAGCAGCGCGCGTTCCTCGAACTCGTGCGACACCAGCACTAGGCGCGGCGGTGGCTTGTCGTCGTAGAACTGCGCCATGAACGCGCCCAGCACTTCGGCCGGCCCCAGCGAGCGATCCGCCTTCGGGAAATAAGCGCGATTGCCCCAGTTCTGTCCGGTGCGGAAGAAAAACACCTCGACGCAATTGTAACCGCCGGCCTGATGCAGCGCGAACACGTCGGCTTCCTCGACGTTGCGCGGATTGATGCCCTGATGCGAGGTGATCGCCGACAGCGCCGCCAGCCGGTCGCGATAGATCGCCGCGCGCTCGAAATCGAGGTCGGCCGAGGCCTTATCCATTTCGAGGCCAAGTTCCTTCTGTACCGACTGGCTGCGGCCGGAGAGAAAAGCGTTGGCCTCGCGCACCAGTTCGGAATAGCCGGCGAAGTCGATCTCAGTCGTGCAGGGCGCCGAGCAGCGCTTGATCTGATGCAAGAGGCACGGCCGCGTGCGCGCCTCGAAAAACGCGTCCGAGCAGGAGCGCAGCAGGAACGCCCGCTGCAACGCATTGATGGTGCGATTGACCGCGCCGGCATTGGCGAACGGCCCGTAATAATGCCCGGGCTTGCTGCGCGCTCCGCGATGCTTGAAAATCTGCGGCGCCCAATGGTCGGACGTGATCAGGATATAGGGGAACGACTTGTCGTCGCGCAGCAGTACGTTGAAGCGCGGCCGCAGGCGCTTGATCAGATTGGCTTCCAGCAGCAGCGCTTCGGTCTCGGTTTTGGTGGTGACGAATTCCATCGCCACCGTGCCCGAGATCATGCGGATGATGCGGCTATCGTGCCCGGCCGGCCTGGTATAGGCGATAACCCGCTTCTTGATGTTCTTGGCCTTGCCGACATAGAGCACGTTGCCTTGGGCGTCGATCATGCGGTAGACGCCGGGCGCCGATGGCGCATGCTTGACGGCGCGCGCGATCGCCTTGCTGCCGGCGGCGAGCGTACCGGCGGGCGGCTCGTTGCGATCCAGCTCGGGCAGCGTTGCGTCCTCGTCCTCTTCACGCAGCTCGCTGGCCGGGTCGATGTCTTTGGGCCTGCCGTTCATGGCTGGAAGATAATGCGTGCGATGGATTTTTGCTTGTGCACGATCGGGACGGCTTATTCCGCTACATCGCTGTCGGCGGTGCGCCAAGCCAGATGCTGCCCGCCGTCGACCGCGATAGTCACGCCGGTGACGCTTTTCGCCTGCGCCAGATATAGCACCGCGGCGGCAATGTCCTCCGGCGCGGGCCCGCGTCGCAGCGGCAGGCTTGCCGCCTGGGCGGCGAATTGCGCGTCCGATTGCCGCGGACTCGGCAGCGTCGGGCCGGGCGCCACTGCATTGACGCGCAATTTCGGCGCCAAGGCCTGCGCCAGCGTGGTGGTGGCGCTGTGTAGCGCGCTCTTGCTCAAGGTGTAGGAGAGAAATTTCGGGGTCGGTTTGAGCACGCGCTGGTCGACGATATTGACGATCGAGGCATCGGCGCCTTCCGGCGCCTGGGCGGCGAAGCCTTGCGTCAGGAACAGGGGCGCCGCCAGGTTGACGGCGAGAGTGCGCTCGAAGCGTGCACGCTCAAGGCCGCCGATCTCATCGGGCTCGAACTCCCCGGCATTATTGACCAGCAGCGTCAGCGCGCCGAACGTGCTCGCCGCCGGAATGAGCCCGCGCACCGCTGCGTGCTCGGCCAGATCGGCGAGCACCACGGCGGCGCGCCCGCCCGCATCGACGATTTCGCCGGCGAGCTTTTCGGCCTCGGCGCGCGAGTTATTGGCGTGCAGCACCACCGCATAACCCGCGCGCGATAGTCCAAGCGCGATGGCGCGGCCGATCCGCCGGCCGCCGCCGGTAATCAGCGCGGCGCGCGGCGTCGCATGTGCGTTGTCGTCCGGCATCCGAATGACCTCACGCTGGTTATAGTAAATAGAAGCTGAGCCAACATGGTGAATCTAATCCGCAAACAGCTCGCACCAATAACGGTTCCTTAGGGATAAGACTTGCTGATGCTTAGCAATTCATAACCGCTTAACTTAAAACACGCGATAAATCTTCCACGAAAATGTCGAACTTTCGCAAGATCGCCGGCACGTCCGCTCCAGGTTTGCGCACCCAATTCGTGCATCGAGCAGCCGGCGGCAATGCGAAAGACGGGCAAGTAAATTCCGCCTTGCGGCGCGCTGGCGGGAGCAAGTGGAGGGTTAAGATGAAGAAAACAATCCTGGCGATCACTGTGATGGCCATGACGGCTGCCGCGGGTACGGCCACCGCCGCCGACCTCCCGCGCGGCCCGATGCCATATTATTCACCGGCGCCGGCGCCGGTCGGTCTTTACAACTGGGGCGGTTTCTATGCCGGGGCGAACGCCGGCTATGAGTGGGGCAAGATAACCAACACCAGTGTCTCCCCGAGCGGCCTCGTGGGCGGCTTGCAGGCCGGCTACAACTGGCAGAGTGGTCAGTTCGTATTCGGCGCGGAAACCGATCTCCAGGCTAGCGGCGCCGACGACACCTTCGCGCCCTACAAATTCTCCAATCCGTGGTTCGGTACGCTACGCGGCCGCGCCGGCTTCGCGCTTAACAACATCCTGTTCTACGGCACGCTCGGCCTCGCCTATGGCGGACTCAAAGGCTCGACCGGCGGACTCGACGAGTCCAAGACCCATACCGGCTGGGCCGGCGGCCTCGGCATGGAGGTCGGCTTCTCGCCGAACTGGTCTGCCAAGGTCGAATATCTCTACATGGACCTGAGCAACCGCACCTATTCGATCACCGGCCTGGGCAACGGCTACGAAACCAACATGCTGCGGCTCGGCATCAATTATCACTTCTGAGCGAGCGCGCCGCACGTGGCGTGACAGACCCCGAGCCTCATGGGCTCGGGGTTTTTCAATTTATGGGAACCGCTTACGAACAAGTTCCGTCACGGCCTTAGGATCTAAGTATTCATTAACTCTGGAACCGGCATACATAATATAATTCGAGGCGATAACGTGTCATTTCATTGATTTAATTATGGCAATACCATCGTGAACTTACCAATCGGTGTGTCTTTTGCACACTAGACATGCCTTCATTTTTGAATACTTATGCGGGCTCGATTGTGGGGGGACCACAATGATGGAGGCTCGATGATGAAGCGTTTGGTTCTGGCGGGCGTCGGTGCGCTTGCGATAATGACGACGATGGGTGCGGCGAACGCCGCGGACATTTCACGCCGGCAAGCGATGCCGGCCAAGGCGCCGATCTATGTGCAGGCCTACAATTGGACCGGCTTCTATGTCGGCGTTAACGGCGGCGGCGGCTGGGGCCATTCGAACTGGAGCGGCCCCGGTGGTTCCGTCGGCGCCAACCCAAGCGGCGGCGTCGTCGGCGGCACGCTCGGCTACAACTACCAGGTTGGCCGGGCGGTCTACGGCCTCGAAGCCGATCTGGACTGGAGCAAAATCGACGGCAGCACGGCCTGCGGCGGTTTGAGTTGCCAAACCCGTAACGATTGGCTCGGCACCGCCCGCGGCCGCATCGGCTACGCCTTCGACCGTTTCATGCCCTTCGTCACCGGCGGCGCTGCCTTCGGCGACATCAAGGCGACCCCGGCCGGACTCGGCAGTCAGACCACCAACAAGGCCGGCTGGACGGTCGGCGGCGGGGCCGAGTTTGCCCTCGCCGGTCCGTGGACCGCCAAGGTCGAATATCTCTATGTCGACCTCGGCAAGGGAAGTTGCGGCGCGGCGCTCTGCGGCGCGGCGACCGACGTGAGCCTCACCAGCAATCTGGGGCGCGTGGGTCTCAACTACCGCTTCTGATTCGGCGGAACAAAAGCTGCAAAGCAAAAACCGCAAAGAGCCCCGGCCTTACCGCCGGGGCTTTTTCCGTTGTGGAACTCTGGCGGCGCCGGCGTTCACACCCTTCGCCTCGGAACCTTCACCCACCGGGCCGCGTTGTTTGGCTAATCGGGGGACGGCGCCTGCGCGTCCGTCCAGACGATCCAGTCACGTGGTTTGGAAGTGAGGTGCGTCATGAAAAAATTTCTGCTGGCAAGTGCTGGCGTTATCGCATTAGGCGTTGCGTCGGCTTCCGCGGCCGATATTCCACGCCGGCAAGTGATGCCGGTCAGAGAGCCTGTTATTGTCGCCCAAGCCTATAATTGGACCGGTCCGTACGCCGGTCTTTACGGCGGCTACGGCTGGGGCAGTTCCAGCTACTCGGCGCCGCTGTCGACCGGCTCGTTCAATCTCTCCGGCGGCGTGGTCGGCGGCACGCTTGGTTACAATTACCAGGTAGGCCAGTTGGTGTATGGCGTCGAAGGCGGTTTAGGCTGGAGCAACATCCACGGCAGCACGGCCTGCGGGGCTTTGAATTGCGAAACCCGTAACAATTGGCTCGGCACCGCGCGCGGCCGCCTCGGCTACGCAGCCGACCGTTTCATGCCCTATGTCACCGGCGGCGCAGCTTTCGGCAACATCAAGACATCCGCAACTGGCTTCGCCGATTCAAGCACCAACAAGGTCGGCTGGACCATCGGCGCCGGCGTCGAAGCCGCTCTCGCCGGACCGTGGACCGCCAAGCTCGAATATCTCTATGTCGACCTCGGCCGCGGCGGCTCGATCGCCGGCTCCGACGCGAACTTCCACAGCAACATAGTGCGCGCCGGTATCAATTACCGGTTCTGATCGAAGTTGCGAATTAGCAAAAATGCAAAGCCCCGGAACATATTCCGGGGCTTCTGCGTTTTTGGCAGCGGTTTGCCTGAGGCACGCGCAGATTGACTACGGCTCGATCTTGGTCTGTGCGAAGGCCGGTACCAGCGCCGCGAATTTGTCGTGCCAGGCCAGCAGGCGCGGATGATCCTGGCGCCAGGTCCCGCCGAACCGCAGATCGCGATAGCCGAGCGCGCAAGCAAGCGCGATCTGGCCGACATCGGGAACCGGATCGAGCTTGGGCGGCGCGGCTTCCAGCGCCGCCAAGCCGCGCGCCACTTTTTCGGCCTGCCGGTCGACCCAGGTCTGCACGCGCTTGTCGGCGGGACGGTAGCGATTTTCATAGACCTGCAGAAGCGAAGCATCTGCGATGCCGTCACACAGCGCCTGCAGACGGAGCGCGACAAATCGCGCCGCCGGATCGCGCGGGATAATGCGGCCGCCGCCGGCGAGGTGATCGAGATATTCGAGGATCACGCGCGAGTCGTAATAAGTGGTGCCATCTTCTACGATCAGCACCGGAATTTTCCCGAGCGGACTTTGCGTGAGCAGGCCGTCATCGGCATTGTTGGGATCGGCCGGCTGGACGTCGATTTTCGACGCCAAACCGACGAGGCTGGCGGCGATGCGCACCTTGCGAGCGAATGGCGAAGCGGGTGCGGAACGCAAAATCATCATGTCGGCATACCTATCATGGCAATATGCTTCGCCGCGGCAGAAGCGGGATGAGGCGCCCGCGGCTGGTGAATGTCGAACCTAATCGATCGGGCGCACACCGCCGGCGCGCGCCAAGAATTATCAACCGGTAACCACCAGGTTCACGGCCTTCGGGCCTTTGCCCTTCTTGTCGGGCTCGACGTCGAAGCTGATCTTCTGTCCCTCATTCAGGGTCTTGAGGCCTGCTTGCTCCACCGCCGTGATGTGCACGAACACATCGCGTCCGCCATCGTCCGGCTTCACAAAGCCGTAGCCACGTTCGCCGTTGAAGAACTTCACAACGCCGGTCTGCGCCATAGGGAAACTCCTCTCCCCATACTGCTCCGCCGCCGGCCCCACGCACGGCGGCTCGGCCGGACATTCACATTCGGGGAAAGCATCGGCCGCGCATGGCCTCTGTCACTCCGCCGGCCCCCAATGGAGGCGGAACGTCACTGCCAATGATTGAACTACACACCAACTGGGTTCGCGTGGAAAGGGGCCACAATTTCACCGGGCGGCGGGGGCCCCCTCGCCGGTGAGCCAATCGACGGCAAATCCGCCCTTGCCGTCGCGTCCCAGCAGCCCCGCAAGCATGGGCAACAGGGTGGAAAGCTCGTTTTGCAAGGTCCAGGGCGGGTTGACCAGGATCAGGCCGCAGCCATTCAGCCGGGTCGGATCGCTGAGCGCCGAGACCATGAGTTCCGCCCGCAGCATCTTGGCCACCCCCAGCCGGCGCAGGCTTTTGGCCAGGGCATCGGGCTCGCCGCGGCCCTTGATCGGATACCAGAGCGCATAAATGCCGGTCGCCCATTTACGGTGGGCCGCGGCCAGGCCGTGCGACAGGCGGTGGAAATCGCTGTCTTGTTCGAATGGCGGGTCGATCAGCACGAGGCCGCGCCGCTCCGGCGGCGGTACATAGGCCGACAACGCGGTCCAGCCGTCGATCTCGATAGTTTTGATGCGGCTATCGCCGCGCAGATGGCCGGCAAGCGTAACCGCGGCGCGCGGCTCCAGCTCGCAGGCGATCAGCCGGTCCTGCGGACGCAGCCAGGCGCGCGCGATCGCCGGCGAGCCGGGATAGAGCTTGAGCCGGCCGGCCTCATTGAGCGCGCCGATCACCTCAAGATAGGGCTCAAGCAGCGCGGCGGCCGGCTCTGGCAGCCGCGCCGCCATGAGCCGCCCGATGCCGTCGTGCCATTCGCCGCCGCGGCTTGCTTCCGGCCCGGTCAAATCGTAGAGGCCGGCGCCGGCATGGGTGTCGATCACGCGGAACGCGGCCGGCTTGCCGCGCAAATAATGCAGGATGCGGCAGAGCACCACGTGTTTGAAAACATCGGCGAAACTGCCGGCGTGGAATGCGTGACGGTAATTCACTTGTTAACTCGAAACCTCGCCGGCCGACTTTTGCCCAGCCGAGCTTATGCCACATTTTGCTTGCGCATGATCTTTTCAGACCTCGCTTCACCCGCCGAAGCGGGCTTCGCGAAGGCGGGAAACCGGTGTCCATCCCCGATCAGGTCGAGGACATGCTTTTCGGGATCATGCGCCGGTGCTCAGCGTGGCACGCCGCGCAGGCCGAAATGTGCGCGCGGCTTGACCGGCCGAAGCCGGGATGCAGTTCTTGGCCATAACGGCCGCGCAGGCGTGGCCAGCAGGCGTGCCTTGAGCACGGACGCATCGATTGCCACGGTGGCGCGTGCACGCCGCCAGCGCCTGACCGCGTATAATATCAACCGGACGGCGACAAACGCCGCCGATAAAATTCCGATCGCATGCAAAGCTGGAGGCAGCCGCAGCGGATGCGCCGAATTGCACAGGAAATCCAGCAGCGCAAACCCGCCGTCGCGGCACAAGATCGATGCGCCGAACGGCATGCCGCCGATATCGGGCGCGGTCAGTGGCCACAGCACGATATAGCCGAGGCCGGAAAACCAGGCCGCAAAGCCGGTATAGTCCTTGATACGACTCAACGCCCGTACCCCCCCGCGCCAGATCGCACGACGAAGATTGCGGTTTTCCCTTACGAGAACCTTGCGCCAATTCCCGACACACCGGGGTTATCCCCAAAGTGCTCGCAGCCATCGTTAGTGCTGGCTTAACGCGATTACAGACTCGAAAGGACAGCTTGCCGCCGGCGTTTAACCGCCGCGCACGGCCGGCATGGCGATCTTGTCGCGGCGGCAGGCGCGGCGCGTCACCTCGGCGCAGTCATGGAAGGAAAAATCCTTCGCCAGACACACGCGCACCTCGTTGAGACGCTTGCTGTCGCAGGCGATCGCTATGCTCGCGCGCGACAAACCGGGATTGGCCTTGACGAAAGCCTCGGCGACCTCGTCCGGAGTCACCACAATCGGCTTGTCGAGCTCGAGATAATTCGCCGGGATCTTCACCACCGCGCGCGCCTTGCGTACGGTTTCGAAATAGGCGTGCGCCGAGAGCCCCGAACAGGTGCCGTGGCGATCCCATTCATGGAAGATCAGCCGCGGGCTCGGCATCACGTCGAGCATGCTGCCGACAATGGCGCGGTCGAGCCGCGGCGCCGGCACCTGGCAGAACGAGGGGAAGCCGCGCTCGTATTGCGGCCACAGCCCGTGCACCACGAAGGCGAATGGCCGGCCGCCGCATTGCTGGTCGGGCGCCTGATTGCGCCCGCGTTCTTGAGCGCGTTCTTGCGTGGCCTCGCAAAAAGACGGCGACCAGGACAGCGCCAGCACATAGAAATCGAAGCGGCCAGGCTCGTTCTGCCGCGGGTCTTGAACCGGCCGATCCTGGGCAAAAGCGACGATGGCGAAAATGAACAGGAAGCTCAGGGCAACGGCGCCGGTGCGCGCCGCCCGGCCAATACGATCAGCAAGCATGGATACCCCCACGGCTACAGCCCGTCAGAACAAACGGGAAATTGATCTAGCGCAACGGTTCCATATGGATGTACCGTATTGGACGGAACATTTCAAGAACAAAATGAGATCAAATAGAACGCGCCGTAGCTGGTACTGGCCGGTTTTGACCCCTAGTGGCCTGATTTGATTTACGGAGTGGCCTAATTCCAATGTTTAAGATTCAGGCTTCCCTAATTACCGCCGACTATAGCTGATGCATCCGGGATTACATCTGAGCCCCGGGACGAACCAGGGAGGCCCCGGCGGGTTGCCGGGGCTTCTTTGTTTTAATGCACACGGCGTTAATGGTGATTAGCTAAGGTCGATGCATGGTCGGGGCGCTGGACACGCATCGATCTTCACTGCGTGAGAAGCCCCGGTGCATGAGCCGGGGCTTTTTTAGACCGCCGCAGCTGGTCTAATTCAAAGTTTTAGGGATTAGGTCAAAGCCGACCTCAACAACTGTTTTCCCCTTTGCATCGAATACGATCATCTTCCAATTCGCCCAGTCTTGAAGGCGGGCATTTTGCAACGAGGTCCGCATCTCGCGGATTTGAATGGTGGCGTGCGCGCGTGCGGCTGCCGTGCCAGTCAATTCGATACCAGTCGAATCGGTAAAGGTGCGCTTCCCATCGCTGAAATAAAAGAAATAACGCGGCATGGCCCCCGGTCCATGCACTCGCTATCATAAACACTCGTTATGACTCTATTAATTCTGCATCAATTTGTTGACCCTTTCGATAGGCCGGCTCAGTTGGCGGCCTCTTTCGTTTCAATATGGTGGTTTAGTCAGTTCCGATCCGGGCGCTAACGTCTCGGTTGTCTCGGCCAATATTTCTTTGTCGAGTTCGAGCTTCTTAATCAGTCGCTCAATTTCTTTCACGCCAATCGCGCCGCTCACGATCAGTCGGAAACTGGCATCTTTGGACAGAAGACCGGTCGTAAGCTCGCGCTCGCCTGCCATTGGGGTTACCTTTCGGACGGGCATGGGGGGAGGATTCTGAGCCTGCACCACCCCGCCTCCACCTCGGCTAATAGACACGCTCTCTAAAGGTAATTTCCCAATGCGGACCAGTTGGCTCATTAGAATCGAGCACGTACCACACACGCCGTAACGCCATTACGGGAAGTCCTAGGGAAAGACAGACACCCATGGCACGCCAACCAGCCTCTGGCGTGCCATGGAACCTTATTGTCGGCTCAGGGAAGGCGTGACCTTCGCCCCCCTCACATGACTCAAACGTTTCGACCCCGTTTGACTGAAGAAGCCGAACTGCTTTTTCTATTCCTGGGTCAAGGCCCTCAGCGGGAGGACCTCCCGGCTTAGTGGCCGGTTTTGATTTTGGGAGTGACCTATTCATGCCAGCACCCCGTAGCTGCCGCGCCGGGCACCCTGGCCGGTTCTAGCCCGGAGCCTCAGGGCCGCGCCATCTTGCAGCGCGGATTATAGGCCCCGTTGCGATCGAGGCCGGCCACGCACCATTCGACCCCCCAGGTCATGCCGATCATGCCGGTGTCCTCGCCGATCGAATAATGAACCGCGTGCTTGCGCCCGTCGCTGACCAGCGCCAGCGCGCTACAGAAACGGCGCGGGATGGTGCCGGCGGCCCAGGGCCGCCACGCGATTTGGCGCACCCGCTCGAATCCGAGGATTTGCAGGTCGGAATTCCAGAACCGGCCTTCCTTCTGCGCAAAGCGCGCAGCAATGGTGCCAAGCGCGGCATCGCATTCGGGCAGCACGCCATCGTAGCGCGTCCCCGTCATATAGAAGGTTTTCTCCAGCCCGTTTGCCGCCTGCGCCGGAACCAAAGCGCCAAACACACCAAGCGCAAAAAGGGCCATCGAAATGGCAACGGTAAGGGGGCGGATGCAGCCTGACGCGCGCAACATGACCAAACTCCTGTCCGCGCATGATTCCGAAAACCGCGGCCGGGTCTCCGGAAACAATCATGCACAACAAAATAACCAACCGATTTTACCACAGCCTTTTTCCCGCCGCAGCCAATTCGTGCACAACTTTGCGACGGTTTGGACTCGTGGCTCGCATTGCGGCGCTGCATCATTTTGCCGCAAATCGAGCTGACGCGCGGTTGCGTCCGGCGCGGAGTTTTGCGTGTGGGCGGTTCAGGTCGTTGCTTTGTTGCCGGCAACCGCGCCGTAACGGGTCCCCGGCTGATCGGAGCAGGTCAAGGGAAGCTCAATCCCTGGCTACCGGTCAGCCGGGTGTCCGCCAGTCGCCCAACACCGCTTGGACCAGCGCCAAGGCCGCCACCGCGGCGGTATCGGCGCGCAGAATGCGCGGTCCGAGCGCGATCCGCACCACATTCGGCCGCTGGCGCAACGCCTCGCGTTCCTCCTCGGCAAAGCCGCCTTCTGGGCCGATCAGCACCGCGATCGACGGGGCGACGCGCGCAGCCTCGGCCGGCAGCAGGGCCGTCGCTGCCGGACGCGCCGCCTGCAATGCCGCCACCGGATCCTGCACCTCGGCATCCTCGTCGCAGAACACCAGCAGACGGTCGGCGTCGGCGGTCCCGGCGATGGTCTTGAACGCCACCGGCTCCTCGATGTCGGGCAATGCCAGGACACCGCACTGCTGGGCCGCCTCGATCGCATTGGCGCGCATACGTTCGAGATTGACCCGCGCCACTTGCGTGTGCCGGGTGATCACCGGTTGCAGGCGCGAGGCGCCCATTTCCACCGCCTTCTGCACCAGATAATCGAGCCTGGCATGTTTGAGCGGGGCGAACAGAAAATGCAGGTCAAGCGGCTGTGGCTGTTCCCGCAGGCGTTCGCCCACCACGGCGGTCAGCGCCCGCTTGCCGGTTCCGGCGAGCCTGGCCTGCCATTCCCCGTCGCGGCCATTGAACAGCAGCACCGCATCGCCGCCGGCGAGCCGCAATACATTGAGCAGGTAATTGGCCTGGGCGCGGTCGAGCGGCAGTTCCTTGCCGTCGCTCAGCGGCGCATCGAGGTAAATGCGGGGGGTGCGGAAATCGCTGCGCGGCATGGGAGCGGGCCTGGGCACAATTGACATAACGGGTAGCCGGCGCCGGTTTATCGCGGCACTCGGGGCTTGCGCGCCGGCTTACGCCGGCACGGGCGGGCTTGCGCGCCGGCTTGCGCCGGCACGGGCGGGCTTGCGCGCCGGCTTACGCCGGCACGGGCGGGCTTGCGCGAGGGCTGGCGAATAGGGGCGAATTGCCGCCTTCCCGACGCATTCGGCAGGTTGTTATAAGCCACCCGTCGGCCTGCCGCCTGTATTATAATGGACCGACGCAATAGAGGATTCGCTATGAGCTTGCGCCGGGCCGCATTCATCGCCGCGTGCATGTTTCTGGTCGCCACGGGTCTCGCCGCGGCGCAGGTTCCGCCGCAACAACAACCCGCTGCGTCGCCATGGGATCGGCCGCCGGCACCACCACCCGCGGCATCGCCATGGAGCCAGCAGCCGCCATCGCAGCAGGTACAGGAAAAATGTCTGCAAGATTTTGTTAAGCTGCGCGGCGAGGCGGAAAAACGGGCCGGCGCAATCCGTGCCGCGAGCGAGCGCAAGGCATCGGCGAAGGATGCGTGCGCCCTGTTGAACGCGTTTTCCAGCGCCGAACTGAAGATGATCAAGTTTGCCGTCGATAATGCAACCAAGTGCGCCATACCCCCGCAGATTGTGGAAACCATTAAGAATGGGCACACAAAGACGACGGAGATGCGCACCCAGGTATGCCGCGCCGCCGCGGCGCCGGCGCGGCCGCAAGCCCCGAGCCTGAGCGACGTGCTCGGCAGCGGCGCCGTGCCCGACGCCAACAACATCAAGACCGGCCGCGGCACCTTTGACACCCTGACCGGCACGCCGCTCGGCAGCAGATGAGCGAGAGTACCGGACGCGTCGCCGATGCGACCGGTAACTGGGTCGATGGCCGCGCGCCCGCTATCGCCCGCCCCTATCTGCGGCTTGCCCGCCTCGATCGCCCGATCGGTTCCTGGCTGCTGTTGATGCCATGCTGGTGGTCGGTCGGCCTCGCCGGCATGGCCACGGACCAATTCCCGAGCGTCTGGCACATCGTGCTGTTCTTCATCGGCGCCTTCGCCATGCGCGGGGTCGGCTGCACCTGGAACGACCTAGTCGACCGCAATCTCGACGGGATGGTCGAGCGCACGCGTTCGCGGCCGATCCCGTCGAAACAGGTGACGGTCGCGCAGGCGACCGTCTTCATGCTGGCGCAGGCGCTGATCGGACTGCTGGTGCTGATCCAGTTCAACCGCTTCACGGTGATGACCGGCTTCGCCTCGCTGTCGGTGATCGTGATCTATCCGTTCATGAAGCGCATCACCTACTGGCCGCAGATCGTGCTGGGCCTGGCGTTTTCATGGGGCGCGCTGATGGGCTGGCCGGCCGCCTTCGGCCGGCTCGATTGGCCGGCGCTTCTGCTCTACGCCGGATCGATATCCTGGGTGATCGGCTACGACACCATCTATGCGCACCAGGACCGCGAGGACGATATGCTGATCGGCATCAAATCGACCGCGCTGCTGTTCGGCGAGCGCACGCAGCCGATCCTGGCCGGCTTTTACGCCGGCGCCGTGGTGCTGATCGGCGTCGCGGGACTGATGGCCGGCGGCGGCTTGATCTTCCTCATCGGCCTGATCGCCTTCGCCGCGCATCTGGCCTGGCAGGTGCTCCGCCTCGACATCAACGACTCCGCGCATTGTTTGATGCTGTTCAAATCCAACCGCGACGCCGGCTTGGTCTTGTTCGCTGCCATGCTGCTGGAGGCGGTGTTCTAGCCCGCATACGCACCGAAAGCGGAAAACGACTTCGGAATCCGGGCGGCGAGCCGTCGACGCCGCCGGCTATCGGCCATATCATCCGGCCGCGTCGGGCCTATGGCGCCGATCAAAACACCAAAAAAAGGTGGCGGTCGCAATCAGGGAGGTGGAGATGAAAAACCGGAAAACGGCGGCAACGCTCGCTGTTAGCCTCATCGTTGGCCTGACTTGTTTGGCCAGCGCAACGCACGCCGACAATTATCCGTCCCGCACGATCGCGTTGATCGTGCCGTTCCCGCCGGGCGGCCCAAGCGATGTCGTGGCGCGCATCGTGGCCGAAGGCATGGGCCGGGTGCTCAATCAAACGGTCATAATCGAAAACGTGGGCGGCGCCGGCGGCACGATCGGAACCGCGCGCGCAGCCGCGGCCACGCCCGACGGCTACACGCTGCTCGCCGCCAGCATGGGCTCGCATGTCGCCGCGCCGGTGCTCACCCCCAATATCCGCTACGATTCCATCAAGGACTTCGAGCCGATCGGGCTGACGGCCAATGCGCCGGTTGCCGTGGTGGCGCGCAAGGATTTCCCGGCCGAGGACCTCAAGGAGTTCATCGCCTACGTGAAGGCGCATGGCGACAACGTGAAGCAGGCGCATGGCGGCGTCGGCTCGTCGTCGCACATGGCATGCCTGTTGTTCACCTCGCAGCTCGGCCTGAAGCCCAAATTGATCCCCTATCGTGGCACTGGACCCGCGCTCGGAGACCTGATTGGCGATCACGTCGATTTCTTCTGCGAGCAAGTGGTCAGCGTCGCCCCGGCGGTGAAAGGCAAGTCGATCAAGGCTTTCGCGGTGTCGGGCAATGCACGCTCTCCGGCCTTGCCGGATGTGCCCTCTGCGAAGGAAGCCGGCGATCCCGAATACCAACTCAGCATTTGGAGCGCCATGCTTGCGCCGAAGGGAACGCCGAAAGACGTGCTCGCCAAAATCAGCAGCGCGCTCGACAAGGCGCTTAACGACCCTGCGGTCGCCAAGCGGCTGGCCGATCTCGGCGGCACCGTTCCGTCGAATGCGGAGCGCGGTCCGGCGCACCTTGAATTGGTTCTCAAGACGGACATCGCGCGCTGGCAGCCGATCCTGAAGGCCGCGGTGGCAGGAGCAAAATAAAAAGGGCGTGCGTTGCGCGCCAGTGATCTACTCCTCATCGTCGTCGAAATCACCGTCGGCGCCGGGAATGTGTGCGTGCGCTTTTGCCGAACCTGAGGAAATCGATCCGGTCACCGTCTCCCGGTCGGGGTCGTCCGCGACCAGGCCGTCCGCGCCAGGGATGGCGATCGGCAGCGTGCCGCCGGCGGCGGGTTTCGTCGCGATCGAGCCGGTATAGGCCGGTCCGCGCTGCTTGCTGGCATAGACCGCGCGCGCCTTGGCTGCCACCACCTCGCCTGGGATCGCAGTTGGCTTGCAAGGATGCCGCCCGCTGCGGCGGCGCATCAGATCCACGTGGATGTGGTCGTAGTGGTAGACATTATAGCCGGGCGCCAGCACGGTGTTGAAAGTCTCGCAGGCGAAAAGCTGTACGTCGTGCAGGAAGCCCTGCTCTTCCGGCCTGCCGCGCCAGCCGTTCTTCACGCTGACCTTGCGGCCGTCGGCGAGAACGAAGCCGGCGATGTCGAGTGCATTGCCGAAGGCGTGCTCCGAAATATGTGAGGTTCCCGCGCCAACCATGCTGCGGCAGGAATAAGCCGAGATCTGCTTGATCTCGGTGACCTGGACGCCGAACCAGTGCATGGCCGCCGGCTGCACGCCTTCGCTCACCCAGCGGTCGAGGGCCGACACAATTGGGCATGACAGTGTTGCCGCCGGCGTCACCACCGCCGGCATGATCGCGCCGGTCGTTTGCGGCCCGCGCACCGGTCCGAGCGGCGGCAGTGTACGTTGCTGCTGGCGCGGCGGCTCATAGACCGGCGCATTATAGGCCGGAGCGTTGCGTGGATAGCCGGTCGGTCCACGGCCGGGCGGCAGGATGGCGTCGTCGGGAATGTCGTCTCGATACGGCGCCACCCCGGGCGGGTTGAGCGACATCGGGCGCGCCGCCGGCGCGACGTTCTCAGGCTGCTCGATCGCGGGCGCGTATCGCGACCGCTGCTGACCGGGCGGGCCGGGCACCCAGCGCATCTGCTGACCTTGCACCGGCTGGGTTTGCACCGGGTCAACTTGCATCGGGTTAACTTGCACCGGCCGCGCATAGGGCGACTCGCTTGGCGGCCAATTCGGCATTGGCGCGGAGGATGCGTTGCGAATAGAGCCAGGCGGCCGCAGCTCGTCGGCATAGCCGATGGCGGAACTCTCGCCCAGCGCCGCCACCTTGAGCGGGAAATCGGCCCCGCACATGCCGGGACCTTCGATCGGCTGTAGCTGCACTACCCCGTTGCCGAACTTGACCTTGCCCGATTTTAGACAGGCGACCTCGGCCTCATGTCGCCATGATGAGCGCTCGCCCATTTGCAACAGGCTGCGCCCACAGCCGGCAAGTGCCAGCAGCGCGGCCGCGCCGGCCAGATAGAAACCCACAGCACGCTTCATGCTTATGAAAATGCCGGTAGTTTATTTAACGGGGCTTCAACGCTGGCAGTGAAGGAATTCGTTAAGGATAAGGAATCGTTGCGATGCCCAGAGCGGGCCGGAGGGGGATGCGATGCAAGGCAGGGCAAATTGAGCCGCCCTGACCGTTTCCATCGCTATTCGACATGTGCACCGCAGCACCGCGGCGATCGCGCCCTGGCTCGATCGGAACGGTTGAAGTCGCCTCAAGCGCGCATGCAATTTTGCGGCGGCAAGCACGGCGCACGAACAAAATGCCGTTGAATTGGCGTCGATTGTAGCCGATTTACCTCCGAATATCGGTCACAGACGAATTGTGCACTGCCGCTTTTTTTCGCACCGGATAATTTTGTATCAGGCGATCAACCGCTTGCCGCTGCCATGCCGGCCATGCATGGCAATTCATGAAAATTTCGGCGAGCTTGCGCGCAACCGGCTTCGACACCCGTGCGTTTTGTGCTAGCGTTAATCACCTCAACAAGGGAGGCACTGCCGTGGACCTTGCTTTGAGACTGAATGTGCTCGCCGTGTGCGCCGTGTTCGTTTTCGTCGGCGCGATTTTGCTGGGAGCATTCTAAGTTCGAGAGGCCGACGACGACGCCAAACCAAAAATTGCCGGTGTGAAACCGGCCAATTATTTAGACACCGGAGAGCCCCCTCTCCGGTGTTTGTTTTTTAGCGAGCGTGCAGCAAACGCCCTTCACCCCTTGTGGGAGATGGAAGGCAGCAATGCGCCAATAGGCGACATCGTTCGCCGGCTTGAATTGAAAGTGGCCGCCAGCCGAAGCGCTCTACGGTGCTTACGACCCAAATGAGAGTCGGAACTTAATGGCGTGCCAAGCGTATCCAATGTGAGCGCTGCTACTTCATAT
Organism: Hyphomicrobiales bacterium; assembly: GCA_038206805.1. Classification (GTDB taxonomy): domain Bacteria; phylum Pseudomonadota; class Alphaproteobacteria; order Rhizobiales; family Xanthobacteraceae; genus Pseudolabrys. The sequence goes on along the minus strand of JBBRAL010000025.1, from coordinate 2,982 downwards.
TGAAGTCACAGACATCTCAATTGGAGTACACAATGAATATTTTCTACATCATCGGCGTCGTGGTCGTAATACTTTTCGTTGCAGGCTTTTTTGGACTGCACGCGTAAGCAATTCTCGAATCTTTCGTTACGGTTCGTCGACAATATTTGTCGACCGCATTGGCCATGCGACGACAGTCACATTTGGCATCGAGGTCAATGCGGCAACAGGGAAAGATTTTTAACATGACACGCTCGACTTTCGCCGGCTCCGTGGCGGCCTGCGTTTATCTTGGTCTTGTCACCCCATTGCTCGCGGCCCAGCCTGCTCCAACCAGCGCGGTGACCCACCCTTCTCCCGGTGACAAGAAAATTGCCGCCATCAAGCCGGCGAAGAAATGTCTGGGCGATCTGGTTGCCTTCGATAAGCAGATGCAAAAGGACGGCTACTGGCTGGGCGGGTCCGGCTATGGCTACGGCTATCCAATGGACGGACTTAGTTCCGGTTACGGGCCCCCGATCATGGGTGGCCCCTCGATGATAGGCGGCCACCCGATGATGGACGGCCGTCCAGAGGCAACCTCGGCCGGCTTCCAGAACGCCCGACCGGGCTACGAGGTTCGCATCCTGCTTGCCTCCGCCAATATTCTGGCGCAACGCGGTCAACAGCAGCCGTGTGAAAGCGTGCTCGCCACGACCCGCGAAGTCTACAAAGTCTACGCGGCCAATATGCACAATTCCGGCCTGCATATGGCGGACGTGCCGGGATGGCGCCGGGAGCAAATTGCCGCCGCGCAGCCGGTAACAAGCAAGAAAGCCTCGTTCCGGTCCGACGAATTGCTCGGCACCGATGTGCGTAATCAGCGGGATGAGGTCATTGGTAGCGTCGAAGACCTCGTCATGAGCCCAAAGACCGGCACGATCGCCTATCTCGTGATCGCACGAGGCGGAATTTTCGGGATCGATGAAAAATACGTTCCGGTCCCCTGGGCCGACTTCAAGATATCCCCGAATGCGAATCTGCTCGTGCTTGACACCACCAAGGCCTCCTTGGACGCCGCCCCGCAGGTGAGCAAAGACCAATTCACGACCGCCGGCCATTTCGACCAGGAGAGTCAGAAGGTGGATGCCTATTGGAAGGCCAACCTCCCGGACAAAGGCACCACTGGCTCAAAGAACTGATCACAAATCTACAAACCCGTCGGATTGTTGGGGCGTGTAAATGTGAGAGGAGCTCTCGATGTTACGAAATGCGTCAGCGATCAAAGGCTACGCCATTGCGGCGAGTGATGGCTCGATTGGCACCGTCAGCGACTTTCTCTTTGACGACGCCAGTTGGCGGGTTCGTTGGCTGGTTGTCGACACCGGCAAATGGCTGTCCGGCCGTAAAGTCCTCCTGCCGCCATCCGCTATGGGCCGACCTGCCGCAACGGGAAACGAATTCCCGGTAAACTTGACCAAGCAGCAGATCAAGGACAGCCCCGATAGCGACACCGATCGGCCCGTGTCGCGACAGATCGAAGCCAATATCTACGGCTATTATGGTTGGCAGCCTTACTGGGGCACCGACATGCTGATGGGTGGATACGGATATGGCGCTGGTTTTGGTGGCGGCGTTGCCGGCGCCTTGCCGGTCATTGAGGCACGCCAGCGGGCCGAGGACATCGCCATCGCCGGGGCCAGCGACAACGATCCACACCTGCGCAGCATCACAGCCGTCATCGGGTACTATATCCACGCCAGCGACGGCGAGATCGGTCACGTCGAGGACTTCCTCGTCGAGGACATAGTACTCGACGCGGTTGGATAAGGCGTTGAGTTGATTCATAAAAGCGATTCTTTGCCTGGCAGCGAAGGATCACCCTCATGCAATCGATATTCTCGAACGCCTTATCCAGGTTGGTAGCAAAACACATCGGCCTGTCAGTCACAAGACGCGAGACGTTGTCGTGGCTGACGCTGCTGATCATGCAGCATGGAACAATCTGCCTGTGGCGGCTGGCGGCGTATGTGGCAAGTATGGCGCAGACCGATTCGGTGCGGCGGCGGTTTTACCGGTTCTTTCAGTTCGTCCGGCTCGACAGCACGCTGGCGGCGCACGTGGTTGTCGAATTGCTGGGACTCGGTGGCAAGCCATGGGTTCTGGCGATCGATCGGACAAATTGGGACTTTGGCAAGACCACGATCAACATCCTGATGATCTCGGTGACATGGAACGGCATGGGCATTCCGCTACTGTGGATGCTGCTGCCAACGGCGGGAAACTCGCATACGTCGGAACGGACCGAGCTTCTGGATCGTCTACGCGCGGCGTTTCCGGACATGAAGATCGCGGCGCTGATGGGCGACCGCGAGTTCATCGGCGATGCCTGGATGGCCTATCTGCAACGCGAGAACATCCCTTTCATCCTGCGCTTGCGTGAGAACCAGCACGTCCTGCGCGAGGGCTATGCCGCCATGTCGATTGCCGCCATCGCGCGGCATCTCAGAATCGGAGAAAGAATGATCGTCAAAGGCTGCTGCCGGCTCGGCCGTCACGACGAGACTTTGTCCTCGCCGGTGCGGCTCGTGGTGATGCGACTTGCCTCAGGCGAGCTGCTGGCCTTGGCCTGTTCCGGCAGCGCGCGGCATGCGCTCGCCCGCTATCGTCAACGCTGGACCATTGAAACAATGTTCGGCAATCTCAAGACCAAGGGCTTCGCGCTGGAGGCCACGCACCTGACCGACCCCGACAAACTCTGCACCTTACTCGCGCTGCTCGCCTTCGCCGTGGCGCTCACGGTCAAAACCGGCGTCGCTATGGCGCGCTTGCATCCCATTCCCGTCAAAAACCATGGTCGCCGCGCTCGCTCGCTGTTCGCTCTCGGCCTCCACACGCTGCGCAAAATCTTCGTCGCAGCAAGTCCCGCTCAAATAATCGCCTTCCTCGTCCAACTCCTATCCCCAAAACTCCCCGTCAAACCCTTGCTGTCTTTGGCTTTTCGATAGCGAGTCGAGTACGATG
>JBBRAL010000024.1:0-62826 GCA_038206805.1 Hyphomicrobiales bacterium | reverse complement strand
GTCGTCGACTTGCAAGCCGCCATCAATCGCTTCGTCGTCGAACACAACACCGAACCGAAACCCTTCACATGGACTGCTGATCCCGATAAAATTATCCAAGCCGTCAGACGCGGGCACCAAGTGTTAGATTCGATCCACTAGCTCGACCGCATCACGCCACGGAAAATCGAACCCCGGTGGAACGCCGCTGCAATCGATAATGCGCTTTCAGCCGGCGTTTTGACGTAAGGTCGCGCGCGCGACTCCGCAAATAGCGTCTATCAAAAGCATCGGCCGCCGCTTTTGCAAGCGGCGGCCGCGCCAATCGGCATTGTTCAATACCCTCGCAACGCGACTGAGGTCACGGAGGCGTAGGCATCAGCGCCGGGGTCATGACGCCGTTCCAAACGAAGTAGCAACTTACCAATGACGGCTTGAGGATGAAAAGCGCCGTCATCTTCGTGATCTTGATCATAACCGGATCGGTCATGTCCAGCGTGAGGGTGTAACTACCTTTAACCGTTTGCTGGTAAATTCCGGGAGACTGGCCGTCCGACTGAAACAATGCGGTTCCACTTATCGCCCCCTTGGTCCCGTCGGTATAGAAGTCCCCGGCTGGGTCCGAGCTCTGAATGTACACGCTCGCAGCGCCGGCATTGATATACATGCCGCCGGGCAGATCGGCCGTTTTTGGACGATATTGTATACCGTCGCGCTCTCCGATCGGAGCGCCGCAAGCGTGGGTCGAGGTGTCGATGGTAGTTTCTAACATTCCGCCATAGATTTGTTGCGCCGATGCGCTGCCGCTCGCCAGCACGAGCGCGGCCACAACGGAAGCAATCCCGATAATCGTTTTCATGGTTGTCTCCTTAATGTGGCCGGCGCACGAACACGCCAACAATGGATTTGGCGCAGAACAGTCCAGGGCTGGTGCCGTCCGACGTCTGCACGATCGTCCCGGTGATCTTTATCCACCTGTTCGCGGGGACGTCTAAGGCAGTCACGTTATTTGGCACCTGCACCATATGGATGGTGCGGCCGGACGCGCCGGGCGGTTGACTGCCGGTATTCGATTTCGTGTTATCCTGGACGTCCTCGAATACGATGTTAAAGCCGGCTGACTTGTCCGTGTTACCGTTGAACTGGCCGGCAGCGGTGTTTGTCAGCCGCAACCCCATGCCATTTCGGCCATGATTATGGATAACGACCAGTTGTGACGGCTGATTGACGCCCGAGGCGGCATCCGTCACGTAGGGGCGATAGGTCGCCGGCCAGAAAATCGGCGTAGTTGAATTGCATTCGACGTTACTCGTCGGAACGACGATCCCATCGTACAATTGCGGCTGCTGTGCCTGCGCGCCGCCCGAGATTAGCATAAGACCGGCTATTGCCAGCGCCGCGGCGCCGGATCGTATTAGTTGTTTCATGGGAAGTCCCCCCTCCCGTTTGGTGAAGCTGAGATTCTGCGATGCACTAAGCCCATCCGGGATGCTCCGGATGATGGCCGAACCGAGAATAGTTTTCGCACTATATTGGCCTGCCTTCAAGTGGATCGACCTAGACTTGCTCCCCAATTTGCCCCTAGCCACAAGGAATTTCTGCTCCGGCTATGCCTCCCGATTGGGGTATATGGCGATTTCGGTCGTTGTGAGCCCGTTGTGGTTCGCCATCATTGTTATCGCTCGCCTTATTCATCTGGCCCGCAGATGAGCGGCCACAAATTTCCCGCGGCAAACCGATCGGCCGCCGTAAGCATGTTCCTCAATTGAAGGCAGACGCTAAATAGTTATGCCAAATTTATGCAAAAAATGGACCACGGCTTGACGCCTACGGTGGCGTGCATAGGTGCGCCGGCATTCTTCGCTATTAAGTTCGCGGCCCAAGTAAACGCTCCTCAGGTGGCTCACCTCTTGATCGTGAACGTGGAACAAATTGGACAATTTCTGCTGCTCATGGACGCGATAACTACCGAGGAATGCGGGTAATCTTTTGAAGCTAAACCCGGCGGCCTGGGCGCGCAGAATGAATTCCCAATCGAGCGCAAATTTGAGTTTGTCGTCAAACGGCCCGATTGAATCCCAAACCCGGCGGCGCCAGAACATCGTTTCCTGCGGAATAAGATCTATCATACTGGTAAAAGTCGGGTCATGCGCGGCGACCATCCAGCGTCCGATCTCCAATCCACTGCTGTCTATGCAAACGCGGTGCCCGTAAACAAAATCGACGTCCGGGTACTTCTTGAACGCATGCGCGACATAGGCCAATGACCCCGGCAGTAGCAGATCATCGCTGTTAAGGTAGGCCATGATGTCGCCATCGACTTGCGCGAAGCCGCGATTAATCGCGTTGCTTTGACCTGAGTCAGGTTCGCTTCGCCAACGCAGCTTGTCGCCATACGAATTCAGCACATCAAGCGATTTGTCGGTCGAGGCGCCATCCTGAACGATATAATCCAGATTTGGATAATTTTGGTTCAACACGCTATCGATCGTCGCGCGTAAATACCGGCCTTGATTGTAGGATGGCGTTACGATTGCAATCCGCGGCGCGGTTTTAATCGATACCCGCTTCAATCGACGGGCGGGCATTCGCAATTTACGCGGCGGATATTGCCTGGTGACTCCAAGCTTTGGCAGCTTCAATTCGCGGCACCAGGATTGTACCCGCCGATTCAGCGATTTCGATTTATTAGATAAATAAGGTTCGAATAAATAATCCAGCAGCCGGCCGCTTGCGTCGGATTTCCAGCGGCTATAACCAAGCTCGACTTGACGCCGCGCCGCGGTGCCGATCTGAGCGGCGCGGCTTAAGTCCAGCGCTTCCGGCGCAGCCGGGTCGTAAAGAAGCCCGCTGTCATTGTTCACAATGTATTCGGAATGGGTTGGTTTGTACGGCGCGACGACACATTGGCCCCGCGCCATCGCCTCGATAAACGCGAGTCCAATTCCTTCGCGCAAGCGCGGTGCGAAATATACATTCGCCTGGGCGACAAGTCCGTCATAGTCGGAACTTTCTTTGAACCAACGCGAGGTCGTTATTCTGAATTTCTGGACGTCTTCTTCGGGTGGAAATTCGACGTAACGGCTGACGGCTTCCGGCGGGTCGGGTGCATAGTGATAGGTGAACTGCGACCAATCGGTTTTCGAGGCTATTTTTTTTATGATAGGCCAAGGCAATTCCGGGCGCCGCGCCCAAAAGAAACCGCAAAAATTGGAAAAATCGGTTACCGTCTTAAATTTGTCCGGGTCCGGAAAATATTGGGTGTACAGACTTCGGAGCCCGAGATTGCCGATTTTCGAATGCAATGTTTTTGAAAAATTGACGATGCGTGCGTTACTAAGCGATTGCCATTGCTCGTCCGTCAAATCGAGCGACGCGTCATACATTGGAATATAGACAAGTCGTTCCGGAACCGCCGCGGCCAGGGCATAAGCCGCTTTTTCCACCTGGAATACAAATATGTGATCGTAATCTTTCGCGATCGTGTCGCCGATCGAGACTGGCGCGCCATGGGCCCACTCTTCATCCCAAGCAAAGTCAAGAGTCGTCGAGTTCTTCGCGAGAATTTTGATGAACCATGCCGTCGACTGCGTTTTCTGATGATAGCTATGGCCGATATACAAATTTCTCATCGCTGCATTTCCAGTCGGCCCATTCTTGGCGGGCGCTCGCAACGCCGATCGCTACCATACCCGTAGCAACGAGATAATTCTCGAAATTACAAGTGCCATGCGGCCCGCTAAAGGCTCCGAATGAAACAATATAGCGAATGCCAGAATATCGGGGCGGATATCGCCCCGTTCCAACGCCTTGCTGCGACTAGGCTTTGGCATCCAAATGTAAACCGGAATTGCCTTCGTTGCCGAATGCGATCGAATTTCTTTGACGTCAATATATGCGCGTAGGCGAAAATATATTCATTAGGAACTTTGCCGAACCGCTTTTTGAACATGTCGTTGATCTCGGCATGGACCTCCAATCTCGCTCTCATCGTCTTGTTTTCAGGATACATCCGGGATCCCGCAAGCTTGCGCTCAAGGAATCCAAAGCGTGCGCCGGCAGCCCCCAGGCGGAGCCAGTACTCGAAATCCATGCAGTATTGTAAATTTGGATCGAGCAGCCCAAATCGTTCGACGACCCGGCGGCGAATAAATGTCGCAGGCTGGCAGATGTAGCAACGACCAAACAGCCGACGGAAATCCCACGGCTCGGTGGGATAAGGTTCGATCGGCCGATCGCGAAGATCAATATGGTCGGCCTGGCCATAGACCACGTCCAGATCTGGATTTGCATTGAAACAATCGGCAACGGCCTGCAATGCGCCTGGATAGTAGATATCGTCCGAATTCAACCATCCGATAAGATCGCCGGATGTGGTTTGTATGCCGCGGTTGATCGCGTCCGCCTGACCGCCGTCCTTTTCCGAAATCCATCGCAGACGGCCGTCGTATTTCTGGAGAATCGTCAGCGTGTCATCATGGCTTCCCCCATCCATGACAACGTATTCCAACGCAGGTCCATTTTGAGAAAGTACGCTCAGCACGGTTCGCTCGATGAATGCGCCCTGATTAAACGACGGCGTAATGATGCTGAAGACCGGCTTGGTTCCGAGCGTTTCATTTACATCCATCGTCGGCAACTTGGCACCTGACTCGCTTGACGGCGACTCCGATTGGCCGCCACTGAGTGTTCCGGGTATATTGGCATTCCGTCACAAACTATTGATTCTTAAGTCGTATGGACGGATTTAGCCAAGTATTAGTTGGATTCACAAATCACTTTTTCTGTAACTAATAGGCAGTCGCTTTTTCGATGACCGACCATGCTCACTATCATGACGAAAGAGGACCGGAGATGCCATCGTCGCGCTCGCCGTTGAGCAGCCGGCCTTCGGCCAAGTCCGCATCGCCAACGAATTGAGAAAAAGCAGTCTTAGGGTATCGCCTGCCGGCGTGCGCTGCGTATGACTGCGTCATGATATTGAGACCATGAAGAAGCGGCTCAAGGCGCTGGAAGCCAAGAGGGCACAAGACGGCCTAATATTCACCGAGGCGCAGGTTGGAACGCTGGAAAAGGCCAAGACCGATAAGGAGGCGCAGGGCGAGTTCGAGAGCGAATATCCGGATTATTGCGGCGCTGAGGACGCCTTCTATGTCGGCAATATGCAGGGCGCGGGCCGCATCTTTCAGCAAACCTTTATCGACACCTTCAGCAAGGTGGCCTGCACTAAGCTCTACGATCGCCAGACGCCGATCACCGCGGCCGAGATTCTAAACGACCGCGTGTTGCCGTTCTTCGAGGACCACGGCATCGCCTTCTGCAAAAAGGCGTATCGTTCGATCGACGAGCTGCAGGCCGATCTCGATTTGTGGATGTGCGCGTACAATGAGGCCGGCCACATCAAGCTCGCTGGTGCTTCGGAAAAATGCCGATGCAAGCATGCCTTGACGCGATGCCGATAGCGAAGGAGAAAATGATCGCCGCCTGCATTCTGGATAATTCCAGCAATCAGTGTTACTGTCCATTGTGGTCTAGTCCGACTGCTGGGTCGAGAAACACTATATTATGCGCCTCGAAGAGAATAACGACCGCAAATACGAGTCTGTAAAGTGCCAAACACTCGCCAAGACAACGCCCCCTTCTGGTTAATCAGTGGCCTGCCCAGGAGCGGCCAGCAGCAATTGGCGAACCGGCTATCGCGGGCCGCCAAACCGCCTGTTGAGGTGATTCTGGACAACCGCAACGGTTGTCCAGAATGGCCAATCGACGCCGCGAGCGCCAAACGGACTCAAAAAAAACTTAAGCGGCTCGCTCGTGATAACACCTCGGTTCATTCCATTCTGTACATGCGCGCACCTCTGCTAGCAGCCCCCGCGTTAAGCGAAATTGGGTCTTATTACCACATTCACGTGGTACGCGACCCGCGTCAGCTGTTCGTTGCCTACGCGCGGCAGCCGCAAGTCCCCAATCTACTGCAATTGGCGCGCGCTTGCATGACTGGGCGCCGCCAGCCGCTGTTACGTCCATTATGGGACAACAAATTTCCAGGCATCGAGTTGCTGAAAGCGGCCGACGACGACACGCTGCGCCGGCGCTTCGCGGACGCTGGAGTCTGGCGCCTGTACGGTATCTGTTATTATATCTGGGCGCTGGCGTTGCTGCGGAATTTGCGCAACGGCGCTCTGTGCGTCGAGGTGCGCGCCCTATCTATCTCAACCGCGGGACGCGCTGATCTCGTCGCGTTTTTCGCCGCCTTTGGCTTGGATGTCTCCTTTCGCGCCAGCCGGATGGACCGTTACGTGGCCCTTGATATTGACGGAGACGCTGGCCTGCCCAGAGCTGTTTGGGGCTCACGGCTTGAGCGCCGGCTGATCGACAGAAACAGCCGGTTCGCTGCCGCAGAAACTCGGGTCAATCGCTTGCTCGAGAATTCCGCCTCTCAGCTGGATCTATGGATCGAAGAGGACGTTGCCGCAGCACTCACCGGCTTCATAGACCCGGCCTACAGTCTGATAATATTGCCCTTCGTTCGGCCCTGGTTTGGTAAATCCATGCCAACACAGAAGCCATTGGTCACCGATGGGGCGAAGCGCATCGGGCTACGGGGCGCATACGCTATGCAAAGCACAAAATGATAAAGACCTATTTCCTGCATATCCCGAAGACAGGAGGCCAGTCCTTCTTTCATTCCTTGCGGCAAGCCTTTGCCGACGATCTGGTCTGTCCCTGCGACATCCTGCCCGACGTACGTAAGTTCACACAGGAGGCGTTGCAGCAGTTCGAACTATACGGCGGTCATTTAGGGTACAATTTCGGCGGCCTACTCGATGGCGAGGTGCGCTACATGACGGTGCTGCGCGAACCTGTTTCACGCACGCTGTCTCATATCGGGCATATCCGCCGCGACCGACAAAACCTGCTGCACAAGGAGTCCCAGCTGCCAATCATCGAGTTCCTGGCGCTCGATGATGCCCGCGAGATGTTGTCCGACGTACAGACCTACATGATCGCCGCCGACCTCGGCTATGCCGACAAGATTCTGAAGCCGGGCTATAGCGCGCGCCTACCCAAGAAGCCGATTCCCGGCCGCGCGCCGAGCAAGGCGCCGTTAATGCGGACTATGCGGCGCACCCTCGAACACCTCGACACCCAGGGCATTATTGACCAGGCAAAACGCCGCCTCGCCGCGATGAGCTTCATCGGCCTCACCGAGCGCTTGAACGAGTCAGTGCAATTTGCAGCCAGCTGTCTGGGCCGCGGTCCGTTAAGCCCGGTTGAGCTGAACATCGGCAGCAGCAGCAAGCCGCGGCCCGAAGAATTAACTCCCGACGCCATCGAGATGATTACGTCCATAAATAGGATGGATTTCGCGCTCTACGAATATGGCCAAAGCCTGTTCGCCCAGCGCCAAATCACGGCCTGACCTATGGGCTGGGGTCTCAAGCAGCTGAATGACCCGTCCGAATTTTTTGACTTCAACGAGCCGCCCGCAGTCAGCCGCCTGATGCATTGGGCCTGGTTCGGCCGAAAGCTGAACCGGCTGTTTCCCTTGGATAGCTCCGCCGGTCGCCGCCGTTTTGCCCTTTGGTTCCTGTTTAGCGGTCGCCGCTCCCTTAGCATTCGTGACGGCTGGGTCACCGATTTCCGCGATTCCCCACGCTGGCTCGACCGCGCCATTCGCGCCCTGTTCGGCGCGTTCGGTCCCGCGCTCGCCGCCGCCGGCTCATTGTTGCCGTTCCCCCTGCGCCGATGGTTGCTGCGTATGATTCTCGACGGCGTGGCGCCTTTGGTGGATGTCGGCAGTATTCCGCCGGCGGCCAGCCGGATGGTCCAAGCGGCTCCGTCAACGGCCTGGGGCGTCACCCTGGTAGGCTATGCGCGCGCCGAATTGGGCCTCGGAGAGTACATGCGCAATAGCGCGCAGGCTCTTGAAGCGGCCGAGGTCCCGCTCGCGGTGCTGGACTGTAGTCAGATCTCGTCGCATCGGAAGGCGGACGATCGGCTTGTAAGACTGATCCGCGACCGCAGCCCGTTTCCGATCAACCTGATCCACGTCACCGCCGACCGGATGTTCGATGCCTGCGTTTCATTTCCGACAGATGCGCTGCTGGGGCGTTACAATATTGGCGTCTGGATGTGGGAGCTGCCGCGCTTCCCAGCCGAGTTGCTTCAGTGCGCCGGTTTCCTCGATGAGATCTGGGCGCCTACCTCCTTCGTCTACGCCTCTCTTTCGGAATCGCCGGTTCCAGTACACCACATGCCGGTTTGCGTCACCGCCGAACTGCACCGCACGCCGAGCCGCGCCGAATTCGGTCTAGACGAGAAACGCTTTCTGTTCGTCTTTTCGTTCGACGCCTACTCCTTTATCGCACGCAAGAATCCGTCCGCCGTGATCAGGGCCTTCCGCCGCGCTTTCCCGCGCGGCGACGAGGCGGCGGGGCTGGTACTCAAGGTCATGAATGCCAACCGCCATGACCCGCGCTGGCAAACGCTGCTGGCGGACATAAAAGCCGACCCGCGGATCAAGGTCATCACCAAAACGCTGCTGCGCGAAGACTGGCTGGGTCTGTTGTCGTTGTGCGACGCCTACGTGTCGCTGCACCGCTCTGAGGGGTTCGGTTATGGCCCGGCGGAAGCCATGTGTTTGGGCAAGCCGGTGATACTCACGGGCTATGGCGGCGTCACAGACTTCGCCCGGCCTGACACCGCCTTGCTCGTCGAGCACCGGCTGGTCCCGGTACAGCCCGGCCAATACCATTTCGCGAACGGACAGGTGTGGGCCGACCCGGATATCGAGCATGCCGCGCGGCACATGCGCAATCTTGTGGAAGATCGCGAGCTGGCCCACCGCATCGGCATGGCTGGCCGCGATTTCGTGCAGCGCCACCACGCGCCGGCGGTGGTCGGTCGCGCCTATCTCAACCGGCTTCGGGACTGCATAGCCGAGGGCTCGCACCGGCAAGCCCAGGAAGCAATGTCATAGCGGCTCCCCTTCCTTCGTGGGAAACTTCCAGCGGAAAGGTTCGCCTTTCCGCCGCAGACCGGCAAACCATGCAAGCCCATCGAAGTCATTTCTATCAGCGAGCCATCGACGCGACCTCACTCTTTCCCGAGTTGTCGCACCTGTATTGACAGCAAATATTATGCTCGCAGTTCTCGCAATATTAACGCCGTTCAACCTTTTCGTTGCAATCTATGGCATGCCGTTGGCTGCAGGCAGCACCCAGGTCGGCGCGCTGCTTTGAAATTTCAAACGCGCCGTTCGTTATGCGGGACTTCCGCCCGTATCGCTATTGAGCGTCCACGAGCCGGGCGTTTAGTTCGTTCAGCACTAACGTGCCGTACGTTCCAAGCATGTGGTGCCGGTCATTCGCGTAGATTTCTTTGGAGGCCAATTGGTCGTCAGTCAGCGATTCCGCCGGTTGAGGAAGCAGATTGATCGACAATTCCTTGGCAAGCTTGTTGGCCGCGGCCTCGACCTTGGCAATCATGTCCGGCGCAACCTGCTCCTTGTTCAGACCTTTGTCTGTTGGCAACGGAGTAACGGATATGAAAACCTGCACGTTGTTCTCGCCGCGGATATTCTTGGCCAGATCGAAAGCCATCGTTCGCAGCACAATATCCCGGAGAGCGGCATCCATCAGGCCGGCCGACATAAAGCGCGACTTGCTCGTCATCTTCATGGCTTGCCGAACGCTGTTATGCTGCACGTAGATTCCGTGCAACACGATCACGTCAAATTCGGAAATCGGGAGATCGTCGTATTGCCCACCGGAGATTTTCCGGAAAATCTGCACCCCGTCGGGCGGCGCCACCAGCTTTCCATTCCGGTAACGTACCTGCTTGAACCAGTCTCCCGGCGCGCCCCAGAAAAGTACCTTCTTCGACGCCAGCTTACTTTCCTTGAGACCCAGTTTCAACGCGGCAAGATGACTATTGCCTACCAGGCAAATCTTCATCGGGCCGGTCCAAAGGCATCAAGCATGACTTCTTCACAGACGAGTTCGTCGTCTTGCTCTTCGGCACCCGTTTCGTTCGCCGCCTCCGTCGTTGCAGCCTCCGTCGTTGCAGCCTCCGCCTTAGCCTCGACAGACTTTTGTGCCAGCCACGGGTTATGCGCCGGATCCGATGTTTTCAAAGCCGGTTGCGCGGAGAAAAATGTCTTCATCACGAACGCCACACCTTCGGGCGTGACCGAACGCAGATTGCTATCGTAGAACATCGAGCGGAATGGAATGCCGGTGATGATCTCATATGAAGGGAAGTAATCAACGTTGGGAAACCGCGCCATGGCGCCGGCCGCGGCCCGCAATATCGACTTGGAATGTGTCGTGGCCACTAGCACGTGCTGGCCGCTCGCTGTCGCCGTCAGTGGAACCGGCGACACCGTCAACAACATACGAAGATTGGGTTTGATCCACGTGAACATATCGCGAATTCTGCGGAGATCGTTCAAGACATCGCGATAACCAAAATCGCAGAATTTGTGTTTGTTCGCGTCAAATTCGCCGACCCCGGTCGTGCCCGGGCACATCGGATAGACAAGGCCCGTTTTTCGGTTGGCCCAGGCCTCGGTCAAGCCGAGAGTAAAGACGAACAGACGCGCCGTCGAGAAACCCTGGTAGATCGCGGCAAGCGTGCCTTGACGCGCTGCTTCCAACTCCGCGATCGACGCAAAGCCATTCGGTTCGATGCGCGGGCGAAACGGATCGTAGAACCGTCCCTCATGTTCCCATACTTCGTCCGGCAGGGTTTTTTTTTCAAATGCCCATTCGAGCCACTGCCGCATCAGCGCGGTGCTGTAGATGTTTCCCGTTCGAAAGCTGAAAAGCCCGTAGTTAAAATCCTTTTGAACTTGCTCGGACGCCCCCTGCGGCGCTGGCTCGGCTTCAAACCATTTATAACCCTGTTCCCGCAGCGCCCTTCCAAAATGTTGGGCAAAGCAAGAACCCGCGGTCAGCACCGACTGGTTCTTACCGAGAGCAAACTTCGGCGCCCACAGGTCGGATATTTCCATTGGCTGCGGTTCCGCGACAGCGGTTCGCCAAAACGCTTTGGGCGGCACGTGTCTGTACGGGTTATCGGACATTGCTAGATCGCCGTGCTGACTGGATTTAATCTCATGAAAATCAAGATACCATCTATAAACATAAGATCAAACGTGTTTTTGATATGCGTGGGAGCGGAACAATTAACAGAATCGAACGCCCCCAAGACATGCGTCCGACGTCATGCTGATGCGGGGCGCGCCCGAGCACATCCGATCCGACAGCGGTGCTGAGATGACCACGAAGGTCGTACGCAACTGGCTGACGCGCAGGTTGGAGCCAAAACCCTGTTCATCGAACCAGGCCGCACCTGGGAGAATGGCAACTGCGGGTCGCTCAACGGAATGCTACGCGATGAGCTGCTGGATGGAGAAATGTACTACAGCCTGAAGGAGGCGCAGATCGGCACCGAACAAGGAAGCACTACAAAACGCTCCGACCGCACCCAGGGCTCAACTACAGACCGCCGGCACCGCAGAAATTCGTACCCTCGGCTAATCGCCTAGACGAGATCATGCCGATGCAGCAATATCTATCCCGCTGGTTCAATAAATCCGTCAGGTCACTCAGCGGTGCGGTCGGCTCGATGTTGCCGTAATGCGGTTCTTCTTTTGCAATGTTTTTTCAGATTTTCGTTCCAGCAACTTGGCTGGCGTCACGATACGCATCAAATGCGCATTAATCGCCCTATTGGCTCGACTGATCGATTTTTGTTGTTTGCTGAGCGCCGTTGAAATAATGGGATGAAGCTTTGCATTCAACTCTTTCAGCCGTGCTGTGCCGGACGGCGTAACGGACATAATTTTCTTGCGTGCATCATCGGCAGACGGATTCACAGCAATATGCGACGCATTCTTCAACGAGTCTGATATTTGGTTAACACGCTGTGCGCTGACCCCTAGGACAACGGCCAGTTGACGATTGTTAACTCCGTTTCTTTCAGCGATGATTGAAAGCGCCGACCATTCCGCAAGCCCCATGCCAGCTTCCTGAAATGGAGTCATTTTGGAAAATCGGGTTAAAAACCGGCTCATTCCGGTGACTAGTTTAGCCATCTCCTGCACGTCGCTTCTACCAGTGTCTTTGGTGTTGGCGTCGCTCATGTACTAACCTTTGCTCGCAACTCAAAAGAGGCCATTGACGGAGGTCTAGTTTATTCACGGAACCTATTGCAACATTAATCCCACCGCCGCTGGAATTGTCAAGCCTCTTGTCTAATGAATATACACTAGACGGTGCGGCCTTCAACCAGGCTCAGGACTCATTGATCACAGCCAGAATATGACGATAGCGGCGATGCAGATTGCCAATTAGAGCCAGCTTGCCAACGCGGGCATAGGATTGTCGCAAGCCCACATCGAGCTTTTTGGCCAACCGCACCAGCCGCCCGCGCGCGCGGTTCGCAGTGGAAGTTGACCAAATAAAAAGTTTTGCCGTTGAATCCAATCTTCTTGGATGGCTCTTAGATTCATCCACTCGAGTTCCTGATGAGCCACTTATGAATGGAGGCGAGTTGAGGAGCAGATCAGTCGCCACTGGATGAAAGTTGATGAAAATTTCAGCGCCGAGGGATGCGCTCTTTTGAAGCCGTTAATACTACAAGTTCCCTCGCTGGCCATCGCCCGGTTAAATCGGATTTTTAACGGATGACAAAATAATAGACGCCAGTCTTTGCGGGAATGGAGATTGTTCCCGAGGCCAGAGTTGCACCAGAAGGGTCCCATACTCGATATTGCTTGCCCGTTGGCATAGCGAACGTAAGGGGACCAGATGTCGGATTCACCACGACAATACCGTTCGTGAAATTGCGCGAGTAAAGCCCGCTCCTGGTCATGACATAAGCCTCCGTCGGCGAGCCGTAGTCATAATTCCAGTTCGAGTAGTAGTAGACACCCCGATTTATTCGATAGAAGACGCCTGGATTATAAAAGAAATAGGTAAGAGGCTTCTGTTCAATCAGAAGAAACGATGCGAGAAAAAATTGTTCAAGTTGCAGGTCGTTTTTCCAAACGAGATTGGGATATAGTCGGGGGGCATTGAGATGCTGAGATTGGACATAAAAGAAAATCTTCTTATTTTTCTCCGTGGACAATTTTATATCCTCCACGTATTTATTAAATAATGACGGCGATGCATAAAGTTCATGGGCCCGCTCCAGGAGCGCGCCATCATTCCATTGCATCCAACCCCTATTGAGGTCGCCTCCGTACTTTATCGCTGCGGGCCGGTTAGGAGCCGAGTTTAATCCATTGTAAATAACATCGCCTCCCCTTGGAATGGTAACGCCTTGCCTGAGAGCAGTGCTGTACGCCGATAGCGCGCCAACCCAATAAGCTAAGGTGGTACATTCACCTTCCTTGCATCTTGTACCCAAGCCCGGGTCATGCCGGCCGTCTTTTCCGAACCCTTGAAAACCCTTGTCAAGGGCATACGACGCATAGCCATCAAGAAAGAGGCCATCGACTTCCGGATGAACTACCAATGTTTGCTTCCAGAATTCCACTAAACGTTGCCGCGTCGCAGGCGAGTCGATATTCAAGAACTGTTCTTTAAAGGGCTTTACATGCCGAATCAGGATGGTGTTCCCTGACGGGTCATGGAGATAGTCCGCTGGCCGCAGGTTCGCGAACGGAGGGATCCACGGCGACATTGTCCCGCCGTGCCCGGCGTAAATGCCGGCTCTTATTTTTCGGTTCAGCGCCTTCATTGACTTGATTGTGGCGAACAGATTGTCGAACGAGTACACGCCGGCATAATCAATGTCACGTTTCGGTGTGATCAAAGTACCCTGCGCGAACCAAACGTAGTCGAACTCCTTCGTGATGTATGGAAAATAATTGTAGACGGCGCTCATATTTGGAGTCGCCGCCCACAAGAAGGTCTGAATGCCGTTTTGAGTCTTTATGAATTGTGTAGACGCGGTTATTTTGGTGTCGCCATAGGTGCCCGGCTTAAAAGTTTCGCCTGCATCGAACGGCGCCTTCCCTATGACTTTCACATTGGTTTGAGTCGTCGTCGAATTGCCCGCCGCGTCGCGGGCAATGGCATAGAGCACATAGTTGCCATTCTCGACGGATGTCGTATCCCATATCTTGGAGTACACGACGCCGGTCGGGCCGGCGGAAAATATCTGACGTTCGGGAGTTGTATCGATACCCAGCGATATGGGCGCGGCGCCGGATTGATTTTTCTGATACTTGAACTCAACGCTGGCATTGTCCGTTGACGTCGCCGAAAGAACGACCCAAGGGCCGGAAACGATCGGCGCGTCGGGCAAGATGAACGATACCTGGAGAGGTGTCGTGACGGATGCTGCTGCGGCAACCGGCGTCGTCGGAACAGTACTTGTGTCGGCCGGCGACGACGTTGGATAAAAAACCGCGCCCGCGACCACGAGCAGCGCTGCAAAACTAGGCAGGACAAACCATTTTTTCATGTGGGTAGATTACCACGAGAGTTTCAATTGTGCGTCTCGGTTTATTGCAGTCTTTATGTTCTCTTTATGGCAGCCGCGCCCCGATGGAAGGGATCACTGACGGCGACCGGCAGCTTGCCGCGCCAGATCCAAAATGATGGCTGGCGCTAACGCCGAGCACATGGCCCTCGTCGGCTCACCGCAAGGCCACCACGATACCGCCGACGCGGTGAATGCTGTCGGCAGCAACCCAGGTAAATGGAACATATGCGCCGAGCGGCTCGTATATCGACTCTAAAACTTGGGCCCTCGTCTGACAGCCTGGATAATCTTGTCGGGATCAGCGGTCCACGTGAAGGGTTTCGGTTCTGCATTGTGTTCAACGACGAAGCGATCAATGGCGGCTTGCAGGTCGACAACCGATAGGAGTACGCCGCGCTTCAATCGCCGCTTCGTGAGCTTGGCGAAGAAGCCCTCGACGGCGTTGAGCCAGGATGCCGAGGTATGGGTAAAGTGGAAGGTCCAACGGGGATGCCGGGCCATCCATTAGCGCGTCTTCGGATGTTTGTGGGTTGCGTAGTTGTCGACGATGGCGTGGATCGCCTTTCGCGCCGGCACCTGCGTCTCCACGGCGATATAGCTCAGGCTACTTGCGAAGGGTCAGCGGGCAGATCCTGCGGCTTCGGCAACCGCAGGGCTCATCGTTCAACTTCCACCTCGGTGATACCCGCGCTGCCGAAGGTGGGCCGACGCAGAACCGTTGCATGCATAAATCTGCCAAGGCAGCGCTAGGCAAACCGCTCTCGAATTGAGCGTACGATGAGCAAGATGATTACCCAAAATGCAAAGCTTAATGCACCCACAGCCACAATGGATAACAGTCGACGTGGATAGGTCGCGCTTTGCGGCAAGCTCGGTCGAACGTAAGGCGTGATATAAAGATGTTGCGCCGCCGCGTTTGCGCGTGCCTGATCCAGCGCCTGCATCGTGCTGGTAACCATCGCCTGCGCAAATTGTACCTCCAGATTGATCTTTTCGTATTCGCCGACAACCGCGGATAACGCAGCTCCGTTAATGCCCCGAGCAACATCCGCCTCGGTCCTTGCAAGTTGCTCTTTCGTCGACTTGATCTGACTTTGAAGCGTGGTAATCGCGGGCGCATTCGGCTGCAGTTTCTGCCCGATGAGCGTGGTGAGTTGGGTTTCCAACTGCGCCAGATTAGCACGTTGCGACTGGATCAAGGTCGCATTGCTAGCCGACACGCTGGTTGTCGGATCAATGACCCCTACGCGATTGCGGTATTCTGTCAGCTTGGCACGATTGGCTATTAGACGCTGCTGCGCGCGATCGACTTCATTCTGCGCAAAGCGAACGGCATCAATCTGGGCGCGATTGGCTATACGATTGATGAGTTCTTCGGAAAGTGTGACCAGTGTATTGGTAATCAACAGCGCATCTTGCGGAGTAAATGCGCGAACGGTAGCGGTAGCTATGCCGGTGACCTGATCGAAATTCGCCGTGAGCATGCTCTGCCAATAGAGGAGAAACTTTTCTATCGGTTTCGAGGCATCAAAACGTGCATACCAATCTATATTCGGCTTCGAATATAAATCTTCCACTTTTATTCGTTTCTGCAATTCATTGACGGCCTCCTGGCTAGTCAGGAAATCAACAACGAGATAATTGTTGTTGTTGCTGGTTCCAGAGGCGCCACCGACGAGTGCCGTAAGGCTGCTTGGCGTCGCGCTTGCACTAGGCGAGGCATCTTGCACGGTAAACCGAAACTCGGCCACGTACTGGTTCGATGCAATAAACCCGAAATAAATCGTAGCGATCAGAATTGGAAGCAGTACGCAAAGGGCAAACCCGATGTATTCGCCATAAGAACGCTTCTTCGCCGACATCGGCGGGAAGTTAAATTGTGCATCCGAAGGATCTGCGGTTGATATTCGTTGCGGCGAAACGACCGTTAGGCGTTGCTCAATGCGCCTGACAGGAACCGAGGCACGATTCGCGAGAGCTGCAATTGTTGAACTTCGATCAATCGCGGCATCGCCTTCATCGCGCTTGCCGCGAGCGTCACCAACGTCCCGGCGACCTGGACCACGCAAGGATTGTTTGCCGCGGCCCTCTCTCCCTAAACCCGGGTCACTTGGCGGAAGGGCGTCAAGGCCAAAATTGGTTGTATTTTTTATGATAGCCACCTCGAACGTGCCACGTGCTCTGAGTTATCGACCCTAGCGATTCCGGCGGAAGCCGAAGCCGAATTGTGTATATCAAAACGATGCGACAAAATCCAGAAATTTTATCTGACCTTCCCAGTCCTCATCGTAACTAATTGTAATATAAGCAATTTTTCTGATTAAAAAGAAAATATTATCAAGACAGTTGACTGATCCATTTCCAAAAATCTCGGTTCCTTCGATATCCGCGTTAATTCAGCACGGGTCTATTAAGACGTGCCGATGGTCAAGGTTTGTCATCGCATGTTGCCTCAAGAAGATTTTGACGGGGCGCGACTGCAGGGGTTGGCAAATAAGACGAAGGATAGGCACCGGACCCGTTGCCGGCCGGCGCTAGCTGCAATCTACGAGAGCGCAAGGTGGATAGGCGCCACCGGCCAGAACGGTCGCCATGCACTGGTTGGTTTGCTGCGTCTCAAATCGCATCCAAATCCGCCCCCCTTCCGCGCCCAATCTTAACCCCTCCAACTAGGTCAGAGTGGGCTAATCCATGTAGTGCAGAGGAGGGCCCCACTGCCAAAGCCGCGCGTTTCATCGCCCTGGCGGCGGCCGTGGGAGGTGCCTGATGCAGACGCGCCGGGCGCTTGAAGAGTGGCGGCGCGACTACGACACTGTGCGGCCCCACTCGGACATCGACTGGCTGACGCCCGCCGATTATGCCGCAAAGTTCACATCGCAACCGGGCCAAGGCACCACGCACCGTGAAGGCTCCGCGCCTTGGCGCGTTGCTTCGATCACAGCCGATCTAAACCGCCAGACTCTGGTCGCCCCTGGATGATAGTTGGGGCAACGTCAGTTCGAGGCGCCCTCTAATCTTGTCGCACATAATGGCGGACTTCGGTCTGTACGATTTGCAGATCAGCCTCGACCATTTCCTGCACCAGCTCGGAGAAGGAAACTTTATGCTTCCACCCGATCTTTTCATGTGCTTTCGCCGGATCGCCGATCAGTAGATCGACTTCGGTAGGGCGGAAATAGCGCGGATCGATCATCACCAGCACCTCGCCAGTGGTGGCATCAAGTCCTTTCTCATCTACGCCGCTACCGGTCCATTCAATCTTGCGGTTAATGTAGGAGAATGCGATCTCGACAAATTCGCGCACCGAGTGGGCCTCGCCGGTGGCCAAAACATAGTCGTCGGGCTTGTCCTGTTGCAGGATCATCCACATGCCTTCGACATAATCGCGAGCGTGACCCCAGTCTCGCTTGGTATCCAGATTGCCGAGATAAAGAGATTTCTGACGTCCATGATGGATGGCCGCGGCTGCCCGCGTGATTTTGCGCGTAACAAACGTCTCACCGCGGATCGGGCTCTCATGATTGAAGAGAATGCCGTTGCTGGCATGCATCCCGTAGGCCTCACGGTAGTTTACCGTGATCCAATAGGCGTAGAGCTTGGCCACGGCATACGGACTGCGCGGGTAGAAGGGAGTCGTCTCGCGCTGAGGGATTTCTTGTACTTTGCCGTAAAGCTCCGAGGTTGACGCCTGGTAGAACCGCGTCAGTCGATCGAGCTTGAGGATACGGATCGCTTCCAATAGACGCAGCGTACCGAGGCCGTCGGCATTGGCAGTGTATTCAGGACTCTCGAAGCTGACCTGCACGTGGCTCTGGGCCGCGAGGTTATAGATTTCGGTCGGCTGCGTTTCCTGAATCAGGCGGATCAAATTCGTCGAATCTGTCATGTCGCCGTAATGCAGGAAAAAGCGTAATCCGGCTTCGTGTGGATCGTGATAAATGTGATCGATGCGCCCTGTATTGAACGACGAACTACGGCGTTTGACCCCGTGGACCTCATAGCCCTTCGTCATCAACAGTTTGGCAAGATAAGCGCCGTCCTGACCGGTCACGCCCGTGACCAACGCTACTTTGCGGCTCAATTCAATTCCTTTCACGTCACTGACCGTTGTGGTCTTTTTGCTGCCGGCCAGTGCGCTCCGAGCGATCATCATTCTGGCAAACGCGCGTCAGAATACGATGCAGAACCGCTAAATTCAATGCTCCGGCGTCAAGCTTGACCGCAACTTCTCACGCGCACATTAGCGTTACACTTAATCGAGGGCTAGCCTTTTGATAAGCGCGTGTATTATTGAGCGCCAAGCTCGGGCACCATGGCAATGGCGTCAAACCGCAGCCTGAGTACGTCTCAGCACGGCCGCGGCTTCATCGACCCGGCCCTGCTTCCTCAGCACATGGGCCAAATGCTTGAGCAGTTCCGGGCGGTTCGGTTTTCGAGCGACGGCTTCGCGTGCGAGGGCGACCGCTTGCTCCACATCGCCTTGCCGCAAAAGGACCGCGCTGAGCAGCCGATAAGGCATTAGCGGCGATGGATCGAGCGATATGGCGCGGCGTAGTGCCTCGGCGGCGCCTTCAAGTTTGCCCTTCCTGAGCAGCAGACTTCCGAGCCGGAAATGCGACTGAGCATCGTCAGGGCGCTGCTGTATCGCATTGCGAGCGGCAGCAATGCCGGAATCGAATCCATTCTGATAGGGGGCGACACGCCGCTTTTGCGGCTCGTTGGCTGCGACGACCCGCGGTTTTTCTGTTGTGGCCACGGGCGGCTTTCCGGCGAGCTTTTGTTTTTTCGACACCTCGGTCGGCAACCGAGTTAGTCGATTTTGATAGATTTTGTTTTGTGGAGCGAGCGACGCGGCCTTTTCAAGGTGAGCTTTCGCTTTATTAAACTGTCCCCGGCGCGCCAGAATGTCGCCGAGTGTGTAATGAAATTTCGCGCCTTTTGGAACATGGCGCAGCGAGCTGTACGCCACACTCTTGGCTTCGTCGAGCCGTCCAAGTTTGACGAGGGCATCGATCCAAATCTGATACCATGCATCCTTACGCGCGCATCGAGTTACCCCGGCTGCACCTATAAGCACGGCCTGCTCTAGAGCGCCGTCACCGCCGAGTTCAAGAAACATTTTGAGCGGGCGCGCATCCCAGGTGTCGGCATCGAGGCAGCCGCGTAAAACCTGACGAGCATCTTCGACTTTTTCTTGTTCTTGCAGAAGTTCCGCTAGAGCAATGGCATAGTCCGGATGGGCAGGCGACTGTTGCACAAGCTGTCTGGCGATTGCGATGGCCTCCATCGGCTTGCGATGCGTCCGGTACAATTGGCACAGAGCAAACGAGGCCGCTTCACGCGGAGTCGCGCTGGCCAGAACTGAGGCCGCCTCCTCGACACGATTAAGTTGGCCTAATATTTGCGCAAGCTGCTGCCGGTACGGCAATTCTTGCGGTGCCAGGGAGACGGCGCGCTGGGCCGCATCCAGAGCCTTCTCCATGTTTCCCGATTTGGCCAGGCACTCTGCCAATAAATCGGCGCCGCGGCCCGACTCTCCGTATTGATCTACCACGTTCTGGATTGTGGCGAGAGCAGCGACGAGTTGTCCGGAAGCAAGCGAGTGTTCCGCTTCCAGGAGGAACTGGTCCCTGGCAACCGTAGCTGGCGGGAGGAGTTCGAATTTCGGCGGCGGCACCGGCTGCCCGGAGTCGGAGAGTTCTTTTGCAAAATCATAGTAGGCGCGGGAATAGAGCACGAAGTCATGATGCCAATGCCGGCGCACCTCGTTCATGAGTGGCGCCGGCAGAACCGGTAGTGGTTCCTGTAGTTTCGAAATATTCTTTTCCGGCAATTCAGTAACAGGAAGGCCGATCGTTTCGAGCGTCTTTGGAAACAAAACGGCGAGGTGGTCGTAGCTCAAAAGCCGTGACACCAGAATTTTGCCGGTTTTGTCGTCGCAAACGCGCCCCGCTTGAGTGCCGACATTCGTCCACGGCCTGTCGCGGTTTTCGATTGTTCGGCTGACAAACTCGACAAAAGAAATGTTTTCCAGCCGGTTATGGCGGGCAACCCCAGTTTTCGGGTCTTTCGCGGCTGCTGACCAAAATTTGTACCAGGAATGCAGCCAATCGACGGGATGACGGATCACCGCGAAAGACCGGTAGGACTCCCAGTCTTTCACCATCTCCATCTTGACTTTGGCGGCGGGCAAATGCTTCTGCTTATGGGCATAGAATTGCCCATGTTCGCGCAGGACAGTCTCAATTGAGCTCGAAGCAGTTTTTGGCACTGCGATGAATATAAAACGGTGAGCTTCGGAAATTATCATGAAAAGCAATCCTCAGCGTTTCTCAGCGATGCCGTTCTTCTCATTTGTCCGCTGCGCTGATTAGGCGCTCTTTACGGCGCACCCAGCGACGGAAGGTTTTGTCGGTTTCACCCAGCTTCCGCGCACGATCGAGTAGAATGTTGGCATTGGCCAGTTTTTGCGAATTCATGAAATTGCGGAATGAGCGATTGACCATGGCGAGATTCTTATCTGCCAGCGCCTGAACCAACTTGGGTGGCAGCGCGGCATGGCGCACACGGTCGCCAGGGGGCTTCGTCACGACCTCAACTTTTGCGGCTTTGTTGTGCAGCCGCACGACCTTGCGCTTTGCCCAGTCGCCGAAATCACTATTTTTCTGTCCAACTTCTTCGGCCCATTCGGTGATCAACTCCGCATGGCCAGCCTTGTCCTTTGCCGTCGAGCGTTTACCCAATACTTCGTTTGTTCCGAAAAGTTGCATCCATGCGCGGCCCGGCACAATATTTCGAGGATCGCCACTAAAGACTGCTTCGATTTGCTTTTGATAAAAATCTAGCAGGCGATCCTTGAAGTCATTGAATTTCTCAGGCTCCTCTCGGCGTGGGCCGGGCACGAAAAGCGGAACAAAGCCGGTTTCGCCTCTAACGACAGTAAACCAAGCGGTCTGGCACTTAGCCTCATAGGCCAAGAAAGCCGCGCCATCTCCCACCATCAAGTCCCGGCCAAGAACACTAATCGACGAAGCAAGTTTACCATTCCGGCCGTCCGGAGCAATCAAGAACGGCCGTTTATCCATCAGTACCCGCAATGCCACAAATAGAGCAAGACGAGGATTGTGTCGGGGAGCCGCTTCCCAGTTGCCACGTGAGATGCTTTCCATGCTAGCGCCGCCAGGGGCAAAAATATTAAAAAGCTGCCTGGCAATGGAAGAAACGAACGCGCCGTGGAAGGTCATCAGTACCATTCCCGTGCCGTCGTTAATCCTTTTAAATGTTTCCTCTGTTGCGCGACGATCGACGTGGTCCAAGATTTTGTCGAATCCAAATTCCGATTTAAAGTCGCGAATAATGTGATCCAGGCAAAACGCCGACAGGACCGTTCTTTCCCAATCGCTGCGCGGCATTTTTAATCGACTGTGTTCATATAGATAATCCAAAAACTTCCGATCCAATTCCACGCGGTCCGCAGCTCGTTCGGCAAGCTGAAACAGATCTTGTTCGCGATCGAGAGCTCTTCCATATTTGAGGATACGAATAGCTTGCGCAAAATCGTCGTCGCCGGGTTTTACTTTCGACGCATAGCCGATGTTAGGCAAAGAAATCCGGGGAATGGCGCCGCTCGCGACAGCCGCTGAAATCCTATCCAGCAATTCGCCTTGGCGGCCGAGCGCAGTCGCGGTTTCGAACACTTTGGCAACTAGTCCGAGGCGGTGGAAGTTGCCGCCAGAAAACGACAAGAGGTAATCAAGAAAGAGGTTTGATTGGCCGAACTCCACGAATATGCTCTTAATATTTTCAAACCGGCTTTCCAAGTGATCGGGAGACGACACGATTACGGAAAACTCCTCCGCCAACCGTTCACGATTGCCATCCCGCAGACAGTCAAATAGGCCCTTGAATTCAGGGACAACTGAAGGTTGCGGCGGGATCATTTGGTTCATCCGAGCATCATTCGAGCCAGGACCGGCAGTATTCACTACTATTTACCGGTATACTACTGTCAATATTCGGGGGCAGGGAATGCGAAGGGAACCCACATATCGCGGCCGAGCGTCCCCATGCAACACCGAATCGACCTACTTGGCGGGGAGTCATATAGCCTTAGTAACTAGGCGACCCAAATATTTTTTGAAGTAAAGAGGTTTATAGGGCAGATTAGTTTCGTTGCCAGTAGTTGATCAACTCAGGGGACAAGATTGGATGAGTTTGCAGTTGCATTTTGACCATCTAGGTCTGGTCGTCAACCGGCTGGATCAAGGCAGGAAGCATCTTGCGGCCGGCGTTGGCATTTCGCAATGGACACAAGAGATCGTCGATCCAATCAACGGCGTCCGTCTCCAGTTCGGTCGCGATGCATCAGGAATCTGCTATGAACTTCTCGAGCCGTTGGGTGAGGCGAGTCCCGTGTTCGCGGCGCTCAAGACCGGAAAAGGCATTCTCAATCACGTCGCATATCGCGTCCATGACCTTCGGGAATGGCAAGATCGGTTGCATGCGGTCGGCTGGGCACGAACCTCCGATCCAAAGCCGGCGATTGCGTACAATGGTCGTCTCATCCAGTTCTTTGTGAGCCCGGTGCGACTGGTGATTGAATTGATTGAAGCATGGGATCACGAACACATTTACGCTCCGATTTGATGAGCACATATTTGAGTACGAATTCGCCAGCAACAGCACGAGGATTCACTGTCATGATCGACCTTGGAGATTACAAAAATCTCAAACTATTGGTGGACCGCGTGCTTAAGGTTTGGCCGGCTCACGAAAGCCTTGCAGCGAAGAGTTTTGAAATTCGATCGCCAGAGGTCCTTGACGTCTCAAACAAGATGTCGGCTCTGATTGAGACATTGGCTGCGCACGTCCCTGAGGGTCTTGACGGCCTTTGCAAGAGCTATCAATTCCTCTGCGAAAAGATTGTCCTGCCCGAAGAGCTTTACTTCCGGCGCAATGGAACCTATCGCCTTTCCAACTTTTCCGATGCCCGGCGAGAAGTTTATTCCAACGCGCCGTTTATGCGTCAGTACATGAATGGTCTTCTCATATCGGATGTGATGTGGTGCAATCACGCGCAGGCGCTAAGTTATTATGTTAACAGCTATCTCCCATCATTGCCCGACGCCGCCGATCATCTTGAGATAGGGCCTGGGCACGGACTGTTGCTTTATTTCGCTGCTATACGCCCTGAGATAGGCTCTGTTACCGGCTGGGATGTCTCGCCAACCAGCATAGAGAACACAAGAATCGCTCTGGACGCATTCCAGATATCTCGTCCGGTCACTCTGACTTTGCGCAATCTGTTCGATTCAAGTCCCACAACGCAGCGCTACGATAGCATTGTTCTGAGTGAGATTCTTGAGCACCTGGAAGATCCCTTGGCCGCCCTGCGCGCAGTCAAGGGCTGGCTTAAACCCGGTGGTCGGGTGTGGGTTCACGTCCCCGCGAATAGCCCGGCTCCAGACCATTTATTTCTTGTAAATTCCCCCGAACATGCTTGTGAACTGGTAAAAGCGGCCGGCTTTGTTATTGAGGACTCCGCTGCGTTTGCAATGACAGGAACAACACTCGAGAAAGCAACGCGCCGCAAGCTCGCAATATCCTGTCTGGTGACCGGACGGAATGCCGCCTGAATTAACCGCGATAAGATTACACGGAAATCCTGTTGCCAGCCTGGATGAAGATAACGGAGAAAGTGCAATGAGTCGGACGGAACTCTTGAATAAGTTGAGTGAGATACTTGGTGAAATTCTGGAAGACGACAACTTACGGCTTACGGAAGCCACGCAAGCGGATCAAGTTCCAGACTGGGATAGCACCAATCACGTGCGGTTTTTGGTGGCAATTGAGTCGGAGTTTGGTATTCGGTTCGAAACCGATGAAATCGGCAGCCTGGACAATGTCGGGCAACTGATAGACCTCGTTCAGAAAAAGCTGTGATCGTACCGGCGTAGCTTGTAGGCGTCAGATCGGAGACACAGACACTGCGGAGCACACTTTCCCATGCCACATTCAGTCATCGAGTTGCCATGGCTTCCCGCGCCGCCCGCAGACTTCTTGGCCCGCTGTAAAGTCATCGGTCTGGATGGTTCGACGTGGGGAGCCGACTTACAGAGTCTCGCCAGTCATAGACTTTCGTCGCGGCAGTCTGCGTCGTTTGCCAGGGCGCTCGCGCGCTGCCGCTCAACCGGTCTGGACCTCTCCCCGCTTTCAAACTTCAGATTGGGCATTCTGGCGAGCGCTACTTTCGATTTTTTACTCGACTATTTTCCGGCCGCCGCCGCGCGGCACGGCGTTGCGCTCGAACTCGTAACGACGCCTTACGACCAAGTCATGCAGCAGGCGCTCGATCCGGCCTCCGCCGTCAATACCGCGCAATTGGACGCGGTTCTCATTGCGATCGACCATCGATGGCTGAACCTCGATTGCGCAAGTCTGACAGAGGCGCCGGAACAACGTGTCAGTGCGGCGATGCAGCGGCTCAGGGCAGTCGTCGACGGGGTAAAAGAGCATGGGCGCACCCCGGTAATTCTTCAGACCTTGCCGACCCCGCCGCAAATGCTCTTCGGAAGCTTTGACCGTCGTGTTGCTGGGACCGTCCGTTCAATGGTCAACGAGGTCAATCGAGCCATCGCAGAAATGGCCAATGAGACCGGAAGTTATCTCCTCGATACGGCAGCGCTGGCCGAACGCGTGGGAACAGATCTGTGGTTCGATCCGGTTCAATGGTTTTCGTTCAAGCTGCCATTCTCCGCCGAATGTTATGGGATTTATGCCGATATGCTCGGTCGCATGCTGGGCGCAATCCGCGGTAAGGCGCGCAAGTGCTTGGTACTAGACCTCGACAATACGATTTGGGGTGGGGTTATCGGCGATGACGGTATCGAGGGCATTCAGATCGGTCAGGGCAGTGCCCGCGGGGAAGCCTTCCTGTCCGTCCAGCGGATGGCGTTGGAATTGCGCGATCGTGGCGTCATCCTCGCAGTTTCTTCGAAAAATACGGATTCCGTTGCTCGCGGTCCATTTAAAGATCATGCGGATATGCTCTTGCGCGAGAATCATATCGCGGTATTCCAGGCAAACTGGATTGATAAGTGCAGCAATCTAGAGGCAATCGCAAAAACGCTGAACATTGGCCTCGATGCGCTGGTATTGCTTGACGACAATCCGGCCGAACGCGCGCAGGTGAGGGCCGGGCTTCCGATGGTCGCGGTTCCTGAATTACCCGACGATTCCAGTTGGTTTGCCTGGCACTTGATGGCGGCTGGCTATTTCGAGGCTGTTTCGTATTCCTCCGAAGACCGGTTGCGCGCAGAATCATATGTCTCGGACGCGCAACGCGCAAACATCATGGCAAAGGCGCGCAATCTGGGAGACTACCTAACGTCATTGGAGATGGTCATTAAGTTTTCGCCGTTCGATGTCAAAGGCCGGCAGCGCATTGCGCAACTCATCAACAAGACCAATCAGTTCAATCTGACGACGCGCCGTTACACCGAGGCCGAGGTTGCCGGGATGGAGGTCGATGAATCGGTGTTTACGCTTCAAGTTCGTCTATTGGACAAATTCGGCGATCTTGGAATGATCGGCGTGGTAATCTGTCGTCCACACATTGACGATCCACAAGCGTGGAACATTGATACGTGGCTTATGAGTTGCCGAGTCCTAGGCAGGAGCGTCGAACAAGCCATGCTTGCGCAAGTTGCATCGGAAGGTGCAAAACGCAAGGTGAACCGTCTGATTGGCCATTATCTGCCGAGCGCCAAGAATGCGATGGTGGCGGATCACTACAAACAACTTGGCTTTCGACAAATAGGTGGCGAGTCGACATCAAACACTTCGTGGGAATTATTGTTGTCGGAGTATTCTCACCTGGACCTTCCGATGCGGATCGAAAGTGAGCCAATTTCTTTGCGAATGGTAGGCTAGTGAAAATTCCAAATGGGCATGTAGTCTCCTCCGAAAAGCGGAGCGGATTTCTCACCGTGAAGGACGCCGTTGGCCGACGGTGCGGTTCATTTGTAATCGCTGCCTGAGCGGAGCTGTTGGCAATTTCCTTGGCCTGCCGAGGCTGCCAATCCCCCATTGCGGCGTCAGGCATATCTCATCGAGTGGTCAATCCGGTGGTTTTCCAGGCGATCCTCGGGTCCGCTGCCGACCGGTCATATCGACAAGGGCCTTGACAAACTGAGTAAAAGGCGAGATCAATGACCATCCCGCATCTTAATGAATCAGCGCCTTATCGGCGGCGAGCGACGGGATACGGACCGGCCTGCGGTGTAATATCGTGGAGCGGCTGCCTGAAGCCGGCGCGCGCGGAGTTGCGAACTCGCTTATGAAAAGGCCGACGGTCATTCAGAAAATCGCCAGCTTAGGCACAGACCTGCGTCGGTATGGGCAAGTAATCCTGGCGCTGCTTTGGCGCGAAGAGGAGATTCGGCGTCACCTGCCAGCGGAATCGCTCTTCGAATTGCTGGAACCGTTGCTCGTGCTCGCGGGGATCGTGCTGCTAAGGTATATGCTGAGCCGAGAAGCGCCGGCGCCGCTCGGCGTAAGTGTGGCGCTATTCTACGCCACCGGATTTTATCCCAAGTATTTCTTTATCGCCATCGCTTTGAAAAAAATGCGCGCTTCTGTTGGCTCGCCACGGCAACGCTTCCCGGTCGAACAGCGTCTCGACTATGTCATCGTACACATCGTAATGAGGGCCCTGGACTATGCCATTCTTGGACTTTTGGTGTTCGGCTGCATATATTTTTTTATCACTGCCGACGCGATTCCATATAATTTTTCGCCACTGCTTCCGGCTTTGACGGCATGTGCGGCGCTCGGCTTCGGCTGGGGCATGTTCAATTTGGTATTGATGCGTTTAATTTGGTTTTGGGGCTACGTCGCAGTCGGAGTAAATAGGGTGTTGATTTTAATATCGGGGGCGATGTTCGTACCCGACTTCTTGTCGCCGAATTTGCGTTATTTTCTCAGTTTCAATCCTGAATTGCATGCCATCGCGCTATTCAGGAGTGGCTTCTATCCCCAGTACCCGAACATTGTCCTGGACACGACCTATCTGACCTATTGCGCAATCGCGGCTGTGCTGCTTGGCTTGCTGCTGGATCGGGTAACTAAGCGGACCGAAGGTCGATGATTGTACTCGACCAGGTAACAATGCAGTTTACTACGGCGTCCCTGACAAATTATTCTCGGACCAGGACGGTGCTATTTCCGACAAGCCTTGCAATTCCTTCCGATCGACGCATCGCATTTTTCGCAGACCCCGCCGAAGATAGGAGAATGTTTATCGATCTTATCGGGGGCCTTGTTCTTCCAAGCGCGGGACGAATTGTCAGAAGGGTTAGCGTATCTTTTCCTGTCGGCCATCTGGGAAGCTTTGAACCGAGATTGGCGGTAAAAAATAATATAGCGCATTTGGCGCGGCTATACGGCGCCGACGTTCAAATGACGGTCGACTTTGTCGAAAGCTTGGCAGGTCTCGGCGAGGCATTCAATAAGCCTTTTGGAATGCTATCTAGTCTTGAAAAGAAAACTCTTGGGCGAATTGTTGCATATAGCATACCGTTCGATCTCTATCTCCTGACCGATGACGCTGTATTCGGCAAAAAAAAGCTCGAAGACATTTCGGCCCGTCTATTCGAAGCGCGCTCCCGCACAGCCGGAATGATCATTCCAACGCGCAACATGCGATTCGCTCGCGAGCATTGCGATATGGGCCTAGTGCTCGACCACGGAAAGCTGCGACTGTTCGATGATGTTGAGCAGGCGCTTGCGGTACTGCCGGAAAGCATGGCACGGCCTGTTAAAGTCCGGCACCGAAATTGACGTATTTAATCTAATGACAATATGATTACTGCTTCCTGAGCGGTGCCGATCGTCATAACAATTTGAGATAGATGGCGGTTTGAACATATTCCTCCGGCGAGGACTCCGGCGAGGACCGCTTGGTTGATGAGGTATAAGGGTGAAGACTCAGGCGTATGCTCGACCCTACTTATCCGTTGCCGGATTGAGAAGATCTTTGGAATCTAAAAACGCAGCTATGGATTGCGGTAGAAGCGGTTGGCGAAGGCAACGCTCCAAGTCCGTCTCACCGCGTTCGCTTAAAACCTGAAACGAACGATTTTGCAACGCCGTAATTGCGGGAATGCCTCAACACCGGATTCTCCTGGAACGAAGCGTATTGCACCGCCGCGACCGTGCCGATTACGCCTTTCTGTTCGACGCAATGCTCTGCCAATTTACTAACGCGTCGCGTTTCGTCAGATCATAATCGCCCACTTCGTAGCCCAGTATCTTAAACACATCAGAATGCCGCGCCTGCACTTCCTTCGCCAGCTTGGGTGGCAACAGATTGCGCCAATGTCCGGGAGTGCCCCGCCAGCCATGGTTATTGACGAGTGACCGCATATCGGCAAGCGACACCGCGACGGCGGCTTCCGCAATCGGAACAACGCCGCGAACACCGATGCCATTTCTAATTCGTCGCAACGTCGCCGGTGTGTCTTGCACGAGATCCTCGTAACGACAACGCACAATGCCGGACTTCGGCCACCACTCGCGCGTCACCGCAAGGAGGTTCGCCGCGCCATTACTTAGGCAGTATTTGCGAAATTCGGGCGATACCGGCGTCTTGCCGATTAGGTTCTTAGGAATCGCAGCTTTGCCGCCAAGCCATCGCGCCGTCCGCGGCTCGTACCGGATGAAATGCAGCAACGAGATCAAGACGTCGAGCGGATGACGCGCCATCACGATCGGTTTGATGCCGCGCGCGGCGAGTAGCTCGACGAAGTCCTTTTCTGGTGGCCAGTGGATTTGCACGATCGCGCGTGCGGGTAAATTGCCAATCTCCGACGGGAGATCAGCGACGCACTCGTCGAGATAATAGTAGCGGCCGAGCATCAAACGCAGCCAGGTGTTGCCGGAGCGCGGCGTGGCGATGACCGCCAGTTTGAGTGGCTGGCGCGCCGCGCCTCCTGCAAGTTCGAGAAGCTCGTGCCCCTCCGGGGTGCATACGTCGCCTACGGCCATTGCGAGCCGGTCGATGTCCGTTTGCAGACCATCTAAGCTGCCGGCCAGCCGGAAGTTCTCGTCACGGGTCGCCGCCAACTCCTGCCGCACTCCGCCCATTCCGGTGGCCAACTCGCCGACATGGTCGAGCCCACGGGCGATGTTTAGGTTTTCTTCGCGGGTGGCCGCGAGTTCCTGACGTAACTCACCCACCCCGGTGGCGAGTTCGCCGACGTGGTCGAGACGGCGGGCGATGTTCAGATTCTCCTCGCGGGTGGCCGCGAGTTCCTGACGTAACTCACCCATACCGGTGGCAAGTTGGCAGACATGGTCGAGCCGGCGGGCGATGTTCAAGTTTTCCTCGCGGGTGGCCGCGAGTTCCTGACGTAACTCACCCACGCCGGTAGCGAGTTCGCCGACGTGGTCGAGCCCACGGGCAATGTTCAAGTTCTCTTCGCGGGTGGCCGCGAGTTCCTGGCGTAGCTCACCCATTCCGGTGGCGAGTTCGCCGACATGATCGAGCCGTCGCGCAATCGCGAGGTTCTCGTCGCGGGTAGCCGCAAGTTCCTGACGTAACTCACCCACACCGGTAACGAGTTCGCCGACGTGGTCGAGCCCACGGGCGATGTTCAGGTTTTCTTCGCGGGTAGCCGCGAGTTCCTGACGTAACTCACCCACGCCGGTGGCGAGTTCGCCGACATGATCGAGCCGTCGAGCAATCGCGAGGTTCTCGTCGCGGTTAGCCGCCACCTCCTGACGCAATTCATCCACGCCGGTAGCGAGTACTCCGACGTGGTCGAGCCCACGGGCGATGTTCAAGTTCTCTTCGCGGGTGGCCGCGAGTTCCTGGCGTAGATTTCCCACACCGGCGGCAAGTTCGCCAACTTGGTCAAGCCGACGGGCTATTTCCAGGTTTTCGTCACGGTTGGCCGCCACTTCCTGACGTAATTCACCGAGGCCTGCGGCAAGCTCGCCAACATGGTCGAGCCCCCGGGCAATGTTCAAGTTCTCTTCGCGGGTAGCCGCGAGTTCCTGACGTAACTCACCCACGCCGGTAACGAGTTCGCCGACATGATCTAGCCGTTGAGCAATCGCGAGGTTCTCGTCGCGGTTAGCCGCCACTTCCTGACGTAATTCACCGAGGCCTGCGGCAAGCTCGCCGACATGGTCGAGCCCACGGGCGATGTTCAGGTTCTCCTCGCGAGTGGCCGCGAGTTCCTGGCGTAGTTCACCCACGCCAGCGGCAAGCTCGCCGACGTGGTCAAGCCGACGCGCGATTTCCAGGTTTTCGTCGCGGTTGGCCGCCACCTCTTTACTTAATTTGCCCATGCCGGCGGCAAGTTCGCCGACGTGGTCAAGCCCACGGGCGATGTTCAGGTTCTCCTCGCGGGTGGCCGCGAGTTCCTGGCGTAGTTCACCCACGCCAGTGGCAAGCTCGCCGACGTGGTCAAGCCGACGCGCGATTTCCAGGTTTTCGTCGCGGTTGGCCGCGACCTCTTTACTCAACTTGCCGATGCCGGCAGCAAGCTTGCCGACATGGTCGAGCGCCCGGGCAATGTTCAGGTTCTCTTCGCGGCTGGCTGCCACTTCCTGGCGCAATTCGCCCATGCCGGTGGCGAGATCGCCAACACGGTCAATCCCGCGGGCGATATTCAGGTTCTCCTCACGGGTGGTTGCCACTTCCTGACGTAGTTGGCCCATGCCGGAGGCAAGTTCGCCGACGTGGTCGAGCCCACGGGCGATGTTCAGGTTTTCCTCACGAGTGGCCGCGAGTTCCTGACGTAATTCACCCACACCGGTGGCGAGTTCGCCGACATGATCGAGCCGTCGAGCAATCGCGAGGTTCTCGTCGCGGTTAGCCGCCACCTCCTGACGCAATTCACCCACACCGGTAGCGAGTACTCCGACGTGGTCGAGCCCACGGGCGATGTTCAGGTTTTCCGCACGAGTGGCCGCCACTTCCTGGCGTAATCCACTTATACCGGCGGCGAGTTCGCCACTGAACCGGTCGCTCAAGCGATCGAGGAGCTCGGCCAGACGCAATTGCTCTGCCCGGACCCGCTCGATCTCGCCTTGGAGAGCTTTGAGGAGCTCACCGGTCGATGGTCGTCCGAATAACATTGCAGTGCGGTCTCCGGTCGCCGCCTGTCACTGGCTGGCTAAGCGGATCATAGCCTCGTCCAGCAACATGCGCGTCAACTCGTCAAATGAAACCCGCGGCGTCCAGCCAAGCATCCGATGAGCCTTCTCGCTGTTACCAATTGGACGGCCACCGTCATAAGGACGATAGAATTCTTTGCTCACCCTCACCAGGCAGCGGCCGCTGTTGCGGTCGAAGCCTTGGGTTTCCAGCCCGGCACCCCGCCATTCCGGCTCAAAGCCGAGTTGGCGGCACATCGACTCCACAAAGTCGCGTACGCTGTGGGAGCGGCCGGTCGAGAACACGAAATCTTCACCCGAGTCAAGCTGATTGCAAGCCCACATGCCTTCAACGTAGTCGCGAGCAAACCCCCAGTCGCGGACGGAATCAAGATTACCGAGAACCAGCGGTTCTGCATCCCTCTTGAGGATCGCGGCCAAGCCGATCGCCACCTTCATGCTCAAATATCCCGGGTCGCGCAACGGCGATTCGTGGTTGAACAGGATGCCGAGATTGGTGTGGACCTTGTAGCAGTCGCGATAGAAGCGGGCGAAGCTATGAGCGCTGGCCTTGGCGATGGCATAAGGACTTTGAGGGTTAAACGGCGAAGACTCGTCGACCACACCACCCTCGGTCAGGCCGAACATCTCGGAAGACGAAGGCTGAAAAACGCGGGTGTCGAGACCGATGGTACGTACTGCATCGAGCACGTTGAGAAATGCGATAATATTTGCTTCCGCCACGGCTACAGGTTCATTGAACGACAGCGCCACTGAACTGAACGACGCTAAATTGTAAATTTCAGCTGGGCCGAAACGCTCGACCTGTGCTCTTACGGCCGTTCGATCGAGCATATCTAGCTCGACCAGTTCTACGTTGCGCCGCACGCCCAGCTTGTCCAGTCGCCAGAAGTGGTCGGACCTTCCCGGCCGGTAGGTGCCGACGACGTGATATCCCTTGGATAGCAAAAGTTCTGCCAGGTAGGCCCCGTCCTGGCCGGAGACACCCGTCACGACCGCCGTCTTGTGATTAATCGTCACCTGCCACGCTTCCGCATTTTGCTTTGCCCACTTCCGGCAAGAATACTAACGGCGCGTTCAAGCCGCTCGCGTCGCAGTCGCATGTTCGACTGTTTCAGCAAGGTGGCCACCCGACTGCGCGGATCGCTGTCCAACACCAGGAAGACGACGCCGGCAAGATAGTTGACCAGCGAGCGCCATCGTAGCCCCTGCGGACAATATCGTCGTATGACATAGGCATGCGCACGGAAAAAAAAGTGAGACTTTCGTTTGGTCAGCATCCAATACAGTGATTTCATTGCTTGGCGCGATCGCACGACCTTGCGCAGGTCATTGAACGTTAGCTGGCGTTTCCAGTGCAGGTCCTCGGTGACGGCGCCGCCGTCGACGCTAAATTCGGGGTCGGTGTCGTTGTAGACGATGATCTTAGGCGATACCCGTGGGGTGAAGCCATGCATACGGCAGCGTAGCAAAAATTCGGTGTCAGCATGATAATGTGGCGTGTTCTTCTCATCATACAGCCCGACCTTCTCGAAAACGCTACGATGGATGAGCACTCCGTTGCCGGGCGCCGATTCCACTGGAATAACCAACGCATCGCGAATGATCTCCGGCAGATCCTCCTCGCGGACATTGTGGTAATTTAGGGCGAACAGCTCCATCGTTGCCCAGTTGTGGCGGGCGCCAATAGACCAGATCAGCCCTGGCCGATTTAGATAGTCGATACGGCATGCCAGGATTGGCAAATCGAAAGTGCGCGCCAATTCGACGAGCTCCTCAACGAGGTCTTCGCGAACGACGCCGTCATCGTTGATGGTGAGGACGTATTCGCAACCGGCGGCCAGAGCCGCTTCGACCCCACGGTTTGTTGCGCCAGTCCAAAAATCGGCGTCAGTAGCCGCTACAGTCTGCACGTTCGGAAACGCCTTCGAAATCGCGTCCAGTGTGCCATCATTCGAATTGGAATCGACGACGATTGGCAGCACCCTCGGCCACGTCTGCTCAGAAATTGATTTTAGGAATCTGAGCGTCTTATTGCGACGGTTGCGGACCGGAACGACAATTCCGACCATAGGCGGAGTCATGTCGCGCCCTCTGCATTCCTTAGCGGCACGACCATGATCTGCAGCTTGCGGAGGACCTCACGCACTCCCTCGCGCGTCCAACAACTGGTGGCTACCGGACCGGTTCGTCGCAGCAATAAATTGTGGAAGAAGCTGAGTGGTCGTACGCTCCAGCCCTCATATGCCTCGACCAGGTCCTTATCGACGCGTGGCATGTCAATCCATAGGGTCTTTGCATGGGGGTCAAAACGCACGCCACCGAGTTCGGCGAACGATCCCAGCATAGCGGTAGCGTAGCCCAGTTCTTCGAAAATCGCCGGCGACAACTGATCAAGGCAAAGATACAGCATCAGATCGGTGGCGACGACTTCCTCACGGACGGCCGTTAGCGGAATAGCTCGGCCGTTGGCCAAGTCGCGACGTACGTAGTCGCACACGGTTGACGACGGCAGCCGATGAATCGCCGGTATCTCGTCCGCCTCGTCCATAACAACTACCCAGCGCAGCGAGTCCGCGAACTTGCCGATCCTGTCGAGCAGATGGTCGAGCGCCGCATTTGCCAAACCTTTCTCGGTAAAGCCGGCAGCATCCAGCACAACAGTGACGGTCTCGCGCGGCAAGAAATTGGCAGGTCGCTCCGGCAGATAAACTTGCGGGACAGCATCACTAGCGCGCATTGCGATCGCCGCCGCGAAGCAGTCCATGGTGGCCGCGGCGGTTCGTTCCGCCGTGTACATCGCACCGCGCGCCTTGCCGGCAGCACACAACTTCTGCCGGCGCGGTTCGTCGTTCAAAAAAGCCGCCATGTCGTCAGCCATGACGCGGGCATCGAGCGGATTGGAAAAATAGGCGACCGCGTCGCCGCATACTTCCGGCACCGAGCCGGATGCGGCGGCAAGGGCGGGAACGCCGAACTTCATTGCATCGACTAATGGAATGCCGAAACCCTCGTACAAGGAGGGGAACACAAGCGCTTCGGCATTGGTCATTAGCCAAGCTAGGTCCTGGTCGTCGACAAAACCGAGATCGGCAACGTGGCGGCTGAGGTGGTAGTGTTCGATGAACTTATTAAGGGCGCTGTTGACCAGACTATGCTGGCGGGCGCCGGTCAGCACTAGCTTATAGTCGGCGAAGCGCTCGTCCCGGCGCTGCATCAAGTCGAAGGCCTGCAGTAGCCGCCTGTGATTCTTGTGCGGCCACGGTACCGCCGAATAAAGCAGGTAGCGCCCCTTGCTGTCCCATGGCAGATGTTCGGTGAGTTCCGCAGATGGCTGCAGTTCGCGACCGAGAAAAGAGTCAGCGAGATATCCGGAGAGGTGCGAAACGTAGACCGCCTCCTTTCCATAAGCGCGCCGTATATTGTCGCGTTCGAAATGCGAGATGGTGAGGACGGCGTCGGCACGGGCGATCGCTGTGCCGTAATTCAAATGCCGCGCCTCGAACATCCCGTTGCCGAAGAAATGCGGGAAATTAATTTGCTGCAAGTCAAGAATGGTGCATGCAATGGGAGTGCGGGAGTCGATGAAAGCTGGCGACAACCCGTTTAACGGACAAAAATATATGTCGGCCCAATCGAGTAGCGAGTCCACCGCTTGGTAGGTATTTTCGGTAAACTGCAAAACGTCATAGCCGGCATTCTCGCGGAAGCAGCCGGCGTTTTGCCGGCTGGAGATTACCCGCACCTCGGCATTGCGCGCCAATTCAGGTAGTAGAGAGTCGACATATTGACCCGCTCCGCCGGATCCCGCGTGCGATTCCAGCAGATCGAAGCAATTAACGACGATTTTCATACGCTGCTGACTCTTATGACGCTGGCGACTCGAACTGTCGCGACGGCTAGGCGATGAAACTGGCGTGCAGCGATTTTAAGAACATACCACACCCCTCGGTATCTGATCAAATAAGACGGCCGGCACTGCGCGTCAATGAAATAGGCGCCCCTTCCTGGGCTAGTTGCATGGCACAGCATGAACCGAAGCGCAGGTGTGAGACCGAGTCATAGTTCGTCACCACGCCGCGATCACGAAGCTCCATCACCAACGTTTGCAGGGTCAGGTCTGGAGAGGCCGCCAGGCGTACCAAAAGCCAGTCGCGTGCCGTCACCAGGGAAAGCGGCTAAGTTCCACCCATCCGCTTGGCTGCAGCACTACCGGTCGCACGAAATCGTTGCGACTACTTTACAATGTTGGCTACGCAGACCTTGTAGGTCTCGGCGACATAGCGGCAGCTCCGGCCGGCAACGACAGCCGCAACCACACGTTCGCAAAGATAAAGGGAATAGGTTCGGGGCATGGATGCTGGTCTCCAACCCGGCCAGCATCTTGAATCGGAACCCAGCCGATATAGAAATCTTAAATCGATTCAATCCTAAAGTATCTGACGCTGGGCCGTATTGCGCCACGTTATATTTTGGCAGCCAGAGCACGACGGATCCGCCAAAGACGAGAAATAAGCGAGACCGAATCGTCACACTCGCATCTCCGCCAGCGACGCAAGTTGTTCGGTGAGCGAAGGAAACCTTCCCGTCAGTCGGCGATCTTCCTGCTCTAGATCGGGATAGGTGAAGAACCAAAAAATAACCGCCATCGCCAGCATGCGACCGAATAGACCTGCGGCACCATGCGCCAGCCGAAGGCGACGATAATCAAAGCGCCGCGGGATTCGTCACCGCGGCGCCGGCATTGTCGGCGCCGAAGATGCCCATAGCCGCGCCCTGCTTCTCTTTCGGGAACCAGGCCGAGGCATAGGCGATACCGATGGCAATCGAGCCGCCCGCCAGACCGACGAACAGCCCGATGGCGAGGTACTGGCAATACTGCGTCGCGAACGCCAAGCCATAGGTCGGGGTCGCCACCAGCGCCATTTGAATGAAAAAAACCGCGCGGCCACTGTAGTGGCCGGTCAGAATGCCGAGTGGCAAGTGCACCAGCGACCTGGTCAAGAGCGGCGTTGCCGCGAGCAGGCCGATTTCGGCTTCGTTCAGGCCCAGCTGGGCTTTGATCCGGATGCCGAGAACGGAAAACATTGTCCAGACCGCGAAGTTGACCGTAAAGGCCAGCGTATTCATGGCCGGAACGGAATATTGCTTGGGGGTCTGGAAGCCCTTCCACCCGCTCCCACTCGTCGCGCGATCCTCTCGCGTGACGCCGGTGACCGTTTTCGTTCGATGGTGGCGCGCCGTTACTGTCGATCGTTAAGACAATCCTAGGCCGACAAACTCGTAACGCCCCACAAATGCTATGATGCCGATCAAGCGGCTTCAGTTTTATTTCGTGATAATTTAGCTATACCTAAGTCGGCCAACATCTGATTTGAGAATTACTTTTATTTGATCTTTATCAAGTCACCGGAGCGGCATTGGCAATAGATTGCCGGCCTTGCCTGCGCAATACCCGGAACTGGGGAGAAGCCCGTGCGTCAATCCGACTGGAAAATCATCCGCGCACTGCCGCTGTTCTGCGACATGAGCGAAGCGAATTTCAAGGAATTGGTGGGTGCCGCATTTCTCCAGCGCTTCCCGCAGCACACGACCCTGATCAACGAAGGCGATTTGCCGGATTTTCTGCATATCGTGATCGAAGGCTCGGTCGAAATGTTCTGCACCCATGACGGGCACGTCACCACGATCGACATCATGCGGCCGGTGACGACCTTCATTCTGGCGGCGGTGATCCGCGACGAAGTCTATCTCAAATCGGCGCGCACCCTGGCGCCGGCGCAAATTCTCATGATACCGGCGCAGACCGTGCGCGACGTGTTCGAGCGCGATGCCGCCTTCGCGCGCGCCATCGTCAATGAACTGGCCGAGCGCTATCGCGGGATCGTGCGTTCGCTCAAGAACGAGAAATTGCGCACCAGCGCGGAACGGCTGGCAAACTGGATCCTGCAGGCCGATGCCCTGCAAGGCCACCAGAAATGTATCGAATTGGCCTTCGACAAGCGCACATTGGCATCGCGCTTGGGAATGACGCCGGAAAATCTGTCGCGCAACCTGGCGCTGCTGGGCAAGTATGGCGTGAAAAGTTCCGGGCGCGACATCACAATCGGAGATACGCCGGCCTTGCAACGTTTTGCCAAGCCGAATGTGCTTATTGACGGGTGAATCATAGCGCCATCGAGGCCGGATGCTCGACGTAGCACCAGCGCTCGACGGACCTCAAATTCGCGCGACAGCCTGTCGTAGCCGCGGTTTTAAACCGCAATCTCGCTCATCGCACCAACGCATCGGCACGCCGGACGCCATTAGCGCATTACGGGGTCGCGCTCTTCTTTAAGTCATAGAAGATGCCGGTGACCCCGCGAACGGCCAAAAGTGCCTTCTGCAACTGTGTCGCCGGAGCATTGGTAATGAGGACCACGTCCTTGTCCCGCATCTCGATCGCTTGCGCCACGAAATAGCCCTCCGCGTCGCGCAATTTGACACGGTAAAGGATTGGAACAAGTTCGGGTGGCGCGCTAGCCAGGGCCGCGAGTTGTTCGTCGGACAACACATTCTTGGCAATGGACCAAGGCTCGAATCGG
The DNA here is from genome assembly GCA_038206805.1 of Hyphomicrobiales bacterium. GTDB lineage: Bacteria > Pseudomonadota > Alphaproteobacteria > Rhizobiales > Xanthobacteraceae > Pseudolabrys. The sequence continues at coordinate 24,574 of JBBRAL010000024.1, read as the reverse complement.
AACAGATAAATCCCGCCCGGGTCGCCAATTGTGTCGATCGGCCCGCCACCTTGCGCGACCGCCTCGGCGAGCGACACCTTTTCCGTCGTGAATGGATAAAGGGCGACACGCGTCGTCGCGCCCAGCACCGCGTAGCTTCGCGCATAATGCGTCAGATATATCTGATCGTTGGGGCGAATACTGATGTTTTCCGCGGGATCGCCAATGACCGTTTGAAGCAGCACGGAACCAACGGTATTCTTTCGCACAACGCGAACGTAGGTCTCGTAGGCCGGATATTTCGGCCCGCCGGCAGCGGCGATCACATCAAGCAGGCGTTCGCCGCGCAACGACAATGGCACGACACGGGCGGCGTTCACCTCGCCGCTGACCGTTGCGGCATTCGATACGCCGTTGACCAGCGTAACGATAACTTGCGGCGCCACCGCCTTGCCCTGTAGTTCCCGCTCGATCAATTTGGCGACTTGACCGGGGGTCTGGCCCGCCACGTGCACGCGTCCGACAAAGGGAACATTGATGGTGCCGTCCGCCTCGATGGTCTGCGGCGGAATTGTGCTCGCCCCGGGTGAAACCGAGCCCGGCTGGCCGGTGATGCTCGCGCCTGGAAGAACGGCCGGCGGCGGGAACAGCGTCGACCCGCCGGTCTCGTAAACGGTAATCGAAATGGCATCGCCGGCATTCAAGACATTGGTGGCGGTATAGTGGGCGCGCTTGAAGCCCGGCCCGAAGCTCGTGCGATATTGGTGGAGGACGGCGGTGACACGCGAATCCACCGGCACCGTATAAAAATTAAAGGCCGGATCGATCGACTGCGCTTCCAGTTCGCCGGAGGTCGGCGCCGCTGCGGGCAGCGCTGAGCACGCTGCCACGAGCAGGGAAAGCGCTAAGCTGCCCGACACCCCCAGAACCTTGCGGGGGCCAAACCCGGACGATGCAGTCACTATCACGCTCCCCAAAGCAGACGCCGCTTAGTAGCCACGAGTCTGGTTTGCCCAAATCCTCAGCGATTGACAGGCTCAAACGATAGTTTCTAGGCGCTGAGTCTCAATTCCGCAATGCTACCGGCGCAAAACCCCTTGGAATCCTGTGTTTCCATTGTTCTCGGCCGGTCCCAAAGGATCAAGATCTGTTTTCTGCTTAAGCCCGCATCGGGCGGATGATACTCCGATTTTTCCGCTCCCAAAGCCGATTAAGATAGAGTCATCAGTACCTTATCTTCTGTCGCGTAATGCGGGCATGGCTCACCCGGCAGTTGAACCCATCGACGGGCCCGCTCGTGCAATTTCGACTATTGCCAGATTCTGCCAATCAGCGGCTTTTTTGCCACATCCTATGTCGGATTCTTGGCATACCGCGCGACTCGGCAACGCGCCCGGCTTGCCCGCCGCAAGATTGCCGTGACAATTGCCGTTAACCAATAACGCCCGCCAAACGCGGGCCATTCCACCAATATGACGGATTAAGGCGGCGAATACCTAACCATACTTGTGCGCCGATGACCGGGGCCAGCCGGCAATTCTGACCTCCCGAAAAACAGGGATGGATTCAATCAAAGGGACGCTGGCAGTGGCAGACTTGCGGCCACACTGCGGTCGTTGTGCACTTGTGCTCTTCTAGGTATGAACGCGCGTGCATAAGGCGAAAAAAACCGGAACTAATCGGAGCAGTCATGGCGGCAACTCCAAAATTCGTCCGGTTTTTTTATGGCCCCCCGACCGTGCGGTCGGTTTCATGATTCTCGCCATCTTTCGGCCGCAACGGCGGATTTTGAAGTCTCGGGCAGCATAGCCTTTAGTTCCTCCGCAGAATCCTGACAATATTCACATTCGATAGGTGACCTGAGCAATGTTATTTTTCAGGGGGCAAGAGGCGCACGCCCGGTCATTTGCAAAGGCGATCAGTTGGCGTATCGCCGGCACGCTAGACACGTTCGTGATTAGTGCAATTATAACAGGCAAGCTCACGGTAGCCGGATCGATCGCGGCGACCGAGCTGTTCACAAAAATATTCCTGTACTATTTTCATGAACGGATTTGGGCGGCGATCCCTTGGGGGCACCATAAGTAGGTTTACAACGGCCACTAATACCGCAATGTAATTGCCCATGCTTCAAAGCCGGGATATGTACAACCCTCCCGACCGCGTGGCGGTTCATGCCAAACACTGGGATGTTATTCTGTGAAGTCGGCTTATCTCTCAACGCGTCTGCGTCGCCTCGAGGCCGAGGCGATCTACATCATGCGCGAGGTCGTCAGCGAGTTTCGTAATCCCGTCATGCTCTACTCGATGGGAAAAGATTCGAGCGCCATGCTGCACGTGGCGCAAAAGGCATTTCATCCATCGAAGCCGCCGTTCCCGCTGCTGCATGTCGACACAACCTGGAAATTCCGCGAGATGATCACGTTCCGCGACCAGATCGCGGCGCGTCTTGGCATGAATATGTTGATTCACGTCAACGAAGAGGGGCTTGCGCGCGGCATCTCGCCGGTGGGATCCGGCTCGGCGATCCACACCCAAGTCATGAAGACGGAAGGCTTGCGCCAGGCCATGGACAAATGGCGCTTCGACGTGGCGCTCGGCGGGGCGCGGCGCGACGAGGAAAAGAGCCGGGCGAAGGAGCGCATTTTTTCGCACCGCTCCGCAAGTCATAGCTGGGATCCGCGCAACCAGCGCCCCGAACTTTGGAGAATATTCAATACACGAATCATGCCGGGCGAATCCATGCGCGTATTTCCCTTGTCCAATTGGACGGAACTCGATGTCTGGGAATACGTCAGGGCCGAGAATATTCCGGTCGTGCCTCTGTATTTCGCCAAGCAGCGCCCGGTCGTCGAGCGCGACGGCGTCCTGATCATGGTCGATGACGACCGCTTGCCGCTCTTGCCCGGCGAGGCGCCGCGCATGATGCTTGTCCGCTTCCGGACGCTCGGTTGCTATCCCTTGACGGGGGCGGTTTCTTCCGATGCCGACACGCTTGACGCGATCATTGCCGAAATGCGCGGCTCGGCCAGTTCGGAGCGGCAGGGCCGGGTCATCGATCATGACGAGTCGGGATCGATGGAAAAGAAGAAACGTGAGGGATATTTCTGATGAGCGGCTCCGCGCCAGTCACCGATGCCTCCGGAGGGCTCACCGCCGCCGATACGCGCCCGGCGCTGCGGTTTCTTACCTGCGGTTCGGTCGACGACGGCAAATCGACCTTGATCGGCCGCCTGCTTTACGAACAGGACCTCATTTTCGACGATCATTTGGCCGCGCTTGAGCGCGATTCGAAAAAGCACGGCACCACCGGGGCGAATGTCGATTTTGCCTTGCTGCTCGACGGGCTGGAAGCCGAGCGCGAGCAAGGCATTACCATCGACGTGGCCTATCGGTATTTCTCGACCAAGCGGCGCGCGTTCATCGTCGCCGACACGCCCGGCCACGAGCAATATACCCGCAACATGGCGACCGGGGCTTCGAATGCGGATCTCGCCGTCCTGCTTGTGGATGCACGCAAAGGCCTTTTGCCGCAGACGCGCCGCCACGCGATCATCGCAAGCCTGTTGGGCATCCGCTACGCCGTTCTCGCGGTGAACAAGATCGATCTGGTCGAGTTCGATCGGGCCATTTTCGACCGGATCGCCTCAAGCTTCATGGAGTTTGCATCCACGCTGGGCTTCAAGGAAATCAAAGCCATCCCGATTTCGGCGCGCGATGGCGACAATATCTCGGCCCGCAGCGCGCGTACGCCCTGGTATTTGGGACCTTATCTGCTCGAATATCTGGAAAACGCCGATGTCGAGGATGACCGCGGCGCCAAGCCGTTCCGCATGCCGGTGCAATGGGTCAACCGCCCGAACGCCGATTTCCGCGGCTTCGCGGGGACGGTTGTAAGCGGCCGGGCCATGGCGGGCGACGCCATCGCGGTGCTGCCATCCGGGCGGACCACCAGCATCAAGACGATCATTGGGCCTGGCAGCGATAACAATACCGCCGAGGCCGGGGATTCGGTCACCATCACGCTCGCCGACGAAATCGATATCGCCCGCGGCGACATCATCGCCGCTGTTCGCGACCGTCCCCAGATTGCCGACCAGTTCGCGGCGCATCTGGTCTGGATGTCGAACGGTGATCTGTTTCCCGGGCGCTCCTACTTGATGAAGATCAATCATTGCACGCTGGCCTCGACCGTGACCGAGATCAAGCATCAGCTCGACATCAACACATTATCGAAGCTGGCCGCCAAGACCCTGGCCCTCAATGAGGTGGGACTGTGCAATCTGTCGCTGGCGCGGCCGGTCGCGTTCGATACCTACGCGGACAATCGCGATACCGGCGCATTCATCCTGATCGATCGCCATACCAACGAAACCGTCGCGGCCGGCATGATCGATTTCCCGTTGCGGCGGGCGACCAATATCCACCATCAGAACCTGACCATCAGCAAAGCCGAGCGATCGAGCCTCATGCACCACCGGGTGGCGGTGTTGTGGTTTACCGGCCTGCCGGGCGCCGGAAAATCCACTATCGCCAACATGGTGGAGGCCGGCCTGCACGCGCGCGGCATTCATACCGTCATGCTCGACGGCGATAACGTGCGGCACGGATTGAACAGGGATCTCGGCTTTACCGAGTCGGATCGGGTGGAGAACATCCGGCGCATTGGCGAGGTGGCCAAATTGATGACCGAGGCGGGGCTCATTGTCCTCTGCTCGTTCATCTCGCCGTTCCGCGCCGAGCGCCGGATGGTGCGGGAATTGCTCGATACCGGCGAATTCATCGAGGTGTTCGTCGACACGCCGATCGAGGAATGTATCGTGCGCGATCCGAAGGGATTATATAAGCGCGCGCTGGCGGGCGAGATCAAGAATTTTACTGGCGTGGATCAGCCCTATGAAATGCCGGAGCATGCCGAGATCCATTTGCTGGCGGCACAAACAAATCCGGCGGATCTGGCTAATCAAGTTATCGACGAGCTATTGCGGCGAACGATCATCTAGAGTGCGTTGCGGATTTATTGAATCCGCAACGCGCTCTAGATTCTTGATTTGATCGCATTTTCTACGGCGAACCGGTTCCCACCCCCGGATCAAGTCCGGGGGCAAGCTTCGCGGGAAAATGCTCTAGGAAATTACGACGCACCCTAATCCGCTAGTCCCCGCGAAAGCGGGGACCCAGGGCTAAAAAGTGCTGGATTCCCGCTTTCGCGGGAATGAGCGGGTTGGAAGCCGATTCATGTTCAATGGATCAGACTCTAGGCGCAGGTTCGCATTGGTGACAATGACGCCAGCCATCCGCCGACGATGCCGCTGGCCTTCCGGCGGCCGGCGCTGGCCGCCCATATTTCCTGCGCGCCTAAGGTAACGTTTGCGGATCGCGCACGTAGACGCCCTGGAAATAGAGCGAGCAGCCGGCGACGTTGCCGTAACTGTCGATGTGACCGTTGAGCGTAATGGTAGGCGTTGAATTGTCCACAACCGCCGGCGTCTGCGTAAACGTGTAGTTGCCGGAGATTGGCCCGCCAAAGTCCACCTCTCCGTTTATCGTGCAAACCCGATAGGTTCCAGACCCGCTGAATTGGGCGGTTGCACTCAAATTGGTGATGAGCATTGCATGGTTGCTGCCGAGAAAATGGCTGATCCCGGATGGACTATCGCCGCTGGTGAGATAGGGCCGATAAAGCGAATTCGCGATGTTGGCGGTGGGGAAGAACTGATTCGGGCCGCAGCCTGCGCTTTGTTTGGCAAATCGCAACACGCCGACCCACATCGGCTTTCCGTGCGGGGTTGCAGAGTTCGGACTGATGCATTGCACCTGAGCGTGAGCAGCCGGCCCCCAGGCAACGATCGACGACAACAGAGCGGCAGCGAAGAGAAAATTGCGTGACATGGCTTCCTCCGATCGATCAGGGGGCGGCGACAGGCTGCGTATATGCGCCATTGACGGTCAGGCTACAGCCGGGAAGGCCGGCAAAGTTATCGATGGTGCCGGACACGTAAATATAGTTGCTGATCGCCTTTACCGGCACCGGCGAAGCCGGCGGCTGCGTGGATGTCACCGTCAGATTGAACGTGTTGTTGGGGTCGGCCCTCCAGACTAGAACCTTGCCGGTATTCGGATCGAAAAACGTTCCATTGTACGTGCCACTGCCATTCATATTTGCCGGGGATATGCCGGCCTCTTGCATTTGCACGAGCTCTCCCTGGTTGCCGAAAACAATGATCGCTGCCGTCGGCTCACCCGCGAGAAGACGCGGCCTGAAGACCGAATTCAGTGCATGGGCCTGGATACCGACCGGGTCGCACGCGGGGCTGGTCACATTGGTAATAGCGAGGACCCCAGTGAACATATGAGACGCCTGCGCCCAGGCCGCCTGGGATAACACTGCCGCAGACAGCCCGATAATGGCGGCGAGGAGTGACTTCCACTTCATGACCATCCCCCTATTGGATGTGGCCGGAATATTGCAAAATCCAGCTTATCAACCCGGCGTTTGCCGATGCCGAGTCTTTGTCCGAGGGTTGTGCCACAACCTGTCCTATCCTGCCAAGAGCAAAAGCAGGCATGGCGCCGGTTCCGAAAAACGAACTATTTTCCACCCCTAAAGTATGCACAAAATCTGCTTTGTGTGGCTTGCGACCTAAAGCGGAAAAAGGCCACAACTTTCCAAAATGAGCGCGAGCCAGATGGCCGGCGCGAGAAAGGCGCCGAATGGAATTTCAGTTCTGCGATCGAGCGCCGCGCCGCTTGTGACGGTGGAAGCCATCGCGGCCAACCCGCCCGCGACCGCCGCCAGCGCCAGCGCCAACGGCAGCGTCGCCCAGCCAAGAAACGGCGCGCCGGCCGCCGCCAATTTGACGTCGCCGAGGCCGAGCCCGATGACGCCGGTCGCCCGCCGGTAGGCAAACCGCAATAAATACAGGCTTCCTCCCGCAACCGCCGACCGCAACAAGCCGTCGCCAAAAGCCGCCAGCCCATCGGCCGTCCCGGCCTCGGTCACGGCAAACGCGATGGCAAGAATGAATATAGCCAGACTGGCGGCGTCGGGGATGATCAAGCTCTCGATGTCGACCACGGCGATCGCCATCGCAAGGCAAGCAAGCAATGCGGCAAACACCGCTGCCGGCACGGGAAACAATTCGAACGACAGCGCTACTCCGACCGCGGCCATAACGACCGCGCACCACCGGTTGCGATTGTTCGTGACGGGTTTTGCGGACCCGACGCTATTCGTCATTTACGTGGCGAGCCGAGTCCGGGGCCGCCCACGCTCCGCGCGATGACCGAGAGTTTAGACCGGAGTTCCTCGGCAACGAGCTGCGAATCGATGCTGTCGCGGATGATTTGCGGCCGGATGAACATGATCAACTCGGTCCGCTGCTTGGTATTATCATTGGTGCCGAACAGGTTGCCGATGTTCTTCAGGTCGCCGAGCCCGGGAACGGCCTGCCTGCTCTTGTTGTCCTGCGAGCTGATGAGGCCGCCAAGCAGGACCGTCTGTCCGCTGGCGACAGCGATGGTGCTTTGGACCCGGCGCAACGAAATCGTGGGCGTCAAAGTCGCAGTGGCTGACGGCTGCACGGACGACACTTCCTGGGTGACGTCGAGATTCACCACGCCGTTGGCGTTGATCCGGGGTGTAACCTTGAGAATTACGCCGACATCGTGCATTTGCACGCTGCTGACGAGAGGCGCACCCGGAACGGTGACGTCCGTAGCCTGTTGAGTCGTGATCGGCACCTGGTCGCCGACTTGCAGAATGGCAAGCTGATTGTCCAGAACGACCAGCGCGGGCGACGACACCACCTTGACGTCGGTGATGGAACGCAATGCCGTGAGCAACACGCGCGGATCCGAATCGCTGCCCAGCACCAAATTCGCGCCGGGGATTGCCCGAGTAAGGACACTGTTCAGGCCGAAGCCGACCGAGCCTTGCTGCGAACCGTTCTTTTGTTGTTGCAGATAAAACTGAACGCCGTACTGAAGCTCGTTCTTCAACGTGACTTCGGCAACGGTGACATCGATGGCGACCTGCAGGGGAGCGCGATCGAGCTCGAAAATCGCCCGCTCGACAATCTTGTACTCGTCCCGGCTGCCAAAGATGACCAACGAATTGTTCGCGATATCCGCGGTGATCCTCACATTCTTCAGGACCCCGGCGCCGCCGCCGCCGCCCCCGGTATTCGACAGAGACGCGATGTCGGTCGGGCGCGCCGCCGATCCGCCTGGGGTGGCCGTGCCCGCGCCGGTCGGGGTTGGCCTGTTAGCGCCGCCAAAGGCCGTGCTGGTGCTCGGGGTTGGCTGTGTTGAGGATTGGCCAAACGTGGGTCCGCCGGATGTCGCCTGCTGCGCCGGCGAGCCGGGCGTGAGCTGCGAAAGATCGGAATTGCCCGACGAGCTTCCCGAACCCGATTGGCCGGTGAACACGTCACGCAGAATGCCCGCCACGACACGCGCATTGCCATAGCGGAGATGGTAGATTCGCACGGTGGTATTGTTGTCGTCCGACCGATCGAGCCGGGCAATCCACGTTTTGACCTGATTGATCATGTGGCCCGATTTAGCGACCGCCAGGACCGCGTTCAGACGGTTGACCGACTGGAAGCGCACGAGATTGGACGCCGCGCCGTCTTTCCCGGTATCGAAAACATTGTGGAGTTCGGCAATAATCGTTTCCGGGCTGGCATTCTTGACCGGAAATATTCCGACCGATTGATTCTTCATCCAGTCGACGTCGATCGCCATTGCCGCTTCGATCGCGCTGGCACGCTCGGTGCTCGCGCCTTGCACGAGCAGCAAATTACGCGTCGGGTCGACTCGCGCCATCCCCGGCCGCACCGCAAAGCTGTCGATGGCACGAAGCACGACCTGCGCGGACACATATCGCAGCGGCATGACGGAAATGCCGTAGCCTGGCGTCAGCTTGCCGCTGGCCTCGCGATCGACGGCGCCGTTGCCGAGCGCCTCGCCGATCGGGACGATCTTGTAGATTCCGCCTTCCTCGACAACGTTGGCGTTGACGAGCTTCAGCGTGCTCTCGAGCAGCGGCAGCAGATCCTTCTTGGCGACCGGGCGTCCCGACGACAGACTGACGGTTCCCTGCACACGCGGGTCGAGGCTATAGCCGACCTTCAGCAGGTCCCCCAGTATCACTTTGGCGACCGCGCCGGCGTCCGCGTTCTGGAAATTCAGATCGAATTCGTCGGCGCCGCGCTGAACCGCGCCCTGCTCTGCGGTGGAACTTATGCCATCCTGAGCTTGAGCATCCGTCGTGCCGCCGGGATAAACTCGCGAGCCGGGTGCCGCCGGTTCGGCCGGGCGTCCGCGCGCTGCCTGCGGAAAACGGGCCGACAAATCGGCCTGCAAGATGGCGTTGGGAACGGTCTCGTCGGTGACGCCGGTTTGATCTTTTTCGACAAAATTGTCGATATTCGAGCAGCCAACCATCGGCAACAGGATAAAACAGCAGAAAACTGCCGTCCGCACCCGACCCCAAGCGAACTGCTTTAACTCACGCATCAAAACACCACAATTTACGCACCGCAACAGAACATCAGATTACGCAACGCAACAGCACATCCGCGTCGTTTAAGCTAGCATAACTTGAAGTCCAGGGCACTTGGATTGTTGTTCTGCCACGAATTGCCCGGTGGACCGCAAGTCATCGTTAATTCTGTCGAGGGCGAAGCCGATTAGGCGCTGCCGCCGCTGGATTTCGAGGCCGTTGCGGCACCATTGGCCGTACCGGCGCCGGCGCCTGCCCCGGAAGAGTGTCTTTTGGAACCACATCACGGTCGATGTCATCGCGGCTGTTGGAACCGGGGTGCGCGGCACCGACACTGGCCCCGTTTACGGTGATGCCGGCCTTTTTGGTCTCGTCGAACAGCCAGGCGCGTACCCGTTTACCATGGCCGCGCACGACGACGTATTGGTCGCCGACTTCCTCGATCGTCCACCCCTTGATCGTCTCGCCCACTCGCAATCGCAACTCTTCCGGCGTCCCGTTTTGGCGCAAAATCGCCACCCGGTAATCCGGTCCGAGGACGGTTCCCGTTAGCTGAAACGGAAGCGTTTCATCTTCCGTGATGGGCGCCGGCGCGTTGGGTTCCACCTTGACCGACGGCGGCCGGCGGCCCGGAATAAACAGCGGCCGTTCGCGCGTCGCGCTTAATTCCTCCAGCGGCGACGGCTCGATCGACGGTTTTGCCGGCGCTGTAGGGCTTTGCGCGGCGGCGGAAGCGATGAACGAAACGGCGGCGATAACCAGCAATGCCGCGGACCCGATCTGGAATTTCCGCTTCATCGGGCGGCTCTACGGTAATAACCGATGACGCGAATATTCACGGTCAGCCGCTGCGAATTTTGCTTGCCGCCGTCTTGCGCGTTGCCTTCTCCGACGCGGCGGACATCGAGCGTGTCAACAAGAACGAACGGCCGCTCGGATTCAAGCTGATAGATAAATTTCTGTAGTCCGTCATTGTCGAATTCGGATCTCGCCTGAACGACAACGCGAAGTCCGGCCACGTCGTCGTTGTTATCGGGCGGATCGACTCCAATCGTTGCAAGCGTTCCGCCGCTGCTGTCGATCAGGCTGGCGATCCGCTGCTGAAGCGTGTTCGCGGCGAGCGCAAGATTGGCGCCTGCCAGAAATGCGTTTTTGGCTTCTTCCGATGGCGCCACCGCGCGCACGGGAAGTTGAACGCGCTTCTGGAGGGCTTGCAGTTCCGCCGTCCTGGCATCCGCTTCCAGGTCTTTCGCATCGACAATCGATTTGCCTACGATCAGCCCGCCAACGATCAGGAATATCGCCAAGACGAGCAACGCCAACGCTCCTCCTGCCCGGCTGCTGGTAAACAGGTCCTTCATCGCGCCTTGTCGCTTCCCGGGTTGAGACGCATTTCGAGGTAGAAGCGGTCGCCGGCGCCATTGGTCAACCGCGTCGTCGGGGCAAAAAATCTTGCCTCGCCGAACATGGGAACGGCCTCGATCAGCGGCACCAATTCGGCGACGTCGCGCGATATGCCGCTGATACGCATGCGCCCATCGCCGATTTTCAATTCGGTTAGCGATGTCGTATCCGGCAATGCGCTGGCAATATCATTGATCGCCAGCACCGCGAACGGCGTCGCCCGCCGTCGCGCGAGCAGCGCATCGATATCGCGCCCCTGCCCGGGATGTTGCGGACCGCGCGCCAACAATTGCTTGCGCAACACGGCAATCGAACTTTCGGCGGACTCGACCGTCGTCGAAGTCTGGTCCCATGCATAGAGCAGATAGGCCGTCCCGGCCGCGCCGGTAAAAAGCAGCAGCCCCAGCCCAACGAGAATGGCACGCCGAAAAGTCGTCCGGCGCGCTTGTGCGGCAATGTCGCCGTTGACCGGAATGACGATTTCGTCACCGGCTTCCGGCGAACCGGCAAAAATCAACCGTAACCGGCCGACGCCAATCGCGTTCAATGCGGCAATCAGGCTGGTGCTAAATGCGCGCGAGGTTGCCGAGATCGTGACGGCAAGCCGGTTATCGCCCGCTCCGGCCTCGGCAACCCGATAGCTGAAAAGAACGTCGTCGGCGCGCCATGGCATGAGCCGTTCGATGTGATGACGAACAATTCCGTCGAGGTAAGGCCGGCTGTCGGCGGGAAGCGGATCCAAGGGCCGCACGATCAATTCGGCGGACGGGCGCAGGATATCGATATCCTGATCCGCAAGGATCGCCGCGCTGTCGGACGGCGCAAGCTGCGGAGCCGCCTTGTCCGGCACAAGATGGAGCGCGGCGGCCGGAGCGCCCTGCCCTGGCCGCTCGAGCGCGTAGCCCGCCTCGGACGAAGCCATCCGAAACGGCACGCGGCGCCGCCGCAGCTTGTCGATTCCTTCCAGGACATCGACAAGGCCTTCGACGAACCAGGCCATCGCCTCTCGTAAGCTGTTCAACAACGGTTCATCCTAAATGTCATGGCAGATTCCGAATGCGCGGCGGCGGAGTCGGATCCCATGATAAAATCCGATACGGTTCGCTGTCGCCGGATACCACACGCACAACGGCCTCGAAGTTCTGCACATTGTTGGGCACAGTTTCGATTCGCCCTTCGAATCTGACCGCGAGACCGTTTTCCTGCGTCACAAAATCTTGCACCTGTCCCAAGGTTGATATCAAGGAATTAAACGGAATCCCACTGCGGTTGCGTTGTTCCATGAATTTACGAACGCTATCCCCGGTGGTCCCCGGGATTGCCAAAAGGGCCGGCGGGTCGGCAAACATCGGGTTTATCTTGTCGCGGCCACTCGCAACGGTAACGTATGGCGCAACCGCGGCAACGGTCCGCATCGGAATGCCAAGGACAAGCGCAAGCTCATCGACGTGCAGGAACGGCGCATTGCGCGGGCCGTCCACGCGCCCGGCGGCACGATAGGCCGCGCGCTCGGCGCCGCCATTCGGGCTCGGCTTGTCGTCGGCATCGCGCCAGTCGATGATGCGGGCGGCAAAAACATCCGCCTGGTCCGCGCTCACGCCGGTCTGCGCCAGAATGCCGGCCAATAACTCGCGCGGCGCCTTGTTAAGATCGATGCGTGCCGCCTCATCGCGCACGGTCAAGGTCACTTTGGCTCTGGCGAGTTGGACGAAGGCGGTTCCATAGGCCTGCTGCACCTCGCTGCCGGTCTGGCCCACGATATATTCGATGGCCCCGCGCATGGCTTCTTCGCCGCGCAGGCGTTCGGCGAAGCTGCGGCTCGATTCGGCCGCCGATTTCATGACCGTCGCCGCCACGGCGGCGAAGACGCCGAGCAATCCTGCAAGAAACAGGACGAACAGCAGGATCGATCCACGCTGGCTGCGATTCGGACTCATGGGCCGGTCTTGCTCATGGGCTGGTCTTGGGCTCGGCATCCGGCGCCGGCGCCGGCGCCTTGGCGCCGGCCGCGGCGCAGCGAGCCGGTTGCTCTTGGCCTTCTTCGGGTTCGCTCAGGCAATCGGCGGGAAAATTTGTCGCGACCGGAAGCACGAACGGCGCCGCGAACATCTGAGCGCCTTCGCTATTCAGAATTTCGACCACAACCGCCGTGGGAAGTTCGGACTTCCTTTCCCAGGTGTCGGTGAGTTTCCCATCGGAGGTCCGATAGTGGAGCCGGACCTGCATCCGCCCGCGCAAAAGCGTAACGGGATCGTGGAACTGCGACGGAGGATTGGTGACAAGTCCGCGCCGGCGCACCAGCAGCGTATCGCCACGATCTTCGGACGTTGCGATATCGAGCAGCTCTACGCCCCGGTTACCGCTGCCGAAGCCGGTCGCCGCCACGAATTGAAGATGGCCGGTATTGCCCAAAAAGAAGACACTCGCTCCGTCGCCCCCCGGCGGACCCATCGGCAAAGCCAGCGACAGATCGGTCGACAGCCTGCCAATGCCGCGCGTCATCATCTCCATCACCGCGATGGTCTGCTCGCCGCGATTCCAGTTATGCATGGTGCGGCCGGCGAATTCCGCAATGACCGCGACCATCGCGCCGGCGATCGCCAGCGCTGCGAGCATCTCGATCATGGAAAAGCCGGCGCGCGCGTCAGCGCGCCGGCAGACCGATGCGGAATGTTTCAAGGCTGGTCCTTCGTTCGCCAGGCGCGGTGACGTTGACTAATATCCGATAAACTTTCGCCGGTTCGGGCGGTTGACTTCCGTCTTCCATGCGGCGTGGCGGCGGCGTGGCGACCTGGGGTCGCGTCGTCGTCATGACCCAATGGTAACGGCCGGCATTGCCGTCTTTTTCACCCTCCACGATGGCGTTGCGCGGCACACCGAAGATGACGGTACGGGCGAGAAGCATCGACTCGGCGTCCTCGCGAACGGCGGTGACACCGCCCCAAATATTGGTGAATGCGCGCAACAAAGCCGCCATGATCAGCCCAGCCACCGCCACCGCGACCAGCACTTCGATCAGCGCAAATCCGCCGGAGCGGTCCGCTTTAGTTTGTGGCTGGCGCAACGACATCGACCAATCCAGTCAACCAGTTGATGCGAATGCGCCAGTCGCGTCCGTCTTTGGCAAGACTGATGACGGCGCCGCAGGAGCGCCCATCGGGGGAAAAACTGATGGCAAACTGGCCGTCATCGGACGGGCAAATACCGCTCGCAATGACATCGAGCGTCACATCTTGCGGGAGTGCGATCACGTTCTTGCCCGATCCGCTCGTCACGACCCGCCGATTGACGTCGATACGCGTGGCAACTTCGCGGTTGGTCGTGGCGGCGGCGGTACGGTCCGATTTGAGAACCGCGCCGACCTCGGCTGCGTAAGCACGCAGTCTCGATGACGTTGTTTCATGCGGCAAGGTCGGCAAGACCAGCAGAATCAGAAGACTGGCGATCGCCATCGCAATAACGACATCGAGCAGGATGATCCCGGCCTCCGGCTCGGATGCGGCGCCACGCATGCTATCTTACTGAACTCTTGATATCCGCGGCGGCGCCGGCTCCCCCTTCACGCCCGTCCGAGCCGTACGACATTATCTCGTACGGCCCATTTTCGGCTGGGGAACGATAGACATAGGCGTTGCGCCACGGATCATCGGGTACGACGCCGTTCTTCAGGTAAGGACCGTTCCATACTTCCTGATTGCCGGGCCGGCGCACCAGCGCGGTCAACCCTTCGGAAGTCGAAGGATAGCGGCCGGCATCCAGGTAATAGAGGTCGAGCGAGTTCGACAGCGCCTCGATTTGCAGTTTCGCAGCTTTCACCCGCGCATCCGTGAGGTAATTGAGCACGCGCGGACCGACCAACCCCATGACCAGGCCGATGATCACCAGCACGACCAGCATTTCGATCAGGGTGAACCCGGACGATCCCGCGCGTAACAACCGACGGCGATCCAATTGCGGAAATTGACGCATAACAGCCTCATGCACGACGGGGTTAAGCCATCACGATAGCACGGTTGAACGGCCGAGTACATTCATTTGGATTTTGTATTAATCTTTTCAATGAGGTACCTGATCAGGCTTAGGGTTACTGAGTGGCATAAATGAGACCGCGGAGGCGGGCGGTTTTATCCGCTCAAGGGATCCGCGTGTTACGGAACACGCGCCTCGACCGTCTCCGAGCGGCCGCTTTCCACCCCGGATTTCTGGACGGCCGACACGGCATAGCGCGCAACGGCGCCCCTCTCGGCGGCGCCAACTTCAAATAACAGGCGGTCGGTTTCGCCTATGAGATGCTGCGTCTCGTCCGGTCCAATCCGGTAGACGCGATAGTGATCGACCACCGGATCGTAGGATAATTTTTCTCGCGGCTGCCCGGGCTGCGGCCGGTCCCAGGAAATCACTATTTTGCCGGCGCGTATTTCCGCCCGCACATTGCGCGGCGCTTGCGGAAAGCGCCGCTGGTATTCGCCGAAGCTTATGCCGCTATCCTTCACGGCTTGCGCCATAGCAGGACTGGGCGGGTTCTGAAATATCAGCAGCCCCGCCACCGCGAGAACCGGGCGCAGCCGTCTTCGGGTCGGTTTGAGCTCTCGGCCGGTGTCATCATCCTTGGTCATCGGTCGCATTGTGTGCGCCGATCACGGCCAAAAAATGAACCGGGACGGGGTTACCGTCCCGGATTCAAGCCACTCACTTCACCTCGATGGCGCGTTGTTGCATGCGCTTATGTTCCTCGAACGTCAGCTCATGCATGACCTCCGGACCGACCATCATATTGCGCTTTTGCGAACTGAGGCCCGGCCCGATGTTGCCGCCGTCGAAGATGAGGTTTTTCCATTCGATGAAGCGGCCGGCCAGTACGCCATTGGCCGCGTCGTTATTGAGATCGACCGCAACCGGGCTGTCGGTTGGCGTGCCGTTCGCATTCCAGTCGACGCGCACGTCGGAGCGTGTATTTTTGAACTTCAGAACACCACCGCTGTACCATCGCACGCCGTAGTTCAAGATCGCGGCATCGCCGCCAGCGGCGGCGCTATTAGTGAGCCCAAGCGCCTCGTTCAGTTTGGTTTCGTCGAGATTGGCGAGGTCGAAACGGCCGTAGTCGAGAAACGGCTTGCCGTCCTTGATCAGCCAGACGACCTGATTGAGGTAGCTCATGATACTCAGATGGTTTGGTTTGTAGTTTTCGTCGTCGACGCCGCCATGCCGCAGTCCGAGATTATGCCCCAGTTCGTGCATGATGGTGCCGGCGCGCTGCACTAACGTTCCGGGATTGCTGTCCCATTTTCCGAGCGTCTCGACGAAATCGCTGGCCGGAATCCCGCGCGAAATGCCGCTGCTGCTGCCGCCGCCGTAGCCGTGGCCGTTGAGCAGCCGGTGATAAACATGCCGTTCGGCCGGAGTCACCAGCGGGTCCATGATCGCGTCAAAGCCATCCCAAACCGGATTGAGGTCGTCGACATGATTGACCCCGCCCAGGTTTTTCCAATGCACGGTGATGCCGGTCGACCCGTCGGGGTTCGATACCGGCGCATTGGCGAATGCATCGGTGATAGCCTGGAGGACCGCCGCGATTGGTTGATGCGATTTCGCTTCGGTCGGAGATTTTTTCATCCAGGCATAGGCAATGAAGATGTCCTTCTTCAGCGGATTTGCGCCCAATTGGGGGAGCGGGACATCGATAACGCCGTCGCCATTGGCGGAGTAACCGTACTTCTCCCAGGAATCGAGCAGACCGTCGCCATCGGTGTCGAGGTTCACGTCGCCGTCGGCGGACAGATCGAACCAGGCGAAAAATATGTTGTCGTCGGCGGAAGGATTGAGCGTGTCGACACGGATAACCGTGTCTGTTTTTTTGATGAACGGCAGCAGCGAGTATTTCTCGTCGTCGTAGCGCGAGCCGTTGAAATCGGTCGCATTCGGGTCGGCCGGGTTCGCGTTGCTGTCGCCAATCCCACCGGTTGTGATCAACGCGCCATTGTAACCAAAACCGTCATCAAATCCGCCGGCCGATGAACTGAGCGGCTGACCGTTCACCTTAATGATGCTGTATTGGTTAGCGGGCTGATAGCTGAAGGAAATCCCAAAGCCCATGTCGGCGCGGGCTCCCTTCTTTGCGGGGTCGATCGGGCTTGCGAGCGTAATCTCGAAACGGTCTCCATCGACCTGCTGGCCGCCGAATAGCAGCGCCACGCTGCGCTTCACGAGATCGCTCGGGGTATTGAACACGACAACGAGAGTTTCGCCGTCGATACTGGAGTCGGCATTCACTTCGTTGACTAAGAACGAAATGATTCCGGGCGCCGCCGCATCGACTTTCGGTTGGACGATGCTGGTGACGTCAGCGAGGACGCTGTTGAAGAAATTGGGGTAGTAACTTGCTGGGATGCTGACGTGCCCTGCGTCGTTGTAGTGGCTGTCGATCCACTTCACGTTTTTGCCGTCGAGCCTGATGTCGCCGCTTTTGATCGTGTAGGTTTGACTTGACGCCGCCATCAGGAAGGCCTTTGCAACGGTCGCATCCGCCGCCGGCTTTACAACTTTGATGCTACGGGCCCCGCTACCGCCGGACGAGTCCACCGAGAGGCGGTAAAATCCGTACTTGCTGTAGAAGACCTTCAGGCCCGACGCGTTCATCGGGATCTTCACCGGCTGCCCTGTCTTCGCTTTGTAATAAGCCGGAATCGTTCCCGGTTGCTGTGCCTGTCCTGTCTGAATTGCCAAGCCGTTCAAACCGACGATCAGGCATGCAGACGCGATTACCCAACGACTTGCATATCGCATGGAAGCCCCCAATTTTAATCTTAAGCGATCCAGCTCACGCCGGGCTTGCAGCCGTGGATTACAGGGCCAGCGCAGTCCCTTAATATCGGAATGCTACAAACCGGCCAGCCGGAGTCAATTGAGCCGGGGCGACCCGGCGCTCTTTATTTGGCTCGTTTATTTTATGTTTATGTAAAATTTATGCCCTAGCCGACCAGCTGGTTGACGCTCAATAACGCCGACAAAATCGAGATAATCAGTGTGCCAACGATGGCCGCGATAGCGACAATCGCGGCCGGGCCGACAACGCCGGCCAGCCGATCGAGCCGTTCGGACAATTTGGATTCGTAGAATTCCGCCGTTCGCTGCGCGACCGTCGCAAGTTCGCCCGACTCCTCGCCCACGCGCAGCATTTTCAACGCCAGCGGAGGAATGTATTCGATACGCCGGAGCGCATCGACCAGCCGGCCGCCGTGGCGAACCGTTTCGAGCGCGAGATCGAGGCCGCCGGCCGCCGCGCCAGGCAGATCGACCAGAACGCGCAGCGCCGCCGACAGCGTCACGCCATTGCCAAGCAGGATCCCAAGGCTGGAGCAGAACAGGACGGTCCGGCGCAGCTCCAGAATGCCGCGCAGACCCGGCGTCCGGCTGAGATAGCGCGTGACGGCAATGCGGATTTGCGAGCGGCTCAAGGCAAATGCGCCAGCCGCCAGCAAAACCACCGCGATGCCCAAAATCAGGCTGCCGTCCTTGACCAGAAAATCCGATGCGGCAAGCACAAAGCCGGCCAGCCCATCGGGCGGTTTGCCGAAATCGCGCAGGACGGACGCAAATTGCGGAACGACGACCAAGAGAAAAAAGACGAGAACCGAAATCGCCACCGTCAGCAGGAATGCCGGATAGCGCAGCGCCGACGATATCTTGTCGAGAAGCCGCTCCATTCTGACGCGCTCTTGACCGACCGACTCCAGTACGCCGTCCAGGTTTCCCGCTGCCTCGGCGACGCGCACCATCGCTACCAGATCGGAGCCGAACAGACGCGGGAAACGCTCCAGCGCATCGCCGAAGCTCGCGCCCGACGTGATGGCGACGCGAAGATCGCGCACGACCGCGGCCAGTCCGGCTTTCTCCTCGCCGGCCAGCAACAACAGTGCATCGTCGAGCGCCAGTCCGGCACGCAGGACCAGCGACAGTTCGCGCAGGAAGACCGTCGTGTCGCGGCGGCCGACCGGCCGCCGCAAGGTGAAGAAGCGCGCGCCGGTTTTGCCGGCGTCGCCGCGCGTGCCGGCGGCGGTCTCGAGCGTCACATAACCGAGTTTTTCGAGTTTCTGGGAGACTTCGCGGGGATCGGCGGCTTCGATCTCGCCGGTAATAAATTGGCTTTGCGCATCCATCGCCTTGTAGGTGAAGCGCATACTCAGCGGCTCGCGATCACGCGTAATATTTCCTCGACCGAAGTGAGACCGGCGCGGCCTTTCGCAACGCCATCCTCGATCATCGTTGTCATCCCGTCGGCTCGCGCCTCTCGCTCGATGGTCGCATCGTCGGCGCCCGTGCCGATCAGATGCCCGAGCCGCTCGGTCACCTCGATGATTTCGAAAACACCGAGCCGGCCGCGAAAGCCAGTGCCGGCGCAACGATCGCAACCGACGGATTCGCCGACCAGATCCCCGGCCTTCAGCCCGACCGCGGAATAGCGCGGGTCGCGCGATATGACGTCGGCCCGCAGCGGCGCCATCCGCCGGCAGTCCGGACATAATGTGCGGACCAGGCGTTGGCCGACGACGCAGCGCATCGTCGACGCCAGCAGGAACGGCTCGACCCCCATATCGATCAGTCGCGTGATCGAGGCGGCGGCGGTATTGGTGTGGAGCGTGGTGAGCACAAGATGCCCGGTCAGCGAGGCTTGAACGCCGATCTTGGCGGTTTCGCCATCGCGCATTTCGCCGACCATGATCACGTCGGGATCCTGGCGCAGGAAGGAGCGCAGCGCGGTCGCAAAGGTCAGTCCGATCCCGGGCTTCACCTGGGTCTGATTGACTCCGCGGATTTCATATTCGATCGGGTCCTCGATCGTCAGAATCTTGCGCATTGGCGAGTTGAGACGGGCAAGCGCGGACGCCAGCGTCGTGGTTTTGCCGCTGCCGGTCGGCCCGGTCACGATGATGAGACCGTGCGGCGATTCAAGATGCCGCTCGATGACGGAGCGGTCGCGATCGCCAAATCCCAGCCGGGTAAAATCGAGCAGCCGCTGATTGCGCTCGAGAATTCGCATGACGGCGGATTCGCCATGCGCGGTCGGCATGGTGGCGACGCGCAGGTCGAGATCGAGACTTCCGACCCGGGCGCGGGCGCGGCCATCCTGCGGAAGCCGCCGCTCGGCGATATTGAGCGAGGCCATGATCTTGACGCGCGATACCATCGCACGCGCCACTTCCGGCGGTGGCGAGGGAAGCGCGCGCAGCAGGCCGTCGACGCGCAGGCGGATTTGCAGCTGCCCTCTGAACGGCTCGATATGAATGTCAGTGGCGCGCACTTCGACAGCGCGTTCGAGCAATTCATTCACCATGCGGACAACCGGCGCGCCGCTGGCCATGTCGCGCAGGCTGTCGATATCGTCGTCTTCGCCGCGCGGAGCGGCGGCGGCGGCGGTTTCGTCGTCCGACCCACCGGCGCCTTCGCGGCCGGCCGCTTCGCGCAGGATCATCTCGATTTCATCGAAGGCGGCGATCTTGCGGATGCAAGGCCGGCCGAGCGTCAGTTCGACCGTGCTGAGAACCGCGGCGTCGGACGGATCGGCAACGGCGAGATAGAGTTCCTCGCCTTCCAGCCGGTACGGCAGAACCGCGCATTCGCGGAGAAACCTGACAGAAAATTGATCGATGAGTATGCTGGCGGCGCGCATCTCGGTAAGAGACGTCCGCGGCAAGCCATGAAAGGCGGCGACCGCATCGGCAAACGCCGCCGGTTCGAGGGCACTTTTTTCCAGGAGCGCGCGGTAGTTGGTATGCCCGGACCCATGCGCCGGCGGCAGGCCGGCTGGCAGAACGCCAATCGAAACAAGATGGCCTTCAAAACCGCTCTGAACCGCGACCGACATCGGCTTTCTCACCTACCATGCCCGAAAACTTGTTTAGTTTAGCACATTAGGTGGATGAAAGTGGCCAGCTCAAGGACGCAATTCCGATAATTCCTTAACTTTTGCCGGCGGTTATTCTTGGGCTCTATATACCGCGCGCCGGCGCAAGGCGATCAATCGCGGCCAATCCGCCGACCCGATCAGCACCGTGCGCGGGGCCGGCTATGCGCTCGACGATCGCTTCGGGCGGGCGGGTTGAAAAAAATCATTCGAGCCGGGCGCTGCCGGGGCCGTACTTGCCGTGCCCTTGGCAGCGTCGCGACGAAAAAAGTCCCTTGATCTAATTCCTGTAATGGACTATATTCCACAATGCCTGGCTCAACGAGGGGCGTCTTCGCGAGACGTTTCGAGGATGGAGCCACCCGGGGATGCCGCTGCCGGAGATCGGGCATCGGCAATCCTGGGACGATACCGGGGGTAACCCGGCATCGGCGGTGCGGCGCCTGCGGGCGGGGCTCGTAACCCCGCCTCCGGGAGGCCCCGGGTAACCGTCCGGCCCTACTATGGGGGTCTGCCTTTGATGGCTGGACGAGGTGCGGGTGAAGGCTGGCGAAAGCCGGCTGGATAAAGAGGGCGAAGAGTCCTCCGTCGCGCATCCGGAAGCACGGTCCCGGGGACAGAAAAGCCGCCATGGAGCGCCGAGAGGCGCCCGTGTTCTCTGCGAAGGGAACACGGCAAGACGGTAAAGACTGGTGCGCCACTCGGTGCTCCATCCCCTCGGCTTTTTTGAGGGAAAGAAAGTGCCCGGCGCAAGCCGGTTGATACGACGGCCTGCCCGGGGCCGCCAAAAATACGGGCGATGACGCTTGCCTTGGCGCGGGATAAAATAAAGATGAGATAAAGAAAATATGACAGCGATGATGACGTTGTTCGACCGGACAGGCTTCCGCCCCTCACGACATCGATCTGCCGACGCGCGGTCGTTGGCGAATAGAATAAAAGTGTAATTATGTTTCGCAACGGACCAGAGGCCCTTGCCTCAGGCTGCCAAATTGGGTTGCCTTCGCCCAATTTCCGCGCCGAGTTCCATCGGGCCGCCGCCGGTTCCAAAAGCCGGCGCGGCCGGCGCCGGCGGTTATCGCGGGAACCTTCCGCCGCACGCCCTGAAGCCGCAAAGAAGCCTTAATGGATTCACAAAATATTTGCCGCTAGCGGTATTATAAATCGTTCTGCTAAGCTACTGTTTCGGATTCTTGACTTGATCTGACTGCGATCATCCCGGTCGCAATTGCAAACTCACCTAAGGGGGGCACGCATGAGTAAGCACTACCGAGTTCCATTATTGCTCGCCATCGCCGCTACGGCGGCATTTCTTGTGGCTCCGGCGGTGAGCTATGCGCAATCCGCGCCGGCAGCCGCGCCGGCCAAGAACTTGAAGGACGTTGCCCCAATTCCTGGGGTTGCGAAACTCACGCTGACCAATCCAGTGGGCGACAGCATTCACATTCTTCCAACGGTTGCTCACGCCGCCGCGAGACAACGGGCAATGGATGCGGTCGGATACTCCGATATCGGTCCGCTGCTTTATCATGCCGGCGGCTCGATCATGACGCCGAATATCCAGTTCTACATCATCTACTGGATACCGGCGCATCTGCAGACTGGCGCCGCGACCAGCATGTCGCTGGGCTATAGAGCCGTGCAGACCAACCTTATAAGCGGGTACGGCGGCCACTCGCTTTCCGCCATCAACACGCAGTATTACCAGACCATCAGCAGTAGGACGACCTACATCAACGGCAACGGCAGTTTGGCCATCGGCGGAACCGTTGTGGATACGGCCGCCTATCCGGCCTCGGGTTGCACGGATTCCGCCACGCCGGGCAATTGCATTACGGAAGCACAGGTCAAGGCGAAGATTCAATCTGTCATGGCCGCGAAAGGCTGGACCGGCGGGATGAACAAGTTGTTCCTGCTCTTTACCTCAAAGGGCGAGGGATCGTGTTTCGATTCCAGCAACGCACAGTGTGCTTATGTACAATACTGCGCGTATCACGGCTTCATCTCCGGATCGCCCAATATCGTCTTTGGGTATATTCCCTACGGCAATAACTCGGTCTGCAAGGGCAGCCAGAATTCGCCGAACTCCGCCTCAAGTCCCGAAGCGGACGCAGCATCGACCGGCCTCAGCCACGAAATATCGGAGGCTATCACCGATCCGCTGCTGAATGCCTGGTTTACCGCGTCGGGCAACGAAAATGGCGATCTGTGCGCCTACAACTACGGCACGCGCACTTATGATGGCGGCTTGGCGAACCAACAATGGAACGGACACTTCTTCGACGTACAGTTGGAGTACTCAAACCACCAGAACTCGGTAAGCGCCGGCACTGGGTGTGTCCTGCACGGGCCGTGATTTTGTGAAATAGTCAGCCGCAAGCGGACTGGCTCGTTCGGCGGCGCGTCGCAGTCCTGCGGCGCGCCGTTTGATTTTGGGGGCGAATTCGCGCAAGCCTCCCCTGGCGCGGTTCGGCCGCCGTTCCGCCGTCTTTTCAGATCATGCTCACGCGCTCAAGTCCGAGATTGCATGCAGGATCGACCGCCGTGACACGAAATGCATTGAAACCGGTTTTCTTACTCGCCGTCGCGTTGCTGCTGTCTGGACAGGCGCCCGCGCCGCCGGAAATTTCCTCGATTTCGCCGGCATCGGCCGTCGCGGGTACCGCGGTATCGCTGGTCGGCCGCCAATTCACAGCCGACAACACAATACTGTTTGGCGGCGCGACCATTCGCCATGTCGGCATTGCGTCGGCCGTCGGCATCGCCTGCACGGCCAATCCGAACTGCCGTTCCGGGATCGTGCAAACATTGGCTTTCAAGGTGCCAAGAACCGCCCCGCCCGGCCCGCTCCAGGTGTCGGTGCGAAACGCGAATGGCGCGAGCAATGCGGTGACATTCACGGTTCTCAAACGCCGGTGAATGGCGCCTGCCCTCAGCTCACGCAACGCGGTGCTGATTTTAAGGACGAACCGGCCCGCCGGAAAAGCCCAAACAAATCAGACTATTGCTGCATGAGATCGATGCTTTTTAGTCAATAGTTCCGAGCCGGCTTGCGATTTTGGTTTGCGGCGGGGCAAGGGCACGATTTCCGTTGCATATTGTGCGGGCGTGGCCCATTTTTCTTGCGCTTGTACCGCTTACCGGAGGTTTCCATGTTCCGCGTGCTGCTTTCGATACTGGCATTGCTGGTGGTCCCGGCACTTGTCGTTGCCGTGACGCCGATGCGCGCCGGCGCCGCCGACGTGGAAATCGATCGGGTGGCGCCACATTCGGCAGTCGTCGTTAAGCCGCGGTCAGGCATTCGAATCGCCCCGGTGTCCATCGAGCGGCCGCAGGTGGTCTATGGCTGCCGACGCATCTGGCGCTGTGACGCGGAAGTCTGCGAATGGCGAAGAGGTTGCCACGGCATCTACGGCTACGTTGAGGGCCCGTATTATTCGCTCCAACTCGCCCGCCGCCAGTGGGAGCGCGACGCCTTGCCGGCGCCTCGCGGCAAGCGCGAATACTAGCCCGCGCCTTCACTCCGGACGGATGCTCGATTGCGATCGCAGGATCGCGCGGTGCGAGCAGCCCCGTTTGACGGCCGGCCAATGATCTTGCGCAATGCTGGGCCGCGCTAGTGGAGCGAATTTGACATTTGATACCCATTTGCGGCCAGTCGCTCATCAAATGTCAAATTCAAAGCTCCACTAGAATCAATAAGTTGCTAGTGGTCCTTTGATTCCGACATTTGCTCGGGAGCTTGCAGCCGCGGGATGCAAATGTCGGAATCGGACCACTAG
>JBBRAL010000023.1:0-63639 GCA_038206805.1 Hyphomicrobiales bacterium | reverse complement strand
CGGCGCCTCGCCCGACCGCATCTCCTTTGGCAACACGATCAAGAAGGAACGCGACATCGCGCGCGCCTACGCGCTCGGCGTCCGCCTCTTCGCGGTCGACTGCAAGCCCGAGGTGGAAAAGGTCGCCCGCGCGGCGCCCGGTTCCCGCGTGTTCTGCCGCATCCTGTCGGACTGCGCAGGCGCCGAATGGCCGCTGTCGCGCAAGTTCGGCTGCGAGCCGGGCATGGCCGTGGACGTGCTCGAACACGCCATGAAACTGGGCCTGGAACCGCATGGCGTTTCGTTCCATGTCGGCTCCCAGCAGCGTAACCAGCATGCCTGGGACCGTGCGCTCGCCTCGGCGGCCGCCGTGTTCAAGGACTGCGGCGAACGCGGCATGAACCTGGCCATGGTCAATCTGGGCGGCGGCTTCCCGACCAAGTACCTGAAGAACGTGCCCTCGGTGAAAACCTACGGCACGGCAATCTTCAAGGCGCTGCGCAAGCACTTCGGCAACCGCATCCCGGAAACCATCATCGAGCCGGGCCGCGGCATGGTGGGCAATGCCGGCGTGATCGAAAGCGAAGTCGTCCTGGTCTCCAAGAAGAGCGAGGAAGACGACGTGCGTTGGGTCTATCTCGACATCGGCAAGTTCGGCGGTCTGGCCGAGACGATGGACGAGTCGATCCGCTACCCGATCCGCACGCCGCGGGACGGCGACGCCATGGCGCCTTGCGTCCTGGCCGGACCGACCTGCGACTCGGCGGACGTGATGTACGAGAAGCAGCCCTACTTGCTGCCGGTCAGCCTGGAAATCGGCGACCGCGTGCTGATCGAGGGTACCGGCGCCTACACGGCGACCTACTCGTCGGTGGCGTTCAACGGCTTCGCGCCGCTGAAGACCTACCACATCTGACAGCCTTGGGAGCCGGTCCGCCGGCTCCCGCCTTCCCTTCAATCGACTTGGCTAAGCTCGGGTGAGCGTGCTTGCGCGCGCCCGGCGGGGAATGACGCGCTATGACCACCATTCGCAATGAACGGCCCACGGACCACAAGGCACGCGAGGCCCTGCTCGACCTGGCCTATGGGCCGGTGCGCCACGCCAAGCCTTCGGCGCGGCTGCGCGCCGACCGCCTGCCGGCCGACGGCCTGTCGCTGGTCGCGCTCGAGCGCGGCCGCATTGTCGGCACGGTACGGCTATGGTCCATCAACGCCGGGAACAATCGCCCGGCGCTGCTGCTCGGCCCGCTCGCGGTACACCCCGGCGCGCGCCGGCGCGGCCTTGGCGCCGCCTTGGTGCGGCGGGCGCTCGCCGACGCCGCCGGACTCGGGCATGCCGCCGTGCTGCTGGTCGGCGATGCGCCGTACTACGGCCGCCTCGGCTTCTCTGCCGAAAAAACCGGCAGCCTGCGGCTGCTCGGCATCGACGATCAGGCGCGCTTGCTCGGCTGCGAACTGGCGCCAGGCGCGCTCGACGGCGCCCGCGGCTACATCCGTGCGACCGGACGGCGCGTGCCGGTTCCGGCGCGTAGCGCCGCCAAGGCTCTCGCCGGCCTCGTTCAGCGCGCCGCCTAGCGCTAAGCCAAAAATATCGTGGACGCCGCCTGAGAATCTCGGGCGGCGCCCTTCCGTTCGCCGGTGGTGGCGGATATCACCGCCAAGACCCTGGAGACTTGAAAAATGACCGATTGGCCCGTTCACGCCACTATTACCGGCCCCATTGTGATGATCGGCTTCGGCTCGATCGGCAAAGGCACCCTGCCGCTGATCGAGCGCCATTTCACTTACGACAAGTCCCGCTTCGTGGTCATCGACCCCGAGGACAAGGACCGCCGCCTGCTCGACGAGCGCGGCATCCGCTTCGTCCATCAGGCGGTGACCCGGGAGAATTACCGCAAGCTGCTGACGCCGCTGCTCACCGCCGGCGACGGTCAGGGCTTCTGCGTGAACCTTTCGGTCGACACCTCGTCGCTGGAACTCATGGAATTCTGCCGTGAGATCGGCGTGCTCTATATCGATACCGTGGTGGAGCCCTGGCCCGGCTTCTATTTCGACCCCAAGCTCGGGCCCGAGGCGCGCTCGAATTATGCGCTGCGCGAAACCGTGCTGGCCGCGCGCGCCAGGAAACCCGGCGGCACCACCGCAGTGTCTTGCTGCGGCGCCAATCCAGGCATGGTGTCCTGGTTCGTCAAGCAGGCGCTGCTCAATGTCGCCAAGGATGTCGGCCTCAAGTTCAAGGAGCCGAAGACGCGCGAGGAATGGGGCCGGCTTGCCAAGAAGGCGGGCATCAAGGGCATCCATATCGCCGAGCGCGACACCCAGCGCGCCATCAAGCCCAAGCCGATGGATTGCTTCGTCAATACCTGGTCGGTCGAGGGCTTCCTGTCGGAGGGCATGCAGCCGGCCGAGCTGGGCTGGGGCACGCACGAGAAATGGATGCCGAAGAACGGCCATAAGCATAAAAAAGGCTGCCAGGCGGCGATCTATCTGACGCAAGCCGGCGCCAATACAAGGGTGCGGTCATGGACGCCGACGCCGCGGGCGCAGTATGGATTCCTGGTCACCCATAACGAGTCCATATCGATCGCCGACTACTTCACGCTGCGCAATGGCCGCAAAACCGTCTACCGGCCGACCTGCCACTATGCCTATCACCCCTGCAATGACGCGGTTTTGTCGCTGCACGAGCTGTTCGGCCAGGCCGGCAAGCGCCAGCCATCGATACACATTCTGGATGAACACGAGATCGCCGACGGCATCGACGAGCTCGGCGTGCTGCTCTACGGCCACAAAAAGAACGCCTATTGGTACGGCTCGCAGCTCTCCATCGACGAGACCCGCGCGATCGCGCCCAACCAAAATGCTACCGGCCTGCAGGTGACCTCCGCGGTGCTGGCCGGCATGGTGTGGGCGCTGGAGAATCCCAAGGCCGGCATCGTCGAGGCCGACGAGATGGATTTCCGCCGCTGCCTCGAAGTGCAGACGCCGTATCTCGGCCCGGTGATCGGCGCCTATACCGATTGGACGCCGCTTACCGACCGGCCCGGGCTGTTCCCGGAAGATATCGACAAGCGCGACCCGTGGCAGTTCAAGAACGTACTGGTGCGTTGAGTCGCGCACACGACGCAGCAAAACCAAAAAATAAAATGCGCGCGGCATTCACCACGCGGTGGATGAGCACGCGCCGCTGCCTGCAAAATTGTTGACTCTCGGATCAATTGGATTATTCCGGTGAGTGTTCAATTTTGCTCATCTTGGCCCGTAAGCGATGACCGATCGCATCCGCGAGTTCCTTAAGAACCGCAAAGAGGAAGGGCCCTGCCTGGTGCTCGATCTCGACGTCGTGCGCGACAACTACGGCGCCTTCGCCAAGGTGTTGCCCGACACGAGAGTCTATTACGCCGTCAAGGCCAACCCGCATCCCGAAATCCTCAGCCTGCTGGCCCGGCTCGGCTCGTCATTTGACGTCGCATCGGTGCAGGAGACTCAAGCCGTGCTTGCCACCGGCTGCACGCCCGATCGCATCTCCTACGGCAACACCATCAAGAAAGAGAGCGAGATCGCCGCCGCATTCAAGCTCGGCGTCGCCCTCTTTGCGGTCGACTGCGAGGCCGAGGTGGACAAGGTTGCCCGCGCCGCCCCTGGCGCACGCGTGATCTGCCGTATCCATTGCGACGGCACCGGCGCCGAATGGCCGCTGTCGCGCAAATTCGGCTGTGAGCCGGAATTCGCCGCCGATATCCTGGAGCGCGCCCATAAACAAGGCCTGATCGCCCACGGCATCTCGTTTCACGTCGGCTCGCAGCAGCACAATGTGGAAGCCTGGGACCGCGCGCTGGCCTCGACCGCGGCGATCTTCCGCGCGCTGGCCGAGCGCGGCATTACGCTTGCCACCGTCAATCTCGGCGGCGGCTTCCCGGCCAAATATGTACGCAAGACGCCGAAGCTGGAATCCTATGGCAAGGCCATTTTTCGCTCACTGCGCCGCCATTTCGGCAACCGGCTGCCGGAGACCATAGTCGAGCCCGGCCGCGGCCTGGTCGGCAATGCCGGAGTGATCGAGGCCGAGGTGGTGCTGATCGCCAAGCGCAGCCCGGAGGACGACACCCGCTGGGTCTATCTCGACATCGGCAAGTTCCACGGGCTGGCGGAGACGATCGGCGAATCGATTCGCTATCCGATCCGCACCCGTAGGGACCGCGACGAGAGCGGGCCCTGCATCGTCGCCGGCCCGACCTGCGATTCGGTGGACGTGCTGTACGAGAAGACGCCCTACCCGCTGCCGGTCACGCTTGCTATCGGCGACAAGGTGCTGATCGAGGCAACCGGCGCCTATACCTCGACCTATTCCTCGGTCGGCTTCAACGGCTACCCGCCGCTGAAGTCCTATGTGATCGCGCCGAGTGAGCCGGCCGCGATCGCGGCGTAATCGGCGTAAGATCTAAAGCGTCAGCACGCCGGCCTCGCCCGCCTCGGTGCCGAAGGCGAGTACTTGCCCGTTGAAATTCCAGGCGAGGGCGGTGACGGGCTGGCCATCAGCAAGACGCGCCGCGATCAGAGCGCCGTCATCGAGCCGCACCAACACGACGCTTCCGTCGGAATATCCGGCGGCGACCACCGGCTGTTTCGGATGGCATGCCACGGCCACGACCCGCGCCTGCGAAGGGGCCAGCATTTGCGGCTGCCGCCGCATCGGGCCGTCCTTGCCGTCAAACGGCCAGAGGATGAGTTGCTCGGAGCCCGAAGTTGCCAAAAAGTTGCCATCGGCGGTCCATGAGAGCGAGCGCACGCGCGCCGAATAGCCGGTCATGCGCATGTGCTGGCCGTCGGCGATGCGCCAGCCATGCAGCGCGGACTCCTGCATGCTGGTGACCAGGAATTTGCCGTCCGGGCTGAGCGTGACGCCGAGATGCGAGCCCTTCCATTCGAACATCTGCGGGACGGCGCCGGCCGCATTGGGAAACCACAAGGTCGCGCCATTGTAATGCGCGACCGCCAGCCGGAAGCCTTTCGGCGCAAAACATAAGCCCGCCACCGTCGAGGGCGCCTCGAACGAGCGCAGCTCGCCCTTGCCGGTGCGCCCTTTGGTAAGTACTTGGGCGGTCTTGCCGGACGACCAGGCGAGCGCGCCATCGGGCGCCAGCGCCACCTGGTCGATCCAGCGGCGCTTCGTGTCGGTGGCGATGACCTCATGCGCGCCCTGCGCATCGGTCGCCACCAGCCTGCCGTCGTCGCCGCCGGTGACGATGCGCTCGCCATCCGAAACGCTGGCGAGAATGCCACCCTCATGCACGGCAACGCGCTTTTCCGCAGCTTCGGCCGCGAACAACAGTTCCTGCTCGCCGAGCACAAACACCGGCGTGCTGCCGAAGAAGTGCACGCCCACAACGGCCGCGCCCGCCGCTACGGAACGGACGCGATCGGCGAGAGAGGGAATGGGGGCGGTGATGTCACTCATGCTGCTATGTATTCTCCGCTCATTCCCGCGAAAGCGGGAATCCAGAGCCAAGAGCTGGGTCCCCGCTTCCGCGGGGACGAGCGGAAGGAGATTAGGCAATACAACTCTCAAACCCCTGCCTGATCTTCTCGATTGGCAATTTCCGCCCGATGAACACCGCGCGGCTTTCGCGCTTCTCGCCATCCTTCCAGGCGCGCTGGTGATCGCCGTCCAGGATCATGTGCACGCCCTGGAACACGAAACGCTCGGGGTCGTCCTTGAACGACAGGATGCCCTTGCAACGCAGGATGTCCTTGCCCTCGGTCGCCACCAGATCCTGCACCCAAGGGAAGAACTTGTCCGGGTTCAGCGGCTTGTCGGTCTTGATCGACACGGATTGCATGTCTTCGTCGTGATAGTGCTTGAGGCCGCCGTGATGATGATGATCATGGGCGCCATGACCGTGATGGCTATGATCGTTATGATGATCGTGGTCATGGTCATGATCGTCCTTCTGCAGAAATTGCGGTTCGAGGTCGAGGATACGATCGAGATCGAAGGCGTTGCGTCCCAACACCTCGTCGAGCGCCACATTGGCGCGCTCGGTCCTGTGCAAACGCGCGTAAGGATTGATGCCGCGGATGCGCGCTTCCAGCTCGCTCAAGTCCTCGCCCGACACCAGGTCGGTCTTGTTGAGCAGGATCACGTCGGCGAAGGCAATCTGGTTCTTGGCCTCGGGCGCGTCCTTCAGACGATCCTTCAGCCAGAGCGCGTCGGCCACCGTCACAACCGCGTCCAATTTGGTCTTGGCGCCGACCGCTTCGTCCATGAAGAAGGTCTGCGCCACCGGCGCTGGATCGGCCAGACCCGTGGTCTCGACGATGATGGCGTCGAATCTTCCTTTGCGCCGCATAAGCCCGTCGATGATGCGCACCAGGTCGCCGCGCACGGTGCAGCAGATGCAGCCGTTGTTCATCTCGAACACTTCTTCGTCGGCGTTGACGATGAGCTCATTGTCGATGCCGATCTCGCCGAATTCATTGACGATGACGGCGTATTTCTTGCCGTGCGGCTCCGACAGAATGCGGTTGAGCAGTGTGGTCTTGCCGGCGCCGAGATAGCCGGTGAGCACGGTGACGGGGATTTTGGCGGGGGTGGGGGTCGTCTTTGGGGTGGTCATTTAAGGCTAAGGGCTCCGTGAGAACTGTCATATAGGGAATACGGCGCGAGGCTGCAAAGCGTATTGTAGACGGCCCGTCTTGACGCCGCGTCGTTGGGCGGCGCAACTTTCGGCCGCGAGTTCTACCCCTTCCGCTGCAACCTTATTGGAAAAACAATGCCGGAAGCCGTCGTCCGCGGAGTTCATCTCAATTACGAAGTCATCGGTACCCAGGGCCCATTCATCGCGCTAACGCCCGGCAGCCGGCGGTCTTATACCGAACTGGTCGGCCTATCGAAGGCAATCGCGGCTCACGGCTATCGCGTGCTGCTGCATGACCGGCGCAATTGCGGCGCC
Source organism: Hyphomicrobiales bacterium (assembly GCA_038206805.1). Lineage (GTDB taxonomy): Bacteria > Pseudomonadota > Alphaproteobacteria > Rhizobiales > Xanthobacteraceae > Pseudolabrys. The sequence continues at coordinate 56,707 of JBBRAL010000023.1, read as the reverse complement.
TCGGATGTGGCGTTCGACGGCTCCGGCTCAGAGCACGAGGTCTGGGCCGACGATCTCTACGTGCTGGCCAAGCAGCTTGACGCCGCGCCGCTCTATGTCGGCGGCTCGTCGGCCGGCGCACGGCTGGCAATCCTGTTCGCCATTCGCCACCAGGACGGGCTGCGCGGCCTGCTGCTGTGGCGCGTCACTGGCGGCCAGGAGGCCGTCGACCGGCTGGCCGAGAACTATTACGGGCAATTCATCAAACTGGCGCGCGCCGGCGGCATGCAGGCGGTCGCCGACAGCGAGCATTTCCGTGAACTGATCGCGGCGCGGCCGTTAAACCGCGGGCGCATCATGGCAACCGATGTGGATGCGTTCATCAAAGTGATGACGTCCTGGCGCGAGGCCTTCCTGAAATCAGCGACGCTGCCGATTGTCGGCGCCACCGAGGCAGAATTGAATGCGATCAAGGCACCGGCCTGCCTGATTGCCGGCAACGACGTGATCCACACGCCGGCGACCGCGCGCAAGGCGGCGAGGTTCATTCCCAATAGCGAACTGCACGACGACGTGGTGGAAAAGCGCGCCGACGACAATCTGCTGAAGGACTGGGACCGCAAGGAGTGGCGCGATGTCGAGCCGCTCATGGCGGAGATCTTCGCCGAATTTCTCAACCGCGCCGAAGCCCGATAAACGCCAAAGAATGGGAAGGAAGCTACGATGAGTTTACAGATTCGCCGCGTCGTCACCGGCCATGATGCGCGAGGCCGCGCCAACGTGGAAGTCGATGAGATCGCGAAGAACGTGATCTCCAACCGCCCGGGCGCGTCGTCCTGCGTGGTGTGGTCGACCAAGGGCTTTCCGGTCGACAATGACGGCTTCAACGACCCGACCGCGGCCAATTTCAAGACCACGGTCGAGGGCGGCACCGTGTTCCGCATCGTGCGCTACGCGCCGGGCGTGACGCCGCGCAACCACCGCACCGACTCGATCGACTACGCCGTGGTCATCTCGGGCGAAGTCGACATGGAGCTCGACGACGGCGTGGTGGCGCATCTCAAACAAGGTGACGTGCTGGTGCAACGCGGCACCATCCACAATTGGGTCAACCGCGGGACGGAAGCGTGCGTCATTGGCTTCGTGCTGATCAGCGCCAAGCCGGTGTCGGCGGCCGGCAAGCCGCTCATCGCGGTGGGGTGAGCCAAAGCCCTAGCCACACGCTTTGCGCGCCCCCTCTCCCCTGGGGGGAGAGGGTTGGGGTGAGGGGGCAAGTGAGTCTCGATGGGTCGTAACCCCTCACCCGCCCGCCTCGCTTTCGCTTCGGCGGGCGACCTCTCCCTATGGGAGAGGTGAAGAGAACGCGCCTTGCGGCCCATTCCTTACTGCGGTTGGATGCCCGCCGCCTTTACCGCGTCGGCCGTTGCCTCCACCTCCTTGCGGAAGAAGGCGGCAGTCTCGGCGACATTGCGTTTGTCGGGGAAATAGCCGTCGCGCTGCATGATGCTCGCGACCTTCGGATTGAGCAGCGCGGCGTGGATGGCGACGTTGAGCTTTTCGACGATCGCATCCGGCGTCTTGGCCGGTGCGAAGAACATGCCCCACGAACCGATCGGTTTGAAATTCGGCAGCACGCTAGTCATCAGCGGCACGTCGGGAAAGGCCGGGAAGGGCTTGGTGCCGGTGAAGGCCAGCGCGCGCACACGGCCGGATTTGAGCAGGCCCATGACCGAGGGCGGCGTCACGAACATAACGTTCACATTGCCTCCCAGCATAGCGCCCATCACCTCGGATGCGCCCTTATACGGGATGTGCTGCATCGTGATGCCGGCCGCCTTGCTGAACAGCTCGGTCGCCAGATGCAGTCCATTGCCGACCCCGGGCGAGCCGTAGAGTAGCCTGTCCTTCTTCGCCGCGACGATGAATTCCTGCAGGGTCTTGTACGGAGATTTGGCGTCGACCAGCATGAGCAGGCCGTCAAGCTCTCCTTGGGTCGCGATCGGCTTGAGGTCGGTGAATATGTTGTAGCCGAGATGCTTGTAGATGTACGGCGTCGGCGCGATTCCGTTCGACGAGAACAGCAGCGTGTAGCCGTCGGAACTTGACTGCACGACATAACGCGTGGCGATCGTGGCGTTGGCGCCGAGCTTATTTTCCACGATGAAGGATTGGCCGAGATCGGCGCCGAGCTGTTGCGCAACCGTGCGCGCCTGGATGTCTGGACCGCTGCCCGCCGCATAGCCGACGATCACGTGCACCGGACGGTCGGGATATTGCTGCGCCTGCGCGGGCCCCAGCACGACTGTCAGGATCGCGGCGAATAGCCCGAAAGACCGCAACATATTTTGTCCCCCCGGTTTTGTCCTTGCGCCGACGGCAATCGGCGGACCGCACCACGCGGACAGCGGCGCGAAAGCTATGACATTGCCGCGCGTCCGTCGAGCCTCGCGGAAGCGTCCTCAGCCGGCTTTAGCTGCCAGAGCTCGTAGTGCGGATGAGCGCAGCGTCATCCGCTATTTTCCGAGGGACTGGCAGGTTACGCCTCCCGCCTTCGCTCTTGCGAGCGTCGGCAAGCAAGCCGGCTAACCCGCCCTAGCGCGCTGTAGCGCCCGCCCCAAAAAAGCCCGGGCCACCGGCCCGGGCTTTGCCACGATTTGAAAGCTGGCGTCAGTTCGGCACGTCAGCTCAGTTGTGAGAACCGCCAAACGCCTTGGCGGCGCCGGCCTTGAGCGGCTCCGCGGTCTCAAGCATCACCTTTTGGCCGAGCGCGGTGAGTTCCTTGCTCTGCGCCGACAGCACTTCGAACTGCTTGCGCGCCTGCTCGGTCGACATTTCAATGAACTCCGACGGCGACTTCACGCCAAGCAGCGCGTTTGCATAGTCGAAGGCGGCGTTGCTGTTGGTGCGCGCGAACTCAAGGACCTTGGCGTTGCTGTCCTTGAAGCCTTGCGCGGCTGTCGCGCTGGCTTTCTGCATGACGCTGGACGCTTCCGCCGTGGCCGCGCTCATCTTCTCGTAGGATGCTTTGGCTTGCGCGGTTCCTTTTTCGGCCATCTCACGCATGGCCTGCGGGGTTCCGAGCTTCGCTGTGCCGGCGGGCTTGGTTCCGGCGGTGGTATTGGCTTCTGTCATGGCATTTATCCTTGGGGCGGATTTTGGTGAGAGCCTCCGTACGCCGCCCTGGACGCTGATCCGGCCTCTCAACCTGCCACCGGCGGGACTTCGTCCGCGGCAGAGTTTCCAATAGGTAAATGCTTGAGGTCGGCGATAGTTCAATCAAAAATGGCAAGCATCGGGATAACAATGCCACCCCGGATCAAGTCCGGGGCAGGCTTTTTCGGGGATCGCGCCTATCGAACGCCGCTGCCGGGTTTGCGCGCCAGCGAATAGCCGAGCATGACGGCCTCGATCAGCATGGCCATCTGCATGTTGCGCGGAGAGGCCAGCGCGCCGGCGGCCGCATCGTCGATCGGCGACTTGCTTCGCGTCGCCCACAGCACGATCAGCGCCACCAGCGCGGCGGCGGTATAGATCGCGGCTACGATCAGGCGCGCCTGCAACACGCCAAACTCGGCATCCAACGCCAGCGTGCCGGCGACGGTGAAATGGTAGACGGCGATCAGCGCGAACAGCACCAGCAGGGCGGCGACGAATGCGCGCCGCAACAGTCGGCTGAACAACAGGTGGACGGCGAATTCGGGGACGTCGCTCAATCGCATGACCCGGCCCCGCTTAGCGCCGCGACATGCCGAACAGAAAACCGATCCCGGTGGCGATGGCCAGCATGGTGAGCGGGCGTTGCTCGATCTCGTCGGTGATTTTCTTGAACGCATCGCTGCTAAGGTGCGTGGCCTTGTCGCTCACCGTTTGCGACACCGATTGCGCGCCCTCGCGCACACGCTCCATGATGCCGGCCAGCGCGTCGTTGACAAATTCGTTGATTTCGCCGGACGCGCCGGAGGCTTCGCGCTTGGCCGCGCCGCTCAGCCGATGCAGGCGCTTTTCCAGATCGCTCATCAAATCCTGGATCGCCGCGATCTCTTCGGCCGTGGATGCACTTTTACTACGGATCGACATGGTCACCTCTATGTGTGGCGGAGCACTGCGACCTAAACAACGCGGCGCCGCGCAAAAAGTTCCATGGTTCCATTTATCCGGGTAGAACCGGTTCATCCTGCGGAAACAGGTGGTTGACGGCAACCAGCACCACGATCAACAGCGGGACCGCTAGAAACGCCCCGACCGGGCCCCACAGCCAGGTCCAGAAGATCAACGACAAGAACACCGTGAGCGGGCTGAGCGTGAGCCGCCGCCCCATGATGCTCGGCGTGATGAAGTGGCCTTCCAGCGTGGTAAAGCCGAAATAGAGCAGCGGTGCGATGACCGCCTGGGCCAAAGTGGCAAACGTCACCAGTCCGACCGCCAGCAGCACCGCCTCCATGATCAAGGCGCCGATATAGGGCACGAAATTAAGGATGAACGCGAGCACGCCCCAGGCGATGGCGTTCGGCAGCCCGACGAAATAGGCGATCAGGCCTGCTGCCACGCCGACGACCAAATTGATGAGCGCCACAATGCTGAGATAATTGGTCAGGTTGCGCTCGATGTCGTTGATGATCCTCAACATCCGCAGGCGTGACTCATGATCCTCGAAAAACACGACGAGAACGTGCCGCAGGCGCGCCCGCCCGAGCAGAAAGAAGAACAGCGTCCCGAAAAAGATGAAAATCTGCCCGATTGCGGGGGTAACGACGGTAAGCGCCGGCTGCACGAGATTGGCAATATCGAATCCGAAGTGGAAATTATCTTGCTGCGGCAGGATGGCGTTGCGCAGGTCTTGCAATGCCGACAACGGCCGGTCGAGGACCTGAAGCTTTTCCTTGATGTTTCGGCCGATTTCGGGCGCCTTGCCGATCCAGTCCACGGACGGCCCGGCCAGCAGCGCGATAATACCGTAGAACACGCCAATCATCAGCAGCCACAATACAAGCGTCGTGACCAGGGACGGGATTCCGTAGGCCTTGGCGCGCGTCGCCAGCGGCCCCAGCATCAGGCCGATCACGGCAGCGCAGGTCGCCGGCAACAAGATCGCCCGCGCCAGGTTAAGTGCGACGATGAACATAATGATGAATATGCCGATGAGCGCGGCCTGCGAGGCAGTGCGCCAGGCGGTCGAAATGTGCGCGATCGGTTGCGGGTCTTCGAGCGTCAGGATAGAGCGCCGCTCTTTCGCGGCTAGGCGAATGTCAACTTGCGCCTCTGTCAATGCGACCACCCGACCAATTTGCAACCGACTCGCGGCCGAATTGCCGCCGCCGTCTCCGGCAATTGATAACGGCGGAAGGCGTATTTGGTTGCCTGCGCGCGCGGTTTTTCGATTGCCGCCAGGGGCAGGTTTCTGCCCTACGGTGGGGCACAAGCGGTCCGGTTGTGGTTACAGTCTAGTGAGGGCCATTGCCCCCTCCCCCAGTCGAAGTCGGAATAAATCAACTTCGACCAATCTCAAATGCCCAACTCTGGTAGACCCGAGTTGGGATTGGCGAGGGAGTAGATTACGGCAAATCGCGCGTCCCGCTTCGGGCTTGCGCCGCTAGGCCCGCGCCTTAGCTACCAAAGACTCGCTTCGCCATTCCGCAGGAGCTTCCATGAGCATGATCAAGCATTTTACCGCCCCGATCCGGCATATCGTGCGGTTTCCACTGTTTCAGCTCGCGGTCGTGGTCGCGCTAATTCTGTTTCTGCAGTCGGCCGAGCCGACGACGGCGTTCGGCCGCATCTTCAGTGGACTGGACGGACTGGTCGGCGCCACCGTGGATCTGTTTGCCGCCGTGTTCAACGTGCGCTCGTTCACCAAGTCATGGCTCACCTCGGGCTTCTGGATCGGCTATGTCTACCTCGCCTGTCTCTTGATCTTGTTGCTGGCGCGGCTGGCGATCGGCGCGCTCGTCGATCTGGCCGGACGGCATAATGCGTTCTGGCTGCGCACGGCCATCGCGCGCGAACGCGGCATCGCGGCCTACCGCGCCTGGCTGCCGTTCGAGCGCATCAGGCCGGCGCACATTCCGCAGCCGCAATGGGAAGAGACCTATGCCTGGCCGGCCGACAACAAGCCGCCCTATCCGCCACTGCTACAGCGGATATTGGTTGCAGCTATTATCAATGTGGCGGTGATCGCGGCGCTCGCCGTCGCGCTGCAATACCTGACGCCGTTTCCGGTCATCACCTGGCTGGGCCAGCTGGCCAAAATGGTGTTCGGCTGATCGGGTGCGGCGGGGCGTGTTTAGGTGCGCAGCGAGTGCGGCGACCGCAGCTGGAGCCGTATCGTTTTGAATTGAATCAGAGGCAGAGCCTAACATTTTTCTTGGGCATGATCTTTTCCGAAAACCGGTTCCCACTTTTCGCGATCATGCTCTATGCCACGTCCGCCATATTGGAATTTTTTTGCATCCGATTTATGAGCCGCCTGAGCACGGCGATCTCGTCCTCAAGCCGTTTCACCCGCATGCACAATTCGTCGTTTTTGGCGGCGTCGGCAACGGCGGCGTCAGCTAACAACGTAATGCCGACTTCGTCGCGCTCCCGCCATATCACCTTGGCGTGGAAGGTTTCGTCTCTGACTGGAATATGCAGTTCAAGCGTGTCAGTCGCCGCGACCGAACCTGAAAATTTGAGGCGCGCACCAACTTCCGAAAGGTCGCGCACCAGACAGGTGACCGCCGACAGGCTGTTGCTGAAATACACAAGCCCGCGCAGATAACTTTTATTCCGCGACACCTGCCGTTTATCCGCCATCGGTCTCTCGCTATGACGCGCCAGCGCTATATGAGCTGAAGTGTCCCACTCCTCATTAGCGTGTTACGTTAAAGAGTTGGTAAACCCGCGCGCTAAGCCCGGCATTAAGACTTGTTAAATTTTGGGCCGCCGTTGCCGCGAATGCTGCGGCAGAAGAGCTCTCAAATCACCGTCACATGGGTGCCGAGCGGCACGCGGTTGTACAGATCGATGATGTCCTGGTTGTAAAGGCGGATGCAGCCCGAGGAGACCGCCTGGCCGATGGTCTCCGGCTCGGTAGTGCCGTGCAGGCGGAATAATGTGTCATGGCCGTCGCGGTAGAGATAGAGCGCGCGGGCGCCGAGCGGATTGTCGATGCCGCCGTCCAGTCCGCTGCGGAACGGCCGATATTCCGGCATGGCCGCGATCATGTTCGAGGTCGGCGTCCAATGCGGCCACTTCTCCTTGCGGCCGATCACCGCCTGCCCGCGGAAATTCACCCCCTGGGCGCGGCCGACGCCGACCCCATAGCGCAGCGCACGGCCGCCTTTCAGCACCAGATAGAGCCGGCGCTGCGGCACGTTGACGATAATGCTGCCCGGCTTCTCCTTGCCCTTCCAGGCAACCTCGGTGCGCAATTGGCTGGAGTCGGTGGTGGTGAGATCGACCGGCGTCAGAGTAAAGCCGCCATCCTGCACCGAACCGTAGTCGGCGCCACCGCCGGCGCAGCCGGCGGCCAACAGCGGTAGCCCGATCAGCAGCGCGCGCCGGCTGAAAGTGTGGTGCCGCGCCTGGACTAGGACGGTAAAGGCGCGGTCGGAGACGATGTTTTGGCTGGCGGTTTTACGCATGCTGCACTCGAGTTGTTGAGCCCCATTGTGCGGAACATCGCGCATTCATGCAACAGGGCATTATCGTTAACCCAGTTCGCCTAGCCACCGCTGAAAACACTACACTCTCGATCCCCAGCGTCGCTAAAATCCACGCTCCTTCCTCAAAAGGCGGGAGGGAGAAATCTGCGGCGAGCGGCATGGTCAAATCATCCATTTCATTCCGCCCGTGCTAGACTTACCGCCATGCTCAAATCAGAAGAAAAACCTCTCCCCGCTGTCGGCGCCTATTGGATCGAGGAGGCCGACTATCCGGCGCTGCTGAAGATTTTCGACGATGGCAACACGCTACCGCGCACGTGGGCGGAGTGGTTGAAGATCGCCAAAGAAATGGAGCAAGGTCTCAAGGCCTACGGCCACCCTGTGCTGCGCGTGCGCATCGATCCGGCCACATTCCCGGCCTGGTGCGCCGTGCATGGCACGAGCTCTGGCCGGCAGGGCCGCAGGCTTTTCATCGCGGCGGCGGTCAAGGAGAGATACGGCGAGCAGGACTGAGCAAACCGCGCTCCCGCCTACACTCCGTTGCGGCAGGCCAGCCGGATTCGCCATGGACCGCTGCCAAATGCGACGGTTCCGGTGTTAGACTGACGAAGTATCCCGCCGTTTGCACAGGGCCAACGCCGATGTCCGACTGCCTGCACTGCGATATCAACGAGCTGGTTGAAAAGCGGCTGGAGCGCGAAGGCGCGGATCTGGGTGAATTGGCCATGCTGCTGGTTGAAAGCCTTGCCGACCTGATCGTGCTGGCGCCGCCCGCCGAGCAATCGAAACTGATGGCTGACGTCATCGCGAACCTGGGACAGGCCTATCTTGAAAAGATCGGCGCCATCGAGCGCGATGAGTCGAGCGCCAGGCATTAGAATATTTTCCGGCGAAGCGTGGAGTGGATGAGCCATTGGGCCGGCATTGCGCGCGGACCCAATGGGTTAATCCGCCCAGCGCCCTTGCCATAAAAGCCGCGGCCAGCGCATCGTGACGTTCGCCGTTCAATCTGTCCGGAGAATTTAAGATGAGCGCGGTCGAGGTTACCTATTTTTCAGACGTGTTGTGCATCTGGGCCTACGCCTCACAGGCGCGCGTCGATGCCGTCAAGGAAAACTTCGGCGCCGACGTTCGGATCAAGCATCAGTTCTGCTCGGTGTTCGGCGATACCGCCCGCAAGATCGCCGTAGGCTGGAAGGACAAAGGCGGCTATGACGGCTTCAACGCGCATTTGCGCCAGGTAGCGGAGCGCTTTCCTCATATCGAGGTTCACCCGGGGATTTGGCTGAAGACGCAGCCGGCCAGTTCGGCCAGCGCGCATCTGTTCATGAAAGCCGTCCAGCAATGGGATCGCCAATCGGAAACGGCGCAAACCCCTTCCAGCGGGAGCATATTCGATCAGGTGCTGTGGGCGCTGCGTTGCGCGTTTTTCCGGGACTGCCGCGACATCGCACGCTGGGACGTTCAATGTGAGATAGCAAAAGCGTCCGGCGTCGATACCGCCGCCATCGAACGATGCATTCACGATGGCAGCGCATTCGCCCGCCTGGCCGCAGACTACCAAGACGCCGACAAGATGTGGATAGAAGGCAGCCCGAGTTTCGTGTTGAATGAGGGGCGCCAGAAACTTTATGGAAATATCGGGTTCCGCTTGATCGAGGCCAACATTCAAGAACTTCTGCGGGCGCCTGACGCCAACGATGCGAGTTGGTGTTGACGCCTTAGCCTGGCCAAGCAACAACAGGCTAGCCAAATCAATGCCCGCGACTATGCTTGGCGCGGCAGACGCGGCGCGAACTCGCCGACTGCCGGCGGGGGCACTGATCGAATTCCAACCTGTTGGGGAGACCGTACCATGGCGAACCTATTATCGCGGCTGAGCAAGGCCGCGGTTGTCCTGCTGGCGCTGAGCTCGGCCGCGGCCGCCGCCGACGATTATCCGAACCGGCCGATACGGTTGATCGTGCCATTCCCGCCCGGCGGCAGCAACGACGTGGTCGGTCGTCTGGTCGCCAAGGAACTCACCGAAAAATTGGGCCAGCAGGTCTTCGTCGATAACCGCGGCGGCGCCGGCGGCACCATCGGCACCGAGGCCGCGACCAAGGCGGCGCCGGATGGCTACACGCTCCTGATCGTATCGGTTGCGCATGCGGTCAGTCCGGCGCTGTACAAGCTCGATTACGATTCAATCAAATCCTTTACGCCAATTTCCATTCTGGCAACCGGGCCGAACGTGCTCGTGGTCAATCCGGAACTGCCGGTCAAATCGGTGAAAGAATTGATCGCGTTGGCCAAGCAGAAGCCCGGCGAACTCAACTACGCCTCCGCCGGCATCGGTAGTTTTCAGCAGTTGGGCGGTGAATTGTTCAAGCTCGATGCCGGGGTCGACATCGTGCACGTGCCGTACAAGGGCGGCGGGCCGGCGATGCAAGATGTCCTCGCCGGACACGTCAAGATCATGTTCAGTTCGCTGATCCAGACGGCGCCCTTCATCAAGTCCGGGCAACTCAGGGTGCTGGGGATCGGCGGCGCCAAGCGCAGCCCGGTTCTGCCGGACGTGCCGACCATCGCGGAAGCCGGCGTGCCCGGCTATGCGGCCAATAATTGGTGGGGGATTTTGGCACCCGCCGGTCTGCCGGCGCCGCTGGCGGTGAAATTGTACCAGGCCGTTCAGGCGTCGCTGAAAACCCCCGGCCTGCAAGCGGCATTCACCCGCGAGGGCGCATCGACCGTCGAGATGAGTTCGGCCGAATTCGGCGACTACATCAAGTCGGAAATGGTCAAATGGGGCCGCGTCGTGAAGGAAAGCAAAATGCGCGCGCGCTAGGGCAAGGCGCCGGTAGTGGTATTGGCGGTTTTGCGGGGGTTTCGGGGCTGGTAGGCATACGCATGCGGATCTCGATTGCTGGACAGCCCGTTGCCTAGTGTAGCTGGCGCCTTTCGCGCAACAGAACGCAGGGGCCGAACTCGATTTTCGCGGCGGAGCGATACAAGCGAGGCGCACCACCGTGTTAGCGTGGCCGCATGGCTCACACCGACGAAAAGCCGCTGCCGGCCTTTGTCCGGTAAGTATTTTTACGGCTTTTCCCGGCGAAAATTTTCGCCGATAATCTCGGCACGATGCGCAGTCTGCTTCGACGGCCAAAAGAACAGCGCAAGGTCACCCGCAAGACGGTGGGCACGAACGCCTTTATCCGCATGGACGGTTTCGCCGTGCGAGCTTGCGTTGCGCTCGATTTGTCCGAAACCGGCGTCAAGATCGCCGTCGACGCCGCCAAATCAGTGCCGATGGTGTTCACGTTCCTAACCTCGCGCGACTCCGTCGGCCGCAAGGCCGCTGTGAAATGGCGGCATGGAACGATAATCGGCGCCGAATTTTTATAACAGGCGCGAGCGGCAAAAAACGCGCGTATAGTGCGTGCGCATGAGCGCCGCCTTCGAAGAACTCGACTATCGCGTCACGCCGATTGGCGCGCTGAGCCTGCGGCGGCGGCGCTCGCTGACGACCGGAGACGACATATTCGAGATCAAGCTCGGCGACGAATTCCTGATGTCGAGCCTGTTCACGGCCTCCGAGATCGCACTCGCCAAGCTGGCGCTGGCCGGATTGCCCGGCGGCGCGCTTGATGTCGTGGTCGGCGGGCTGGGGCTCGGCTACACCGCGCAAGCCGTGCTGGAGCACAAGACGGTATCCTCGCTGATCGTGGTCGAGGCGCTGCAACCGGTTATCGACTGGCACGGCCGCGGCCTGGTACCGCTCGGCCGCCAACTGGCCACTGAGCCACGCTGCCGCTTTGTGCACGGCGATTTTTTCGCGCTGGCCAAGTCCGACGCGGGCTTCGACCCTGACAGACACGGACGCACCTTCGACGCCGTACTGGTCGACATCGACCATTCGCCCGATGCGCTGCTCGATGCGGGCAATGCCGCGTTCTATGGCGAAGCGGGCCTCACACGGCTCGGCCTACATCTGCGCCGCGGCGGCGTGTTCGGACTGTGGTCGAACGATCGCCCCGACGATCGCTTCACCGCGCGGCTTGCCAACGTGTTCGCCAATGGGCGCGCGGAGGAAGTGACGTTTCACAATCCGCTGCAGGACAAGCCGTTCACGCAGACCGTCTATCTCGCCAACAAGCGGGCCTAGGGCCGCTATTTTTTCGCCAACCCCGCGCGCTCGACGATCTCCTTCCAGACCGGCACTTCACGCAGCATGCGCGCATGCAGATCGTCGGGCCCTTCGAACTTCACCATGAAGCCGGCCTTGAGCATTTTTTCTTTCACCTCGGGCTTGGCCAGAATGACTCGCGTCTCGTCGGCGAGCCGTTTGACGATCGGCGCCGGCGTGCCGGTAGGTGCCAGAAACATCTGCGAGGTTTCGACCACCGCGTTGGGAATGCCAGCCTCCGCCATGGTCGGCACGTCGGGCAGATCGACCCAATGCTCGGCGCCGGTCTGCGCCAGAGCCTTTAGCGTGCCGGCGCGGATGTGGCCGATCAATCCGGCGATGCTGACCGCGGCGATGTCGGTGGTACCGGCCAGCGCCGCCTGCAGCGAGGGATTTGCGCCCTGAAACGGCACATGCGTCATCTCGATGCCGGTGCGGATCTTCAGTAGCTCGACCGCCAGATGCGAGACGCTGCCAACGCCGGGCGAGGCATAGGTGATTTTGCTGGGATCGGCTTTGGCTTTTTTGACCAGGTCGGCGATGCTGGCGATGCCCGACGCCGGCCGGGTTATAATGGCGTTGGGCGCGGCGCCGAGATAGGCGATCGGTGCGAAATCCTTGAGCGGGTCATAGGCGACTTTCTGCACGCTCGGATTGATCAGCACCACGCCGGTAACGACCACCAGGGTGTAGCCGTCGGGTGTAGCGCGCGCGCCGGCGGCGAGCCCGATATTGCCGACCGCGCCGGCGCGGTTCTCGACAATGACGCTCTGCCCGAGCTTGGGCGCCAGTTCGGCCGCCAGCAGCCGGCCCAGTAGATCGTTGGGCCCGCCGGGCGGAAACGGCACGATGAGGGTGACGGTACGCTCGGGCCAGGCGGCCGAGGCCGGACCGGCCACCAGGAGGCCGAGCACCAGTGCCAACGCGCAGAGCGCTTGCGCAACCAGCCTTGCGATAATTCGGTAATTCCTCGTCACGTGTGCGTCTCCCCTGTGAGCGCAAAGGCTCGTTGCAAGGCTCGGAAAATGGCCTGCGTTGCGCCCAATACTAGTTCAGTGACGGCGCGGCGTTGAGTCTCGCAGGCTCCGGTCTTGCCATTTGATATGTTATATTGTTACGTATAACGTCCGAACCAGGGTTTCCGGCCATGAAAGCATTAAACGGCATTGCCCTCGCTATTGTCCTTACCCTCGCCGCGCCGCTTTCGGCGCGCGCCGCCGACGGCCAGCTCGCCGTGGTGGCGGCGGAGAATTTCTATGGCGACATCGCCCGCCAGGTCGGCGGCGGCCGGGTCACGGTCGTCAGCATCCTTAACAATCCCGACCAGGACCCGCATCTGTTCGAGACCACGCCCGGCGTGGTGCGCCAGATCGCCGGCGCGCGCATCGTGGTACTCAATGGCGCCAACTATGACCCCTGGATGGAAAAGCTGTTGGCGGCCGCGCCGCAACCAAACCGCAAGGTCATCGTTGCCGCGGACCTGATGCACAGAAAAGCCGGCGACAATCCGCATCTATGGTACGACCCGGCGACCATGCCGGCCGTCGCCAAGGCGCTGGCCGAAGCTTTCAGCATAGCCGATAGCGCGCACGCGTCCGGCTATGCCGCGCGCCTGGCGACGACACTTGCCGCGCTCGAACGCGTCGGCCAGCGCGTCAGCCAGATCAAGGTCAGACACAAAGGCGAAGCCGTCACCGCCACCGAACCGGTGTTCGGACCGATGGCCGACGCGCTCGGTCTCACCGTGCGCAACCAGCGTTTTGCGCTCGCCATGATGAACAACACCGAACCGAGCGCGCGCGACGTGGCGGCGGTCGAGAACGATCTCAAGCAGCACAAGGTCAAGGTGCTGCTGTACAATTCCCAGGTATCGGAAAAGCTCACCCTGCGGCTACTCGATATTGCCAAGGCCGCAAAAGTACCGGTGGTTGGCGTGACCGAGACTCAGCCGGCGAATGCCACGTTCCAGGATTGGATGCTTTTACAGCTCGACGCGCTCGACAAGGCGCTGAGCGGACCGAGTTCATGACCGCTGTCGTCGAGCTCGACCGCGCCACCATCCAGATCGGCGCCCGCACCGTGTTGGCGGAGGCGACCTTTGCAATACAAGCCGGCGAATTCATCGGGGTGCTCGGCCCCAATGGCGCCGGTAAGACCACGCTGATGCGCGCCATTCTCGGGCTGCTGACGCCGAGCGCAGGGACGTTGCGTGTTTTCGGCCGCAGCCCGCAGCGCGGCGACCCGGCGATCGGCTATTTGCCGCAAGTGCGCACGGTGCTGCCGGATTTGCGCGTGCGCGGGCTCGACTTCATCGCCAGTTCCATGCGTGGCGAGCGCTGGGGCCTGCCATCACACGCACGCGCTGACCGCCGCATGATCGAGGAAACGCTCGATGCCGTCGGCGCGCGCGAATTGGCCAATCGTCCGCTGTCCGAGATGTCGGGCGGCGAACGGCAGCGGCTGCTGTTGGCGCAGGCGCTGATCGGAAATCCAAAAATGCTGCTGCTCGACGAACCGCTGATCAGCCTCGACGCGCGCCACCAGGAAGTGGCAATTGGCTTCGTGCGCCAGGTCTGCCGCGAGCGCGGCATTACGGTTTTATTCAGCGCTCACGAACTCAACCAACTGCTCGGCACGCTCGATCGCGTGCTCTATCTCGGCAGCGGCCAGGCGGTGCTGGGCGCCGTCGACGACGTAGTGACCGCGCCGGTGCTCTCACGGCTCTACGGCACCGACATCGAGGTGGTGCGCGCCGGCGGCCACATCTTCGTCATGTCGCACGGCAGCGATGTCGAGCGGGTGGAACACATGCATGAGCACGATCACGGGCATGGGCATGAGCATCATCATTGACCACCGCTACATCCGTCATGGCCGGGCTCGTCCCGGCCATCCACGCCTTTCTTGCCTCACGCCCACCAAGGCATGGATGCCCGGCACAAGGCCGGGCATGACGAATTGAGAGGCTTGTCGTGTTCCAATACGAATTCATGACCAATGCCTTCGCCGCCGCCGGCATCGTGGCGGTGGTGTCGGGCATTGTCGGCTATTTCCTGGTGATGCGCGGGCAGACCTTTGCCGGCCATGCGCTCTCCCATATCGGCTTTGCCGGCGCCACCGGCGCCGGATTGATCGGCCTGGCGCCACTGTGGGGCCTGCTCGGCTTCACGCTCGCCGCCGGCATCGTGATGGGCCTGCTGAGCGACCGCATCAGCAACCGCGACGTCGCCATCGGCGTGGTGCTGGCGTTAGCGCTCGGTTTCGGCCTGTTGTTCCTGCATTACCACACATCGTTCGCCACGCAGGCGACCGCACTGTTGTTCGGCAATGTGCTCGCCGTCGATCGCGCGATGATCGCAACGCTTGTTGTGCTCGGCCTCATTACACTGGCGGCGCTTGCCGCCATCATGCGCCCGCTCATTTTTGCAACGCTGCAGCCGGAACTGGCCGAGGCCAAAGGCGTCCCACTGCGCTTCGTGTCGACCGCGTTTTTGGCGATCGTGGCGCTGGCGGTATCCGAGTGCGCCCAGATCGTCGGCGTGCTGCTGGTGTTCACGCTGATGGTGGGGCCGCCGGCCGCCGCGCAGCGCCTGACCACCGGCTTGTGGAGCGGGCTTGTTTTATCGGCCGCCCTCGCGCTCACCGAGGCCTGGTTCGGCATCACCATTGCCTATTACACCGACTGGCCGGTGAGCTTCTGCATCGCCTGCTTGAGTGCGCTCGGCTATTTCGCAGCCCTGAGCGCGCCCGCGCCGCGGGCGCGACGGACGTATCCCGCCGACTGAACCTGTGATATCTGCGCCGTGCGATTGAAGCCGCATAGCTGCATGGCCATTCAAGCCATTCGCCAGCGGCCCGCCAGACCGCTACAGTGGCCGCCAAGGCCGTCCGTTCAGGACCGGCTCGATCTTACAAAATGTGGAGGAATGGGACTTATGACAGGTTATTCAAAGGTTGCGCGTTTTGGCCTGCTCGCCGCTGCCGTGACGCTCGCGCCGATCGCCGCCAATGCCGAGGAGTTCATCAACATCCTCACCGGCGGCACCGGCGGGGTGTATTATCCGCTCGGCGTTGCGATGTCGAAAATCTACGCTGAAAAAATTCCCGGCGCCAAGCCCTCGGTGCAATCGACCAAGGCGTCGGTCGAGAACCTCAATCTGCTGCAGGCCGGCAAGGGCGAGATCGCCTTCACGCTCGGCGACTCGCTGGCCGATGCCTGGAACGGCAACGCCGAAGTCGGCTTCAAGAGCAAGCTCGACAAGCTGCGCACCGTCGCCGCGATATACCCGAACTACATCCAGATCGCCGCGCTCAAGGATGCCCACATCAACACGCTCGCCGATCTCAAGGGCAAGCGGCTGTCGGTCGGCGCCCCGAAGTCGGGCACCGAACTAAACGCGCGCGCGATTCTCGCCGGCGCCGGCATGTCGTACAAGGATCTCGGTCAGGTGCAGTATCTGCCCTTCAGCGAGTCAGTTGAACTGATGAAGAATCGTCAGCTTGACGCCACGCTGATCTCGGCCGGTCTCGGCGTGTCGGCGATCCGCGATCTGTGCGCATCGGTCGACTGTGTCATCGTGGAGACGCCTAAGTCGGTGGTGGACAAGATGGGCTCGCCCTATCAGTCGGCGCCGATCCCGGGCGGCACCTACAAGGGCAACGACAAGGACGTGAACGCCGTGGTGGTGCCGAACTATCTGGTCACCCGCTCAACGCTGCCAGATAAGGAAGTCTATGAGATGACCAAGACCATCTTCGACAACCTGGCCGGGCTGCAGGCGGCGCACGCCGCCGCCAAGGCGATCGATCTGAAGACCGCGGGCAAGAACCCGCCGGTGCCGCTGCATCCGGGCGCCGCCAAGTTCTACAAGGAAAAGGGCGTGATGTGAGACGAGCGGCGGCGGCATTAGGCTGACGCTCGACCGCCGGAACTGTGTGAGGGTGCCGCGCTGGCACCCTCACCTGCGTCCGGAGCAAGACAAAAACTCTGGGGATCTACGTCCATGACTTCCGTCGACATCGCCGCGCTTGAACCCGTCACGCCGATCCCCGGCCAGACCAAGACCGAGGCCCGGCTTGAAAAGGGCTGGGGCGACGACTTCGAGGGCCGCGCGCTGTTCTGGATCGCGGTCGCGTTCTCGGCCTTCCAGATCGTCACCGCCACCTTCAGCCCATTGGCGAGCCAGATCGTGCGCTCTGTGCATGTCGGTTTCCTGATGATTGTGGTGTTCGGCGTCGCCGCCACGCTCACCGACCGCCGCGCGGTCAAGCTGGTCTACTGGGCGATCGGCATCGTCGGCTTCACGCTCGGGTTTTACCATTGGGTGTTCTACGAGGCGCTGATCCTGCGTGCCGGCGATCCAAATACCCTGGATATCGCCGCCGGCATCATTGTCGTTTTGATCGTTTTCGAAGCCGGCCGCCGCATGATGGGGCCGCTGTTGCCGATCATCTGCGCGATATTCCTGGGCTACGGATTATTCGGGCAATATCTGCCGAGTCCGTTGAATACGCGTGGCTATGATTTCAGTCAGATCGTCGATCAGATGTTTCTCGGCACCGAGGGCATCTACGGCATCCCGGTCTACGTCTCCTCGACCTACATTTTCCTGTTCATTCTATTCGGCGCCTTTCTCGAACGTGCCGGCATGATCACTTTGTTCACCGATCTCGCCATGGGCACGGTCGGCCACGCGCGCGGCGGGCCGGCCAAGGTGGCGGTGATAGCGTCCGGCATGATGGGCACCATCAATGGCTCCGGTATCGCCAATGTGGTGACGGTCGGACAGTTCACAATTCCGCTGATGAAGCGTTATGGCTATCCGGCTTATTTCGCCGGCGCGGTAGAAGCAACTTCGTCGATGGGCGGGCAGATCATGCCGCCGGTGATGGGCGCGGTCGCCTTCATCATGGCGGAGACCATCAACGTTTCCTATTCCACAGTCTGCATCGCGGCGATTGTGCCGGCGGTGCTGTATTATTATTCGGCGTTCTGGGCGGTGCATCTGGAAGCCGGCAAACGCGGCCTCGTCGGCCTGTCCAAGGACGAATGCCCGAGCCCGCTCGCCGCGCTGAAAAAGAGTTGGTATCTGCTGATGCCGCTGGCGGCGCTGGTCGTGCTGCTGTTTGCCGGCTACACGCCGCTGTTTGCCGGCACCGTCGGCCTGGGCCTGACGGTGATGGTGATCTTCAGCCATCCGATCGTCGCGGCAATCCCGATCCCGGCTTTGCGGATCCTGTTTTGGATTCTGCTCGGCCTGTCGGCGGCGCTGTTCTTCGAATACGGCATTTGGCTGCTGATCTCGATGGTTGGCTTGCTGATGGCGGTGACTTTCTTTGTCAAAGGCGGCCGCGCGACCTTGACGGTTGCGCTCAACAGCCTCGCCGACGGCGCCCGCCACGCACTGCCGGTCGGCGTCGCTTGCGCGCTGGTCGGCACCATCATTGGCACGCTGACGCTGACCGGCGCCGCGACCAATTTCGTGCGCGTCATCGTCACCGTCGGCGAAAGCTCGATCTTCCTTTCGCTGGTACTGACGGCTGTGACCTCGCTGGTGCTCGGCATGGGCATCCCGACAATTCCGAACTACATCATAACCTCGTCGATCGCGGCGCCGGCACTGCTGCATCTCGGCGTGCCGCTGATCGTGTCACACATGTTCGTGTTCTATTTCGGCATCATGGCCGACCTGACGCCGCCGGTGGCGCTCGCCGCCTTTGCCGCCGCCTCGATCGCCAAGGAAAGCGGATTCAAGATCGGCTGGACCGCGGTCAAGATCGCGCTGCCGGGCTGGATCGTCCCGTTCATGGCGGTCTATGCGCCGGCGCTGATGTTGCAGCCGGTCGGCGAACGCGTCGCGGAATTCGGCTTTATACCCTTTGCCGCCTACATGATCGTCAAGGCGGTGCTGGCGGTGACCCTGTGGGGCATCACGGCGACAGGATATTTCCTCAGCCCGGTAGGCTGGCCGGAGCGCATCATCGCCTTCCTGTCGGCGGCGCTGCTGGTGATCGACTATCCTTGGACCGATCCGGCCGGCTTTACCGCCTGCGGATTGTTCCTCGCCTACCAGTTCTGGAAAGCCCGCGGCGCCCGCGCCGCCGCCATCAAGCCGGCCGAATAGGATGGAGCTTTGCCTGCTCGCCGCCGGCGCCACCGTCCGCCTCGGCACGCTGGCGCTGACGCTGGCCTGGACCCATTCGATCGAAAAGACGCGCTGGGAAGAGGACTGGCGCGCGACGCCGGCCGGCCTGGTGCTGGAAGAAGACCGCATTCAGTCAACCGGCGCCGGCATGGAGCCGCCACCGGACGCTCATTTCGACGGGGCGTGGTGGCATTACCGGCCGCCGCTAGCACCGCTGCCGAACGTGATCCTGCGCCGCTCCGGCATGACCGTCGGCGATTGGCATGTCTGCATTGCCGGACGCTGCCGGCCAATGGGCGACTATCTGCCGAAAGACGCCGACCCGGTGACGATGACCGTCTGCCCGTAATAGGCAGGCGGCCATGGGTGACTCCGCTAAACCCGCAATCTGCATCGGCGAGGCGACGGAAGAATGGCTGCAGACGTTTGTCGTCAATGAAATCGCGCTGAAGATCGGGTCGAATAGCGCGCTGGCGCCGCCGTTCACTAGTGAAATATCACGGCTTTCCTACCAGCATCGCCATGACTGCCGCTATGAACGGCAGCGGCAGCGATACCGCCGCGCGCAGCCAGACGATGCGGGCCGGCATCATCGGCACTTCCCACATCACCAGGCGGTGGATCGCATAGAGCGCCCAGGCGGTGGAATAGGCGATCACCTGCGGCGCGCCGGCCCCGCTCTTGAGCGCGGCGGCGCCGATGGAAAAGCCGACCACCGGTCCGCCCGGCGTGAGAGCCCCGCCGAGCGTGGCAATAACGACGCCGGTCAAGCCGGATTCGGGGCCGAGCCAGGCGCCGATCAATTCCTTCGGCAGCACCTCGGCGATGAAACCGGAGCCGATCACGCCGATACCGATGCGCGGCAGCAGCATGAAGAACTCGATGACGCCGTCGCGCGCGCCGCTATTGAGCAGGATGCGGCCGCGCGATGCGGCGACAAACGCCAAAATAGCGACCACCAGCCAAAGCAGGACGTTAATGGCGAGGGTCATGATTTGTCTTGTTTGTGGTCGTGCGCGAATCCGGCGCGTACCGCGATCCGCGCCAGCAGGCCGGCAAGGATCGGCAGCGGCAAGGCTTCGACGATGCGCCAGAGCACAAACTCCGAGCCGAAGAACGGCAACTCCCAAACCAGCGCGCGGGTGTAGCCGATCAGTGTCCAGCTCACAATGAAGGCGACAACCGCGCCAGCGTCCGCGCCCATGACGAGAAACGCGCCGGCCACCGGATAAATCGTGATCGGACCGCCGGGTAGGATGACGCCGAACGCGGCCGCGATCAGCAAACCGGTAAGCCCGGATTCATGTCCGACCCAGCGCGCCACCATCTCGCGCGGCAGCAGCAACGTGACGAAGGCGCCGATCAGACAGCCGGCCAGAACCTTCGGCAGCATCTCGCCGAACAGCGTGAGATCGCTGCCGAGGATGGCGAGGAATTGCTCGGCGCCGTCACGCCAATAGATCATGGCGGCGGCGGCGAGCGAGACAGCGGCGATGGCCGCCGTCGACCAGTCGAAGGCGCGCCGGCGGCGGCGTTTTGGGGTTACGTCTGAAGACAAAGCGAAGGCCGCGCTCCGGCGTTAAGGGACGGCATCCTGCGCGCGCGCCGCCCGCCGTTCAAGCCGGCAACCGGCGGTGCATCACCGCGTTGCGGTAGACGCGGAGCTCGCGGCGATCATCTCGCCTTGCCGTGGACCGCTGCCGAGCGCCACCACTGCGATCATTGCCAGCACAACCGAGGCATAGACCGGAATCATGATGCCCGACAGTTTTCTGGCATCCTTCTTGTCTTCGGCCGAGAGCGTGACATGGACGTGGTGGCACATTTGCGCCTCCTGCGATTGCCTTATCCGATCAGTCTAGTCGAAAGCCGGCCGCCTGTCTGCCGTCTCCCCATTGACCCTGCGCCTGCCCGCCGATAATTTGATTCGCGATGGGGATGGGGTCCCCCGACAACCGCCCGTGAGGGGCTGATGACTCCTACCGCGCAACATGGGCGGTGGGATTCTGTCAGCCACAGGGCGGTTTTTCATTGGCCTGAAACTTGAGGAAAAGTCGATGGGCTATCTTATTGTGTTTCTCGGCGGCGGCATCGGCGCTGCCTTGCGCCACGGCGTCAATCTCACCGCCGCCCGCCTGCTCGGCACCGCGTTTCCCTATGGCACGCTCTCCGTCAACGTGATCGGATCGCTGGCGATGGGTTTGATCGCCGCTTATTTCGCCTTCAAGGGCGACGCCACGCAGCACTGGCGGCTGTTCTTCACCACCGGCATCCTGGGCGGCTTCACGACGTTTTCGGCATTTTCGCTCGACGTCGCGCTGCTTTATGAACGCGGGGAATTAGGTCTGGCGGCGCTCTATGTGATCGCGTCGGTCGCGCTCTCGATCGCCGGAATATTCGCGGGGCTCGCGCTGGTCCGAAACTTCACTTAGTCGGAAGCGTCCATCGGCCTTAAACCGAGTTTGTCGAGCAGCGCCATGTCGCGGTCGCGCGCCGGATTGGGCGTGGTGAGCAGTTTCGGCCCGTAGAAGATCGAATTGGCGCCGGCGAGAAAACACAGCGCCTGCGTCTCCTCGCTCATGTCCTCTCTGCCCGCCGAGAGCCGCACCACCGATGCCGGCATGCAGATGCGCGCCACCGCGACGGTGCGCACGAAATCGAGCGGATCGAGCTTGGCGGCGTGTCCAAGCGGGGTACCTTCCACCTGCACCAGCATGTTGATCGGCACGCTTTCCGGATGGACCGGCAGGCCGGCGAGTGTCGCGATCATGCCGACGCGGTCCTCCGCGCTTTCGCCCATGCCGACGATGCCGCCGCAGCAGACGTGGATACCGGCGTCGCGCACGCGGTCGAGCGTGTCGAGCCTGTCCTCATAAATGCGAGTGGTGATGATGGCGCCGTAATATTCCGGCGAGGTGTCGAGGTTATGGTTGTAGTAGTCGAGGCCGGAATGTTTCAGCCGCCGCGCCTGATCGGGCGTCAACATGCCGAGCGTGGCGCAGGTCTCCAGGCCGAGCGCCTTCACGCCTTCCACCATGGCGCAGACATTGTCGAGATCGCGGTCTTTGGGCGAACGCCAGGCCGCGCCCATGCAGAAGCGCGAGGCGCCCGAGGCCTTGGCCGCCGCCGCCTCGGTGAGCACCGCGTCGAGGCTCATCAGCTTGTCGGCCTTGATGCCGGTGTCGTATTTCGCGCTTTGCGGGCAATAGGCGCAATCTTCCGGGCAGCCGCCGGTCTTGATCGACAGCAAAGTCGAGATCTGCACCTCGCAAGGATCGAAGTTCTGCCGGTGCGCCAGCGCTGCGCGCCACATCAATTCCGGAAACGGCAATGCGAACAACGCACGCACTTCTTCGCGCGTCCAGTCGTTGCGCGGCCGGCCGGCGCCGGGGTGCGGCCGATTATCGTGAGCAAGCGACATTGCTTAACCTTTCGCAATTTCCCGTTTCGATGGCCCGGCCCAGGGCATGACCGCAATTATATCAATATCGGCGGCGCCTAGGGGAACGATTTCATCGCCAATGACTTCATCGAATTGAGCGGCCGGCAACGGTATGCTAGCCTGCGGCTTGCAAAACCGGGTAGCAATCATGGCAATCATGCGATCGTTAATTGTCGGTGCGGCCTTAGCCGGCGTCCTGGCCGGCTGCCTCGCCGGCACCAATTACGCAAAGGCAGCGGACGATAGTCCCGTCGCTGTCGAACAATCGGAAAAGAAAAAAGCCGCCGAGGCGATCGACCGGCAATACAAATCGACGCTCGAAAGAACCCGTAAAGACACCCCGGCGGTCCGCGCCGACCCGTGGCAGAGCATACGCGGCCCCGACGATTCCAAACCCAAACGCTAGTGCTGGTGTTCTTGTCCGAAGATCTATTCCAATCCCCAATCAGGTCGAGGACGAGCTTTTCGGGATCATGCGGCTTTATTTTTGCGCATGATCTTGTCCGAAAACCGGTTCCCACTTTTCGGGATCATGCGCCCTACCAACGATACCGCCGGTAGCCGTAATACCGCCCGTAAGATCGCCCGTAATAAGGCCCGTAGCCGTAATAATAGGGCTGCGCCGGTCCGTAATAGACCGGCGGGCTTTCGACCACGTAGCCCGGCCCATCGGCATAGACTGGCGGCCGCGCGGCTCGGCGCTGCGGCACGCGTCCGCTCATGTCGAGTACTTTCTGAATGGCAAAACCGCTTTTGTCCTTCCAGGTGACCGCGCACCATCCATCGGCGCAATTATCGGCGTCGATCAGGCTGCCGCCCGGGATCTTGGCGAGGACGTCGCTGGTCGTGTTTGGTGCTGCGCGTAGATTGACGGTTGAGGACACATAGGCCGGCTTTGCCAGTGCACCGGTTGGCGCTCCCAGCAGGACGCCAACACCCCCAACAAGACCCAAACCAAGACTCAATAAACGTAGACTAATTCTCATGGCCATGCTCGCTGTCCCGTTCATGCCTTCGGCAATCTTAGCACCGAACGCATAACATCAACGTGCAAAAACGGCAGGAAAGGGGCGGAAGGCACGGATTTGACGCCCCGTTTACTCCGCGTCCGGCGCTTGCCTAGGCCCTCGGGGCTGTGAGACAAGCGCAAATGCCCGAAACCTCGCCCAAATCCAAGCCCGTATCTTTGCCCGACACCCCGCCCGACCGGCTCTGCAACGATCCGCGCAGCCCGTATTTCAACGCCGAGGCGCTTGCGCGCGACGTTGGCATCCGCTTCAAGGGCGCAGAAAAGACCAATGTCGAGGAATATTGCGTGAGCGAAGGCTGGGTCAGGGTCGCCGCCGGCAAGGCATTGGATCGCTACGGCAATCCGCTGACCATCAAGCTCACCGGCCAGGTCGAGCCCTACTTCAAGAACAAGAAGCCGGACTGAGGCGGGCACCGCCGCCGCGCCAGTATGCTCCCTTTTGGCAAGGTTTTGCCCTGCCCTGACCTGTCCCGGCATCTCCGTTTGGACTGCAAAGCGCATTCCACGTCGGCATTTCCGGCATAAATTTCAAAATATCTATTGCGAACGCGGCCCCTGTGTCGGGGAGCCAAAATATTTTGCGCGCGGTTTGAACCTGTTTGCCTGGCTGGCGCACCCAATGAACAGGCAAGCGCCGGTGAGAGGCAGCCACTTGCCCTGGTCACGCCCCCCGCCTCATTTGGAGAATTGTCATGAAAACTGTCGCGATTTTCGCCGCTATCATGGCCGTGACGGCAGCCACAGCCGCCTATGCCGAGGTGAGGCCGACCACCCATCAAGCCGGCGCCCCGATCAAGCAGGGCAGTTATTGCTGGGTCTATACCGACGCCAACGGCCATGGCTGGTGGGATAAGTGCGATACCAGCGCACCCAACCAGACCCCACGCGGACTGTCGCTGCGCGGCCGCTCCGAGTCGGAAATCAGTGCAATCGAAAACGGCAACCCCAGCGGCGGCGGCGGTGGCGGCGGTGGCGGCGGCGGCGGACGCTGATCCCCCGACACCACACGTCAAACGGTAGTTTATTCCCGATCGGAACTCCGGCTCATGTGAGCCGGGGTCTTCCGTCGCGGCCACGGCCCGCATTATTCTAGCGACTGATCCCGTCAGATTGAATCCATTACGTCCCTAACATTTGGTTTGCGCATGATCTTATCCGACCTTCCTTCGCCCGCCGAAGCGGGCTTCGCGAAGGCGGGAAACCGGTTCCCACTTTTCGGAATCATGCGCTAGGCTTTCGGCAATTACCGCGGCCGCGCAACGCGGTATTGTCGCCGGCTTGCGGTTCGCAAGCCGCGCGCAGCCGGTCAAGGTGCCATGGACGACGACAGTTTCCACGATGACATAGCCCGGCTCGAAGACCGCATCGCGGCGCTGACCGATGCGATCGAGCGCTGCCGCAAGATTGCATTGGGCGCCAAGATCGCCATTGCGGCCGGCAGCGCCTGGTTCGCGCTCGTGCTGGTCTGGATCCTGCCGTTCGGTTCCGCCGCATTTGTCGCGGCGCTGTCGGCCATTTTGGGCGGCATTGTCCTGCTGGGATCGAATGCCACCACCTGGACGCAGACCGATGCCGATCTTGGCGTCGCCGAAGCGATGCGGACGAGCTTGATCGAAAAAATCGAGCTGCGCGTGGTCGGCGAGCAGACGCCGACGATTCATTGAGGCCGCCAAATGTCGTCCCCGCGAAAGCGGGGACCCATAACCCCTGTCTGTCCGTATTGTGACCACCGGGGTTATGGGTCCCGGCCCTCGCAATGGCTCGGCCGGGACGACAGCAGAATATATTGCGTCGCCTACGTACACCGATTCAATTTTCAAACAGCCAAGCGTCATCGCCCGTATTCTTTATCGGCCCCGGGTAGGCCGTAACCCCTGCCCCATTTGCGGGGCCTTCCTCTTGCCCCTCCGGCTCTTTGTTTGCGCATATCGGGTAAACCCGACATGCGTGCCCGAGGGGATGGAGCGCCGAGCGGCGCAACCATCAGTTCATCCGACTTGCGGCGGCGCGCGCTTTGGCGAAAGCGCGTCGCCGTTCGGCGCTCCATCACGGCTTTTCTGTCCCCGGGACCGTGCTTCCGGATGCGCGACGGAGGACTCTTCGCCCTCTTTATCCGGCAAACTTTCGCTCGCCTTCACCCGCACCTCGTCCAGCCATCAAAGGCAGACCCCCATAGTAGGGCCGGACGGTTACCCGGGACCTCCCGGAGGCGGGGTTACGAGCCCCGCCCGCAGGCGCCGCCACCTCCCCCGCCCTCGTTTGCGTCTCATGAGAACGCCCTCGGATGGGGAGGATTTAGGGAATATAGTCCACCGTAGGACCCAAGTCAATAGCAGTTTCGAGAATTGTTACGTGAGCCACCCTCTCCCACGACGGTCGAGGGAGAAGCACGACTGCGGCAGCACCATGCCCGAAGAACCTGGGTAGGGTGGGCAAAGGCGCGAAGCGCCGTGCCCACCGATTATTCACCGAACGTCGCACCAGGCATTTCTCGAATGTCGCCGCCCCAATCCGCCGGTAGTACGCCGCGACTTACGAATTGATGGAAGCTGCTATGCGGCCAATCGCAGACGCGCGACACGAGACCGTGTTTAACGGGATTGAAGTGAATGTAATCGACATGACGCGCCAAATCCGCATCATCGCGGATGGTATGTTCCCAGTAGCGGCGCTGCCAAATGCCCTTCTCGCGCTTTGCAATCTTGCTGGACGAGCGAGGCACGGCGGGCACGCCGCGCGAAAACCCGCTCTTGATAAGATTCCAGCGCATCGGAAAATCTGTATCGCCGGGAGGCAATGACCAGATCGCGTGCAAGTGATCTGGCAAGACGCTGATTGCGACAGTTTCAAACGGCCGACGTTCCTGAACCTGACGATAGATGTGGCGAAGGCGATCAATTTCTCTTAACAAAAGATCGCTGGATCGGTCCGCAAGCGCCAACGTGAAGAAAAAGGTGCCGCCTGGGATTTTTGCGCGCCGATAGTCGGGCATGGTGCCATTATAGCGCTGTGCAGTCCTGGTGGGCACGGCGCTGACGCGCCTTTGCCCACCCTACAAATATCCCCCAATTATAAAGGGCAAGAACTACTCCGCCGCTTCCGCTCGCGGCGTCGCCGCTTCCACGCGCGCGGCGCAGAACTTGAATTCCGGAATCTTGCCGAACGGGTCGAGCGCCGGGTTGGTCAATATATTGGCCGCCGCCTCGACGAAGGCGAACGGAATGAAGATGACGCCGTCGGGGATGGCGTCGTCCTGGCGCGAGGCCAATTCAACCTCGCCGCGCCGCGTGGTGACGCGCAGCGTGTCGCCGGGCTGCAAGCCCAGCTTCGCCAGCGTGCCGCGCGATACGGAAGCGACCGCCGAGGGCTCCAGCGCGTCGAGCACGGATGCGCGCCGTGTCATGGCGCCGGTGTGCCAATGCTCGAGCTGGCGGCCGGTGGTAAGGATGAAGGGGAAGTCGGCGTCCGGCGTCTCGGCCGGCGGCGTCAGCTTGGCGGCCACCAGCTTGCCCATGCCGTTCGGGCGCGGGAAGCCCTTGTCGAACACCACGTCGCGGCCCGGCACGTCGGGAGAGTCGACCGGATAAGTGACGTGATCCTCGCGCGCGACGCGTTCCCAAGTGATGTTGTCGAGCGCCGGCATTAGCCGCGCCATTTCCTCGAACACCTCGCCGACATGCTTGTAGTTCCATTTCTCGCCCATGCGCTGGGCGAGGTCCTGAATAATCCATAAGTCCTGGCGCGTGTCGCCCGGCAGCGGCAGCGCCGCCCGGCCCATCTGCACCTGGCGATTGGTGTTGGTGACCGTGCCATCCTTCTCCGGCCAAGCCGAAGCCGGCAGGATGACGTCGGCATAGGAGCAGGTCTCGGTGAGGAAAATGTCCTGCACCACCAGGCATTCGAGATGCGCCAGCGCCGCGCGCGCGTGGTTCAAATCGGGGTCCGACATCGCCGGATTTTCGCCCATGATGTACATGCCCTTGATCTCGTTGGCATGCACCGCGTCCATGATCTCGACCACGGTCTTGCCGCGTTTGGGATCGAGCTTCTTGCCCCAGGCCGCCTCATATTTGGCGATCATCTCCGGGCTCTCGACCGACTTGTAGTCCGGATAGAACATCGGAATGAGGCCGGCGTCGGAGGCGCCTTGCACGTTGTTTTGGCCGCGCAGCGGATGTAAGCCAGTGCCGGGGCGGCCGACCTGGCCGCAAATCAGCGACAGCGCAATGAGACAGCGCGCATTGTCGGTGCCGTGGGTGTGCTGCGAGACGCCCATGCCCCAGAAGATGATGGCGCTTTCGGCGCGCGCATAGGAGCGCGCGACTTCGCGCAGCGTGTCGGCCGGAATGCCGCAGACCGGCGCCATCTCCTCCGGCGTGAAATCCTTCACGTGCTCGGCCAGTTGCGCAAAGCCTTCGACATAGGTCTGCACATATTGCTGGTCGTACAGCTTCTCGCCGATGATGACGTTGAGCATGGCGTTGAGCATGGCCACGTCGGTGCCGTTCTTGAACTGCATCATCTGCCAGGCGTGGCGTTTCAAGGCCTGGCCGCGCGGGTCCATGACGACGAGCTTGGCGCCGCGCTTGGCGGCCTGCTTGAAGAAGGTGGCCGCGACCGGATGGTTCTCGGTCGGATTGGCGCCGATCACGATGATGAAGTCGGAATTCTTGCACTCGTTGAAGGTCGCGGTCACCGCCGCCGAGCCGACGCCTTCCAACAGCGCCGCCACCGAGGAGGCGTGGCACAGCCGCGTGCAATGATCGACATTGTTGGAGCCGAAGCCGGTGCGCACCAGCTTCTGGAACAGATAGGCTTCTTCGTTGGAGCCCTTGGCCGAGCCGAAGCCGGCCAGCGCGCGCGGCCCGTCGCGGTCACGGATTTTTGTGAGGCCCGCGGCGGCGCGGCTCATCGCCTCTTCCCAGGTCGCTTCGCGGAAATGCGTGAACGGGTTGGCCGGATCGACCAGATCGTCGGCGGCTTTGCCGACGCCGTCCTTGCGCACCAGCGGTTTCATCAGGCGCTGCGGATTTGACACATAGTCGAAGCCGAAGCGGCCCTTCACGCACAAACGATTCTGGTTGGCCGGACCGTCGCGGCCTTTAACGGAAATCAGCTTGTCGTTCTTGATCTGATAGGTGAGCTGGCAGCCGACGCCGCAATAGGGGCAGACGCTGTTGACTTCGCGGTCGGGGAATTCCGTGCGCACGTTCTTGGCATCGACCAGCGTGGCTGGCATCAGCGCGCCGGTCGGGCAGGCCTGCACGCATTCGCCGCAGGCGACGCAGGTCGAGTTGCCCATCGGGTCGTCGAAATCGAAAACGATCTTTTCGCCGTGGCCGCGGCCGGCCATGCCGATGACGTCGTTGACCTGCACTTCGCGGCAGGCGCGCACGCACAGATTACACTGGATGCAGGCGTCGAGATTGACCGCCATGGCGGGATGCGAGCGGTCGGGCGAAACCTTGCCGTGGGCGGAAAAGCGGCTGGTGCCTATTTCCATGCGCTCGGCCCAGGCCCAGAATTTCGACTGCGGATCGTGCGCGGTCTCGCGCGCCGGCTGGTCGGAAATCAGCAGTTCGAACACCATTTTCTGCGCGGTCTTGGCGCGGGTGTTGACCGCGTTGACCTTCATGCCGGCGGACGGCTTGCGGATGCAGCTTGCCGCCAGCACGCGCTCGCCTTCGATCTCGACCATGCAGGCGCGGCAATTGCCGTCGGCGCGATAGCCGGGTTCGGGCGAATAGCACAGATGCGGAATGTTGGTGCCGACGCGCTTGGCCACCTGCCAGATGGTCTCGCCTTCGCGCGCGGCGACTTCCTTGCCGTCGAGGATGAAGGCAATAGTCTTTGCGCCGTGGCCTTCGCCATCCACTGTGTCGACCGGACCCTTGTGCGACACCGCGGGCTTGCCCTTGCCCAGGTCCTCGCCGCCGGCAGCGCCTTTTTTGTCGTGACCGTAGCCCATGGGGGTTTTGCTATCAGTCATGATTCACCAAGTGCCCAGCGGTTTCTTGAGTTCCTCGGGAAAATATTTCAGCACGCATAATAGCGGATTCGGCGCCGCCTGGCCGAGCCCGCAAATAGACGCATCGCGCATGGCGGTTGACAGTTCCGTGAGCAGGCCTGCGTCCCAGGGGCCCTGGGCCATGAGTTTGGCGGCTTTTTCGCTGCCCACCCGGCAGGGCGTGCACTGGCCGCAGGACTCGTCTTCGAAGAACTTCATCAGGTTCAACGCCACCGCCTTCATGTCGTCCTTGTCCGACAGGATCACGACCGCGTGGGAGCCGACGAAACAGCCGAATTTTTCGAGCGTGCCGAAATCGAGCGGCTCGTCGGCCATCGAGGCCGGCAGGATGCCGCCGGAGGCGCCACCGGGCAGATAACCCTTGAACGTATGGCCGTCCACCATGCCGCCGCAGAATTCCTCGATCAGTTCGCGCGCCGTGACGCCGGCCGGCGCCAGCACCACGCCCGGCTTTTTCACTCGGCCGGAGACCGAGAAACTGCGGAAGCCCTTGCGCTCGCGACGGCCTTGCGAGGTCGCCCAGGCCGCGCCCTTCTCGACGATGTCGCGCACCCAGAACAGCGTCTCGACATTCTGCTCCAGCGTCGGGCGGCCGAACAGGCCAACCTGCGCGACATAGGGCGGACGGTGGCGCGGCAGACCGCGCTTGCCTTCGATCGATTCGATCATCGCCGACTCTTCGCCGCAGATATAGGCGCCGGCGCCGCGCCGCAGATGCAATTTGGTGTGCGGCGAAAGGCCCGCCACCTCAATCTTGGCGATCTCCTCGGCCAGCATCAACCGCAACTCGGGATATTCGTCGCGGATGTAGAGATAGGTCTCCGGCGCCTCGACCACCCAGGCCGCGATCAGCATGCCCTCGATGAAGCGGTGCGGGTCCTGTTCGAGATAAAACCGGTCCTTGAAGGTGCCCGGCTCGCCCTCGTCGGCATTGACCGCGAACATGCGCGGCGCCGGCTCGGCGCGCACCAGCGACCATTTGCGCCCGGTCGGAAATCCGGCGCCGCCAAGGCCGCGCAGGCCGGCGTCGCTGACAATCTTGATCAGTTCGTCGCGCGTGCGCTTGCCATCCAAACATGCCTTCAGCAGCGCATAGCCGCCGGCTTTTTGGTAGGCGGCGAAATCGGCGCCCGGATGCCAGGCGTGCGGATGCTTGTTAGCCTTCACGTCAGCCGCGACTTTGTCGGTGCTCGCCTGGAACGTCTGCAAATGCCCGACCGCGACGACCGGCGCACGGTCGCAGGCGCCCATGCAGGGCGCGCGCACCACGCGCACATCTTTTCCGAGAATGCCCGGCAATTTGGCCAGCAATTTTTCCGCCCCCGCCATAGCGCAGGACAGCGAGTCGCACACCCGCACGGTGATGGCGGGCGGCGCGGGGCCGTCCTTCACCACATCGAAATGCGCGTAGAAGGTGGCGACCTCGTAGACTTCCGTGAGCGCCATCTTCATCTCGAAAGCGAGCGCTGCGAGATGGGCCGCGGAAAGATGGCCGTAGTGATCCTGGATGAGATGCAGATGCTCAATCAAGAGATCGCGCCGTCGCGGACGATCGGTCAGCAATCCCTGCACATCGGCGAGCGCGGCCGGGTCAACCTGACGGCCCTTCGGCGTGCGTGGCGGCTTGCGCCGTCCGGCGCCCTTGCCGTTGAAACGGGGCGGCGTTTGAATATTCATTGCGGTCTCCCGGGCGATGGTTTGAAGCCGTTCCGAGCTCCAGACAACCCCGTCCTCGGTATCGCTTGATAGATATTTTCTATCAATGGTAAGGTCATTACTCCATATTATTTATTAGATTGGATTGGTGCCGCTACGGCTAACAATCTGTAACTAAAAGGAAAATAGCTTGATCGACAAACTCGGCTTCATCCTGGCGCTGGCGCGCGAGCAGCATTTCGGCCGTGCCGCCGAGACCTGCGGGGTAACCCAACCGACGCTTTCGGCCGGCGTGAAGCAGCTCGAACAGCAAATGGGCGTGCTGCTGGTCAATCGCGGCTCACGCTTCCAGAGCTTCACGCCCGAGGGCCAGCGCGTGCTGGAATGGGCGCGCCGCATTGTCGGCGACACCCGCTCCATGCGCGAGGAGATCAACTCGCTGCGCCACGGACTGACCGGGCGCCTGCGTATTGCCGCGATCCCGACCGCGCTGGCGATGGTGGCGGCACTCACCACGCCCTATCGCGAGCGGCACCCCAACGTTCAATTCACCATCTATTCGCGCAACTCGATTGAGGTGCTCGACCTATTGGAAAATCTCGAGATCGACGCCGGCATCACCTATGTCGAGAACGAGCCGCTTGGCCGCGTCAGCACAGTGCCGCTCTACCGCGAGCGCTATCGGCTGCTCACTTCGGCCGACGCGCCGCTGGGCAACCGCGACAGCGTCACCTGGGCCGAGGTCGCGCAGGTTCCGCTCTGCCTGCTCACGCCCGACATGCAGAACCGCCGCATCATCGATCGCCTGCTCAAGAGCGCGGGCGGCGAGTCGCGCCCGACGCTTGAATCGGATTCGATGATCCTGTTGTTCAGCCACGTGCGCACCGGGCGCTGGGCGAGCGTGATGCCGGCCAAGCTGGCCGCGACCTTAGGGCTGACAGATACGCTGCGCGCGATACCGATCACCGATCCGGAAGCGGTGCAGACCATCGGCCTGGTGGTGCCGTCGCGTGCGCCGATGATACCGATTACTGCCGCGCTTGTTGAGCAAGCCAGACGCGTGGCGCCGTCGTTGGATTAGCGGTGCAGCGAAGACACATGGCGCGAGGCCTGCCATTTGCTATATCTTCACGATATCGGCGTTCCTGCGCGCGGGCGGCGACGCGCCACCGACCGCGATCGGCATTGGGAGGGAATCATGCCCTGGATATTGAGGATCGCGCTGTTGACGGCCGGCACGTTGGCGGCGGTGTTTGCGGTCGGGTTTTTCCTGCAAGCTCCGTGGGCGACAGGCATCTGGCCAGTTCCCGCGGGAGCGCTTTCGAATATTTTTGTTTCGTCGATCCTGGCGGCGATCGCGGCGCCGATCTTGTGGATAGGCCTGTCGGGAGAAACGCGGGCGATCGCGGGCGGCGCCATCAATCTTGCGCTAGCCAACGGCGCGATCGTTGTGGTCGCTTATGTGTTTCATCGGCGCGGCGGGCCGCCCGCCCTGCTGCCATTTGCAGGCTTCGCCGTAGTGGTCACCGCACTTTGCGTCGGCCTGCTGATCTACAGCCAACGGATCGGATTCCAGGACACGCGGCCGACGCCGGCATTGGTGCGATTTTCGTTCGCCGGATTTAGCCTCGCGCTGCTGCTGACCGGCAGCGCCCTCGTCCTGGTGCGGCCGAACATATTTCCCTGGCCGCTTAGCCCGGTCAACTCGGTTTTCTACGGGGGCATTTTCCTGGGAGCCATGTGCTATTTTCTCTATGGCTTCATTTATCCCTGCTGGGGCAACGCCAAAGGCCAGTTGCTCGGCTTCCTGGCCTACGATCTGGTCCTGATCGTTCCCTTCGTGCGCCACTTCGCAGCGGTTAAGCCCGAGATGCTCTTGAGCCTGACGATCTACACGGCGGTTGTGTCCTACAGCGGACTATTGGCGATTTTCTTTTTGTTTGCATATGCGCCGACGCGATTGCAGTCCGGCAATTTTGCGGTTCGCCAATAGTTCAGATCGCGGCTGCCAGAATCTCGGTCACTTGCTCCGGCATATCGAGCATCACGTGATGCCCGCAGGGCAGCGCATGCGCGGTCCAGGCCGGATCCGACTTCACGCATTCGTAGAACGGTTTGAACGGGCTCTCGCGCGGCAGCACCGTGGCATGAACGTATGTATGTTTGCGGATCGCGCGATGCCGGCCGGTAAGCTTGATTTTCTCGACAAAGGCGCCGATCGGAAACGGCGAGGCCAGCGCGTCGACGCGCGCTGCGTCATCGGCATTGACGTTGAAGAAGGCGGCCGGCGGCGACGGCACGGCGAGCCCGCCGATGCCGCCGGCATTGGCGATGAAGGCTTGCGTGTTTTTCGCAACATTGATGTCGAACAGCGACTGGCCGTCTTCCGGCAGGAAAGCGTCAAGATAGACGAGCGAGGTGACTAATTCGGGGACCCGGTCGGCGACGCCGGTGATCACCATGCCGCCATAGGAATGCCCAGCCAGCACCACGTCGCGCAATCCTTCGTAGTGAAAGACATTCAGAATGTCGGCGATATGGGTTGAGAGATTGACCGAGCCGGCCGCAAGATGCGAGCGCTCGCCCTGCCCGGTCAATGTCGGGGTAAAGACCGTGTGCCCGCGCGCGCGCAAACGCTCGGCGACGCGCGCGTAGCACCAGCCACCGCTCCAGGCGCCGTGCACCAGAACGAAGGTTGCCGGAGCCATTTGGGCCAGCTAAGCCACCTGCTCCGACATGTGCCGGAACATGGCGCGGCGGGCTTCGTCGTCGAATTCGGTCTTGAACTTGTGCTTGTCCTTGATCGCCAGCGCGCGCACCGCCGCGGGCCGCGCACTGATGCCATCGATCATTTTCTTCAAGTTCGGGTATTTCGGCCAGTGTTCTTCGCCCATGATAACGGGAATGAGCCGCGCCCAACCCCAGACTGCCATATCGACGATCGAATATTCGTCGCCGAGCATGAATTTGTTCTTCGACAACCGCGCTTCCAGAATGCCGTAGTGGCGCTGCGCTTCGAACACATAGCGGTTGATGGCGTAGGGGATTTTCTCCGGCGTGTAGTTGCGGAAGTGCACCGACTGGCCGGAGAATGGACCGATACCGGAGGCGACAAACATCAGCCACGACAACAGCTCGCCGCGCGCCTTGTCGCCTTTGGGCGGCATGAATTTTCCGGTCTTCTCGGCGAGATAAAGCAGGATCGCGTTTGAGTCGAACACGGTGGCGTCGCCGTCCACAATCGCCGGCACCTTGGCGTTCGGATTGATCGCCAGGAATTCCGGCTTGTGCTGGTCGCCCTTGCGGGTATCGACCGGAATTGCCTCATAGGGCAGGCCGGTCTCTTCGAGCATGAGCGCGACTTTCATCGGATTGGGCGCGCCTGAGTAGTAGAATTTGATCATGGTTCATCCCCCGTTTCACCATCGTCGTCCCCGCGAAGGCGGGGACCCATACACCGTGCGCCCACGATAGCACACGGAGTATGGGTCCCGGGTCTCGCTTGCGCTCGCCCGGGACGACAGCTTTGTTAGAACAACCCGACGATCCGCCCGTCGGCGCCGATGTCGATCGAATCCGCCGCCGGTACCCGCGGCAGGCCCGGCATGGTCATGATCTCGCCGCAGATCGCCACCACGAACTCGGCGCCGGCCGACAGCCGCACCTCGCGCACATTGATGACGTGGTCGTTGGGCGCGCCCTTGGAATCCGCGTTGGTGGAGAAGCTGTACTGGGTCTTGGCGACGCAGATCGGCAGCTTGCCGTAACCCATCTCCTCCCAGGTCTTGAGCTGGTCCTTGACCGATTTGTCGGCGGTGACCGTCTTGGCGCGATAGATTTCTCTCGCGATGGTCTCGATCTTCTCGAACAGCGGCATTTCGTCGGGATAGAGCAGCTTAAATTTGCTCGCGCCGCTGTCGCAGATCTTCACCACCGCGCGGGCGACGTCGGCGGCGCCTTCACCGCCCATCGCCCAGTGATCGGCCATGATCGCCTCGACGCCGAGCTTGGCGCAGGCGCTCTTGACCAGATCGATTTCCGCCTGCGTGTCGGCCGAAAAGCGGTTGATCGAGATCACCGGCTGGATGCCGAACTTCTTCACGTTCTCGACGTGACGCTGCAAGTTGGCCATGCCGGCTTCCAGCGCCTTGAGGTCTTCCTTCTTGAGATCGGCCTTCTGCACCCCGCCATGCATCTTGAGCGCGCGGATGGTGGCGACCAGTACCACGCAATCGGGCGACAAGCCGGTCTTGCGGCACTTGATGTCGAAGAATTTCTCGCCGCCCAGATCGGCGCCGAAGCCGGCCTCGGTGACGACATAGTCGGCGAGCTTGAGCGCGGTCGTGGTCGCCAGCACCGAATTGCAGCCATGCGCGATATTGGCGAACGGGCCGCCATGGATGAAGGCCGGCGTGCCTTCCAGCGTCTGCACCATGTTGGGCGACAGCGCTTCCTTGAGCAGCACGGTCATGGCGCCGTGCGCCTTGACGTCGCGCGCATGCACCGGCTTGCGGTCGCGCGTATAGGCGACGATGACCTTGCCGAGACGCTCCTTCAGATCGTCAAGATTCTTGGCCAGGCAGAAGATCGCCATCACTTCCGACGCCACCGTGATGTCGAAGCCGGCCTCGCGCGGATAGCCGTTGGCGACGCCGCCAAGCGAGCAGACGATCTCGCGCAGCGCGCGGTCGTTCATGTCCATCACGCGGCGCCACACGACGCGGCGGCTATCGATGCCGAGCGCATTGCCCCAGTAGATGTGGTTGTCGATCAGCGCCGAGAGCAGATTGTGCGCCGAGGTGATGGCGTGGAAGTCGCCGGTGAAGTGCAGATTGATGTCCTCCATCGGCACCACCTGGGCATAGCCGCCGCCGGCGGCGCCGCCCTTCATGCCGAACGACGGGCCGAGCGACGGCTCGCGCAGGCACAGCATCGCCTTCTTGCCGATGTGGTTGAGTGCATCGGTCAAACCCACCGTGGTGGTGGTCTTGCCTTCGCCCGCCGGCGTCGGCGTGATCGCGGTCACCAGGATCAGTTTGCCGTTCGGCTTGCTCTGCAGCGAATTGATGTAGTCCATCGACACCTTGGCCTTGTAGTGGCCGTAAGGATCGAGGTTCTCGGGCGCAATGCCGAGCTTCTCCTTGGCGAGCTCCATGATCGGCCGCTTCTTGGCGGCCTGGGCGATTTCGATGTCGGATTTCGGATTTTGATGCTGCGAGGCGGGCATGGGGGCGTTTCCAATACTGAGTACGGTGAACCGGCGATTTTGGGATTTTTCGCTTTGTCATGGCCGGGCTTGTCCCGGCCATCCATGTCTTCATTTCAAGCAAGACGTGGATGCCCGGCATAAAGCCGGGCATGACGGTGGATGGCTTATGTGAACCTCGTTCCTGTCGCGATGTTGGCGGATTTGGCCCATTCGCCGGCGTCGATCTTCTTGCCGTCGACGGGCTGCACGCGGGTGATCTTGAAGCGGCCGTCGGCGCACACCACGGTAAAGCCGTCGCCTTCCACCGCGACGATCTCGCCCATCTTGCCGGCGATACCCTTCGGGTCCTTGGCCGGCAGCGGCTTGGCGTCGAAAATCTTGAGTTGCTTGCCGTCGAGCGTCGACCAGGCGCCCGGCGCCGGATTGCAGCCGCGGATCAGCGGATCGATCTGCCGCCATGACTTGGCCCAGTCGATGCGCGCGTTCTCCGCACCGCAACGGCCTTCATAGGTGGCCTTCGACTCGTCCTGCTTGATGCGCGGCGCCTTGCCGGCTTTCACCAGGTCGATGGATTCGAGCATGGCCTCGACGCCCATCGGGAACAGGCGGTCGAAATAAACGCTGCCGAGCGTGTCGGTAGCCGAGATTGGCGTTTTCTTCTGCAACAGCACGTCGCCGGTATCGAGCCCGTTGTCGGGCCAGAAGATCGACAGGCCGGCTTCCTTTTCGCCCATGATGATCTGCCAGTTGATCGCGCTGGCGCCGCGATAGGCCGGCAGCAGCGAGGGGTGATACTGGATCGAGCCGTGGGTCGGGATGTTGAGGAAATCCTCCGGCACGAACAGCGTCACGAAGGCCATGACCTGCAGGTCGGGCTTGAGCGCCTTGAACTCCTCCCATACTTCCGGCTTGCGGTAGGAGGCCGGCTGATAGACCGGCAACTTGGCGGCAAGCGCCGCTTCCTTTAGCGGATCGATCTTGGCGCCTTCCTTTTCCGGCGCTACATAGACGGCGACCACGTTCTCGCCGCGCTTGAGCAGCGCTTCCAGCACGGCCTTGCCGAAGGCCTGTTGGCCGTGGACCACAATACGCATCGACTTTCTCTCCCTGCTTTTTTCCTTCACCTCTCCCCTGGGGGGAGAAGTCGGCGAGGCGCATCGCGCCGAGCCGGGTGAGGGGGATCAGTCCCCTCGATAAACTCCGCCCCCTCTCCCGCCCTCGCTTCGCTCGGTCGACCTCTCCCCCAAGGGGAGAGGTGAAGAAAGCGCGGGGTGCGAGGGAAGATTAAGCCGCTTTCTCTTCCTTCTTTGGCGCCGTGATCGCGCCCGACGTCTTGATCACGCTGAGCTCCGAGGCACTGTAGCCAAGCACCTTGGTGAGAATTTCATCGGTGTGCTCGCCGAGCAGCGGCGAGCGCTCCACCTTGGCGGGCGAATCCGACAACTTGATCGGATTGCCGACGGTCAGGTACTTGCCGCGCACCGGATGGTCGACCTCGACCACCGTGCCGGTCTTGCGCAGCGACTCGTCCTCGGCAATCTCCTTCATCGACAGGATCGGTCCAACCGGAATATCGACCGCATTACAGATGTCCATGACCTCGAACTTGGTCTTGGTCATGGTCCAAACCTCGATCCGCGCGAAAATCATTTTCAGCCGCGGCAGGCGCGCCTTCGGCGTGGCGTAGTCCGGATCGGTCTTCCAGGTCGGCTCGCCGATCAGGTCGCAGATCGGGCCCCAAACCGGCGCCTGGGTGATGAAATAAATGTAGGCATCGGGATCGCTCTCCCAGCCCTTGCATTTGAGCAGCCAGGCCGGCTGACCGCCGCCCGAGTCGTTGCCGGCGCGCGGCACGGCTTTGCCGAACGGCACGCCTTCGCTGAACTGGCTGTATTCGGTAAGCGGGCCGTGGGCGAGACGCTGCTGATCGCGCAATTTCACGCGGGCAAGATTGAGCACGCCGTCCTGCATGGCGCAGAGTACCTTCTGGCCGCGGCCGGTGCGGATACGCTGGTAAAGCGCCGAGACAATGCCGAGCGCGAGATGCAGGCCGGTGCCGCTGTCGCCGATCTGCGCGCCGGTGACCAGCGGCGGACCTTCGCGGAAGCCGGTGGTGGATGCCGAACCGCCGGCGCATTGCGCGACGTTCTCGTAGACTTTGCAGTCTTCGTAGGGCCCCGGGCCGAAGCCCTTGACCGAGGCGACAATCATGCGCGGGTTGGTCTTGTGGACATACTCCCAGGTCAGACCCATGCGGTCGAGCGCGCCGGGGGCAAAGTTTTCCACCAGCACATCGCAGGTCTTGATCAGCCGGTTGAGGATTTCCATGCCCTTGGGGTGCTTGGAGTCGATGGTGATCGACCGCTTGGTGCCGTTGAGCATGGTGAAATACAGGCTGTCGGCATTGGGCACGTCGCGCAACTGGCCGCGCGTGATGTCGCCGGCGCCCGGGCGCTCGACCTTGATCACGTCGGCGCCCATATAGGCGAGCAGCTGGGTGCAGGTCGGCCCCGACTGCACATGCGTGAAGTCGAGAATGCGTACACCTTGCAGTGCCAGACCGGCCTGGCCGTAGGGCTTGGAACTCGGCTTCGGCAAATTGTTGCCATTCGCCTTCTTCGCCGGCGAAAGCTTCACCGCCTTGCGGGCGGGTTTTTTCGCCGCGGCCTTCGCCTTGGCTTTCTTTGGTTTTTTCTTGGCCATATCAGGTCCTCCATCTCTTCCGCTTAGGCCCGCGCAAACGGGCAGCCAGCGTTTTTTTAAGGTTGTACTCTGGATCCCCGCTTACGCGAGGATGAGCGGGGTTATTCCTATTTCTTCTTGAGCACGCTTTGCGGGTTGAGGTTGCCGATTCTGCCGCTCTCGCTGCCGGCTGCCGGATCGAGCACCGCGTTGATGAGTGTCGGTTTGCCGCTATCCATGGCGGCGTTGACGGCGCGCTTGAGCTCGTCCGGGGACGTCACGTTAACGCCGACGCCGCCGAAGCCTTCCATCATCTTGTCGTAGCGCGAACCCTTCACGAACACGGTCGGCGCCGGGTCCGAACTGACGACGTTGACGTCGGTGCCGCGATAGATGCCGTCGTTATTGAAGATGACGATGCAGACCGGCAACTTGTAGCGGCAGATCGTTTCGACCTCCATGCCGGAGAAACCGAAGGCGCTGTCGCCTTCCACCGCGAGCACCGGCTTGCCGGTTTCGATAGCCGCGGCAATGGAATAGCCCATGCCGATGCCCATAATGCCCCAGGTGCCGACGTCGAGGCGCTTGCGCGGCTGATACATGTCGATGATCCCGCGCGCGAGGTCGAGCGTGTTGGCGCCTTCGTTCACGAGGATGGCATCCGGCCGCTCCTTGACGATGGTACGCAGCACGCCAAGCGCACCGTGGTAATCCATCGGCGAGTTGTTGTTCATCAGCCGCGGCGCCATCTTGGCAACGTTCTCTTCGCGCTTTTTGGCGACCGCGGCGGGCCAATCGCTCGGCGGGGCCGGCCAGTTGCCGCCCATGCCCTGCAGAAGCGCCGCGACGCATGATCCGATGTCGCCGACCACCGGCGCGACGATTTCGACATTCGAGTCCATTTCCTTCGGCTCAATGTCGATCTGGATGAACTTCTTCGGCGCTTCGCCCCAGCTCTTGCCTTTGCCGTGCGACAGCAGCCAGTTCAGGCGTGCGCCGATCAGCATTACGACATCCGAATCCTTCAGCACGGTCGAGCGCGCAGCGCCGGCGCATTGCGGATGCGTGTCGGGCAGCAGGCCTTTGGCCATGCTCATCGGCAGGAACGGAACGCCGCTCTTCTCGACCAGAGAACGGATGGCATCGTCGGCCTGCGCGTAGGCTGCGCCCTTGCCGAGGATGATCAGGGGACGCTTGGCGCTCTTCAACACATCGAGCGCGCGCTTGACCGCGTCCGGCGCCGGAATCTGCGCCGGCGCCGCGTCGATCACCTTCACCAGCGACTTCTTGCCAGCCTCCGCGTTCATCACCTGTCCGAACAGCTTAGCCGGAAGGTCGAGATAGACGCCGCCCGGACGCCCCGAGACGGCGGCGCGGATCGCGCGCGCAAGCCCGATGCCGATGTCGGCGGCATGCAGCACGCGGAAGGCCGCCTTGCAGAGCGGCTTGGCGACGGCGAGCTGGTCCATTTCTTCGTAATCGCCCTGCTGCAGGTCAACGACCTCGCGCTCCGACGAGCCTGAGATCAGGATCATCGGGAAACAGTTCGTCGTGGCGTGGGCAAGCGCGGTCAGGCCATTGAGAAAACCAGGCGCCGACACCGTGAGGCAAACGCCGGGCTTCTTGGTCAGATAGCCTGCAATCGACGCCGCGTAACCGGCGTTCTGCTCATGCCGGAACGAGATGACGCGGATGCCGGCGGCTTGCGCCATGCGGCCAAAGTCCGTGATCGGGATGCCAGGCACCCCGTAGATCGTGTTGAGGCCGTTGAGCTTAAGCGCATCGATGACGAGGTGAAAGCCATCCGTCAGGTCCTGCTCGGCTTCGATCTTCACTGCTGCGTCAGCCATGGGAATCCTCCCGCTTTTTATTGTTAGAAAGGGTCAATCCAGATAATCGGCGAATTTCGCCACGTGATCGGCCAGGCCGAGCGCGTGGTCACGCACCAGCTCTTCGGCGCGATCGGTCGAACGCGCTTCCAGAGCTTCGATGATGTTCATGTGGTCGCGGATCGAACGGTCGGCGCGATCCTGCTCGCCGATGGTCTTGCGGCGGATCATGCGCATGTGGGTGAACAGATTTTCCGCCAGATCGATCAGCACCCGGTTGTGACTAAGCTTGATGATGCTCTGGTGAAATTCGATATTGACCTCGGAATACTCGTCGAGATGCGCGCGCAGCTTGCCGTTCTCGAAGGTGGCGAACATGCGGCGCAGGCCGGCGATTTCGGTCTCGCTGGCAATCTGCGTGATCAGGCGCGCCGCCATGCTTTCGAGCGCCGCCCAGGCGGTGATCATTTCGATCACCTCGCGCTTGGTCTTGCGCACCACATAGACGCCGCGGCGCGGCACCAGACGCACGAAGCCTTCGCTCTCGAGTTGCGCCATCGCCTCGCGCACCGGCGTGCGGCTGATGCCAAAGTCCTGCGCCAACTTGCGCTCGTCGAGGCGGATGTCGTCGCGATTGCGGTAGATGTCCATCGCCACGATGGCATTCTTCAGTGCGGCATAGGCCTTGTGCTTGAAGCTGGGTGCAGCATCGATCGGCGCCAGCGAAGGCTGCGATGCGGCATTCGACGCGATTGTGACGCCGACCGGGGATGGCCGGCTGCGGGTAGGTATATTGATACGATGGGGGGATCGGCTACGGCTACTCATGACTGGTATACAATATGCCAGATTTGCGCAGGCGCGCAACCGTCTTGTATGCGGCATTTTCTCCGCTCCCCCGCCAACACTTTTGAGCCGGGGAGGGATAAAGAAAACGCCGCCCGCGGGGGAACACCCGCGGGCGGCTATCTCATAAACCGACGAGCTCGCTCAGCCCTCGATCAACCTTTGGCCATGGCCTTGATGCGCATGGGCTTGAGCACCACCAGCGCCATCACCGCGGCGACGATATTGAGGATCGCCGCGACGTAGAACACCGCGTGCCAACTGCCAGTGGCCGTGGTCAGCACGTTGGCGAGCGGCACCAGCAAGGCTGCCGTGCCCTTGGCGGTGTAAAGCATGCCGTAGTTGGTGGTCGCGAATTTTCGGCCGTAGATGTCGGTGCAGGTTGCCGGGAACAGCGAATAGATCTCACCCCAGGCAAAGAACACCAGGCCGGACAGGATCACAAACAGCAACGGATTGCCGGCAAACAACAGCAGCGCATAGATGCCGATGCCTTCGACGAAGAATGCGATGAACATCGTGTTCTCGCGGCCGATATGGTCGGAGACCCAGCCGAAGAACGGCCGGCACACGCCGTTGAGTACGCGGTCGATGGTCAAGGCGAAGGTCAAGGCCGGCAAGGTCAATCCCAGAATCGAGACTGGAATGCCATCGACCTTGAAGTCCTTGGCGATCGGCGCGAGTTGCGCGATCGCCATCAGACCGCCCGCGCCGACCGCGACGAACATGAAGTACATCACGTAGAACACCGGCGTTCTCAGCACTTCCGACGGCTTGTAGTCGCGTTTGGACTGCATCACGGCAGGCGCGGCCGGCGCCGCCACTTCGCCCTGCTCCGGCGCGCGCAGGAACAGCGCGACGATCATCACGATGATGCCTTGCCCGAGGCCGAACCACAGAAAGGCGGATTGATAGCCGCTGGTCGCGATCATGTTGGCGATCGGGATCACGGTCAGCGCCGAGCCGGCGCCGAAACCCGCCGCTGTCAGACCGGCGGCGAGACCGCGACGGTCCGGGAACCATTTGAGCGCGTTGCCGACCGAGCCGCCGTAGATCACGCCGGCGCCGATGCCGCCGA
Organism: Hyphomicrobiales bacterium; assembly: GCA_038206805.1. Lineage (GTDB taxonomy): Bacteria > Pseudomonadota > Alphaproteobacteria > Rhizobiales > Xanthobacteraceae > Pseudolabrys. The sequence goes on along the minus strand of JBBRAL010000023.1, from coordinate 13,975 downwards.
CGGCGGCGCCGAGATAGAGCAGGAACAGCGAATCGGCCATCGAATTGATGACCCAGGCAATCGCCACCAAGGCGCCGCTGCCGCAGATCATGATGCGCGGGCCGAACTTGTCGATCAGGTAGCCCTCGATCGGCACCAGCCAGGTCTCAGTCAGCACGAAGATGGTGAAGGCGACCTGGATCGCCGCGCGGCCCCAGTGATATTTCTGATCGATCGGATTGACGAAAAGCGTCCAGCCGTATTGCAGGTTGGCGATCATCACCATGCAAAGGATGCCGAAGATAAGTTGGCCCCAACGCGTCCCTTCAGACGCCTTTGCCGATGCGGCGGTCCCCGCTGCCACTGCCATTGAATTCCTCCCCAGTTTATAGATTTCTTGATTTGTCATCGGCCAGCGAGCGCCAGCGCGGGCACAGTCATAAGGCAATGAAAAACCGCAATCGCATAAATTTCACATAAACAAGTGGGCAAGAGCCGCCGACGCGCTCGCGACCCTTGAGAAATTCTTGCAAAATCAGTGAGAAAGAGTCGGCGTCACGCGGCCGGACGGGCCTTCATGCTGCTGCGCAGCCGCGTCCAAGCGCCCTGGATCACCGACCAGAACAGCGCGATCAGGCCGAGCGCCATGATTGTACTCACCAGGCCGGTCGACCAGAACACGCTCAGGCCGCCTTGCGATGCCAACAAAGACTGCCGGAACGCCTCCTCGGCCTTGTCGCCCAGCACGATGGCAAGAACCATTGGCGCCAGCGGGTAATTGGTCTTCTTCATGAAGTAGCCGGCGACGCCGAACACCACCATCATGACCACGTCGAACGTGTTGTTGTGCACGGTGTAGGCGCCGATGGCACAAAACACCATGATGATCGGCGCAATCACGCTGAACGGAATGCGCAGGATCGAGGCGAACAGCGGCACGCAGGTCAGCACGATGATCAGGCCGACGACGTTGCCCATATACATGCTGGCAATCAGACCCCAGACGAAATCCTTCTGCTCGGTGAACAGCAGCGGGCCGGGTTGCAGACCCCAGATCAGCAGTCCGCCCAGCAGCACGGCGGCGGTCGGCGAGCCGGGCACGCCGAGCGCGATCATCGGCAGCAGCGCGGACGTGCCGGCGGCATGCGCGGCGGTTTCGGGCGCCACCACGCCTTCGATCTCGCCGGTGCCGAACAGATGGCCGCGTTTGGAGATGCGCTTGGCGATGCCGTAGCTCATGAACGATGCGGGCGTCGCGCCGGCCGGGCTAATGCCCATCCAGCAGCCGATCAGGCAGGAGCGCAGGTAGAGCATCCAATAGCGCGGCAGTTCCTTCCAAGTCTGCAACACCACCTTCATGTTCAATTTAGCGATCTTGCCGCGGAAGCTCAGGCCCTCCTCCATGGTCAGCAGGATCTCGCCGATGCCGAACAGGCCGATCACCGCGATCAGGAAGTCGAAGCCATTGAGCATATGCTCGACGCCGAAAGTGAGGCGCAATTGCCCGGTCATCTGATCGAGGCCGACGGCGCCGAGCGCAAAGCCGAGCATCATCGAGGCGACGGTCTTGAACGGCGGCTCCTTGCTCAAGCCGACGAAGCTGCAAAAGGCGAGGAAATAGACCGCGAAGATTTCCGGCGGACCGAAGCGCAACGCGAAACTGGCGACCAGCGGCGCCACCAGCGTGATGATAATGACGGCGAACAGGGCGCCGACGAAGGACGAAGTGAAAGCGGCGGTCAGCGCTTCGCCAGCCTTGCCCTTTTGCGCCATCGGATAGCCGTCGAACGTGGTCGCGACCGACCAAGGTTCGCCCGGTATGTTGAACAGGATCGAGGTGATGGCGCCACCGAACAGCGCTCCCCAATAGATGCACGACAGCATGATGATCGCCGAAGTCGGCGACATCGAGAAAGTCAGCGGCAGCAGGATGGCGACGCCGTTGGCGCCGCCAAGTCCGGGCAGCACGCCGACAATGACGCCGAGCACGATGCCGACGACCATCAGCACCAGATTGAACGGCTGTAAGACCACCGCGAAGCCGTGGAAAAGATTGCCGATGTCTTCGAACATGGAAAAGTCTCTTGATTCTCTTTTTGTTGCGTCCCAGGACCACCGCCACGGTCAGTGCGGCGGTATTTGTCCGCTCAATATCCCAGCAGGGTTTCGAGCGGGCCTTTCGGTAATGGAACCAGGAACCAGATTTCGAACATCAGAAAGGTCAAGATCGGCACCGTGATCGAAACCGCCGCGACGATGAGCCAATTGTAGTGACCGAACCATCGCATGAAGAGCCCGACCAGAAGCGCGGACGCCACGTAAATCCCGATATAGGGCACTAGCCCAACATAAACGGCGGTCGGCACCAGCACCGACACGACTTTCCGGAGTTGGCTCCATTCCGCGAACAACTTACCGGTCTCCGGAACGGCATAGGCCGAATAAATGTTGACGATGCACGAGATCAGAACGATGAGGCTGACATAAAACGGAAAGAAGCCGGTGCGCGGTCCATCCGCCGCCCAGCCGATTCCGACTTGCAAGCTGCCGTAGATTCCGATGAGTGCGAGGAGCGCCATGAACACGGCGACTCCAATTTCGACACCCCGGTGGGACGGACCCGTCCCACCGGTTTCATTGACGGTTTGGTTCATTATGTCCTCAAGGACCTGCGATCGGATCGCCCGCAGGCTCAGTTGGTCTTGGCGAGGAAGCCGGCCGATTTCATCAGCCCTTCATGCAGTTTCTCGGCATCCGACACCCATTTCACGTAATCGGGGCCGGTCATGAAGCTCTGATTGAAGGCGCCATCGTCCATCAGCTTCTTCCACTCGGGCGTCTCGCGGACTTTCTTGAACATGGCGACATAGTAATCGACCTGGTCCTTGGTCACGCCTGGCGGCATGAAATAGCCGCGCAGCATCAGGTATTCGATATCGATGCCTTCGGACTTGCAGGTCGGGATTGAGTCCCAGGCCAAGTCGCCGGCGATCTTTTCGTGATAGTCGAGTTTCTTGGCATCGAACACGCAGAGCGGCCGTAGCTTGCCGGCACGCCAATGCGCCACCGCTTCGATCGGGTTGTTGACCGTCGAATCGACATGGTTGCCGACGAGCTGAACGGCGACCGCTCCGCCGCCTTTATACGGAATGTAGGTCATCTTCTTGCCGGTGACCTTTTCGAGCGCGACGGTGATGATCTGGTCTTCTTGCTTGGAGCCGGTGCCGCCCATCTTGAAGGTATTGTCGGGCGCAGCCTTGATGGCGGCGATGTATTCTTTCGCCGTCTTGTAAGGCTTGTCGGCGTTGACCCAGAGAATGAACTCGTCGAGCGCCATCATCGCGACCGGCGTCAGATCCTTGTAGTTGAACGGGATGCCAGTCGCGAGCGGGGTGGTGAAAAGGTTCGACAGCGTGATGATCAATTTGTGGGGGTCGGCCTTGGCATTTTTCGCGGCCAGGAAGCCTTCGCCGCCGGCGCCGCCGGACTGGTTGATGACGACGACCGACTGCTTGGACAGATTGTGCTTGGTAATGATGCCCTGCATGACGCGGGCCATCTGATCGGCGCCGCCGCCGGTACCGGCCGGAACGATAATCTCGATCGGGTGGGACGGTTCCCAAGCGTTGGCAGGTATCGACGAAAGCGCCAGCGCACCGCCAACACAGGCGGCGGCGCCGAAACTCATGGTTCTACTGATGGCTCGCATAGTTCCTCCCTTGGTGCATGTCCCCGCGCCGCAGAACTTGGTGCCTGCTGTGCGCTTAGCGTTTTATCATATCGCAATTGTATCTTTCGACAAGCAAGGCGTAATTTTTACGTCATCAATCATAATCTTAATCATATACACCCATGCCGTGCGGTAATGAGCTTTGGTTGTATCTTGCCTGGGACATTCTGCCGCAACCGATGTTGCGACGCAGCAGGACAGTTTGCAGAACTCGGACCAATCGCTGAGTAGTGCGGCATTTTGGCTTCACTCAAGCGCTTGGTCATTCAATCACTTGCTCGGCGTCGCGCAACACGACGTAAATGGCCGGTATCACCAAAACCGTCAACAATGTCGACGACGCCAAACCGAACAGCAGCGAGATCGCCAGGCCCTGGAAAATCGGATCGAGTAAAATTGTCGCAGCCCCGATCATGGCGGCCAGCGCGGTCAACAGAATGGGCTTGAAGCGGACCGCGCCTGCTTCCAGCAATACCTCACGCAGAGATTTTCCCTTGGCCGCGCCGTGGCGGATGAAATCGACCAGCAGGATCGAATTACGCACAATAATACCGGCGAGCGCGATGAACCCGATCATCGAAGTGGCGGTGAACGGCGCGCCGAACAGCCAATGCCCGATCACGATGCCGATCAGCGTGAGCGGGATCGGCGTCAGGATCACCAGCGGCAGCTTGAAGCTGCCGAATTGCGCCACCACCAGGATATAGATGCCGACGATCGCCACCATGAATGCGGCGCCCATGTCGCGGAAGGTGACGTAGGTGATCTCCCACTCGCCGTCCCACAGGATTGCCGGCTTGCTCTCGTCCTCCGGCTGGCCGTGAAAACGGACCTCCGGTTTGCCAAGCGCGCCCCAGTCGTGCGCCACGATGCGCTTGTCGATGTCGAGAATGCCGTAGATCGGCGCCTCGTAGGCGCCGGCCAGTTCCGCCATCACCATGTCGGCAAAGCGCCCGTCACGGCGGAAGATCGCCGGTGAGCCGACTTCCTTGCTGACGCGCACAACGTCGCCGAGTTCGACCACGGTCTTGTTGCCGGGCACGCTGTTGGCCGGCACCGGGGTCGAGGCCAACAGTTCGCTCCACGACAGATCGCGTTTCGGCAGCCGCACCACGATCTCGATCGGGTTGCGGCCTTCGCCGCGGTGCGAATAGCCAACCGCGGTGCCGCCGAACAAGGCCGCGATGGTGTCGTAGACGTCACGCTGTTCGACGCCGAAGAATTCCAGACGGTCCTGATCGATCGAGATGCGCAGGCGCGGCCTTGGTTCGCCGATCGAATCGTCGATGTCGACGACGTAGGGCACCGAGGCAAAGATTTTTTTGAGTTCGCCGGCCACCGCGCGCCGGTTCAGCGAATCCGGCCCGTAGACCTCGGCCAGCAGCGTCGCCAGCACCGGCGGCCCCGGTGGCACTTCGACCACGCGGGCGACCGTGCCGGCCGGCAGCGCAAGCGTCTTCAGCCGGGCGCGCAAATCGAGCGCGATGGCGTGACTTGAGCGCTTGCGGTCGTCACGCGGCGCCAGGTTGAGATTGAGTTCGCCCAGTTCGGGCAATTCGCGCACATAATAGTGGCGCACCAGGCCGTTGAAATTGAACGGCGCCGGCGTGCCGGCATAGGTCTCGATGGCGCGGATTTCCGGCAGTTGCCGCGCGACGTCCGCGATTGCGAACAGGGTCCGCTCGGTATCCTCCAGCGTCGCACCCTCGGGCAGATCGACCACCACCGCCATCTCCGACTTGTTGTCGAACGGCAGCAGCTTGACCGTCACGCTGCGGGTCACAAACAGCACGCAAACAAGCAAGGTCGCCAGCCCGACCGCGATCAGGAAAATCCAGGCCGAGCGGCGCGACCGCAACACCGGAGCGGCCACGCGGCGATAAAGCCGGCCGAGAATGCCCTCGCCATGCGCGGCCTCGTGCTCATGCACCGGTTTTCCTTCCGGATGCAGGCGCAGCATCAGCCAAGGCGCGATCACCATGGCGACGACGAAGGAGAACAGCATCGCCGCCGACGCATTGGCCGGGATCGGCGCCATATAGGGCCCCATCAGTCCCGAAACGAACAGCATCGGCAGCAGCGCCGCCACCACGGTCAATGTAGCGACCACGGTCGGATTGCCGACTTCCGCCACTGCCTCGACCACGGCTTGCAGACGGGGGCGGCCGTCCTTCAGCGCCCAGTGCCGCGCGATGTTCTCGACCACCACGATGGCGTCGTCGACCAGGATGCCGATGGAGAAGATGAGCGCGAACAGGCTGACGCGATTGATGGTGTAGCCCATCAGCTTGGAGGCAAACAATGTGAGAAGAATAGTGGTTGGAATGACAACCAGGGTGACCAGCGCCTCGCGCCAGCCGATCGCGAAGGCAATGAGCACTACGATCGACACGGTTGCCAGCGCCAAATGGAACAAAAGTTCATTGGCCTTGTCGTTGGCGGTCTCGCCATAGTCGCGCGTCACCGTCACACTGACGTCCTGCGGGATCAGCCGCCCGCGCACGCTTTCAAGGCGCGCCAGCAGTTGCTCGGCCACCACCACCGCATTTGCGCCGGCGCGCTTGGCGAAGGCGACGCTGACCGCCGGTACGCGGCTCCACTGACCGCCCTTGCCGGCTATATCCATCCACACCCGGTGTTCCTGCGGGCTTGGCCCGATGACCACCGAGGCCACGTCGCGCACATAGACCGGACGGTTGTCGCGGGTGGCAACCAGCAGGAGCCCGATATCGGGAATGCCGGCGAGCGTCTGCCCGACCGCAACGTCGCGCATGGCGGCGTTGTCACCCGCCTGGTCGCGAACTTGATCACGAACTTGGCCAGCCTGGAACGAGCGATTGGCGTCGCGCACTTTGGCGACCAGTTGCTGCAGCGTGACGCCGAACAGCGCGAGTTTTTCCGGATCGGGCTCGACCCGGATCTGTTGCGGATTGCCGCCTGAAATATAAGTCAGCCCGACATTCTCGGTCTTCACCAGTTCGGAGCGCAGCTGGTCGGATAGCTCATAGAGGTCCTTGTCGGTCCAGCGGCCCGCCGCCTCCGGCTTCGGCGACAGCGTGAGCACCACGATGGCGACGTCGTTGATGCCGCGGCCGACGATCATCGGCTCCGGAATTCCGACCGGGATGCGATCGATATTGGCGCGGATCTTCTCGTGCACCCGAAGGATCGCGTCGTCGGCCTTGGTGCCGACCAGGAAGCGCGCCGTCACCATGACGCGGTCGTCGACCGTCTGGCTGTAGACGTGTTCGACGCCGTCGATGCCCTTGATGATGGCTTCGAGCGGCTTGGTCACCAGTTCGACCGCGTCCGGAGCCTTGAGGCCGTCGGCGTTGATCCGGATGTCGACCATCGGCACGCTGATCTGCGGCTCTTCCTCGCGCGGGATGGTCAGCAGCGCCAGCAAGCCAACCGCCAGCGCCGCCAGCAGGAACAGCGGCGTCAGCGGCGAGCGGATCGTGCGTTGGGTCAGATGCCCCGATAGACCGAGCTTCACGGGTGCACCAGCACGTCGCCGGTTTTGAGTCCGGAAAGAATTTCCAGTGCATCCGGCATGTCCGGGCGCGGCAGTTCGCGTCCGCGCTGCACCGGCACGTCGATTACGGTCTTGCCTTCAGCCGCTGATTTCGCGTCCTTTGCGATGCGGGCATAATCGATGCCGAAACGGGTGACGATGAACTTGCCCGGCACGATGAAGCCGACCCGCTCGCCGGCCGACACCCACACCCTTATGCGCTCGCCAACGAAATAATCGCTGAGGCCGGCGACCGTGGCATCGGCGATGACGCGGCCATCCTCGATCTGCGGATAGACCAGGCGGATGGTGCCGAATTGCACGCCATTTTTTCCAAGTTCCTCGCCGTCGATGCGGACGGAATCGCCGGCCTTGAGGAAACGGGCATGCCGCTCCGGCACGCGCAGCCGCAGCACGAAATTCTGTTCCGCCACCGTGGCGACGGTCTCGCCGGCCAGGATCACGGAGCCGGCCGTCACCGGCACCTTCAAGACGCGGCCGGACGCCGGCGCCAAGACGCTGCCCTCGCTGACCTGCTGCTGGAGCACCGAGCGTTCGGCGGTGCGCGACTTCAGCGTATTGGTCGCGACGTTGAAGGCGGTGCGCGCCTCGTCGAGCCGGGTCTTCGGAATGGTGCCGCGCGTGAACAGATCTTCGCCGCGGGTGAGATCGCCCTGTGCCTGAGCGAGCTGGGCTTCCAGACCGGCGATTTGGGCATCGAGAGACTTCATCTGCAGGGCGAGCTTCTCGTCGCCGACGGTGGCGACCACCTGACCCTGCTTGACGCCATCGCCCTCCTTCACGGCTAGGACCACCACCGTACCGCCGATGCGCGCGCGTGCCGGCACCACATTCGCGCTTTCGACCGTGGCAAAGACCGCCTTTTCGTCGGCGACCGTTTTCGGCGCAACCACAAAGGTGTCTTGCGCCATAATCTTTTGCGCGAATGCTACTTGCGCCAACAGCGTGAGTGCAGCCGCTACTAAAATACCGGCACGCATTGATTCTTTCCCTCAGTCATCTTCGAACCTAATCGTGTTACGCGGAAGGCGCACAATCATTGATTTGACGCAACGCGCCGGCGGCGCGCTTGCGGGAGGCAGGATTTGGCGGGCGCGCAATAGACCCGATAGAGCGTACGCACGAGCTCGCGCGCCTGCGCGCTGCCGATCGAATACCAGATGGTCTGCCCATCGCGCCGTGCGGCGACCAGCCCGTCCTTGCGCAACAGGGCCAGATGCTGCGATACGGTCGAATCGCGGATTTTCAAGAGCGCCGCCAGTTCACCGACCGAGCGCTCCTGCTCGGTCAACTGACAGACGATGATCAGGCGGTGGCGATTGGCGAGCGCCTTCAACAAAACGCTCGCCCGGTCGGCCGCCGCCAGCATGGCACTGGCTTGTATTTTCATAGTTGCGTATATACGAATAGTCGCATATATAGTCAACACCGCCGCGCGGGATTCGCGCGCCGGCAGGCCGCGCCGCTGGGACCAAGCGCCGCCCGATGCGTCAATCGGCCCCTTTGATCAGGAGTAACGCCCGTGAACGTCGATCGCGCAGTATTCGCCATGGCCGGCAGCATGGTGCTCGTCAGCCTCGCGCTGGCCTGGCTCGTCAATCCCTATTGGCTGCTGCTCGCGGCCTTTGTCGGGGCCAACATGCTGCAAGCCGCTTTCACCGGCTTCTGCCCAGCCGCCATGATCTTCAGCAAGCTCGGCCTCAAGCCCGGACCGGCGTTCGCCTGCGCGCCGAACGACTAGTGTCCCGGTTCCGAAGTTCGCAAGTCCTTGCGGCACCCTCGCATGCCACCGAGTTCCCGAGTTCCTCCGGCCGGCATTCGCGGCGTAACGGCTTCGCATAATCGATCTGCTTTGCCGGCCACGCTGGCGTCAGCGCCGGCCTTCAACTAGCATTGCTGTTGGACCGCTCGATGAAGGCCGGTCAGAGCATCAAATGGCGGAGATATCCTTGCTCGAGCGGTCCAACGATGGAATTTTGCAACCAATCGAACGCCCGGTGCTGGCATGGATGGCGCAGCGTCTGCCGGATTGGGTGACACCGAACGGCCTGACCGCTATCGGATTTATTGGCGCCTGCATCGCGGCAGCCGGCTATGCCCTTTCAAGTTGGCAGCCGGTATTCCTTTGGCTGGCCACGGCGGGACTTTGGGTTAATTGGTATGGCGATTCGCTCGACGGCACAGTCGCCCGGGTCCGGCAGATCGAGCGCCCTCGTTACGGTTTTTTTCTGGATCAGACTCTCGACGCGCTCGCACAGCTCGTGGTTGTCATTGGCATCGGCTTTTCGGGATTTGTACGTTTTGAATTTGCGATATTGACGCTTGCGGTTTATTTTTTGATGTCGATAGTGGCCTTGGCGCGAGCCATCGTTTCAAACGTGTTCAGCTTGACTTATGCCGGCATCGGCTTGACCGAATTGCGTCTGGTGTTTTCAATTTTGAACGTAATCATGTTTTTTCTCCCGCCCAAGCCGCTTGCTGTCTTCGGGCACACGATGCTCTATCCTGAAGTCCTCACGTTGACCTGGGCTTTTTCGATGCTCATCAGTTTTATCTTTGCCGTCAGAGCCGACCTGCAAAAACTGGCCATTGAAGATACGCCTCCCAGCAAAAACTGACGGATGAATGCCGGCTCTCGCAACTCATTTGACTACGGGACATGCTACGCCAGCAACGCGCAGGACTTCGCTCACCGCCACGACACCGAATTCCGCGTTCATATGGATAAGGTCGGAATGCGGAAGAGACGCCTCTTCTAGTTGAGTCGTCGAGCTCAATTTAGCTTCGCTCGGCCACCACTGAAGCCTTGCCAGGGATTTGGCGAGCTTCAATCGCAATGTGCTAACATCCTTAGGCCTTGGCTCGATCCGTTTCATGCCCTGAAATTCTTGTAATCCTGATTCATGTTTCTGGATTGTCCCCCAGCCACCCGCCGTGTACGCTTTTTTTGTAAGAATGTGCGATGAATACGTTTCCCGCGGCTGCTTGACGACCGTGACGCGACTGGTGGTAAATGAATCTTGAACGGCATCGAACATTCTTCGCAGAGATTCGTCGTCATTGGACGCAACTGCCATTCGATAGCTTATGTCGTCAGGAAAGCTCAACTTGCCGATAGGAAAGCTCATACTGTTAGGAAGCTCGCTTTCGAGGATCAATTCCGAGGGGGCCGGAATCGGGGAAACAAATAGCGGTTGATTGGTGAGGCTTTGAAGATCGCGCGCGATGCGCCAAATATAAGCGTTGGAGGCAATATTTTTAGCGGCGGCTTCAAAACAGGGGTCCGACACACGCACAAACTCTCCATCTTCGCAGCGATGGGAATCGCCGCGACAATGTTGGTACAGCACCTGCATAAGCGGGGAGTCGCCAAAGTCTAGGCCAACGAGACAGAATACGTCGTAGTCTCCCACCACAATTTCGCGCTTGCCACCCGATGTAAACGCCATCTCATCTGCGACAGACGGATCCAGTGAGACCATCCGAGTACCGTCCGGTTGCAGAGAGTGCAGACCGGCGCGGAGCACACCGAAGAACGTAATGTCTATTTCTGGATGTTGGTGCCTGATCCTATCCCACCCAAGCTTCCATGAAGCTAAGTGGGAATTACCGATTGCGCAGATTCGGATCATGACTGAATGCTTCCAAAAGCCTTTCCTCACACACAACGTCGACGTCAGGACGGGTCGCTTTCAATTGAGCTTCGGATAGTCGCCGCTTGGCTTCTTGCCGCCTCGCACGATCTTTAATGAAACGCTCGTTGCCGCGGGCGCCCAGACGCGACTCAAGGGGGTTAAGGCCGACCGGCGATAAAGCGCCATTGAAGAAAACACGCATGACGGCGTCAACGCCATCAGGCGTGACTGTGCGAAAATCTTCCGCGTAGAACTTGCCTCTAGAAAACTGAGTTGCGATGATCTCGTAAGCGGGAAAATATTCTACATCCGCGAATCTTGTGGCCAACTCTCCGGCAACTGCACGCAATACGGATTTTGAGTATGTTGTCGCGACCAGCACATGATCTTGAGATGCGGTCGCCGTCAGAGGAACCGGAGAAACGGTGAGCAGAATTTTAACATTCTGGTTATGCTGTTTTAATAGACCCCGAAACGCAAGAAGATCGTCCAAAACTTCCTGGAAACCGAAATTCTTGAACGAGTGAATCGTAGAGTCGAATTGCCCGGCAATGACCCCGGGCGCTGTCGGATATACCGTGCCGGAAGCAGAGTGGACCCACGCCTCAGTAAGACCTATCGTAAAAATAAACACTTCGGCCGAAGTCATGACCTCGCGAACATCACGGATATGCCGAGCGCGATGCTCCTTCACTAGATCGGGGGTTGCCAAGCCGAATGGTTCGACGGACGGACGCATTGCGTCAAAATGTCTTCCGTCTTTCTCCCAAACGGCGTCGATTGGGGTGAACTGTTCGAACGCTTCTTGTGCGAGCTGGAGAAGTTGTCGGGCGGTATAGATGTTTCCGTAGCGAGCGGAGTATATTGAATATCCGAATTCTTGAGCCTGCGTGGCACCGAGACCGCGCGGTGGTTTTTCACGCATGATGACGTTGTAATTCTTGTTTATTAGTCGGGTGCCGATGTGTTGAGCAAAGCAACTACCGGCGGTCGCAACTCGGGCATCCGCGTCAATCTCGAATTTTGGTTTCCAAAGGCCCGCAATGGATTGCGGATCTTCCTCGGCAACACCGGTTCGCCAGAAGTGCCGGGCCCCGAGTCCGGTGTAGGGAGAATTCATTGCCGTACTCTGTCCATTTTACAACCTGAGAACCCAAAGGATTGATGACACCGAATTTAACCGCCAAATCGCGCAGCGTTGCTGATTTTTGGGACCGTTACGCGTCAAAAATGTCATCGTTATCGTCTTGAAGGTGCCTTCCCGATTGAACGGACTTCACTGAGTGAGCCAAGTTGATTGTTGGTTGAGTGTCGGCCCCGCGGATATTAGTCGATTGAATTACAGAACAGAGTTCACTTCCAGAATCGAGTTTGTTCACGCCTCGATTCGGCAGTGTTCACGGCCAAGGAGAATATTCAGCAGACCGATAGGCCCCCATCGAGTGGTCCGAGTGTGATGTTAGTTCAGAGTTGGCCGATGCGCCAGCGTATCCGGCGATACCGCTCAGATCAGGCGTTATTTCAACGATGCCGTGGCCTAATCGATCTTCAGCGATCTTCGACTGGACGCCTGCCGTGAGTAACCGGCAACTTATGCCAGGATTTCGGATCGTTAGACGATCATCTTCCTGAAAACGAGGGTCGGCAATTCATAATCCACCGGTTCTTGGCCGGGCAAAACGAGGCCATACTTGGCTGTTGACCTGCCGATCTTCTCGAAGTCCAGCACGCGCAGAAACTGGGTGAAAAATTCTTCCGACATGAACCACCATGAATAGGTCGAGGCTTTGCCATCGGGAGTCCAGATAAACTGGGCGACCGGATCAGGGCTGGCTGACATGCCTTCGGTAATGATCAGCGTCCCTCCCGGCCTGATGCGGGTGGCAACCTGTTCGATGCAGCTCAGCGGATTTTTCAGTTGAACCAGAATTTGGCCAATTATGGCCACGTCGAAGTTACCGACATCCTCGCCAATATCGTAGATGTCGCCGTAATAGGCACGTGCTTTCGACTGCAGTCGGGAATGCGCATACCAGTAGCCTCGCTTCATCTGGACCATGCTGGCGTCCAGTTCCCGGAAATAGCGTTCCTTGTTCTCCCGGTATTGCCGAGTGGGCACCATCTCTCGGATGCGGCCGTTCCAGGCCTCGAACCCGACGACTTGGGAGGCGCCCATTTTCTCGGCCTCAAACGAAAGAAACCCTGAAGCGGTACCGATGTCGAGCACGGACTTGCCCGTCAGATCGACGTGCCCGAAATATTCTTTCGATCTGCCGCGCATGTCCCACATGCCGGCAATTGTTTCACCGGGCAGATCGATGCAGTGATAGAACCAGCAGTCGTCTTTACTCTGCACGTCCCACGGCTCTGAAAATCCGCGCTTTTCGGTATTCTGATCCGGCACGAGTTTGATCTTTCGCCGCGATGGGTGACAAAAATATTTTGCACGCTGGACCGCCATTGGCAACTGGGACTCCTCCGCATCGAAGATCAGAGCTTTGCGCGCGCGAATGTGCCTGGCATCGACGACCATGACGGCGACAACTTCGTTTGGGAAATGGCCGCGTGTCGACGATGGGAAAAGCGCGCGGTCGTAAGCGCGAGGCCGAAACGACCAGGATCACTTTCTTTTCGATTGTTTTTCAGGGATGGGATTGGAACTCACGACTTCGAGGTTATGAGCCTGACGAGGTGAGGCGCGCCTTGGGAAAGGTCCAGCGGACCTTTCCCGCGCCGAACGGGCTGCTCCAGGGGAATTCTGCTGGGTCCCCCGCTTGCCTCCTTCGCTGAAGCTATGGAGGACTTATGTCCAAGCCCGTCGAAGCCTTTTGACCGCCGAAGTCCGCCTTCGGACGAAGGCAGTTGGCGAAGACGGGCCGCGGGGACAACATTCGCGCAAGAACGACTTAGGCCGGGCCAAGGGCCCGGCCTAAGATCGTGCGCTCATGTTGGTTGCGGGGGTAGGATTTGAACTCACGACTTCAAGGTCATGAGCCTGACGAGGTGAGGCGCGCCTTGGGAAAGGTCCAGCGGACCTTTCCCGCGCCGAACGGGCTGCTCCAGGGGAATTCTGCTGGGTCCCCCGCTTGCCTCCTT
>JBBRAL010000022.1:0-64792 GCA_038206805.1 Hyphomicrobiales bacterium | reverse complement strand
GGGCCCCCGCCCGCCGCGCGGGGGTGGGGGGGGGGGGGGGGGGGCCGGCTTGCCACGAGTCCCGACTTTCTCGAGCGGCCCCTCACCCGGCTCGCGCCGTCGCGCTCGCCACCCTCTCCCCGCAAGCGGGGAGAGGGAAATCAGACTGGCCCCGGATACATGGTGTCGCGCAGTTCCGGGCGTTGCCATTGCGCGCCGAGCACGCCCTGCTTGGCGGCCTAGCTCTGCGAGGACACCACGGTATCGGTGGTGGCGCGCATCTGGCGCGCGCGGTCCAGGCTGACATCGACGAAAAAAAGCCCGGCCGCGGTGCTCTCGAACAATATCTCTTCCGGCGCCGCCACCATGGCGAGCCCGCGTTCGGCATGGCTGAACAGGTTCTGCGTGGTCACCACGATGGCGAGGTTCTCGATCGCGCGCGACCAGATCAGGTTGCGCCAACTCGCCCACAATTTTCCTTTGTCGGTGCCGGCCGGCATGAAGATCAGCTCGGCGCCGCGCAGCGCCAGCGCGCGCGTCACCTCCGGCATATAGGCCTCGCTGCACATCGCTAGCCCGACCTTGCCCTGCTTGGTGTCGAACACCGGAAACTCATTGCCCGGCACGTATTGGAATTCCCACCACTTGCCGCCGGTATAGATCCACGGCCCGTTCGGATGGGTTCGGCGATAGGACACCGGCGCGCGCCCGTCGCCATAGGCCATGCAGATCAGATTATGCGCGGTGCCCTCATTGTGGCTGATCGGCTCGATGGTGCCGTAGACCGCGTTGATGCCGTGTTTGGCCGCGGCTTCCGCCAGCCGCGGCGTCGGATCGAAAGTGGCCGGCATGCGCCATGGCCCGGGATAGGTTTCAGGAAAGCAGACGAAGTCGGCGCCTTCGGCCTTGGCGCGGGCGATGAAACTCACCGCGTCGGCGATGTTCTTTTCGTCCTCGCCGATCGGATTGGTAATTGGCTGCACGATGGCGATGCGGAAGGTCATTGAATGGCTCCGATTTCTTTGCGCTGCAACTCTAATCGCGAACGGGCTCGATTTGAAGCCCGCGCCGGAGCGCGCCGATGAAGCCGTCGCGCACCGCCGGAACATATGCCGATGGCGGGGCCGCGCCCCACACCGGCTTCGGCCAGGCGGCGTCGCTATGCCGGCGTGCAATGACGTGGACGTGCAATTGCCTCACCACATTGCCGAGCGCGGCGATATTGAGCTTCTCGCATTCGGTCACCGCCTTGAGCACGCGCGCCGCGGCATCGATCTCGGCCATCAGTTGGGCCCGCTCATTCGGCTCGAGATCGATGATCTCGACCAAGCCCGCCCGCCGCGGCGCCAGGATCAGCCAGGGATAATTGGCGTCGTTCGCCAACAGCACGCGCGTGAGTGCCAGGTCGCCGACGGGAACCGTGTCGGCGGCGAGCTGCGGGTGGAGGGACCAGGGTGGATTGGTCATGTGCGCGGCAATCTCTCTTTCCCACTCCCCTTGTGGGAGAGGGTGCCCTCGCGGAGGCGAAGCCGAGCGAGGGCGGGTGAGGGGGTCTTCCTATCGTCAGGCGCGGCCCCCCTCACCCGGCTCGCGCTCCGCTATCGCTCCCGCGCGAGCCACCCTCTCCCACAAGGGGAGAGGGGACAAGTGGCGATGCACAGGCCAAACCCGCTCGCTTGCTTTCTCTCCCCGTTCGCCCGATATAGGACCGGGAGGTTGGCGGTGGACGAGCCACTCGCCAACCGGGTCAGATCCGGAAGGAAGCAGCCCTAACGAGCACGGATCGGGTCGCTCGTCAGCCTCCCACTTAATTTCCGCGATCGAAGCGAACGGCGCGAGCAACGCGGCCGCCAGTCGGATGGCACGATGAGCGAAACCGTGAAATCCACCGATCAGGGCCAAGAACTTGGCCAAAAACTTGGCCAAGAGCCTGGCCTCGACCTCGGCGCCGTGCCGGCGGCGCCGGCTACCGGCTATCGCGTGCTGGCGCGCAAATACCGCCCGGCGAGCTTTACCGACCTGATCGGCCAGGACGCCATGGTGCGCACCGTCTCGAACGGGTTCGAGAGCGGCCGCATCCCGCAAGCCTGGATTCTCACCGGCGTGCGCGGCGTCGGCAAGACCACGACCGCCCGCATCCTGGCGCGCGCGCTCAATTACGAATTGCCCGACGGCTCGGTGACGGCGCCGACCATCGTCATGCCGGTCATGGGCCTGCACTGCCAGGCTATCATCGAGAGCCGCCACATCGACGTGTTGGAAATGGACGCCGCCTCGCACAATGGCGTCGAGGACGTGCGCCAGATCAACGATGCCATCCGCTACGCGCCGGCATCGGCGCGCTACAAGGTCTATATCCTCGACGAAGTGCACATGCTCTCGGGCGCTGCGTTCAACGCGCTGCTCAAGACGCTTGAAGAGCCGCCGCCGCACGCCAAGTTCATTTTCGCCACCACCGAAATTCGCAAGGTGCCGGTGACGGTGCTGTCGCGCTGCCAGCGCTTCGATCTGCGCCGGGTCGACGCCGCGCTGCTGGTGAAGCATCTCGAAGGCATCGCCGCCAAGGAGAAGATCGAAGCCGAGCCGGCCTCGCTGGCGCTGATCGCGCGCGCGGCGGAAGGCTCGGTGCGCGATTCGCTCTCGCTGTTCGACCAGGCAATAGCCCATACCGGCGCCGAAACAGGCGCCGGTCAAAAGCAAAAAGCCGGGGTCGTGCGCGCGGAAGACGTGCGGGCGATGCTGGGTCTGGCCGACCGCGTGCGCGTGGTCGACCTGTTCGAGGCGCTGATGAAAGGCGACATCGCCGTAGCGCTCGCCGAATTGCGGGCGCAATACGAAATCGGCGCCGATCCCGGCGTGGTGCTGAGCGATCTCGCCGAATTCACCCATTTCGTCACCCGCGTGAAGGTGGTGCCGGCGGTGGCCGACGACGTGTCGCTGTCGGAAGCCGAGCGCGTGCGCGGCCGCGATTTCGCAGTGAAATTGTCGCACCGTGTGCTGTCGCGTACCTGGCAGATGCTGCTCAAGGGCGTTGGCGAGGTGCAGGCCTCCGGCCGGCCGGTCGCCGCCGCCGAGATGGTGCTGGTACGCATTGCTTACGCCGCCGATCTGCCGACGCCGGACGAAGTCATCCGCGCGCTGGCGGAGAATGGCGCCGGCGCGGCGCGCCCCTCCGGCAATGGCGGCGGCGCGGCCGCGGCGCCGCAGACGCCTGCACAGAATTCTTCGGCGCGCTATGAGGCGCCGCGCGGCTCAGCGCGCTCCTCGGCGGCCGTTTCGCCGCGCGCAGCGGAGGACCCGGTGGCCCGGTTGCAAGAGCCGGAAGCCGCCGCGCCCACACTCACGATCGGCTCGTTCGAAGAATTGATCGCACTCGCGCAGGAAAAGCGCGACATCACCATGAAAATGGCGCTGGAACGCGACGTGCGGCTGGTGCGTTGCGAGGACGGCCAGCTTGAGATCGCGGTCGAGCCGAGCGCGCCGAAGACGCTAGTGCACGATCTGCAACGCAAGCTGATTGCCTGGACCGGCAAGCGCTGGATTGTGGTGGTCTCGAAGGAGCAGGGCGCCCCGACCATGCGCGCGCAGATGGAGGCCCGCCAGGCCGAGATCGAACTGGACGTACAAGGCGACCCGCTGGTGCAGGCGGTGCTCAATCGCTTCCCCGGCGCAAAAATCGTCGGCGTGACGCAAGTTTCGCCCGAGGCTGGTGAGCCGGTACCCGAGGCGGGCCCGGAAGATGACGAATAGGAAATGATCGATGGCCGATTTCATGGGCCTGATGAAACAGGCCGCGCAATTGCAATCCAAGATGCAGGCCTTGCAGGCCGAGCTCGATACCATCGAAGTCGAGGGCTCAGCCGGCGGCGGCATGGTGAGCGTGCGGCTCACGGCCAAGGGCGATCTCAAGGGCATCAAGGTCGACGACTCGCTGATGAAGCCGTCGGAAAAGGAAATCCTCGAGGACCTGCTGGTGGCCGCGCATGCCGACGCGCGGCGCAAGGCGGAAGCCGTCATGCAGGAAAAGATGAAAGGCCTGACCGGCGGCTTGCCGTTGCCGCCGGGGTTGGGGTTGGGGTGAAACTTTCCGTGCAAGAATTTATCGAACGTCGCGCCTCTATCGTTCCCTCCCCCCTTGTGGGGGAGGGACAGGGAGGGGGGTCGTTACGAATGCGCGCGCAAGCTCTTACCCCCCTCCCCAACCCTCCCCCACAAGGGGGGAGGGGGCACGCTGCGGCAAGCGGCGAGGGACGCACCCACTAGCATGCCCACCGCCGTTGCCGGACCCGAGATCGAGCGCCTGATCCAGTTGCTGGCGCGGCTGCCAGGCCTCGGCCCGCGCTCGGCGCGGCGCGCCGCGCTGCATCTCATCAAGAAGCGCGAATTGCTGATGGCGCCGCTCGCTTCCGCCTTGCAGATCGCGATGGACAAGATCGTGATCTGCACCACCTGCGGCAATATAGATACGCAGAATCCCTGCACCGTCTGTACCGACACGCGGCGCGACCCATCGATCATCGTCGTGGTCGCCGACGTCGCCGATCTGTGGGCGCTGGAGCGCGCGCATGCGGTCAATGGCCGTTATCACGTGCTCGGTGGCACCCTGTCGCCGCTCGACGGCGTCGGCCCGCAGGACCTGGCCATCGACTCGTTGATCTCGCGCGCGCACGGCCCGGAGGTGAAGGAGCTGATCCTGGCGCTCAATGCCACCGTCGACGGCCAGACCACCGCGCATTACATCACCGAGCTGTTGCACGATGCCAACGTGAAGGTGACGCGGCTTGCGCATGGCGTACCGGTCGGCGGCGAGCTGGATTATCTCGACGAGGGCACGCTGTCGGCGGCGATCAAGCAAAGGACGTTGTTTTGAGACATCTCGGCGCGCCAATTATTGCGGTCATGCTGGTCTGTGGACCGGCCGCCTTGGCGCAGGACACGGCCTTGCCGCGCGCGGCGATCGAGGATGGTTTCAAGCAGGCCGAATGCTCGATGAAGATCGAAGACGCGGCGAAAGATCCGCAGTCCTTCGATCTCGGCAATGGCAATAAGCTGTTCCTGGTCAGTTGTTGGCGCGCGGCCTATCAAAGCGGCAGTATTGCTATTGTGCGCGACCGCGCCGGCCAGGCCCGCTTGCTGACGTTTCAAAGCTGGAACGGCAAGCGATTCGCTCCGATCCAAAGCCTGTCGGAAGCCGATTACGACGCGGACAAGAAAACGCTCAACAGTTTTCACAAAGGCCGCGGCATCGGCGATTGCGGTTCCATGGGCGAATGGAAATGGACTGGAAGCGACTTCAAATTATCCAAGTATATTTTCAAGGAAAAATGCGACGGAAAACTCTTCTCCGGCCGCCGCCGCTGGCAGGTATTCCCACGCCGTTGATGGAGCCGTATGGCGACATGACCAACCCGATCCGGAAAATTCTGGCTATATTACTTGCGGCGTTTGCCGTCACGGCGGCGACGGAATTGTCCATCGCGCAAGAAACACTCAAACCCGGTGATACGATCAGCGGGCGCCTACGCTTCTTCCGCCACCAGCATTCCAATGGCACCTGGATCAACGTCTACCAGATTGCGTCTGATCACCCGCGCAAGTTCGCCAAGGCCGATGAGTTCTGCGA
Organism: Hyphomicrobiales bacterium; assembly: GCA_038206805.1. Lineage (GTDB taxonomy): Bacteria > Pseudomonadota > Alphaproteobacteria > Rhizobiales > Xanthobacteraceae > Pseudolabrys. The sequence goes on along the minus strand of JBBRAL010000022.1, from coordinate 59,190 downwards.
CCCCGACAAGCCGCCGAAAACCTTTCATTTGATCGTCATGGACGATAAGGCCAAGAAAGCCCGCCTCGGCAGACTGCTCGGCAAGACCGTGACGGTGGTGGCCGACGAGTTCTTCTGCTCGGAGACTGCCTGGCATATCGGCGATGCGGTCGTCGGCATGTGGCACTTTGCAGAGCCGGCCAAACGTTAGCTTCGCTTCGGCTCCAGCCGTTTGAAATGCCCGCGCCGCTGCAAAAAGGCCAGCAGAATGAAACTTGGGATGCTAATCGTCGCGCAAATCGTGAAGTACCACATCCAGCCAGTTGCCGCTGCGACATAGCCCGAGCCTAGCGAGAACACGATTCGTGGTAACGCGAACAGGGCAGTCAATAAGGCATATTGGGTTGCCGTGTGCAGTGGATTGCCGCAAAGTGCAGAAAGATAGGCGACGAAGATTACTGTGCCGATACCGCTGGTAAAGTTCTCGGCCGTGATGGCGAAAGTTAGCCAAGCAATGTCGTAGCCAACGACCGCCTGCCACGAGAAGGCAAAAATCGCGACCGCTTGCAGAATACCACCGATCCATAGGCTGGTCGCCAGCGGCAGCGCGCGTGCGATAAAGCCACCGGCAAAGCCGCCTGCAATCGCCGCACCAAATCCAACGCCCTTGATGATCGTCGCGAGCTCGACGCGTGAGAATCCCATTTCGAGGACGAAGGGCGTCGTTAACGCGCTTGCGAGCGCGTCGGCTAGCTTGAACAACATTACGAAAATAAGCACCGCAACCGCCATGTCATACTTTAGGAATTCCGAGAAGCTCGCGACGCCAGATTCAAATATGCGCTTCCATGCGTTGTCCTGCGCATGAACGGCATGATCGGCTTCAGCGGCGGCGGATTTCGTTGGCTCATTGGCGAACAGGGTGGCGATGATCCCGACGACGACCAGGACCGCCATTGTGAGGTAGGTTGCGTGGTATGCTGCCTGCTTTCCGAGCCCAAGAAGCACGAAGCCGCTGACCAAGAACAACGCGCCAGCTCCCGAGATGAGTACGGCGATCCGGTAGGCGGCGACATAGGATGCCATGCCGGCTGCTTGCTCGTTCTCGGGCAGGCTTTCGACGCGAAACGCGTCAATGACGATGTCCTGCGTCGCTGAGGCTGTGGTGACAAGCAGCGCTGCACCCGCAACGAGCCACGGTGAAATCGCTGGCTCGCAGAGTGCGAGCAGAATGACGGCCACGATCAACATGAGTTGAGTGAGGATCAGCCAGCCTCGGCGGCGACCCAGCAGGCGCGAAAGGATCGGCACATCGAGCGCGTCAACGGCCGGAGCCCAAAGCGGCTTTGCCCAATAGGGCGTGCCGACCGCCGCGAACAATCCGATAGTTTTAATGTCGACCCCGCTTTCGCTCATCCACGCCTGCAGCGTTTGCCCCGCCAGCGAAAACGGTAGTCCGGCCGAGAAGCCGAGGAACAGCACGATCAGCACGCGCGGCTTCAGATAGACCGAAAGCGCGTCGAGGAAGGAAGGGCGGGGCGGGACGGTATCGGGAGTGGTCATATATTTAGACTCACGGCCGTCACGCCTTTCTTCACCTCTCCCTTGGGGGGAGAGGCCGACGCGCCATAAGCGCGTTTACGCGCGTCTTCGACGCGCTGTGGCGCGTCGGGTGAGGGGGCAAGGGCATATCGAGAGTCACTTACCCCCTCACCCCAACCCTCTCCCCCAAGGGGAGAGGGAGTCCGACTGAATTCGTGGTACGTCCAGATTATGTCGGCGAAGATGTACGAAGCGCTCACTCCCCCGCTCCGAGTTTGCGTGTCACCGGGGCGGCGATGATCTGCGCGCTGGGCGCTTCGTCGTTGAACTCGACGCTCTGGATTTTTTCGCCGCGGCTCAGAATCTTGTCCGCCGAAATGACGATCTGTTCGATGTCTTTGTTGACGGTGCCGAAGTGCTTGTCGAGATTCTCGACGCGATCCCTGAGGCGCTGCACGTCGCCGATCAACAGCCCGACTTCCGTCAAGATCCTGTCGGCCGCTTCGCGCATGCGGGCATCTTTCTGAATCTGCTGCACGACCTGAATTGCCAGCATCAAGAGCGAAGGCGAAACGATGATGACGCCCGAGCGATAGCCCTTTTGTAGGACGTCATCGAAGCCGTCGTAAAGTTCGGCAAACATGGATTCCGACGGAATGAACATGAAAGCGACGTCTTGCGTCTCGCCCTTGATCAGATATTTCCCCGAAATGTCATCGATATGCTTGCCCAGATTCTGCCGCAGCTGGCGCGTGGCCTGAAGACGTTCGTCGTCGGTCTTGGCGTTTTCCAGCGCGGTGGTTGCCTCCAGCGGGAATTTGGCATCGATGATGAGATGCCGGTTGTCCGGCATATGGATGCAGCAATCCGGCCGGGAATTATTGGACAGCGTAAATTGGAATTCATAGGCGCCCTGCGGCAAGGCATCGGCAATAATGGCTTCCATGCGGCCCTGGCCGAAGGCGCCGCGCCGCTGCTTGTTGTCGAAGACTTTCTGCAGCGAGGTCACCGTGGACGCCAGATCGGTGATGTTCTTCTGCGCCGAGTCGATCACGGCCAGCCGCGCGTGCAGTTGCTGCAAATGATCGGTGGTGTTCTTGGTCGAGGTTTTCATCGACTCGCCGAGATTCTGCGTCACCGCGTCGAGCCGCTGGTGCACGGTCTGCTGCAACTGCGACTGGGCATGCGCCAGCATCTGGCCCATGGCCTGCAGGTTGGCGTTGAGTTCGTGCAGCCGCTGCTCGGCCGCCGGGTCGGCCACGGGGCTGCGCGGACGCAGCAACAGCACGATGATGGCGACGACGCCGGCCGCGATGACCAAGGCAATGACGAGGAGAAGGGTTTCCGGCATGCGCTTTATGATGGCTCTTTTTCGGTTGCGCCGCTTCTAGCCTGATTCGTCGCGCCATGCGAACGAACGGCGAACGGTAGGGCGATTGGACCGGTGGCTCAAGGGGAAAGGCCTGCCTGAAAAGGCTTTGCATTGACCGCGCCGCGCCTTGCCCTTACATCGCGCCCATGGCGGTGCGCGACATTCTCATCCTTCCCGACAAGCGGCTGCGGCTGAAGTCCGAGCCCGTCGCTACGGTCGACAAACCGTTGCGCGCGCTGGTCGATGACATGTTCGAGACCATGTATGCCGCGCCCGGAATTGGGCTCGCCGCCATCCAGATCGGCGTGACGCAGCGCGTCGTTGTCATGGATCTGGCCAAGAAGGACGATCCGAAGGCCCCGCTGGTCTTCATCAATCCGGAAGTCGTCTGGTCCTCGGACGAAAAATCCACTTACGAGGAAGGCTGCCTGTCGATCCCGGAATATTACGAGGAGGTCGAGCGGCCGTCGGCGGTCAAGGTCAAATATCTCGATCTCGACGGTAAGCCGCAGGAGATCGAGGCTACCGGCCTGCTCGCCACGTGTTTGCAGCACGAGATCGACCACACCAACGGCGTCCTGTTCATCGATTATATCTCCAAGCTCAAGCGCACCATGGTGATAAAGCGCTTCAAGAAGGCGGCGAAGAAGACGGACGGCGGCAACTCCGCTGCCGAGAACCTGGCCGCGGATAAAGAACCGTCGCATCATATTGGGTGAGCAGAAATTCTCCGCCGTCATGCCCGGCCTTGTGCCGCGCATCCACGTCTTTGCTGAGATAAAGTAAGAAGTCGTGGATGGCCGGGACAAGCCCGGCCATGACGAGTGACTGGACGTAGCAATGCCCCTTCGCCTGATCTTCATGGGCACGCCCGATTTCGCGGTGCCGACGCTTATCGAACTGGCCGCGCGCGGGCATGAGATCGCGGCCGTGTATAGCCGCGCGCCCAAGCCGGCCGGCCGCGGCATGGAGTTGCAGCCGACGCCGGTGGAGCGCGAGGCGCGGCGGCTGGGCGTGCCGGTGCTCACGCCGAAGATGCTCAAGGACGAGGCGGCGCAAGCCGCGTTGCGCGCGCACAAGGCCGATGCCGCGGTAGTTGTCGCCTATGGCCTGATCCTGCCGAAAGCCATTCTGGATATGCCTCGCCTCGGCTGCTTCAACCTGCATGCCTCGCTGCTGCCGCGCTGGCGCGGCGCCGCTCCGATCAACCGCGCCATCATGGCCGGCGACCAAGAGAGCGGCGTCACCATCATGAAAATGGATGAGGACCTCGATACTGGCGCTATGGCCATGGTGGAGCGCGTCACCATCGCGCCCGACATGACGGCCGGCGACTTGCACGACGCGCTGGCGCGGCTTGGCGCCGATCTGATGCTGCGCGCGATGGCCGCGCTGGAGCGCGGCTCGCTCGCGCTGACGCCGCAGCCGGCGGCGGGCGTCACTTACGCCGCCAAGATCGCCAAGGACGAAACGCGCATCGACTGGAACAAGCCGTGCGCCAGCGTGCACGACCACATCCGCGGCCTTTCGCCGTTTCCCGGCGCCTGGTTCGAAATCGATGGCGTGCGGGTGAAGGCGCTGCGCGCGGCCAGGGCGCAGGGGAGCGGCGCGCCCGGCACCGTGCTCGACGACGAATTGACGGTTGCCTGCGGCGACGGCGCGGTGCGGCTCACCCAAGTCCAGCGTGCCGGCAAACAGCCGATGCAGGCCGCGGAATTCCTGCGCGGCACGCCGGTCAAGGCCGGCGCCAAGCTTCAATGATGCGCGCTATGCGACGTGAAATCCCGCCCAATGGTGCCGGCGCGCTTCGACGAATTCGGCGAGATCGCTGTCGGTGACGCGAACGAGGTCGCTGTGCCCGAAGCCCTTCGAATAGTTGAGGATGGAGACGATCTCAGGGGTCAGCCGCAGCGTCGGCACGGCAGCCGGATCCGGACGCGGCATCACCCGATGTTCGGGATAGCGCTGCAGCATGATTTCGGCGGCGTGCTCGATCTCGCCTTTGTCGGTCACCACGGCGACGGTTGCCGCGATCGACAGGCCCTTGATCTGCAGCGGCTGCGGGTAGTCCCGGGCGATGGCCAGCGCCACCCGCGGATCGCGCTTGATATTGCCGAATTTCTGGCTGTCGCGGGAAATCAGGCAGTAGATGACCAGCCCGTCATTGCCATAGCTGACCACGGTCGCCTGCGGCCAGCCATCCTCGCGATTGGTTGCGATCGTCATGATACGATGCTCATTGAGCAAATCGACGATTTGCCGCTTAAATTCATGCTTCATAGGTAAGCCTTTGGCCAAGTCTCTTAGTTTATCGGCTAGTTATAGAGAACCCGCCGGTCGGAGGATTTGAGGTGAATCAATCGTGCCCCGCTACAAGCTGATCGTAGAATATGACGGCGCGCCGTTCTCCGGCTGGCAGATCCAGGCCGATCAGGTGACCGTGCAGGGCGTCCTGACCGCCGCCATCGAAGCGCTGTCGGGCGAAAAGACCCTGGTGCAAGGGGCCGGCCGCACCGACGCCGGCGTGCACGCGCGCGCGCAAGTGGCGCATGTCGATCTCACGCGCGATTGGAACGCGGACACCGTGCGCGATGCGCTCAATGCGCATTTGCGCCCGCACCCGGTAGCCGTGCTGGCGGCCGAGCGCGTGGCGGACGATTTCAATGCGCGCACCTCGGCCATCAAGCGCCATTATTTGTATCGCATCGTCAATCGCCGCGCCGACCTGACGGTCGATCTAGGCCACGCCTGGCGCGTGCCGCGCCCGCTCGACGCCGTTACCATGCATGCGGCCGCGCAGCGTCTCACCGGCAAGCACGACTTCACGACGTTTCGCGCCGCCGAGTGCCAGGCCGCCTCTCCGGTGAAGACGCTCGACCAATTGGACGTCGAGCGTCATGGCGAGGAGGTGACCATTCTCGCCTCGGCGCGCTCGTTCCTGCACAACCAGGTTCGCTCCATGGTCGGCTCGCTGGTCATGGTCGGCACCGGCGGATGGAGCGCGGACGATCTTGGCCAAGCGCTGGCCGCGCGCGACCGCGGCGCCTGCGGCCAGGTCGCGCCGCCGGACGGACTTTATTTGATGCGAGTGGATTATTGAGCGTCTTTTCTTGTCATCACCGGACTTGACCCGGTGATCCCGTTTAGGACGGCAATGCGCGTCTCGAAGGATGGGGCGGGGCGCTTAGACCTCATGGTTCGAGACGCATCGCTAACGCGATGCTCCTCACCATGAGGATCAGCCAAAATACTTATCGACAATCTTGCGATAGATCGTCGTGAGCGCGCGCAGGTCGGCGATCGGCACGCGCTCATCGACCGCATGCATGGTCTGTCCGACCAGGCCGAACTCCACCACCGGGCAATAATGCGTGATGAAACGCGCATCCGAAGTGCCGCCGCTGGTGGACAGTTCCGGCTTGCGGCCGGTGACGGACACGACAGCGCTCGTCACCAGTTCGGTGAACTCACCGGGCACGGTGACGAACACGCCGGCGTTTGAAGGCTCCCACTGGAACGCGAATTTTATTTTGCCAGCCGCCGCCTTTGCCGCGCGCTGCTCGATCAACGTTTTCAGCGATTCCAATGTATGCCGGTCGTTGAAGCGGATGTTGAAACGCGCGCGCGCCTCGCCCGGAATGAGATTGACCGTCTTGTTGCCGACATCGACCGAGGTGAATTCGAGTTGCGAGGCCGAGAACTGGTCGCTGCCGGCATCGAGCGGCTCGGCCTGCAGCGCCGAAACAAGCGTTACCAGACCGCGGATCGGATTTTCCGCCCGATCCGGATAGGCGACATGGCCCTGGCGGCCGTGCACGATCAGTTGGCCGTTGAGCGAGCCGCGCCGGCCGATCTTGATGGTGTCGCCGAGCGCCTCGACATTGCTCGGCTCGCCCAGCAGGCAGTGGTCGAATTTTTCGCCGCGCTCGGCCGCCCATTGCAGAAGCTTCGACGTGCCGTTGACCGCGATGCCTTCCTCGTCGCCGGTGATCAGAAACGAGATCGAACCGTTGCCGTCTTTTTTGGGCTTGCCGCTATTGGCGGCCAGATGATCGAGCGCGGCAGCCACCATGCAGGCGATGCCGCCTTTCATATCGACCGCGCCACGGCCGTAAAGCTGCGCTCCGGCGAGCGTACCGGCGAACGGCGGATGCGCCCAGGCCTGCTCGTCGCCCGGCGGCACCACGTCGGTATGACCGGCAAATACTAGATTAGGCGCGGCATCCCCGATGCGGGCGTAGAGATTTTCCACGTCGTCGGCGCCCGGCGCGCTGAAGGTGATGCGCTGCACCGCAAAGCCCGCGGCCGTAAGCACGCCTTCGAGGTATTTGAGCGCGCCGCCTTCGATTGGCGTCACCGACCGGCAGCGCACAAGATCGCGGGCGATGGCGACGGGATCGGCGGACATGATCGGGCGGCTCAGGCTCCGAGCTGCATCGCCAGCAAGTTATTTTGGGTGCGGATCCAGCCCGGAATCAGGAAGGCGTCCACGATCATCCAAACCCAAGTGATGACGAGGCCGATGACGGTGATCGACAGGATCAACTGCGTGACCGCGACGCCGGTGCGCTTGAGATAGAAATTATGGCCGCCGAAAATGCCGACAAAGAACCATAGAAGATAGGCGACCAACGCCGTCTTCTTGTTGGCCTCGAACAGCATCATCGCGCGGGTGTCACTCGACAGTCCGGCCTTTGACGCGGCGTCTTGATGCGTGCCGATGGGAAGCTCCGTCATGTTCGTCCCCCTTTTAGTTACACGGTGAAGCAAATTCGGTTCGAAAGTCTCAATCCCTCAGCAGCTCGTTGATGCTGGTCTTCGAGCGGGTGCGCTCGTCTACGCGCTTGACGATGACGGCGCAATAAAGCCCCGGACCGCCGCTTTTCCCCGGCAGCGTGCCGGGCACCACGACGGAATAGGCCGGCACCTCGCCTTGCGTGATCTGGCCCGTAGCACGATCGACGATGCGGGTCGAGGCGCCAAGATAAACGCCCATCGAAAGCACCGCACCGGTGCGCAGAATTACGCCCTCGGCCACTTCCGAACGGGCGCCGACGAAGCAGTTGTCCTCGATGATCACAGGTCCCGCCTGCAGCGGTTCCAAAACGCCGCCGATGCCGGCGCCGCCGGAGATATGGCAGTTCTTGCCGATCTGCGCGCAACTGCCGACGGTCGCCCAGGTATCGATCATGGTCCCGCTATCGACATAGGCGCCGAGATTGACGAACGAGGGCATCAGCACCACGCCGGGCGCGATATAGGCCGAGTGGCGCACCACGCAGCCGGGCACGGCGCGGAAGCCCTCTTTACGGAAGCGCGCCGCGGTCCAGCCCTTGAACTTGGAATCGACCTTGTCCCACCACACGGCTTTGCCCGGCCCGCCCGCGATCACGCTCATGTCGTTGAGCCGGAACGAGAGCAGCACGGCCTTTTTCAGCCACTGATTGACCTGCCAGCGCCCATCGTTCTGGCGCTCGGCGACGCGCGCCTCGCCCCGGTCGAGCAGGCCGAGCGCGCTGGCCACCGCCTTGCGCACGGAGCCCTTGGTCTTTGGCCCGATCTTGTCGCGGGTCTCGAAGGCTTCGTCGATGATTTTAGCAAGCTTGTCGTTGGGCATGGACGGTCCCGGGCTTCGTTTGGCAGCGGTTTGTCGGGGTCGGGGCAGGGGATGTCAAGCCGAGCGCGAGCGGCTAAAGTCACGGCCAGGGAGGCGCTGTCCGTGACTGCAAAAACTATAGGTCTTGCCGTGTTTATCGCCATGGCCCTGTTGGCCGAACCGGCCTTCGCCCATCACGTGATGGGGGGCCGCATGCCGGTCACTTTCGCCGACGGCTTTTTGTCGGGGCTCGGCCATCCGGTCATCGGCCTCGACCATTTCGCCGCCGTGGTGGCGGTCGGCTGTCTTGCCGCCGCGCAGCGGAACGCACCCGCGCTCGTGATCGGCTTCGTGCTGGCGATGATCGCCGGCGTGGCCACGCATTTGCAAGGCACCACAGTGCCGGGCGCCGAGATCCTGGTGGCGCTGTCGGTGATCCTGTTGGGTGCCGTTATGCTCACCCGGCGCCAAATGACGGCGGCAACGGCGCTGACGTTGTTTGCGCTGGTCGGACTCTTGCACGGCTATGCGCTCGGCGAATCGATCTATGGCGCCGAAACGACGCCGCTTTACGCCTATCTGGCGGGCCTCGCTGTCATCCAGAGCGCGGTGGCGCTCGCCGCCATGGGCGCCGCGCGCATGCTGGCGCGGCGGGCGGACGACGTCTTGTCAATCAGGCTTGTCGGCGCCGGCATTGCCGGGATCGGGCTTGCCGTACTGATGCAGCAGTTCATTCCGACGGTCTGACGACCTGGCCGAGGAACCCGGCAAGATCGTCGATGACATGATCGACATGCGGCTCGCCGCGTCCCTCAAGCTCCCAGTCTTCCCGAAAAACCTCGCGCGTGCCGGCCGGCACCACCAGCACCGTGGTCATGCCGAGGGCGTGGGGCGCTTCCAGGTTGCGCGCCAGATCCTCGAACATGGCGGCCTTGGCCGGATCGACGGCATGGCGATCGAGAAAGCGCTCATAAGTAATCGTTGACGGTTTCGGTTCCAGCTCGGCCGCGACGATGTCGAACACGTCCTCGAAATGCTGGTGGATTTCGAGCCGCCGCATCACGGCATCGGCATGCTTGCGGGTGCCGTTGGTGAGGATCAGCTTGCGGCCCGGCAGCCGCGCCAGCGCCGCGCCCAGCGCCGGATTGGGTTCGAGCGGCGAGTGATCGATCTTATGGACATATTCGAGATAGTCATCCGGGTTGAGGCCGTGTTCGGTCATCAACCCGCGCATGGTGGTGCCGTAGCGCTTGTAATAATCCTTCTGCACCCGGAACGCCTCGTCCTTGGTGACTTTGAGGAATTCGGCGACGTAGGAGCGGATGCGATCGTCGACCTGCTGCCAAAGCAGATGATGCGGATAGAGCGTGTTGTCGAGGTCGAACACCCAGGTGTCGACTTTGTCGAAGTTTCTTTGGCCGAAGCCGTGCGGCGTGGGCCTAGTTGATTGTGGCACGCGTGATTATTCCTTGAAACGCACAATGGTCGAGGGCTGCCCGCCGACATCGACGGCGGCAAAGCCGGCGAAATTCAGGCCGCGCGCCGCGCAATCCTTGTGATCGGAAAGCTCGAACTTACCGTCGCGTGTGCAGAGTGCGACATTGCCGCCCCAGTGCAACGGCGCATCGCCGTTTTTGATGGTGCGGCCATTGCCGTCGACCGCTTCGCCGTAGCTGTAGAGCTTATGCGGATCGCCGTGCACGTCCGGCCGCAGGCATTGGCCGGCGTCCACGCGATACCAGCCGCGGGTGACGATGGCGCCCATCTCGACGATGCCGAGCGCGGCCATCACCGTGTATTTGGTCTCGTTGCACCAGGAAAAGCCGTGCCCTTCCGGGCTGCGCGCGGCCTCGATCAGCGTGGCGAAAAATTTCGGGCCCGACGCGGCGTCGGACTTGAGCTTGCGGTCGTGCAGAAATTTCGTCAGCGCCGCTTGCGTCTTGGCGCCTTGCACGCCGTCGATTGGATTGGCGTCATAGCCGGCGATCGTCAGCAGGCGCTGGATGCCGGCGAGCCGCGCCTGGGCGTCGTCATAGTCGGCTTCCTCCGCCAGATTGACCGCCGGTCCTTTCGGCGAATCGGACGGCCGCGCGGCCGAAAAGCGCGCCTGCTGGGTCACCGGACATGAGCGCGCATTGGCGATCTCGAAATTGCCGTCGCGAATGCAGAACTCGGCATTGCCGTTCTGCGGCAGCGGCGCCGAGCCATAGACCGGCGGCGTGCGCGCATGCACATAGACCATGTCGGCATCGAGCGCGCCGTCGACCACCTGCTTGCACTCGCCGGGATCGATGCGGAACCAGCCGCGCGTGGCGACATTGGCGCGTTTTTCCAGCCCGATGGCGGCTTCCATCCGATAGCTGGTGCGGTTGCACAGCGTGAGTTCGGCTTGCGCCGGATGCGCGGCCGCCAACAAGACGGTCGATGCGGCAATGTTGTAAATGAGACCGCGAATCATGCGGCCATCCTAAAGCGCATCCCACGACTGCGGAACGACTCGTTCCGCTCGTCCCCGCGAAAGCGGGGACCCAGGGCAGCGGCCCTCGGAGTTTTTGACACTGGATTCCCGCTTGCGCGGGAATGAGCGGGCTTGGATAGCCCTTTCTGCGCTCTACCGATGCATCAGCGTGCCGACGCCGTGGTCGGTCAGCAGTTCAAGCAGCACGGCATGCGGCACCTTGCCGTCCATGATGACCACGCCCTCGACGCCCTGATCGAGCGCATAGATGCAGGTCTCCACCTTGGGGATCATGCCGCCGGAAATGGTGCCGTCGGCGATCAGCTTGCGGGCGTCGGCGACTGACAGCTCCCCGATCAGGCTCTTCGACTTGTCGAGCACGCCGGGCACGTCGGTGAGCAGCAGCAGGCGCTTGGCCTTGAGCGCGCCGGCGATGGCGCCGGCGAATGTGTCGGCATTGACGTTGAAGGTGCCGCCGGTCGCCGACGTCGCCACCGGCGCCAGCACCGGGATCATCTCCTTGCCGAGTACGGCATTGAGCACGAACAGGTCGACCTTGTCGGGCTCGCCGACAAAGCCGAGATCGACGATCTTCTCGATGTTGGAATCCGGGTCGACCACGGTGCGGCTCACCTTGCGCGCCTGCACCATGTTGCCGTCCTTGCCGCACAGCCCGACCGCCTTGCCGCCGGCGGCGTTGATGTAGCCGACGATCTGCTTGTTGATCGAACCAGCCAGCACCATTTCCACGATCTCGACGGTCTTGGCGTCGGTGATGCGCAGGCCGGCGGCAAATTCCGACTGGATACCGAGCTTCTTGAGCATGGCCGCGATCTGCGGGCCGCCGCCATGCACCACCACCGGATTGATGGCGGCCTGTTCGAGCAGCACGACGTCGCGGGCGAAATCGCGCGCGGTCTCCTCATGCCCCATGGCGTGACCGCCATATTTGATGACGATGATTTCCTCGTCATAGCGCTGCATATGCGGCAGCGCTTCGGACAGAATGCGCGCCTGCAATTGCGGGTCGATCTTTGGCAGTTCAAGTTTGGGGGCTTTGCTCATCACCTCGGCCTCGATGGATTGCGAGCGGTTCTAGCCGATGGGCCCCGGCGGGACAATGCGCAGATGGCAAAAGCGCGTCAGCCGGCGCACAAGGCATCGGGCCCCGGACGGCCCGCTCGAATCGGGCAGCGGCGAGCGATTGTGCTAGTTTCGACCTCTGGAAAAACCGAGACGGGACAATCGCCATGGGAAAAGACCGGCTGACGGCCTTCAGCGATGGTGTCATCGCGATCATCATCACGATCATGGTGCTGGAATTGAAGGTCCCGCACGGCGCGGATTGGTCGGCGCTCGCCGGCGTGGCGCCCAATTTCGTCAGCTATGTGCTGAGCTTCATCTATCTGGCCATCTACTGGAACAACCACCACCACTTGATGCACACCGTCGCGCGCGTTGACGGGCTCATTCTTTGGGCAAATGCGAACTTGTTGTTCTGGCTTTCGCTCATTCCGGTATCGACGGCTTGGCTGGGCGAAAACCCGCTGGCTTCGGTTCCGACCGCCGTTTACGGCATAGTCCTGCTGATGCCGGCGATCGCCTATTACCTGCTGCAAAAGGCAATCCTGCACAAGCAAGGCAAGCATTCCGTGCTCGCGCATGCGCTCGGCAGCGATCTCAAAGGAAAACTGTCGCCGCTGCTTTATCTCGCGGCGGTTGGGCTGGCGTTCGTCGAGCCGTGGGTCTCGATTGCGATCTATGTGCTGGTGGCGATTGTTTGGCTCATTCCGGACCGCCGGATCGAGAAGGTGCTGCCGGAAACCTGAGTTTCAGCGCTTTCGTTCTGTCATAAAAGCGCTTTAGCGCGTCCGCTCCTTAAGAAGCCGCGCGATAGCCGCGCGCAGCTCTTCCATGCCGGCCCCATCATGCGCCGAGGTCACCAGCACGCTCGGATAGGCGCCCGGCCGCTTGACCAGCGCCGCCTCGACCTCGGCAATGCGGCTGGCAAGTTCCGAAGCCTTGATGGCATCGCATTTGGTGAGGACGATCTGGTAGCTGACGGCGGCCTGGCGCAGTTCGGCGAACATGGGGTCGTCGGTGGGCTTGAGTCCGTGGCGGGCATCCACCAGCACATAGACGCGGGCGAGGTTGGCGCGGCCGCGCAAATAGGCGCCGATCAGCGCGGTCCAGGCCGCGACCTTGGATTTTGCGGCGGCGGCATAGCCGTAGCCCGGCATATCGACAATGTTGAGGGTCGAGCCGCCGGTAAAGAAAATCAATTCCTGCGTGCGGCCCGGCGTGCGCGAGGTGCGCGCCAGACTTTTGCGGCCGGTCAGCGCGTTGACCAGGCTCGATTTGCCGACATTGGAGCGGCCGGCAAAGGCGATCTCGGTGCCGCGCATCGGCGGCAACGAGATGTCCGAACCGGCGGCGGCGACAAAGTTCCACTCGCCGGCGAATAGTTTCCGGCCGGTCTCGATTTCGTCGCGGGTGAAGTCGTTGCTATTCACTGGCGTGCCTGCATCCTCAGGCGTCATGCCCGCGCTTGTCGCGGGCATCCACGTCTTATGTGACTGTCAATAAAGCAAGATGTGGATGGCACTGCAACTCGGGCTTGCCCGAGTTGCGCAATATAGATTGCTGCAAGTCGGCTATACCCGACTTGCAGTGACAAGCCCAGCCATGACGGAATGCGGTGGTTGCGCCCGGCCTTAGCCCTGCGCCTTCTTCTTCGCAAACAGCGCCTTCACATTGTCGATCAGCTCGATCTTGACGCCGTGTTTGCGCATGATCACGCTCTGCTGGATCACCGACAGCGAGTTGTTCCAGGCCCAGTAGATCACCAGCCCGGCCGGGAAAGTCGCCAGCATGAAGGTGAAGATCAGCGGCATCCAGTCGAAGATCATCTTCTGGGTCGGATCGGGCGGCGCCGGATTGAGCTTCATCTGCGCCCACATGGTGATGCCCATGATCACGCCCCAGGCGCCGACATGCAGGAAGTGGCCGATCACCGGCACCTGCGTCACCGGGTCGAACGGGATCAGCCCGAACAGATTGAAAATATTGGTCGGGTCGGGCGCCGACAGATCGTGGATCCAGCCGAAGAACGGCGCGTGCCGCATCTCGATGGTGACGAACAGCACCTTGTAGAGCGAGAAGAACACCGGGATCTGCACCACGATCGGCAAGCAGCCGGCCAGCGGATTGATCTTCTCCTTCTTGTACAGCTCCATCAGCGCTTGCTGCTGCTTGGCCTTGTCGTCCTTGAAGTTCTCGCGCAGCGCCGTCATCTGCGGCTGCACCGCCTTCATCTTTGCCATCGAGGCGTAGGACTTGTTGGCGAGCGGGAAGAACGCCGCCTTGATCAGCACGGTGACCAGCAGGATGGCGACACCGAAATTACCGACCAGGTGGTAGATGTAGTCGATCACGAAGAACAGCGGCTTGGTGATGAAATAGAACCAGCCCCAGTCGATCAGCAGATCGAAATGATTGAGCGAAAGTTTGTCCTCGTAATTGTTGACCACCCGCACTTCCTTGGCGCCCGCGAATAGCCGCGCGTCCGCCGTTGCAGTCGCGCCCGGCGCGACAGTCCGCACGTCGAGCAGGTAATCGGTCTGATAGGTCTTGAGCGTGCCGATCGTGTCGGCCCTGAAATTGGCGAGCACATGGGCGTCGGTTTTCGGCAGCAGCACCGCGGCCCAGTATTTGTCGGTAATGCCCATCCAGGCATTGGTGGCATTGAAGTTGATGAGCTTCTTTTCTTCGACCTTCGAATAAGTGACTTCCTCGGAGCTCTTGTCGCCGAACTTGCCGATCAAGCCTTCGTGCAAAATATAGTAGCCGAGCGTAGTCGGGGTGCCGTGGCGCGAGATCAGCGCGAACGGATAAAGCGAGACCGGTTTGTCGCTCTTGTTTGCCGCCTCGTCCTTGACGGTGAACAGATACTTGTCGTCGACCGCGATGGTGCGGCGGAATTCAAGCCCCTTACCGTTGTCATAGGTCAGCGTCACCGGATGGTCGACGCTCAGCGCGCCCGAGCCTGATTGCTTCCAGAGCGTATCGGCATTGGGGACAGCCACATCGGCGCCGGCGACATTGGTCCAGCCGAACTCGGCATAGAACGGCTCCGGGCTGCCGGAGGGCGACAGCAGCACGATCGGCGGCGATTTCGGATCGACCGTTTCGCGGAACTTGACCAGCGCCAGATCGTCGATGCGCCCTCCCTTGAGTGCGATCGAGCCTTGCAAGCTGCCGGTTGCGATCGGAACGCGCGGCGAGACCGCCAGCGCCGCGGCGCGTGTAACGGGCGTGCCGACGGATGGTTGCGATGCAATCTGGCCGGCTTGGCCGGGAACCGGCGGCGGTCCCGGCTGGGCGGGGGTTGCGGCCTGCTGGCCGGCGGCGGCCGGCTTTTGCGCATTCTGCTTTTGCGCCAATTGCTGTTGCGCCTGCAGTTGCTCCTGCCGCGCCTTTTCCTGCGGCATGGCGAAGAAATACTGCCAGCCGATCAGCACAAGCGCCGACAGCACAATGGCGAGGATGGTATTCTTGTTATCGTTCATCGGGATCCCGTGTTGCCGTTGCGCCCCGCCGGTAGCCGCCGCAACGCCGCGTCAAAGTCTGCGGCGATCCGGTCGAACGGCAGCTTGAGCGCCGCCCGCCGGCCGACTAACACATAATCATGTCCGTTCTGCATGCGAGTGGACCCCGCGAGCCGAACGATTTCCTTCAAACGGCGACGGACCCGGTTGCGTTCGACGGCATTGCCGACCTTTTTCGATACGGTAAAGCCGAAACGCATAGGCCCGTCATCGGTCCGCTTGCGCGCCTGCAGCACGAACGCGGTGGCCGGCACCTTGATCCCGGACGCCGCGGCTAGAAAGTCCGCCCGTTGCCTCAATCGTTCCATGGAAACAATGCGCGCGGCCGGATCGCCGCCATTGGGCGTCAGGCGCTGAGCCGCTTGCGCCCGCGTGAGCGCCGGGCCGACAGCACCTTGCGGCCGCCCTTGGTGCCCATGCGCGCGCGGAAGCCGTGACGGCGTTTACGTACAAGCTGGCTCGGTTGATAGGTCCGCTTCACGACTAAATTCTCCGCTGGTCGCGCCGTGGCGGCGAGGGTGTCAAAGCCGCCCCCAATCCGCCATGAAAACCCGAATTGGTCCGGATCGGCACACGATTTGCGCGGCTTATAAGGGAGGGGGCTTGGCCCGTCAATGCGACCTGCGGCCCGCTGCCGGGCGCCGCCGTGCAGGTCACAAAGGCTCACAAGGCGGTGAGAAGCACCCGCCGGGGCCGCCGGCTCGTGTATATAGCGCGCATGACCGCAATCCCGCCTCCAGCCGACCAGCCGCGCGGTCCAATCCGCCGGCTGCTGCCTTTGATCGCGGTCATTCTGCTCGCCGGCATTGCCTATGCTGTTTTTGGCCGCGGCGGGCTCTCGCTCGAGGCGCTGGTGAGGAACCGCGAAGCCATCGACGCCTTCGTCACCGCGCACCGCGTCCTGGCGGTACTCTCCTATATAGCCCTCTATATTGCCGCCGTCGCCCTGTCGGTGCCGGGCGCGGTATTTCTCACGGTAAGCGGTGGTTTTCTGTTCGGGCTCGCGGTCGGGGCATCGGCCGCGGTGATCGGCGCCACGGCGGGCGCGACGCTCATTTTCCTGGTGGCGCGCACCGCGCTCGGCGAACCGCTGCTGCGGCGGGCAGGGCCGCGCGCGGTCAAGCTCGCGCAAGGGTTCCGCGACGATGCCTTCAGCTATCTTTTGTTCCTGCGGCTGGTGCCGGCCTTTCCGTTCTTTCTGGTCAATCTGGTTCCGGCCTTCGCCGGCGTGCGGCTCGGCCCCTTCGTGGCCGCGACCGCGCTCGGCGTCATCCCGGGCGCGTTGGTCTATGCCTTCGCCGGCACCGGCCTCGATAGCGTCATCACGGCGCAGAAGAATTTGTACCAGGCTTGCCTGGCCGCCGGCCGGCCCGATTGCAGCCTCACCTTCGACGCCAGGGATGTGCTGACGCCGCAACTGCTCGGCGCGCTGCTCGCGCTCGGTGTGCTGGCGCTGACGCCGGTGCTGGTGAGACGATTGCGCGCGCGCCGGCGCGCGTCGTCGTGAATTCTGCGCTATTGTTCAAAAAAGAGTTTGCGGGACAATTTTGACGGGCAATTTTTGAAAAGCATGGCGAAAACACTCACCCCTGACATTTGCGTCATCGGCGGCGGCTCCGGCGGCCTGTCGGTGGCCGCGGCGGCGGCGGCATTCGGCGTTCCGGTGGTGCTGATCGAAAACCACAAGATGGGCGGCGACTGCCTAAATACCGGCTGCGTGCCATCGAAGGCGCTGCTGGCGGCGGCCAAGCGCGCGACGCTGATGCAAAATCCCGGACCGTTCGGCGTGACGGCGCAAAGCGTCTCAATCGATTTCGCCAAGGTGCACGCGTACGTGCATGGCGTGATCGCCGCCATTGCGCCCAACGACTCGACCGAGCGTTTCACCGGGCTTGGCGTGCGCGTCATTCAGGCACACGCGACATTCAAGGACCGCCGCACCGTGGTCGCCGGCGACATCGAGATCCGCGCGCGGCGTTTCGTGATCGCGACCGGTTCGGCGCCGGCGGCGCCGCCGATTGCCGGCCTCGACCAGGGGCCCTATTTCACCAACGAGACCATTTTCGGTCTGACCGAACGGCCGCGCCAGCTCATCGTCATCGGCGCCGGTCCCATCGGTCTTGAGATGGCGCAGGCGTTCCGCGGCTTCGGCAGCGACGTGACCGTGCTGGAAGCGGCCACTCCGCTCGCCAAGGACGATCCGGAATGCGCGGCCGTTGTACTCGACCGGCTCGAACGCGAAGGCGTCGTCATCCGCAGCGGCGTAAAAGTCGTTCGGGTTGGCTACGCGGTCGGCCAAGTCAAAGTCACGCTCGAAGCGCCCGGGGGTGAAGAGACCATCGAGGGCACCCATCTGCTGGTCGCCACCGGGCGCCAGGCCGTGACCGGTGGGCTCGGCTTGGATGCCGCCGGCATCGCTTACGACCGTTCCGGTATTTTTGTGAACAAGCGGCTCAAGACCACGAACCGGCGCGTCTATGCCATCGGCGACGTCGCCGCCGGACAATTGCAATTCACGCACGCGGCCAACTACCACGCCGGCCTGGTGATCCGGAACGCGCTGTTCCGGCTGCCGGTGCGCGTGAACAACGACGTTATTCCGTGGATAACCTTCACCGAGCCGGAACTGGCGCAGACCGGCCTGAGCGAGGCGCAAGCGCGCAAGCGCGGCATCGGCATCCGCATTCTGCGCTGGCCCTATCACGACAACGACCGCGCCCAGACCGAGCACGAGACGCACGGTCACATCAAGGTCATTACGAAAAAGAACGGTAAGATAATTGGCGCAACCATTGTCGGCGCCCAGGCCGGCGAATTGATCGCGACCTGGACGCTTGCCGTTGCGCAGGGGCTTAATATCCGTGCCTTCACCGGTATCGTACTGCCTTATCCGACGCTGTCGGAAATCGGCAAGCGCGCGGCCATCGACTATTTCACGCCAAGTTTGACGAGCCCGTGGCTGCGGCGCATCATAGCCTGGCTGCGAATCTTCGGTTGAGGCAGTCTTGCAACCGCAAACCGAACCAACGAGCGAGCCTGTCGCGCTGATCGCGACGCGCCACACGCGCGGCAATGGACGGAATTTGCGCATTGGCCTTTCCGGCAAGCTGTTGTTCCTCACCATCCTGTTCGTGATGGTGGCGGAAATTCTCATCTACGTGCCGTCGATCGCCAATTTCCGGCTCAACTGGCTTAACGACCGGCTGGCCGCCGCGCACACCGCGGCGCTGGTGCTCGATGCCGCGCCGAGCGGCATGGTGCCGGAAAGCCTGGCCAAGCAGATTCTCAACAGCATCGGCGCGCGGGCGGTGGCGATGAAGATGGGCACCCAGCGCCGTCTGCTGGCCGCCTCCGAGGTGCCGTTCAAGATCGAGCAGGATATCGACATGCGTGACGTGCCGTGGTGGCACGCCATCATGGATGCGTTCGACACGATGTTGTTTTCCATGCCGGGCGATGTCTTGCGCCTCGTCGGTCCGGCGCCGATGGTGGAAGGCCAATTCATAGAAATCATTCTTGACGAAGCGCCGCTGCGCAAGGCCATGCTGACGTTCTCGGTGAACATTCTGCTGCTGTCGCTGGTGATTTCAGGCTTCACCGCGATGCTGGTGTTTTTCGCGCTGCATTATCTGCTGGTGCGCCCGATGTGGCGAATCACCGAGAACATGATCGAGTTCCGCGCCGACCCGGAAAATCCGTCGCTTATTATCCCTGAGTCCGGCCGCCGCGACGAAATCGGCACGGCGGAGGTGGAGCTTGCCGCCATGCAGCGCGAACTCGCCTCGATGCTGCATCAGAAGAGCCGGCTGGCCGCGCTCGGCCTCGCGGTGTCGAAAATCAATCACGATCTGCGCAATCTGCTGGCGTCGGCGCAACTGTTTTCAGACCAGCTTTCCAATCTGCCCGATCCGAAGGTGCAGCGCTTCGCGCCCAAGCTGATGCGCGCGCTTGAACGCGCCATCGCGTTCTGCCAGTCGACGCTGTCCTATGGCGCCGCGCAGGAAGCGCCGCCCGAGCGCAAGACCGTTCAGGTCGAGCCGTTGATCGAGGAGGTGCACGAGACGCTCGGCCTCGGGCTCGACGTGCCGATCCGCTGGATCGTGGCGGTAGAACGCGGGCTTACGGTGGAAGCCGACCGCGACCAGTTGTTCCGCGTGCTGGTCAATGTGGCGCGCAACGCGGTGCAGGCGCTGGAAGCGCGCGGCGCGCGCGATCCGGCGCGCGATCAGGTTCGCATCACCGGCCGGCGCGAAGGCAGCGTGGTGGTGATCGAAGTGTCCGACACCGGACCGGGCGTGTCGGAAAGGGCGCGCGCCCACTTGTTCCAGGCTTTCCAAGGCTCCACGCGCTCCGGCGGCACTGGGCTCGGCCTGGCCATAGCCGCCGAACTGGTGCGCGCGCATGGCGGCGACATCCAATTGGTGGCGGGAACCATCGGGGCGACCTTCAGCATCGCCATTCCCGACCGCGCGGTCGATCTCGAGCAGCGCCGCGGGGAGCGCGCGCGGGCCTGAACCGGCCGGCCTTCGCCCGTATCCCGGCCAATTTCCTTGTTCGAGCCAATTATCGCTCGGGCAGCCACGCCTAATTGAACGCTTTTTGTCAGACAGCGGAGATGATTGCGGTCGCGCCGGTGTTTAACTACGAAGGGGCGACATCGTCGGTGCGGCTTAACGCCAGAGCAAAGCTGCACCTTTTCAGCCGGGAAAATTGCAATTGACAACCGCCTATATCAATCGTGTCGCCACGGCGACGCCCCCGCACGACATCCATGACGCCTTCCGCCGCTTTGCCCAGTCGCTATTCCGGGACGACCGGCGCGGCGGCCTGCTGTTTCGCAAGATGGCGGGCAAATCGGGGATCGAGCATCGTTACTCGTGTTTGGCGGCGGGGGAGAAGCCGGAAAGCGGCGCCGTCGATGCCGAGGGGTTCTACGCGCGCGGCGAATTCCCCGATACGGCGGCGCGCATGCGCCGCTTCGAGCATTATGCGCCCAGTCTGGCGCAAGCCGCAGTCGAGCGATTGCAGCTCGGGCCCGAGCGTGAGCTTGTCACCCATCTGCTGATTACCTGCTGCACTGGATTTTCCGCTCCCGGCCTCGATCTCGAATTGGTCGAGCGCTGCAAGCTGCCGAGCTCAGTCGAACGCACCATGATCGGGTTCATGGGCTGCTACGCCGCCATCAACGCGCTCAAGCTGGCGCGCCACATCGTGCGTTCCGAGCCGTCGGCGCGCGTGCTCATTGTCAATCTCGAACTTTGTACCCTGCATCTGAAAGAAACCACCGACATCGAGCAGGTTCTCTCGTTTCTCTTGTTCGGCGACGGATGCGCGGCATGCCTGGTGAGCGCGCAGCCGGTCGGAGTGGCGCTCGACAGCTTCCGGGCCGTGCTGGTGCCCGGCACGCGCGATATGATCACCTGGCATATCGGCGAATTCGGATTTGACATGATCCTGTCCGGCCGGGTGCCGGGTGCGATCCACGATACCTTGCACGATAACATGCCGGAAATACTCGACGGCGCGGCGATCGGTTCGATCGATCTTTGGGCGGTGCATCCCGGCGGCCGCACCGTGCTCGACGCCGTCGAGCGCGCCTTTAGTCTCGCGCCGTCCGCGCTTGCGGCATCGCGCGACGTCTTGCGCCGCTACGGCAACATGTCGTCGGCGACCGTCATGTTCGTGATCGAAAATTTGATGTGCTCGCCCGGCCGTGGGCGCAAGGGCTGCGCGATGTCCTTCGGCCCCGGCCTGACCGCGGAAACCATGCTGTTTCGCACGGTGGGATGAGATGAAGCCATGAAAATGCCGCGTTGCGTGGAGCCCGAATGGCTGGATGAATTGCCGGCGCATGATGCCCGCGCCCGGCGTTCGCGGCGCGACCTGAGGCGCGTCAATGCCTGGATGCTGCAGTCCGGAATCATGTGGCGCGCTCTGCTCGAACATTGCGCCCGCGAAAAGCCGCGTGTGTTGCTCGATCTCGGCGCTGGCGATGGCACGTTCATGCTGCGCCTGGCGCAGCGGCTGGCGCCGCACTGGCAAGACGTAACGGTAATTCTGCTAGATCGGCAGGACATCGTAACCGGTGAAACCCGCGAAGCTTTCAGCGCTCTGCATTGGAAGCTCGAAACAGTCGCCGCCGACGTGTTTGACTTTCTGAAACAGCCGAGGCCGTCAGGCGTCGATGTCATCGTGGCCAATCTGTTCCTGCACCATTTCCCGCCGGAGTCGTTGGCCCGGCTGCTCGCGCTGGCGGCGCAGTGGACGCGGCTGTTTGTTGCCTGCGAGCCGCGGCGCGACGGCCTGACGCTCGCCGGCAGCCGGCTGCTGTGGGCGATCGGTTGCAACGATGTAAGCCGCCATGATGCGGTGGTGAGCGTGCGCGCCGGCTTCAACGGCCGGGAATTGTCCGCCCTGTGGCCCGCGCCAGGGCCATGGGAATTGCACGAGCGCGAAGCGCGGCTGTTCACGCATCTGTTCGTGGCGCGCCATGCGGGGCGCGGATGACACCATGACATACGACGCCCTCGTTATTGGTGGCGGTCCGGCCGGGGCGACGGCGGCGCTGCTGCTGGCGCGCGCCGGCTGGTCGGTCGCGGTCGTGGAAAAGCAGATATTTCCCCGGCGCAAGGTGTGCGGCGAGTTCATTTCGGCGACCAGTCTGCCTCTGCTGCACGAGCTCGGCATTGGCGCTCGCTTTCTCGATATGGCCGGGCCGCAGGTGCGGCGTGTCGGCCTGTTTGCCGCCGACACGGTCCTCGCCGCGCCGATGCCGTACGGGCCCTTCGGATGGGGACGCGCCTTGGGGCGGGAGCATCTCGATCTGCTGTTGCTGCAGGCCGCGGAGCGCGCCGGCGCGAAGCTATGGCAGCCCTGGAGCGCCGCCGGACTGGAGCGCGGCCAGAACGGCTATAGCTGCAAGATCGCCGCCAAGGGAGGTAGCCGGGAGCTTGTCGCGCGCGTCGTCATCGCCGCCCAGGGCTCGTGGGAGCGCGGCGTGTTGCCCATGCAAAGCGCCCACAAGCCGTCCAACCTGCTCGCGTTCAAGGCGCACTTCAGGGACAGCAGCTTGCCGGCCGATCTCATGCCTTTGCTGGCCTTCCCCGGCGGCTATGGCGGCATGGTGCAAAGCGACGACGGACGCGTCAGCCTGTCCTGCTGCATTCGCCGCGATGAGTTGCAGCGCTGCCGTCGGACGCAGCCAAGGGCGCAAGCCGGGCAAGCCGTCTTGCAGCACATCCAGGCGTCCTGCCTGGGGGTGCGGCAGGTGCTCGATCGTGCCCGCCTCGAAGATGTGTGGCTATCCGCCGGTCCGATCAGGCCTGGCATCCGCGCGCGCTACGCGGACGGCATATTTCGGGTTGGGAACACCGCCGGAGAGGCGCATCCCATCGTCGCCGAGGGCATCAGCATGGCGATGCAATCTGCCTGGCTGCTGGCGCGCCACCTGATCGCGGGGGAGGAGGACGTCTCGGCGCGTGCGCTCGCCGGCATCGGGAGGGCCTATGGGCGGGAGTGGATGGCGTGGTTTGCCACACGGATCCGCGCCGCATCGGTGTTTGCCCATGTCGCGATGCAGCCGAATGCGGCCGCCTTGTTGCCGATCGTCGAGCGGTTTCCCGCAATCCTCACGTTTGGCGCGCGCTTGAGCGGCAAGACCAGGCAAATGGTTGCCGTGCCGTGACGGCGAATGACCTTGCCAATGGGGGATCAAGGCGATAGCTATGCCCCGGTTCCGCGGTCCGAATTCCCGGCAGCGGTATCTGCGCCCGTAGCTCAGCTGGATAGAGCACCAGACTACGAATCTGGGGGTCGGGAGTTCGAATCTCTCCGGGCGCGCCATCAACTGCCGGACCGTTACGCCTTAGGTCCTCATACCCCCAAATAGCGTTGCAGCACTTCCGGGTTGGCCTTGATTTCCTGCGCCGGACCTTCATGCGCGATGTGCCCGTTATTGATGATGTAGACGCGGCTCGCCAGCGCCAAGGTCGCCGCCAGGTTCTGCTCGACCAGCACGATGGTTTGCCCGGCCGCCGCCAGATTGCGGCAGGCTTCCATCAGATCGCGGACGATTACCGGCGCCAGCCCCTCAAACGGCTCGTCGAGTAAAACGATCTTGGGGTCGCGCACCAGCGCGCGCGCGATCGCCAGCATCTGCTGCTCGCCGCCGGAGAGGTCCGTGCCGCGGCTGCCGCGGCGCGCCTTTAGCTTGGGGAACATCTCGTAGATGCGATCGAGCGGCCAATTATTCGGCGCCGTCAGGCCGGCCAGCACCAGATTCTCCTCGACATTGAGGCTGCCGAAAATGCGCCGGTCCTCCGGCACCAACTGCATGCCGGCCTGCGCAATCGCATGCGGTGGTTGACCGGCAAGCTCGTGGCCGTCGAACATCACCGAACCGGAACGCGGGCGCACCAGACCCATGAGGCTCTTCAGCGTGGTGCTTTTGCCGGCGCCGTTGCGGCCGAGCAGCGCCACCACCTCGTGCGCCTCCACGCGCAAGGCGACGTCGAACAGAATATGCGAGTCCGCGTAATAGCTGTTGAGTCCTTTGACCTCGAGCAGGCTCATGGCTCATGCACCCCGCCAAGATAGGCTTCCTGCACCGCCGCATTGGCCTTGATCTCTTCCGGCGTGCCCTCCACCAGGACCGAACCCTCGCGCAGCACCGTGATCTTTTCCGCCAGCTCGAAAATAGCGTCCATGTCGTGATCGATGACGATCATGGTGCGGCCGCGCCCGATCGACTTGAGCAATTGCACCGTCTCCAGCCGTTCGCGCGGGCTCATGCCGGCGAGCGGCTCGTCGAGCAGCAACAGACTGGGCGCCGTCGCCAGCGCCAGCCCGATCTCAAGGCGGCGCTTTTCGCCATAGGCCAGTTCCGACACCGGCAGATCGGCGCGCCCGCTCAGATGCACCAGCGCCAGCGTCTGGTTGACCCGTTCATCGAGGCCGGGGACGCTGCCGACAAAGCGCAGCAAATCGAGACGGAACGGCCCGCGCTTCTCGGCCAGCGCGGCGATGGTGACGTTTTCGCGCACGGTCAGGCGCGTGAATAGCTGATTGACTTGATAGCTTTTGGTGAGCCCCAGCTGGCAAACGCGCGTGACGTCGAAGCCGGTGATGTCGCGGCCTTCGAACTTGATGCTGCCGGCAGTCGGGTGCACCTCGCAGGTCAGCATCTTGAAGAAGGTGCTCTTGCCGGCGCCGTTGGGGCCGATGATGCCGCGCAATTCTCCGCGCCGCACGGTGAAATCGATGCCGTCATTGGCGACCACGCCGCCATAACGCTTGGTCAGCCCGTGCGCCTGCAGAATGGCATCGTCGGTGCCAGCCGCCGGCCGACGCGGCGATGGCGTGAACTGGACGACCGGCGTGTCTTCATGATCGATAGGGGCGGATTCCATCGCGTTTCGATCGGCCTCGGCCGCCTCACGCCGCGCGCCGCGTCCGCTGGCGTATTGCCACAGATCGGCCAACCCGCCGACGATGCCGCGGCGCAGGAAGCAGACCAGCAGCACGAACACCACGCCCAGCACCAGCTTCCAGGTCGCGCCGAGGTTCAGCGTGGTCTGGAAGAAATCGCTCAGATAGAGCCAGACCGCGGCGCCGACCAGCGGACCGAACAGCGTGCCGGTGCCGCCGATTGCGGTCTGCATGACCAATTGGCCGGAAGTGTCGAAGGTAAAGGCGTCGGGCGGCATGAAGGCCTGCAACACGCCGAGCAAACCGCCGGCAAAGCCGGCATAGGCCGCGGCGATGACGAAGGCTGTGAGCTTATAGGCGTGGATATTATGGCCGACGGCGGCGGCGCGCAGCGGATTGTCGCGGATCGCGCTCAGCACGGCGCCGACCGGCGAGCGAACGATGCGCAGCGCGATCACAATGCCGACGAAATACCAGAACGCGAGGAAGACATAGAGCGACAGATCCGTGTTGAAATGGATGACGGTAAAGCCGAGATTGAGCGTCGGGGTCGGAACGCCGGGCAACCCGTTCTCGCCGCCGGTAAAGTTCGAGAGCGGATTGAATTCGACGAAATAGAAAACTTCCGCAATCGCCACCGTGATCATGGCGAAATAGATGCCGGTGCGACGCAGCGCGATCAGCCCGACCAAATAGCCGACGGCGGCGGCTGCGATCATGCCGATGAACAGCGCCGTCACGACATGTGGAAATCCGGCTTGGGTCAGGAGATAGGCGGCGACGAAACCGCCGGTGCCGTAGAACGCCGATTGGCCGAACGACAACAGCCCGGTAAAGCCGAACAGAATGTCGAAGCCGATGCCGAACAGGCCCCACACCAGGATGCGGTTGATCGTGGTGGGCGAAAATCCGAGATGGGGCAGCACGAACGGCGCGGCGATCAAGCTGACCGCGGTCAGCGCCTCGACAAGATGGGGACGTTTCCTGACCATCAGAGAGCCGCGTTCATTCGCGGCCGGCCGCGCCGAGCAGGCCGAACGGACGCAGGACCAGCACCAGCGTCATCGCCACGAATAGCATGACGTAGGAATAGCCGGGGTTGACCATTGAGGTGATGCTGATGATCTCGCCTGCGATCAGGCCGCCAAGCACCGCGCCCGGAAACGAGCCGACGCCGCCGATGACGACGACGACGAAAGTCTGCACAAGGATCGCCTCGCCGACGTCGGGCGAGATCGAAACCACCGGCGCGTTGACGATGCCGGCAAAGCCCGCCGCCATGGCGCCGATGCCGAACACCAGCATGAAGACCTTGTAGACGTCGATGCCGAGCGCATCGACCATGCTGGAATCCTCGATACCGGCGCGCACGATCATGCCGATGCGGGTGCGGTAGAGCACGAAGTAAAGCACAAGCAGCGCCACGACGACGATGCCGAGCAGCGCCAGGCGATAGGTTGGGTAAATCATGAAGCCGAGATTGGTAATCCCTTGGAATGTCGACGGTGGCGGCACCGTTTTCGACAGGCTGCCGAAGAAAAAGCGGGCGGTCTCGACGAAAACGATGCCGAGACCGAAGGTGACCAGGAGTTGGTCCTCATGCGGCCGCGCATAGAAGTAGCGAATGATCAGCCGCTCCATCGCCA
This sequence comes from Hyphomicrobiales bacterium, assembly GCA_038206805.1. Lineage (GTDB taxonomy): Bacteria > Pseudomonadota > Alphaproteobacteria > Rhizobiales > Xanthobacteraceae > Pseudolabrys. The sequence goes on along the minus strand of JBBRAL010000022.1, from coordinate 32,564 downwards.
CGCCGATAATCATGCCGAACAGGGAGCCGGCGATCACGGCGACGATGAATGACCCGGTATAGGTATAGGCGAGCCAGCCGGCGTAGCCGCCGAGCATGAACATGGCGCCGTGCGCCAAGTTGAGGACACCGAGCGTGCCGTAGATGATCGTCAGGCCGGACGAGATCAGCGCAAGAAGCGCGCCGAGCACAAGCCCGTTGAACAGCTGCGATATAAAATTGGCCCAGTTGATCACTTTAGTCGCCCGAAATTGCGCTTACTCGACTTGCGGCGTTCCGCAGAGCCATGCCCGGCTTTACGCCGGGAGTCCACGTCTTCCCCCGCGCCCATCCGTCTCCCGCGAGCGCGGGATGGATAAAGGGAGAGGCGTGTATGGCCGGGCCATCGGGCATGAAGACGGCGCTTCGCGCCTTTAGCCCGGCCATAACAGAGGGAAACGCCCTTGCTGTCTCAGAGAGACAGCGAGGGCACCATTCGTCTCGTCAGGCGTAATCGCCCAGCTTGCAGCCGAACGCGTCGGGCTTCTGCATCAGCGGCTCGCCCGGCACGACCTCGACCACCTCCCAGTAGTCCTCCTTGTTCTTCATGTCTTTCGGCGCCTTGCCTTTGACGATGACGACCGGACGGACAAGCTGGTGATCGGCGGCGCGGAAGTGCACCTCACCCACGGTGGACTCGAACTTCTCGCCCTTCTCGTAGGTCTTGATGACGTCCGGCGGATAGAAGGTGCCGGCTTCCGAAACCATGCGCGCCCAGATGGCGAATTGCATGTAGGCGTTGTTGGCGCCCCATTCCGGCTTGTAGCCGTACTTCTTGTCGAAGGCCTCGACGAACATCTTGGCCAGCGGATACTTGTCTTCCATCGTCCACCAGAAGTCGGTGGCCGCGAAGACGCCTTCGGTGAGTTCCGGCCCGGTTTCCTTGGCGAGGAAGGGGATCTGATAGGGGATCACCATCTTCATCTTCGGGGTGAGACCGAACTGCTTGGCCTGCTGGATCGACAGCACGGCGTCGCGGCCCCAGTTCACGTTGATGATGTACTCGGCGCCGGAGTTGGCGATATTGGTCAGATACTGGCTGAAATCCGACGTGCCGAGCGGGGAGACCTGGTTGGTCACCATGGTCCAGCCGCCGTTCTTGCCCAGATATTCGTTCACCGACTTGGTGACCGTATGACCGTAGGTGTAGTCCGGCGTCATGAACGCCGCTTTCTTGTTCTTGCCGAAGTTCTTCAGCAGAACCGGGCCGATCGCGTTGGCGGCGGTTTCGCCATAGAAGCACTGGCGGAACGAGTAGCGGGTGCAATCCTTGCCGGTGGTGTCGTTGGAACCGGAGATCGCCACCAGATAGAGGATCTTCTCGCGCTCGGCGAACTTGTTCATCGCCACCGCGACCGCCGAAGAGGTCGAGCCGGTCATCGCGATGACTTTGTCTTCGTTGATGAAGCGCTGCTGCGCCTGCACCGCGTTGTTCGGCTTGGCGCCCGAGTCGGCGGAGACCAGCTTGACCTGCTTGCCGAGCACGCCCTTGGTGATCTTGGGCGCGATCTTCTTGATCAGCGGGTGGCCTTCGTTGATGTGCTCGACGGCAAGCTCCATGCCCTTGAGTTCGTCTTCGCCCTGCACGGCATAGGCGCCGGTGCGTGGCACGGCGGCGCCGATGGTGACCGTCGAGCCCGCGGAGCCGGCCGGCCAGGTGCCGATAGCCGGATGATCCATGCCGGCCGCATAAGCGGGCATCGACAGGCCGGCGGGCAGTAATGCGCCGCCCGCAAGGCCAGCGCCGACTTGCAGTAGAGCACGGCGCGAAACGCCGTCGCTAAGACTGCCAAGTGTGATTTTTGACATTTTGTTTCCTCTCTCTGGGTTCATTCGTTTCGCCCCCGAAATCTCTGACCGAATTTTTTTATTGTTCTTATGTTCTGCACATCTCGGTTATACGGCAATGCACAATCCAGGCAGCGAATCTCTCGCGGCCAAGGCGGCACTGTCGTTGACACGCCATTGGCTCCTGCATTCGGGACCCGCGTCAATGCCACTTTCGTCGATGATGGCGCGAGGTCCGAATTATCGGGAGCGCAAACAATGCAAACGATCTTCGAATTTTCCAGCGGTCCCGCAAAATGACGGCGCGGCGCGGATCGCTATCCCCAATTTCGAACGGGCGAACGGTGGATGAGCGGCTAGATCGGCCATTCTTTCCGGAATTGGGACATATTAGGCTGATCGCTTGCTCTGAAATGCATCGCTGCAAGTAAATGCATCGCTGCAACGCGCGTCAAACCGGCGCAGGCGGCGGTTGTTGCCGCAGTGCAGCAAGCATCCGCAAAATTTTCCCGAAAAGTTTTCGATGCGGTCAAGCTGGACCCGCCCCGGATCGGCGCGTGGGACAAATCGTCGCAACCTGAAGAGTGGCTTCGCATTGCCATGGGCAGGGAGGCAGCAGGCATGGCTGTGGCGACTTACGGTCGCTGTCGCTCGCGCCGGTTCCGGCAAGCGGATGCAACCGCCGCGCACGGTCCGCCCGCACGTTTGCCCTAACCGCCATCGCACGATGCCGGCAAAGGTTCGGCCCATTTTGCGGGTCAATTCGCTCGGGCGTCACCCGCTTTTGGCCTCGGACCGGGGCCGGCCGCCGGCTGGGGAAATGTTTTAGGGTTAAATAGTTTAAACTTGTAATATATCGCCGTTTGCGGAATGCTGGCCGCCGAACACGACCAGGGAGCCGACGATGCGGGCGTTATGTCTTGGCGGCGGGCCGGCCGGCCTTTATTTCGCGATCTCGTTGAAACGGCGCGACCCTAGGCACGAGGTGACCGTTATCGAGCGTAACCGGCCGGACGATACTTTCGGCTGGGGCGTCGTGCTGTCCGAAGAGACGCTCGGCAACCTCGAAGCCAACGACCCGGAGAGCGCCCGGCTCATCCGCGACGACTTCGCCTATTGGGACGACATCGCGGTGCATTATCGCGACGCGGTCGTGACCTCGACCGGCCACGGATTTTGCGGCATCGGCCGCCAGCGGCTGCTGAACATCCTGCAGGAACGCGCCCGCGCGCTCGGCGTCATCCTGCAATTCGAAACCGAAGCGAAAGAGCTCGATGCCTATCGCGATTACGACCTCATCGTCGGGGCCGACGGCGTGAACTCGCGCGTGCGGGCGGCGCATGCCGACGTTTTCAAGCCCGACATCGACGTGCGCGCCTGCAAATATGTCTGGCTCGGCACCCATCAGAAATTCGACGACGCCTTCACCTTCATCTTCGAGGAAACCGAGCACGGCTGGATCTGGGCGCACGCCTATCAGTTCGACGCCGACACCGCGACCTTCATCGTGGAATGTTCGGAAGCGACCTGGCGGCGCGCCGGCTTCGACCGCATGAATACCGATGAGACCATCGCCGCCTGCGAAAAAATATTTGCCCGCAACCTTAGCGGCCATGCGCTGATGTCCAATGCGCGTCATCTGCGCGGCTCCGCCTGGCTCAACTTCAACCGCGTACTGTGCGAGCGCTGGAGCTACCGCAACGTCGTGCTGCTGGGCGATGCCGCCGCCACCGCGCATTTCTCCGTCGGCTCCGGTTCGAAGCTCGCTATGGAAAGCGCCATCGCGCTGGCGGAGTATCTGCACAGCGAGCCCACCATGGACGCCGCCTTCAGGCGCTATGAGGACGAGCGCCGGCTGGAAGTTTTGCGGCTGCAGAACGCGGCGCGCAATTCGACCGAATGGTTTGAGAATGTGGAACGCTATCTCCACCTCGACCCGGTTCAGCTGAATTATTCGCTGCTCACGCGCTCGCAACGTATCAGCCACGAGAATCTGCGGCAGCGAGACGGCAGTTGGCTCGCCGGCGCCGAGAAGTGGTTCGAGAAAAAGGCCACCGGCCGTACGCCGCAAATCAATCATCCGCCGATGTTTGTGCCGTTCCGTGTGCGCGGCCTTGAGCTGAAAAATCGCGTCGTGGTCTCGCCCATGGCGCAATATCGCGCGGTCGACGGCAATCCGACCGACTGGCACTTCGTGCATTACGCCGAGCGCGCCAAGGGCGGCGCCGGGCTGCTGTTCACCGAGATGACCTGTGTTTCGGCGGACGGGCGCATTACGCCCGGCTGCACCGGGCTCTATCGGGACGAGCATGCGGACGCCTGGAAGCGGATCGTCGACTTCGTCCATAGCGAAACCGACGCCAAGATCGCCATTCAGCTCGGCCATTCCGGCGCCAAGGGCTCGACCCAGCTCGGCTGGGAGACCATGGATGCCCCGCTTTTGGCCGGAAATTGGCCGGTCATGGCCCCCTCGCCGGTGCGCTGGAGCCCCGCCAACCAGGTGCCGCGCGAGATGACCCGCGCCGATATGGACACGGTTCGTGATGAATACGTGCGCGCCACCCACCTTTCGGTTCGCGCCGGCTTCGATTGGCTGGAGCTGCATTACGCCCACGGCTACCTGATGTCGTCCTTCATCACGCCGTTGACCAACAAACGCACCGATGCCTATGGCGGCAGCCTGGAAAACCGCATGCGGTTCCCGCTCGAAGTATTTCATGCCGTGCGCGCGGTCTGGCCCGACGACAAACCGATATCGGTGCGTATTTCGGCCAGCGATTGGGCCGGGCCGGACGGCATCACGCCGCAGGACGCGGTGGCCATTTCGCGCATGCTGGTTGAGGCCGGCGTCGATCTGATCGATGTCTCGGCCGGGCAGACCTCGGCGCAGGCCAAGCCGGTCTATGGCCGCATGTTTCAGACGCCGTTCTCCGACCGTATCCGCAACGAGGCCGGAGTCGCCACGCTGGCGGTCGGAAATATCTACGAGCCCGATCACGTCAATTCGATCTTGATGGCCGGGCGCGCCGATCTCGTGTGCCTGGCGCGGCCGCATCTGGCCAATCCCTATTGGACGCTGCATGCGGCGGCCGATCTGCACTACGAAGGCGCCACCTGGCCGAAACCCTATTTCGCCGGCCGCGATCAGTTGCAGCGGCTCAAGGCGCGCGCCGACATCATGACCGGGAAGGTTTGATGGGCGCGCGCCCAAAAGCCGCCGCCCGGCCGGCCAGCAAGCAGCGGCTGCGCCTGTGGGTCAGGTTGCTGCGCACCGCGCGCGCGATCGAATCCGAATTGCGCGAGCGCCTGCGCGTGGAATTTGCAACGACACTGCCGCAATTCGACGTCTTGGCGGCGCTGGCCCGCAAGGACGACGGCATGACCATGACCGAGCTGTCGCGCTTTCTGATGGTGTCGAACGGCAATGTCACCGGAATTATCGACCGGCTGGTTGCGGACCGGCTTGTACTGCGCAAAGCTCCGGCCGACGATCGTCGCGCCATTGTGGTGCGGCTCACGCCGAAGGGCGCTTCGCAATTTGCCCAGATCGCAAAAGTACATGAGGGCTGGGTCGACAAGCTGCTTTCGGATTTCGACCACGCGGAATCGGAAGCGGTGATCCTGCATCTCGACGGGCTCGCCACGCGTATTCGCAATGGAGGATTGCGCGCATGAGTGCACCGGCAGGAAAGAATGCGCCGCTCGGTCCGTCCGCGCATGTCGACACATTCGCGCGCGACAACCTCCCGCCGTTCGATCAGTGGCCTGAACTCATTCTCGACCGGCCCGAATTCCAGTATCCGGAACGGCTCAACATCGCGGTCGAATTGACCGACCGCAACGTGGCCAAAGGCTTTGGCGACCGCGTGGCGCTGATCGGCAACGGACGGCGGCGCACCTATAAGGAACTGACCGACTGGTCGAACCGGCTGGCGCATGCGCTGGTCGAGAATTACGGCGTCAAGCCGGGCAACCGGGTCCTCATCCGTTCCGGCAATAATCCGGCGCTGGTCGCCGCCTGGCTCGGCGCCACCAAGGCCGGCGCCGTGGTGGTCAATACCATGCCGCTGCTGCGCGCCGGCGAACTCGGCAAGATCGTCGACAAGGCCGAGATTACACTGGCGCTGACCGACAGCCGCATCGCCGACGAGCTGGTGGCTTGCGCCAAGGACAGCCGGTTTCTCAAACAGGTCGTCAATTTCGACGGCACTTCCAATCACGACGCCGAACTCGACCGCATTGCGCTCGACAAGCCAGTGCAGTTCGACGCAGTGCCAACGGGCCGCGACGACGTGGCGCTGCTCGGCTTCACCTCCGGCACCACCGGCGAGCCGAAAGCCACTATGCATTTCCATCGCGATCTGCTGGTCGTGGCCGATGGCTACGCGCGCGAAGTGCTGAACGTGACGCCGGACGACGTATTCGTCGGCTCGCCGCCGCTGGCGTTCACCTTCGGCCTTGGCGGGCTGGCGATTTTCCCGCTGCGTTTCGGCGCCACCGCGACGCTTTTGGAAAACGCCTCGCCGGCCAACATGATCGAGATCATTGAAAACTATAAGGCCACGATCTGCTTTACCGCGCCGACCGCTTATCGCGTCATGATGGCGGCGATGGACAAGGGCGCGGATCTCTCCTCGCTGCGCATTGCGGTGTCGGCGGGCGAGACACTGCCGCCGCCGGTATTCGAGGAATGGACGCGCAAGACCGGCAAGCCGATCCTCGACGGCATCGGCACCACCGAATTGCTGCACATCTTCATTACCAACCGGATTGGCGATGCCTTCGCCGGCGCCACCGGACGCCCGGTGAGCGGCTATCGGGCGAAAATCGTGGATGAGGACATGAACGACGTCCCGCCCGGCACGGTCGGGCGGCTGGCGGTGCGCGGGCCGACCGGCTGCCGCTATCTCGCCGACACGCGGCAGACATCCTATGTGCGCGACGGCTGGAATCTGACCGGCGACGCCTTCACCTGTGACGCCGAGGGCCGTTTTCATTTTGCTGCCCGTACCGACGATATGATCGTGTCGGCCGGCTACAATATCGCCGGCCCGGAGGTCGAGGCGGCGCTCCTGACGCATTCCGATGTGGCCGAATGCGCGGTGGTCGGCGCGCCCGACAGCGAGCGCGGGCAGATCGTGGCGGCCTTCGTCGTGCTCAAGCCGGGCGTGACCGGCGACGCGCTCTGCGTCAAGCGGTTGCAGGATCACGTCAAGGCCGTGATCGCCCCCTACAAATATCCGCGCGCGGTCGAATTCATCGACGCGCTGCCGAAGACGCAGACCGGCAAGATCCAGCGCTTCCGGCTACGACAGCCATCGTGACATTGGGATTTTCCGTCTGGCGGTGAATTACACCTGCAGATAGCGTTGCCGCAGGCTCGGGTCGGCGGCAAGTTCTGACGAACTGCCGGTCCAGGCCACCTGACCCTTCTCGACGACAACGTGGCGGTCGGCGAGTTTGACCAGCGCGTCGAGATGCTTATCGACCAGCAGGATCGACTGGCCCTCTAACTTGAGGCTTGCCAGGCAGGCCCAGATTTCCGCACGGATAAGCGGCGCCAGGCCCTCGGTGGCCTCGTCGAGGATCAGGAGTTTCGGATTGGTCATGAGCGCGCGGCCGATCGCCAGCATCTGCTGCTCGCCGCCAGAGAGCAGGCCGCCCATCTGATGGCGGCGCTCGGCCAGTTTGGGAAAAAAGCCATAGACGCGGTCGAGCGTCCAGCGCGGTGGACCGAAACGCGCCGCCGAAGTGGCGATCAGATTTTCCTCGACCGACAGGCTGGTAAAAACCTGACGGCCTTCGGGCACGAGACCGAGCCCGGCCTGCGCGATTCGGAACGGCGGCAGCCCGAGCAATGGCAGTCCGTCAAAATTTGCCTCGCCGCCGGTTGCCCGCAGCAGCCCCATCAGCGTGTGGATCGTGGTTGTCTTGCCCATGCCGTTGCGGCCGAGCAAAGTGACGACTTCGCCGGTCATGACGGAAAAACTCACGTCGAACAGCACCGGCGCCGGTCCATAACCCGCTTGCAGTCGGTCAACCACCAGCATCGCCTCACTCCATCTCTTCGCCGAGATAGGCAGCGATGACCTGGGGATCGGCGCGCACCGCCTCCGGCGTGCCGCAGGTGAGGATCTGTCCGTAGATCAACACCGAAATGCGGTCGGCCAGCGCGAACACCGCGGTCATATCGTGTTCGACCAGCAGAATCGGAAAGCGCCCCTTGAGCCGCGACAGCGCCGCGATCAGATGCTGGCTCTCCTCGCGGCCGGCGCCCGCCATCGGCTCGTCGAGTAGAAGCAATTTGGGCTCCATCGCCAAGGCGATCGCCAGCTCGAGCGCGCGTTTCTCGCCATGCGAGAGATGACCGGCGAGCACATTGGCGCGCGCAGCAAGGCCGACCTCGTCCAGCGCCGCCAGCGCCGGCATGTTGAGCGCTTCCTCGCCGCTGGCGCGGCCGAAAAAGCGGAAACTCGAACCGGTGCGCGCCTGCACAGCCAAGGCGACATTCTCGATCGCCGAAAAGCCTGGAAGAATGGAGGTGATCTGGAACGAACGCGCCAGGCCGAGCGCGGCACGCGCGGGCGCCGACAGATCGGTCACATCGCGGCCGGCAAAAAAGATGCGGCCGGAGTCGGGCGCGATAAGCCCGGAAATCTGGTTGATCAATGTGGTCTTGCCCGCGCCGTTCGGGCCGATCACCGCGTGCAGTTCACCGGCCGCCACCTCGAAGGTCACATTGCTGGTCACGGTGAGGCCGCCAAAGCTCTTGTGCAACGATTCCAGGCGCAACACGGCTTCAGCCACGGATGCGGCTCCTCAACTGCGCCGCCAATCCGAGCAGCCCTCCGCGCGCCAGCAGCACGATCAGAACGAGAAGCGGGCCGAAAATCATGTGCCAATTCTCGGTCAGGCCGGACAGCCATTCGCCCAGCAGCATATAGGCCAAGGCTCCGATAATGGCGCCGTGCAGCGTTCCGAGACCGCCGAGAATGATCATGATGATCAATTCGCCCGAACGCTGCCACGACATGTAGGCTGGGCTGACGAAATCGGTGGCGTTGGCGAGCAGGAAACCGGCGAGGCCGCCGAGCGCTCCGGAAATGGCGTAGGCGGCCAGTTGATAGCGGCGGATCTCGAAGCCGAGCGTGGCCATGCGCGTCGCGTTTTCGCGGATGCCGCGGAAAACGCGGCCGAAGCGCGAGACCACCAGCGCGCGGCAAAGACAATAGCAACCGATCAGGCAAGCCAGCACGATGTAGTAGAACAGCCGCTCGTGCTTGAACGGAGATAAGCCGAACAGCGTGCTGCGCGCGTGGAGTGTCAGCCCGTCATCCCCGCCATAGGGCGCCAGCGAACTGGCGAAGAAATAGGCCATCTGTCCGAACGCGAGCGTGATCATAATGAAATACACGCCGCTGGTTCGCAGGCAGATTGCGCCGGTCAGGTAGGCAAATAACGTCGCGGCGATGAGCGCGACCGGCAGCGATATCGACATATCAGCGATGCCGTGGGCGGCGAGAATGCCGACCGCATAGGCGCCGATCCCGATGAAGGCGGCGTGGCCGAAGGAAACCAGTGCGCCATAGCCGACCAGCAGATCGAGGCCGAGCGCGGCGATAGCGAAGATCATGACCCGCATGAACAGATCGAGCAGATAGGTTTCCGCGCCAAAGGCCGCGGCCAGGGGAAACAAAGCAAAGCCGAGAAATATCGCGATCGGCAGTAATTCGCGCACCGGCATACTGGCGCGATAGCGCAGTGCCGGTGCTGGAGCGGACGGCGCGGTCATCTCACCGCCCCTTGGTCGGAAACAGGCCGGTCGGCCGGAAATAGAGCACCAGCGCCATCATCAGATAGATCAGCATCGATGCTATGGCCGGTCCGACGGTGCGCGCCGGCGAGGGCGCCATGACCAGACGAAGAATGTCGACGGAAAACGAGCGGCCGAGCGTGTCGGCCAGGCCGATCAGCAGGGCGGCGACGAAAGCGCCGCGGATCGAGCCGATGCCGCCGATCACGATCACCACGAAAGCGAGGATCAAGATGGTGTCGCCCATGCCGGGCTCGACCGACAGAATCGGCGCGATCATGATGCCGGCAAAGCCCGCCAGCATGGTGCCGAAGCCGAACACCACCATGAACAGGCGCCGGATATCGACGCCGAGCGCCGACACCATCGGCGCATTGTTGGCGCCCGCGCGCACCAGCATGCCGAGCCGCGTCCGGCTCACCAGCACATAGAGCAGCAGCGCAACCGCGAGCCCGGACGCGATGATGACCAGGCGCCAGATCGGATAGGTCAAGCCCTGCATCAGGACGACGGAGCCTGAAAAGAATTCCGGGATCGGCAAACTTAATGGGGCGGCGCCCCAGACGTATTTCACCGCCTGATTGAGAAACAGGATGATGCCGAAGGTGGCAATGACCTGATCGAGATGATCGCGCTCGTAGAGATGGCGAAACACCACGAATTCGAGAAACAGACCGAACGCGAGCGAGGCCAGCAGCGCGAACACCAGGGCCAGAAACGAGCTACCGGTGATGGCGTAGAACATGACGGCGAGATAGGCGCCCAGCATGTATTGAACGCCATGCGCGAGGTTGATGAAATTCATCACCCCGAACACCAGCGTCAGTCCGGCCGCGATCAGGAACAGCAGCACGCCGAGCTGCAGCCCGTTCAGAATCTGGACGACCAGAAGAGACATGGACATGCGCTGAAAGGCTTAGCGCATTTTCCGGCGAAGTGGGAACCGGTTCGCCGTGGAAAATGAGCCAATACAAGAATCTAGAGCGCGTTCCGATTCAATCGAGTCGGAACGCGCTCTGGCGCATTTCCGCGCGCCCGGCCTCACTTCATCGGGCAGTCTTTGGCGTGCGTATCGGCGTAGTTCGTAAAGACCTTCTTGTCGATTTCGGTCTGGAACTTGCCGTCGGCGCGTTTGGCGACCTTGACCAGGTAGAAGTCCTGGATCGGGTAGTTGTTGGTGTTGAACTTGAAGCCGCCGCGCAGCGATTTGAAGTTGGCCTTCTTCAAGGCGGCGCGCAGCGCGTTCTTGTCGGCGGTGCTGCCTTTGGTCAATTTGAGTGCGCCGTCGATCAACAGCGCGGCATCGTAGGCCTGGAAGGCGTAGCTCGCCGGCACGCCGCCAAAGTCCTTCTCGTATTCGGCGACGAATTTCTTGTTCTGCGGATTGTCGAGATTGGGCGCCCAGTTGGCGCCACCGAAGAAGCCAATGGCGGCTTCCTTTTGCGCCGGCAGCGTCGACTCATCGACCGTGAAGGACGACAGGAACACGGTCTTGTCGGCGAGCCCAGCCTGGCGGAACTGCTTGACGAAATTGATGCCCATGCCGCCCGGTAGGAACACATAGATTGCGTCGGGCTTGGCGGCGGCGATCTTCGCCAGTTCGGCCGAGTAGTCGAGCTGGCCGAGCGGGACGAAAACCTCGTCGGCGATCTGCCCCTTGTAGAAGCTCTTGAAGCCGGCGATCGCATCGCGGCCGGCCTGGTAATTAGGCGCGATCATAAAGACTTTCTTCAACCCGGCGTCTTGCGCGTATTTGCCGGTCACGCCGAAGGCCTGGTCGTTTTGGTATGACGTGACGAAGAAATTCGCATTGCAATCCTTGCCGGCGAAATTGGAGGTGCCGGCATTCGGGCTGATCAGGATCACGCCGGCATCGGTCACCGGTTTGAAGATCGCTCCGAGGACATTGGAGAAGATCGGGCCGACGACGAAGTCGACCTTGTCGCGTTCGACCAGCGCCTTGGCCTTGGTGACGGCGACGTCGGGCTTGAGTTCGTCGTCCTGCACAATGAGTTCGACTTCGCGGCCGCCGAGCTTGCCGCCGAGGTCCTTCACCGCGAGCTGGAATCCGTTGCGTAGCTGTTGTCCGAGTACCGCCGGCGGGCCGGAGAGCGTCGCGATAATTCCGATCTTGAGCTTTTCCTGTGCGCCCACCGCCGTGGTCACAAGCGCCAAGGCCGCAGTGGCTGCAAGCAGCGCGAATACTCGTTTCATCTACCCCTCCCCAGGAAAAGATCGCTTGGCGCATTTCGTTTGGCGTCGAGCCTGCAGGGCAGACACCGGCCGCCGTCGATACGCCGCGAAAACGTGAATTCTAAGTCTATTATCAAGCTTGTGAAGCCCCATCGCGCCGGTTCCGGCATTTTTTATCGGATGGCAGCGCGCATCCGGTGCGGAAAAAGCAGAACATCCGGTTGGGGGAGGCCATATTGCGTTGCGGTCTTGCGGTCGAGCATTTCCGTCGATCGACTGCGGCCCACCGAGTTCACAATTTCGGCTCCCTCATGTATGTTGCCGCAAGCTCGATGGGGTTGGACTTAAGCCAAGGGAGAGTCGCGTGAGTGACCAGGTCAAATTTGAATTGGACGAAACACATATTCCGAAGGCTTGGTACAATCTGACGGCCGATCTTCCGAAGCCGCCGCCGCCTGTGTTGCATCCGGGAACCAAGCAGCCGGTCGGTCCTGCCGACCTCGAGCCGCTGTTTCCGATGGAATTGATCATGCAGGAGGTGTCGGGCGAGCGTTACATCGACATCCCGCAGCCGATCCGCGACGTTTATCGCATGTGGCGGCCTTCGCCGCTGATCCGCGCGCGCCGTCTGGAGCAGAAGCTTGGCACGCCCGCCAAGATATATTTCAAGTATGAAGGCGTCTCGCCGGCCGGCTCGCATAAGCCGAATACCGCGGTGGCGCAGGCCTGGTACAACAAGCAGGCCGGCATCAAGAAGCTGAGCACGGAAACCGGGGCCGGGCAGTGGGGCTCCTCGCTCGCCTTCGCCGGCGCGCTGTTCGGCATCGACGTGCTGGTTTTCCAGGTGCGCGTTTCCTACGATCAGAAGCCCTACCGGCGCGCGCTGATGGAGACCTACGGCGCGCGTTGCATTCCTTCGCCGTCGACCGAGACCGACTCCGGCCGCGCCATTCTGAAGCTGCATCCGGACAGTCCCGGATCGCTCGGCATTGCCATTTCCGAGGCGGTGGAGGTGGCGGCCAAGGACCCGGCGGTGAAATATTCACTGGGCTCGGTGCTCAACCACGTGCTGCTGCACCAGACCGTCGTCGGGCAGGAAGCGATCGAGCAGATGGCGATGGCCGGCGACGATCCCGATGTGGTCATTGCCTGCGCGGGCGGTGGCTCGAACTTCGCAGGACTGGCGTTTCCGTTCCTCGGGCTGCAACTGCGCGGCGGACGCAAGCGCCGCATCATTGCCGTCGAGCCAGCGGCCTGCCCGTCGATGACGCGCGGCAAGTATGCCTATGATTTCGGCGACACCGCGCATCTGACGCCGCTGGTCAAGATGCACACGCTGGGCTCGACTTTCATCCCGCCCGGTTTCCATGCCGGCGGCTTGCGCTACCACGGCATGTCGCCGCTGGTGTCGCATGCGCTCGATCTCGGCCTGATCGAGGCGCGCGCCTACCATCAGATCGCGTGCTTCGAGGCCGGCGTTGAATTCGCGCGCTGCGAGGGCATCGTGCCGGCGCCGGAGGCCAATCACGCGGTGCGTTGCGCCATCGACGAGGCGCTGCGCTGCAAGAAGGAAGGCAAGAAAGAAACCATCCTGTTCAACCTTTCCGGCCACGGCCATTTCGATATGCAGGCCTATATCGACTACCACGAGGGCAAACTCGTCGACCGCGACTACGACGCCAAGGAACTGGCCACCGCGCTCGCGGGGCTGCCCAGCGTCGCGGCGTGATATTCCTCCCGTCATTCCGGGACCGGAATCCATACTCCCTGCCGGTGATTATGGATTCCGGGTTCGCCATTTCGTGGCGCCCCGGAATGACTTCGGATTTGCAAGGAGAACATCATGATCGAGCCCTATAACGCCGTCGGCCTGATCCCGAGTTTCTGGGGCATTCGCCGGCGCGAGGAGATCAAGCAAAACATCGAGCACCTCAAGGGCCTGACCAAGGCCGCGTTCTGGCTGTCCAATCTCGACATTCCGGTGCGGCTGCTGGCGATCCCCGAGGGCGCGCTGATGGGCTTCAACGACGAAGTGCTCGATGCCGATCACGCCGACTATGCCCGCACCTGTTGCATCGATATTCCGGGGCCGGAGACCGACGAGATCGGGAAACTGGCGCGGCAATGGAACGTGTTCATCATGGCGCAGGCCAAGGCGCGCCACCCCGATTGGAAGAACCGGTTCTTCAATATCGGCTTCATCGTCGATCCGGACGGAAAAATCATTCTGCAGCATTACAAGATCTCGGCTTTGCTGCCGGTCGAGCGCTCGGTGTCGCCGCATGACGTTTACGACTGGTGGATCGAGAAATACGGCCGCACTTTGCAGGCGTTCTGGCCGGTCGCCGACACCAAGATCGGCCGGCTCGGCATCATGATGGCGATGGAGGGAAACTATCCGGAGAACGGGCGCGGTCTCGCCATGAACGGCGCCGAAGTGGTCTACCGCGCCTCGATGCCGGCGCCATTCACCGAGAACGACGTGTTCGAGATTTCCAATCGCGCCCGCGCGCTCGAAAACAACATGTATATCGTGGCGCCCAATATCGGCAGCTATCATCTCGACGCCGACCACCCGGTTGGCATCGACGCCGGCGGCGGCCAATCGATGATCGTCGATTACCGCGGCCAGCTGGTCGGCAAGCAGCGCGACACCAACGGTTCGACCTTCGTCGCCGGCGTCATCAATATCGAGGCCCTGCGCCACCATCGCGAGTCGGCGCAGACCACCAACTGGATGAAGGACATCCGCTCGGAGCTCGCGCAGATCATCTATGAGAAGCCGATATATCCGAAGAACCGCTATATGAGAAAAATTCCGCCCAAGCACGCCGAGTATAAGAAAGACGTGATCGATAAGCAGATCGCCCTGATGCAGAAACGCGGCATCTGGAAGAAGTCGTCATACAAGAAATGAGCTGACGCGCTGGCGGTACCACCAAGTTACGCGCGGTACAGCTTGCGCACCGCGCGCAAGGCATTGCTGCCGGTCTGCTCAAGGATATTCTTGTACGCGGTGAGCACGTAATTGTCGTCCGGCAGCGGCTGATATTTGCGCCACGGCGTGCACAGGATCGTGTCGAAGCCGAGCGGTACCGCCAGAGTGAGAAACGCGCATTCGAGCGACAGCTTCAGGTCGGAGCCGTCGGCGGCCTTCGGCGGCAGTTGCTGGCCGATATTGGTGAGCCCGCCCATGATGTGCAGGCCCGGAAGCTGCGGATCGGCGTGCAGCATGCGCACCGCCTCCAGTGTCGCGCGGTGCAATCCATTGGTGTCGGCGACCACGGCGCTGACCGAGACATCGATATAGATATCGGTGAGCGCCATGCCGTAATCCGATTGCAGCCGCAAGGCGGCGCGTTTGGCGGTCGCGGTGATTTCATCGGCGGTTTTGTTCTGCTTTGCGGTGCCGTTCTCCATGCGCTCCGACGCCATGACGATGACCCGGAACGGCCCGTATTTCTTGTAGAGATCCATTATTTCCCAGCGCTGTTCGGTAATCGAATTGATTAGCGCCGGCCCGCCGCGGGCGCGGTCGTAGGCCCTGAAGCAGGCTTCCTGGACCTGCGGGCTTGGCGAATCGAAGCACAGCGATGCCGGTAC
The DNA here is from genome assembly GCA_038206805.1 of Hyphomicrobiales bacterium. Classification (GTDB taxonomy): domain Bacteria; phylum Pseudomonadota; class Alphaproteobacteria; order Rhizobiales; family Xanthobacteraceae; genus Pseudolabrys. Next base: position 17,129 of record JBBRAL010000022.1, on the reverse strand, counting down.
CGCCTGCTGGATGGCGCGCACGACCTTGGCCAGGAATTCGAAATCGGTCGAGCCGCGCGGCCCGATGGTGACGTCGAGCGCGCTGGCGCCGGCCTCGACCTGCTTGACGGCCACCGACTGAACCGCGGCCAGGTCTTCGGCATCCAGCATCGCCTTGACGCTCTTGAATCCAGGATTGATGCGATCGCCGATCATCGCGATGTTGAAGCCGGGTGAACCTGTCACAGCGCTCTCCGTATTTTGGGCCGTTGTTTGAAGCCGATGTTATGCAGAAAGGTCTTCTGGAAATCGCCGCGCGTGCTCAGCTCGACATAGCGGCAGGCTTGAGCGAGTTCGCGTGCCTGCGCGCGCACCTGCCGCGAGGCGAGAATCTGGCGCACGCCGGCGCCGGCGGCATTGCCGACCTGCTTGAAGCGATCGAGCGGCAACGCCGGCAGCAGCCCGATGGCGATCGCGCTGGCGATGTCGATATAGGAGCCGAAGGCGCCGGCGATGACCACGCGCTCGATGTCGTCGTCGCTCAGGTCGCGGTCGCGCAACAGCAGATCGATGCCGGTGCGGATCGCGGCCTTGGCGAGCTGCACCGCGCGCACGTCGTGCTGATTGAAATTGACGCCGGGCGCCAGCACCGCCTGCCGCTTACCGTCTACCTCCGCGATGTCGGGATGGCGGCCGGCGATGCGGCCGCCATCGTCCAGAATGCCGGTCTGTCGCAAGGCCGCCACGGCGTCGATCACGCCCGAGCCGCACAGGCCGACGGGTTTGCGGTTGCCGATCACGCCGATCTTGAGGCGGCCTTGTTCGACCGTGACGCGTTCGATGGCGCCTTCCGCCGCCCGCATTCCGCAGGAGATATGCCCGCCCTCGAGCGCCGGCCCCGACGGGCAGGAGGCCGACATGATGTCGCCGCTGTGGATCAGGGAAATCTCGGTATTGGTGCCGATGTCCATGACCAGAGTGGCGCCGCCGCTGCGCCAATGCTCCTGCGTGGCGATGAGCGCGGTGACGTGATCGCTGCCGACGAAACCGCCGATGTTTGGCGCCAGGTGGACATAGGCGCCGGGGCTGACCGCCAGGTCGAGCTCGCGCGCCTTGACGTCCATGGCGTCGCGCAGCGCGGCCACGAACGGGGCGCGGCCGAGTTGGCGCACCGGCAGTCCAAGCAGCAGGTGGTGCATGGCGGTATTGCCGCAGATCGCCATATCGGCAATGTCGGCGGTGGCGGCGCCTATGGAATGACACAGATCGTGCGCGAGCGCGTTGATCGCTGTTGAAGCGGCCTGGCGCAATTCCGCGGCGTTGGCAGGCCCATGGATGGCGTAATTCATCCGGCTGATGACGTCGGCGCCCCAGGCACCTTGCGGGTTCTCGATGCCGAGGCTGGCGACGCGCGCGCCGCTTTGCAGATCGACCAGAAAGCCGGCGACATTGGTGGTACCAAGATCGACGGCCAGGCCGAGCGTGCGGCGGCCGATCGGCGAAACCCCGATCAGCTCACGCTCGCGGATAAGGGCGCGTAGCGACCAGTCGTTGTCGCGCAGCGCGGCGGGCAGTTGCCGTGCCGCGGCCAGATCGACTTCAGGCAAAGCTGTCTCCAACGCGCGGATCACGCGATCGAGGTCCGACAAGTTGTCGGCCAACGTGGCTTGCGGAACCCTGACGTCACGGCTGACCACGGCCGGGTCGAGCGCCAGGATCTCAATGGTCTCGCCGGGTTCGAATTCGGCTCGCACTACTGGCGCCAGCGATCGTTCGGCGACCTCAATGGCGCAGTCGGAGGTCGGCGTGACCTGGCAGGCACGCACCCAGCGCGGCTTTTTTCCGTCACTTGTCGAGGCCGGCGGCATATTCTCCTTCGTCGCGTCGATGTCGCCCTCGACAATGAGCACGCGGCAGGTGCCGCAGGTGCCACGGCCGCCACAGGCGCCGATGATGCGAACGCCGCCGCGGCGAGCGGACTGGTAAATCGTCTCGCCGTCATGACTCGCAATCGTGCGATCGAGTTGCGGAAAGCCGAGCGTGAACGACTGCGCAGTTTGATCCGGCTTGCGCTTGGTCATGACGCGGCGCTCAAGCCATCGCCGGTGCGCTGGCGTGACCGGACATCCGGCATTTCGCCGCCGAAGGGCAGTCGTCGCAGCGCGACCAGTGGGCCGGCGGCAGATCGATGCCGATGCCAAGCACCATCGACATCGACTTGAGCGGGTGGAGAACCTGTCCGGGCGTCACGCTGACGCCAATCTCGCTCGCGCCGGCCAGGCGTTGCACAGCCGCCTGCGCCGAGAGCGGCAGGCCGGGATCGCCCGCGCGCAACTCGCCAGCCGCCGTCAGTTTGGCTTTTCGCGCCTCGCCGACGATACGGTCCTGCACGCGGCGGGAGAGCGCGAACAGAAATTCGTTGCCCAGTTTGTCGAGCGCCAGCGCCAGCGACATGCGCCGTTCGGCAAACAGCGCGGTCGTGCGCCGTTCAAGCGCCGGCCCCAGCGTGCAGATACCGGCGGCGATTGCCGTCAGTTGCCCGCTCTCCGGCACCAGCCGCAGGGCGTCGAGCGTCTCGCCTCCGGCGCGCAGCACGTCGCTCGGCGGCTCGTCCAACGGAACGATGCGATAGCAGTAGGCGGCATCGAGCAGGTTTTCGCGCTCAACCAGTTCGATGGCGTCGCGCCGATAGCGGCCGCGCGGCCCGCCGGCGCAAGGGATTGCCGCTAATTCTCGAACAAGGATGCTGCCGCGGACCGTCGGCATTTGGCTTGGCTCTCTCCCTCAACCGGTGTATTTGCGCGCCGCCGCGTACATGGCGCGCACGTTCTCGACCGGCGTTTCGTCCGGCAGGCCGAAGGCCGCATCGAGGATGAGCTTGCCGCCTTTGTGGAACACGTTTTCCGCCAGATGGCGGACCGCGGCGTCCACTTCATCCGGTTTGCCGGTGGTGAGCAGCGACGGCGAGATATTTCCTCGCAGCGCCACCACATCGCCCAGCACCTCGAACGCTTTGACCATGTCGGTGCGTTCGAACCAGTAGATGCATTTTCCCGCGGGAATATCGCGGATCGTTTCCAGCCGCTTGGTGCAATCCGACTCCCACAACGGCATCGGGATCAGGCCGGCGTCGATCAGCCCGATCAGCAGCTTGCGGAAGGTCGGCCACCAGAACGTCTCGAATTGCTTCGCCGACATGAAGGCATCGGGCGCCCAGTGGGTGGGAATGAAGACGATCGGGTGGTTCCATTGCTTGGCGGCAGCAATCGTTTGCCGCAAAATGAAGACCACCGCCTTGTCCAGAAGCTGCAGCAGCTTGTCCTTGTTGCGATAAAGATCCGTCATCATCCCGGTGGCGCCACGGAAATAGTCGCCGATCAGGTCGTAGGGCGCGATCGACGTGGTGCCGAAGGCGGTCGGGAAGCCGTGCCTTTTCATTTGCGCGATGAAGCCGACCTGGTGGTCGTTAAGACGCTTCACCTCTTCCGCCGCCTTGACCACTTTCTCCATCGATTCGCGAATGCGCGGATTGGCGAACGGAATGATGCCGGACAACATGCGCAGGTAGTGCAGGCCGGGAAGGTAGGGAAGTTCGTCGAGCCCCTCGAATGCGCCGGCGATGCGCGGCAGATATTTCGACAGGTAATAGCCGGTCGGGTCGAACAGGAATTCGTCGTACTCGTCCGCCTTCATGTATTCGCGGTCGAGGTACTGATAGGGCTGGGTATCGCTGACGCCGTGGCCCGGCCACTGCAACTGCTTGAAGCCGACAGCTTCGAGCGAAGGGCCGAGCGCGCATTGCAGCACCAGTGGGCTGTGCACGTCCGGCTCGAATTCGAGGATGGCGCGCTCGCCGATCTCTTTGACTTTCCCGTAGTCGTACATAAGCTGGCGATTGGTGATCTGGCCGTATTTCGCCAGCCAGAACGTGGCCATCAGTGCGGTCGGCATGCGGTCGGGCTGCTTCAGGTTGACGCAATCCATGATGCGCTGCCAACGCGCGTCATAGGCGGCTTTCGCCTCCGGCGTCTGGAAGTCGTTCTGCGGCGCGTTCATGCGGCAACCCCCATCCAGTTCTTGCACAGCGACACGGCGTCCATGGCGTTGGTGCCGAAGGCGTCGGCGCCAGTATAGTTGCGCACCGTTTCGTCGACCTGGCCGCCGCCGATCATGATCTTGAGCTTGTCGCGCAGACCGGCATCATGAATGGCCTCGATCGTTTCCTTCATCGAATCGAACGCCAGCGTGAGAAAGCCGGACAGGCCGACGACGTCGGGCTGGAATTGGTTGATCTCGTTGACAAAGGTCTTGACCGGCACATCGATGCCGATGTCCTTGACCTCGAAGCCGTTGATATCGAGCATGAAGGTGACGATGTTCTTGCCGATATCGTGCAGGTCGCCATGCACAGTGCCGATGAGAACTTTGGCGAGCCTTTTCGGCGCCTCGCCGGGCGCCTGCTTGATCAGCGGCTTGGCAATGGCTCCGATATTCTCCAGCATTTCGCCGGCCAGCACGAGCTCGGGCAGGAAATACTCGCCCTTTTCGAAGCGCTTGCCGACGATATCCATGGCATTGCGGCACAACTCCAGCACCCTGAGCGGGTTGACGCTTTCCTCGAGCAGCATCTTCTTGGCGAGGGCGAAGCCTTCGTCCTCGTTCATGTCGGAGAGCCACTCCACCAATTGTCTTTCTTGATCGTTCATTTCAGCCATCGCAACCCTCCGGATCAAATGTCCAACTCACGCCGCGCGCGTATTGACACCGCGGCGAACTCCCGATTCCTCGATCGCCTCTGCCAGCACGCCGTCGTTGCGGTATCCCATCAGATGAACGCCCGCGACGCCTTCGATCCCGCTCACGGCCCGTATCGTTTCGACCAGAATCGCCTTGGCCTCGGCCTTTTCATTTTCCGCGCCGGCGATGCGCCGCAGGATGGATTCCGGAATGTGCACGCCGGGCACATGTTCGGCCATGCGACGCAGCGCTTTGGCGCTGCTCAGCGTGCCGACGCCGACGATGATGGCGCATCGCTTGTGCAACTCGCGGGTGCGCACTCCGTTCATGAAATCGGCCAGCAGCGGCAGGTCGAAGCAGAATTGCGTCTGGATGAACTGCGCGCCGGCATCGATCTTCTTTTCCAGGTTGGCGATGCGATCGCGATATGGCGGCACGAACGGGTTGGCGGTGGCGCCGAGAAACAGATTGGGCGCGACCTCCAGTTTGCGGCCGGAGGCGAAAGCAGCGCGGTCGCGCATGCCTTCGGTCAGGCGCAGCAGCGAAATCGAATCGAGGTCGAATACCGGCTTGGCGCTGGGGTGGTCGCCCTGGCTGACGTCGTCGCCGGTGAGGCAGAGAATATTGCGCACGCCCAGGGCGGCGGCGCCGAGAATGTCGCCCTGCAGCGCGATGCGATTGCGGTCGCGGCATGAGAACTGCGCCACCGGCGTGAGCCCATTGGCTGCCAGGATGGCGGCGGCGGCGGCGCTCGACATGTGGCAGTTGGCGCCGGCGCCGTCGGTAATGTTGACGGCATCGACCAGATCGCGGAAGCGAGAGGCGCGCGCGATCAGCACGGCGGGATCGGCGGAGTCGGGCGGCGATATCTCGACCGTCACCACGAAACGTCCCGACTTGCAGGCCTGCTCGAAGCCGAAGCTCTCGCGCGCCGGTGCCGCTTGCGCGCGCACGACGGTCGGCGTCGAATGCGTGCCATCGATCACCCGCAGCCATGACGAGCGGTTCCACAGGCGGTGATCGATCGGCTCGAGGAATGTCTTGTGGCGCAGCGGGTCGAGCCGTTGCATGCCGTCGATCGCTTCGAGCCAGACGCAGCGCATGGCCGGATTGACCTCGCAGGCGCCGTTGGCGCGCACGCCGCCGCACGGTCCGTTGCGCATTTGCTTGGCGCAATTGGTCGGGCACGCCATGCCGGTCGAGCCGAGCGCGCACTGGCCGCACATCTTGCAATCGAACAGCAGTTGCTTCGACGCGCGTTCGAATGGAAGCAGCAGGCGTTCCATGCGCCGCAGGCCGGCCCAGCGCAGCGGGCGGCTCAGCCGCGGGGCAAATTGCGCGCAGGCGTCATAGACCCGCTTGAGAACCGATGCGTGCCGCACGCTCCATCGCCGCAACGCTTGCATGACGCGCCGTCTCCATGCCACTCGTTGACATGTCAACGACCATATGGCATTTGGCCATGCCGACGATTTGACTTAGGTCAAGCTCGCGGATGGCCGCGGAACGCTTCTTGAACCTGCAAGGTCCTGCGCCGATGGCCCGCGTTTGCGCGTTATATCAATGGATTGAGCGGGCATCGTCCGATCGGCGTCGCCGCCGGCGCGGCCGATGAGTCTGCGTTCCAAAGCGCGGCGGTCCGGCCCCGAGACCCCCGACGACACGCGCAGCTCCGCGCATGCCCTCAACCTCGATCACTTCGTCCCGGCCTATCTGACCTATCTTGCGGGCAAGCTATCGAGCTCGGCGTCGGCAGCCTATCGCCCGCAATTCGGCGTCGGCATCACCGATTGGCGCATCATGGCGCTGCTTGCCACCGAGCCCTGGATTTCCGCCGGCCGCATTTGCGATGTGATCGGGCTCGATAAGGCCGCCGTCAGCCGCGGCGTGCGCGGCATGAAATCAAGCGGTGTCGTCGAAGTGCGTTGGGCCGATGACGATCGCTATCGGCAATTGATCGCATTGACCCGCAAGGGATTGGCCTTGCACGACCGGATGGTCAAATTGTCGCTGCAGCGCGAACGGCAATTGCTCAAGAACTTTTCGGCAGCCGAGCGAAAGACGCTGATCGATTTCCTCTCGCGCATGCATGCGCAAGTGGTCGATGCCAATGTGCCCGGCAAGCGGCGCTAGTCGAAAAGTTTGATGACGACGGCGACAATGGTCTCGGCGGGGAAACACCCCGCCGTCGCCTGCGGGGCGATGAATGAATAGAGCGCCGGCCGTTACTGCCGCACGATGACCGTCGCGCCGACCCTTGTTCGATTATACAGGTCGATCACGTCGTCATTGGACATGCGAATGCAGCCCGACGATACGCCACCACCGAGCTTCCAAGGCTCGTTGGTGCCATGGATGCGGTAAAGCGTTCCGCCGAGATACAGCGCCCGCGCACCGAGCGGATTTTCCGGTCCGCCGACCATATGACGCGGCAACGTGGGAAATCGCTTCAAGATGTTTGCCGTCGGCGTCCAGTCCGGCCATTCGCGCTTGGCGGAAACCGTGCTTACGCCTGACCAACCGTAGCCTTCCATGCCGACGGCGATGCCGTAGCTGATCGCCTTGCCATGGCCGAGCACGTAATAAAGCCGCCGTTCGTTGGTCGCGACCACGATGGTGCCCGGAGCTTGCTTGCCCGCATAATCCACCTCGCCGCTCGGAATGCGGTTGTAGAGAATCCCGAAAGGCGTCCGCAAGTTCCACGGCTCGCTCGCCTTGGCTTCGCGTTGGCGTGGGACATTGGCCGAGGCCAACGCGTTTTCTGGCCCGTTATTGGTTACGCAGCCGCCCAGCGATAACGCGGTGAAGACCACAAACCCGAGAACAGCTGAAAATTTCACGGCGCTTCTAGCCCCATGCACGGTGGAAGAATTGAAGGAAGGTAGCCGGCGACCGAATCTCGCCTCCGACTCTTGAATGATTTGTTACACCGGAGGCATCGGCTTCCTCTAGTGCCTGAAAGCCACACCGGGTGCACGAAAGTCACATGTCGGTCGATTTTCCACAGCCGTGGCCGGCAAGGAGACCGCACGCCGGCAAGCCAAGGAACCCGCCGGCCGCGCGGCGCCGGCCAGCCTGCATCCGGCAATCAGGTTTTTTTGGCTTTGCCGGGCAATTGGTCGAGCGACCCTAGTTCCTCCACAACGACCGTGTTGAGGATCTGCTCCAGCCGCGCCAGGACCCGGGCCACGTCCGCACCGTTCATGACCCGGTGATCGTAGATGATTCGCACATCCACGCCGCCGTCGCCGTCGATGACCCCGTAATTCAGCAATGTCGTCAACGGGGTGAGTGGGTGCAGCGATTCGGCGTTCAGCGCCGAATAGACCGAAATGGCGAATGTCCCGCAATAGTTCCCGCGCTGCCGGCCGATATTCAGCCCAAACCACCACAGCAGCCGGCGCAGCGGGCGCGGCAGGCTGGTGATTCGCAATAGGCGGCGAAAGTCCTTTACCTCCTGGATCGGCGCGGTCTCGGCATGCTGGAGCTGGTGTCCCAGGGCCGGCAACGACTGCGCCGCCGGATCCTTGATGTTGATCGAGAACAGGCTGGCCTCGCCCTGGTAGTCCCGCTCGATCATGACGGTGGCTTTACTGGTCGGGTATTCGTACAGCCGCGGCCAGGGAAATTTGACATAGGCCCGCCGCAGCTCGGGAAACTCGCGGGAAACCAGCGCATAGGCTTTGGTGAATATGGCGGTCCAGCGCGGCCGCTCCCGGCAGGCGGCCCGGGCGGCGACTATCGGTGCGAGCGACATTCGCCGCTGCACCGGGATGGACGGGATCGTTGCGGAAAAATGCAGCAGGTCGATGACGATGCGCCGCGTTATCGACAATCGAATCGAACGCCCGCGCACCGATCATCTCCGTCGTTTGAACTGTGGGATTATACGATCCAAGGAATTATGCGCTTCGTGCGGGCCATATAGGAGCGATAATCGTCGCCGAAATATTCCAGCATCATCGCCTCTTCTCGCAGCACGCGAAAGCCGAAAAGCAGCCCCACCCCTATAAGCCCCGAGGTTCCGGCAAGCCAATTCGGCAACAGCAGCATTTGCGCCAGACCCAAGAGGAAAAATGAAGAATACATCGGGTGCCGGACCAGCCGATAGACGCCGGTATTGACCACAACATGATTTTCCCGAACCTTCAGCGTTACCGACCAATTCCCGCCGAGATCGACGTGACTGCGGCGAAATAGCCATAAAGCCGCGCAGAGTGGCAATAGGCCCAGCCAGGCGATCGCCGGAATAAACGCGCGATCGAACGACGCTGGAAATCCAGTCAATACGTATGTCCCTGGGATCAGGAATAAGCCGGCCGTGGCGATTGCAAGAAGCGTCCACTCCCGCCAGGTCAGCAGGGATTTCTTCACGCCCATCTTGCGCGCCCTGCGCTCAAAGGGGTGCCGTATGGCGTACCATACGACGAGCCCGGCGAACCAGATGAGTACAGCGATGGTCTTGCTCATAACGGCTTCATGCTATTCCCAGATTGCCGGAAACTACAATTCCATCATGGTGTCCTGATTCCGAAGTTCGCACATCCTTGCGGCACGCGCTCCGGCGAACTTCGGAATCAAAGGGACACTAGCAATTATAGGTTTCTAGTGGATTTTTGGATTTGACATTCGCATTGCGAGCCCGCGGCTAGGTGGGTTGCGAATGTCAAATCCACTCATTAGCAAGTTCATGATTCCAGCGCGGTTTTGGATTTTAAGTTCCGCCGCCGGCCGGCCGCGATTATGGGCGGAATCTCAAATCCGCCGCCCCAGTCATTGGTTATTATACTTAGCCGGCCGCTCGGTTCCGGACGATTGGAATTCAAATCAATTCTTGACTGAAATCAAATCTTGACGGAGCCCGCACCGCAGTGGAATTATTCTTATCCAAATGCGAAAACCTTCACCGTTGAATGTGATCGGAGCCTGCCGTGAATATGCGTAACGCGTTTCTCGCCGTTTTGGCCTCTGCAACCGCATTACTCCTGGCGCCCGCATCGTCCAGCGCCCGGGAAATCGTGCATTTCAACGGCTATTCGGTGGGCACCATCGTCATAAAGACGAGCGAGCGGCGGCTCTATTACGTGGTCGGCGACGGAAAGGCGATCCGCTATCCGGTGGGCGTCGGCAAGGCGGGCATGGCCTGGGCGGGAACCGCCCACATCGACGGGAAATACATCAAGCCGGGATGGGTGCCGCCGCCCTCGATCAGACGGAACCCTAACGTGACGCCGGATCCCATTCCCGGCGGCAGTCCGCGCAACCCGATGGGCGCCGCGGCGATGACGCTGAGCGGCGGCGGCGAATACGCAATCCATGGCACCAACGCCCCCGGCTCGGTCGGCGGATTCGTCTCCCATGGCTGCATTCGCATGTACAATCAGGATGTTATGGATCTGTACGATCGGGTGAGTTTCGGCACGAAAGTCGTCGTTTTGCGATGAGCGTGTCGTGCGGGGGCGAGCCGTTATTTTTGGGTCGGCCCACGAAATATGATTCGGACGATATCGCCGGATATTCTATGGCCGTCTGGTGGGGCGCGTCGCTAGCGGATCAACCGGGAGCGTTGATCTGAAACGGATATTACGAAGGAGAGGAACCACCATGAAGCTGCGAATAATCACCGTTCTGCGATTCGGCATTGGCGCCGCGATTCTTGCCGTTTCGGCAGCTCCAGCATTGGCGTATTGGCAATTTTTCGAGCGCCCACCGGGATTCGAGCGAAAAGCATCGCCGCGCTATGCGAGCGAGAAGGAATGCATGGCCGCGTTCAAAATCGCGGATGCCAGGCTCAAGAAGGCCTACCCTAACCGCTATCCCTTGATTGGGAGCTGCGAGGAATACCATTAAGGGGAAATGCGCGCGGCCGAATCCAAATCCTGGGCGCGGTGTCAATAGGCCTTTTCAACAGCTACGGCGTTGGCGTTCGTTATCCGTTCCAAGGATGAGTTTGGCGAGTCAAGGTCAAAAAAAGCCCGTCAAACCGCGCGGAAACCCTTTTAAAACAACGTATCCGTTTCAAAATATTGTGGAGTGTGCCTTTTCTGCACTAGCTTACGGTCTAGCCGGTCTGTAATAAACAGAAGCGTTAACACGGATCAACTGGGGTGCGTCATGAAAAAGTTTATGGTCATCGTTTGCACGGCAATTCTGGCGTTTGGCGTTGCTGGCTGCGCCGGCAAAGGCAAAGCGCCAATGGGTAAAGGTAAGGCCCCGGTCGTCCAGACCAAGGGTTAAATCCTACCTGACGTAAGTAACGAGAAACGGGCCGGCGTAATGCCGTGCCCTTTCTTGGCGTCTAGGGGGTGAAACTATTGACCACCGGTTTCCGGGGGAAACCTCGGTGTATCGGCCGGTAGGCTTTCGCTCCAGCATTTGGATCGTCGCTGTCGATTCGTGTGCGGTAGCTAACCTTGGTCAAGACAAGGTTAGGAGGGTTGTTATGCGGCATTTCTGCAAACTCGGCACCAGCATTCTGGTGGGCGTGGCAGTGGCTGTGATCGCGTTTTGGCTCAAGGCTTCGCCAGCCTACGCGCAAGACGCCAAGACAAACGCCAAGCCCGTCGCTGCAACCACTTCGACAACTCAGCCGGCAGCCGTGCCTGTAAGCACGACGCAACCGGCCGACGCCGCTAAAACGGCCAAACATCCCGCAGGCTCAGGGAAGCGTTATTTCGTCGAGTTTCGCGGCCGCAATGCCGCGAGCTACGGCCATTTGTATATCTTGTACGGCGAGGTGAACTCGCACAACGAAATCATCAGGAGCGAAATCGCGGGCTTCCATCCGGCTGGCGACGCCAACGATTGCGACAATTGCAGCGTTGTTAACTGGACGCTTGGGCACCTGGTGCCTGTGCCGGGCGAGATGGGCGCCAGTGACGGCGACCTCGAAGAAAAATATGTAACGGCGCGCTATCGCATCATGCTGAGTGTGGCCCAATACAGAAAACTCGCCGCCTACATCAAAAAGCGGAAAGCCGAAAAGACGGAATGGCACGCACTGTTCAATAACTGCGTCGGATTCGGCAAGGAAGTTGCGGAGTTCCTGGAATTGAAGATTCCGGTTTTCATTTGGCTGGAACCGAAGGAATTCGTTGAGCAGCTTCGCGATAGGAATGGCGGACAACCGCAGCAGGCCCTCAGGGACGCGTCCGGCTCGTTGGCCCTTCCGGCATCGGTAAAGCCGGCAGCGCCGAAGGCAACTTCGCCAGCTGCGCCAACGGCAGTGTCGCCGACGCCGCGCAAGCCGAAAAAACAGCCGGTGGCTAGTAACTAGTAATTCGCCGTCTTCGCAGACGGCCGGCTTGGCGCCGGTTATTCCGCGCTGAAGCCTCCGCACTGGCGCAAAGCCAAAAGCTAATTTGCCAATATTTGTCGCGCCGCGTTTTGCAACGGCGGGCTCGCTTGCGTTAGCCGCGCCGCATTTGCCGGGAGCATTTGCCGGCGAAGCGGCGACCGATTCGTCTTAGCAATTGCGATCGAGTCGCGAATCTGTAGCGCATCACCGGGTTAACCAATCCGGGAGATGCTTTCGCGCGACGATTTTCCAAGGCGATTATTAGCGGCGGGCAGGGCGGGATTGGCATTCGCCGCCGCCCGCCCAGGATCCCGACGAGCCGGCGAACGGGCCTTGCTCCGCATGACCGGGGGGCGCCAACAGCGCCAGCAGCGCGACGGCCAGAACCCCGGCAAGCAAGCCGATGTAGGCCTGTGTGAGTGGCGATGGCGTTAACGGTCGACCCCAGGCATACGCGTCATCGAATGTGCTGTAATACATACGGTTCATGCAAATTTCTCGTCGGGCTCGGCTCGCCTATTGCACGCCGCCCGTTCGTAAACATTGGCAGCCATGGGGACATGCCAATTTTCCTCCATTTTTTTTGAATATTGCAATATTAGGATTGCCGGTTGTCTTATCCTGCCTGGCGCGCCACTGTGCCCGGCCGGGACACCGGGCGCCGGTAGCTCAGCTGGATAGAGCACCAGACTTCGAATCTGGGGGTCAGGGGTTCGAATCCCTTCCGGCGCGCCAATAAAATCAATGGCTTAGGTAGATTCATCGCCGACGCGTACGATCAAAAGCTACCAATTAGCTACCACAACGACCAAGCTCATTATGTCTTCTCGGTAGCCAGGGTTTGGCGTCAGCGCCGATGCTCCGCTGCCCCGATTATTGTCGTCGTTATAGGCACGAGAAACGTCGGGGTAAGGCCCCTGGCTTGAAAGCGAGTCGGCGAGACCAATCTCAGCCGCAACTTCCTTACCCAAATAACGCCCTTCGATGGGATCTGATCCGAGTTCACGACGCTTGGAAGGAGTCGCGCCGCCAGCATGATCATTATTCGGTCTATAAATATCTGACGGCGGTGTTTGATTTGGTGAGTGTCTGGGAAAAGGAAAATCAGGCTACTACCTGGCCGGCATCAGTTCGGAATAGCGGCCGGCTTCAGATTGGAATGCATGGCCGACTTCGTCGGAATCCGCAATGTATGGCTCGGCACAACATGTGAAGATCAGGCACACTATGATTATCGCTGGCCGATCCTGAGGGAAATTCCGGCAGTTATCCATTTTATCAGCTACGAGCCAGCTCTTGGGCCGCTGCAGTTGTCAGGCGAGGGCAAACATCCGGACTGGATTATTTGCGGTGGGGAAAGTGGGAAAGATGCTCGGTTAATGAAACCAAAGTGGGCGCGCAACCTGATGGCAGACTGTCACTTATTAAACGTCGCGTTCTTCATGAAACAAATGACGAAAAAGCAACCGATTCCAGACGATTTGTTGGTGCGGCAATTTCCTTAAAAACGTTATCACAATAAGCAATAGCGGGCACAAGAAGACTCCAATCTCTCGCCTAAAGATCGAACCTTTTCGCCTAAAGAACGCATCGTTTGGATTGTTTGAATTTTGCTAATTTGATGACGAACAAGAACTGATTGTCCAATATTCTGGAGTTAATAAATGAGCAGAAAATTCACCGATGACTATCTCCGCAATAAAATCGAAGTTCTCAAGAAATCCGCTGAAAAACATAGAGGCGATATTCGACCGGGTAAGCGCCGATTTGGCCTCTATCGATATTTGAAAGATGTTTATGAGGTATTTCTTGAATTACGGTCAAAGCGAATTGCGAAGAAGGCGGCGCGGCGAATTATCAACCGCATGGGGTTGTCAGTCGGGAAAAAGGCGGATCCAATTCGCGTGCTGATCGAGGCGTCGGCGAGTTTTGAGGATGCTCGCCAGAAAAGTCGGTGGACCGCGGCGTTGAAATACGCGCACGGTTGGCGGTTGTCTGCCGAAAAATTAGAATGGTGCTTTAATGGCAATGGCGGGATTTCTGGTTGCGCCAGAAAACACACAATTAATAATGGCGGATGTCGGCGCCCAACGAGGCCTAAAACAGACGGCTCAGGCGAAAATGCTGACCAAAGGGTATCCAGCGGCCTCTAGATTCCAGCTACGACCAACTTGTGATATTTGTACATTTTCATCATGAGTTTGCGACGGGGCCGAACCGACCAGATCACGCCATGGATCCGCTTAGAGACGGCCGAGAACCAGCCGGCGACGGTCGCTAATAAGAATGTACGAGCCGCACTGGGTTGTCGACTGGGCCATTGCAGGCCGGGGCAATGATCGACTTCAGGCAAGAAAGACTAGAAACCGCATTTTTGAGCATCTGGTGTTAAAGTTCATCCCAACACGGCATGCAGCTGTGATAAGACCTTCAAGGCTTCATAAAGCGCTGGCGGGGAATTCAGCTTATGGAATTGCGGCAAATCCGTTATTTCATCCATGTCGCAAGCTTGCGAAGCTTTACCAAAGCCGCCCGCGCTCTCAACGTCGCGCAGCCTGCGTTGAGCCGTCATATCCAGTCTCTGGAAGACGAGCTCCGCACCCAGCTGCTTTTTCGCACCACCCGCGGAGTGGTGCCGACCGATGCCGGCGTCGCCTTGCTGAGGATGGGTGAATCGCTGCTCGCATTCGTCGATCAGATGCGTGAAGAGGTGTCGCGCGCCGCCGACGTTCCGTCGGGAAACGTCATTGTTGGCATGCCGCAGTCTATTTCGCCGTCGCTTGCGCCGCTGGTGATGGAAGAATGTCGGGCTCGCCTGCCTATGGTGCATTTGCGCGTCACCGAGGGCCTCAGCATTTTTCTTGAGGAGTGGCTCAACGTCGCCAAGATTGACATTGCGCTTATGACTAACCCCGGAAAAATTCTAACGCTTCATACGTCGCTGGTCGCCAGTGAACACATGGTTTTGGTTGGCAACGCCGGAAACATGCTGGCCAGCCAAGAAAATATTGCGCTTGCGGATATTGCAAAGCTGCCGCTGCTGATCGCGCACGGATTTCGCAGGTTGGTCGATCAATGGACCGAGCCGCGCGGGATCAAGCTTGATTACGTGATGGAGCTCGACAGCATCACCATCATCAAGGAAATGATCAAGCGCGGCTTTGGCTATTCGATTCTGCCTTACGCGACCGTGCACGCCGAAGCCTTGAGCGGCGATCTCGACGTGATGCCGATTGTCGAGCCGGTGATCACGCGCGATTTCGTCGTCGCAGTCAATGCGCGGCGGCCTTTGTCTGCCGCGGTCAAAGCAGTATGCGACGTGATCGTTGAAAAGCTCGGTGAAATTCAATTGCAGCCGCGCGGAAAACGCGCTGTCAGCTCAACGCGAAAAACGACATCCGCTATTGGTAAGAAACCAAAACGTACTCGCGCGCCGAAGAAATAGGCATTTTCCGGCGCCTATATCGCAATCGAATATTACTTATATCGTATCAGTTGTTTTTGAGGAGCCCAGCCTCTGCTATGCGTGTTGTGACGGCTTGTTGCTCGATCTGGTGATCTTTTCATCGGTCTAGGGTCAATGCTTGATCAACTGGGACGTACCGCTGATGATCCTAACAGTCAAAAATAGGGTAGGTCTGTGAAGATCATCCGCATTGAGGCTGTGCCGCTCGGCATTCCGCTTAAAAAACCAATGCTGATGGCGGGCCGCGAATATGCGGTTGCTGAAACGGTTTTGGTGCGGCTTGAAACAACCGGCCGCCACGCCGGCTACGGCGAAGCGCCGGTCGCGCCGTTCCTCACTGGCGAAACCACAGAAAGCGTGCTGGCCGCTATAGAAGTCCTGTCTCAAGCCATTGTCGGGAAGGATGTGCGCGATTTCGTCGCACTCAGCGGGATCATCCATTCGGCCATCGTCGGCAATGCGGCCGCCAAGGCGGCGGTCGATGTCGCCGTGCATGACGCCGTCGCGCGCGGCTACCAGATTCCGCTCTACCGGCTCCTCGGCGGTCAGACGCAAAGCGAATTCGGCTGCCTCACGCTGATCGGCAACAGCGACCATGCACGCGATATGGCCGATGTCGCGGCGCGCCGCGCCGAGGGTTATACCGCCTTCAAGCTCAAGGTTGCGAACGGCGATCTGGCCGAAGAGGCGACCACTCTCGTCGAGATGCGCAAGATACTCGGGGCGCGGGCGCTGGTTTGTGCAGACGCAAATACGGGCTGGAGCGCGGCCGAAGCGATCCGCTTCGTCAAGCTGGTGGACGCGGCGTCGCCCGATTTTCTCGAACAACCGATATCGACTGAAGATGTCGATGGCATGGTGCGGGTGGCCCGCGCGAGCTCGGTTCCGATCAGCGCCGATGAATCCATCCACGATGTCGCCGATATCCGCTGGCTGCTATCGAGCGGCGCAGTGTCGGGTGGCGCCTTCAAGATCATGAAGCTGGAGGGCATCACGCGGTGCCTGGCGGCCATCCGTCTCTGTCGCGCGCTCGGTGGCGCCGTCAATCTGTCGGGAAAGCTCGGCGAGACCAGCGTCGCCAATGCCGCGACACTGGCGGTCGCGACCGCGGTCGGCGGCGTGAACTGGGGACTGAGCATCACCAACAATTATCTCCTCGAAGACATCGTGAAGACGCCGCTTTCCGTTTGCGGAGGCCGCATCCATCCAATCGAAGAGCCGGGGCTTGGTGTCGAGATTGACGAAACAAAAGTCAGCCGATTCGAGCGACAGCCGGCATCGGTGAGCCAGAGAAGCAAAGAAACGAAAAGAGCCAAAGGAAGCGAGATCTCTTCTGTTGGCGCTGCTTAATGACCAGCATTCCTCTTGATAGGAGAACGGACATGACACTGAATCGCCTAGGCTTCGCTCCCAATTCAAAGATAGGCTCGCCTTCAATCCACCGTCGGCTTAGCCGGGTCTGGCTCGCCGGCGCAGTCGCCGTCGGCCTGCAAGTCCTGACCGGCAGCTTCGCTTCCGCGCAGGAAACCCTGAAGTTCGGCGTTGCCGATCCTCTGACCGGCCCGGCCGCGATCTTCGGACTCGATCAGATGCAGGCGGTGCGCTGGGCGGTGGAAGACATCAACGCCAAGGGCGGGGTGAACGGCCGCA
>JBBRAL010000021.1:0-65778 GCA_038206805.1 Hyphomicrobiales bacterium | reverse complement strand
GCCAGCCCCATTCCCTTCAACTCGACGAAGTCGCCGCGCCGCCGCAAAGCGATGGCGCGGTGCTGGTGCGCGCTCTGGCGCTCGGCATTTGCGGCACCGACCGCGAGATCATCGATGGCGATTATGGCTGGGCGCCGCCGGGCAGCGAGCGGCTGATCATCGGTCATGAATCGTTGGGCCGCGTCGAGGACGCGCCGCCTGGCTGCGGCGTGTCGGCCGGCGACCCCGTCGTCGGCATTGTCCGGCGGCCCGATCCGGTGCCGTGCGCGGCCTGCGCCGCCGGCGAATGGGACATGTGCCGCAACGGCCTATACACCGAGCGCGGCATCAAGCAGCGCAACGGCTATGGCAGCGAGCATTTCCGCGTCGAGCCGGAATTCCTGATCAAGCTCGATCCGGGCCTGCAGACGCTCGGCGTGCTGCTGGAGCCGACCAGCGTCGTTGCCAAGGCCTGGGAGCACACCCTGCGCATCGGCGGCCGCACGGCGTCGTGGGTTCCGCGGGTGGCGCTGATCACCGGCGCCGGTCCGGTCGGGTTGCTGGCGGAGCTGCTGGGCGTCCAGCGCGGTCTCGAAGTCCACGTCTTCGATCGCGTCACCGACGGCCTGAAGCCTGATCTGGTCCGCGCGCTCGGAGCGACCTATCACACCGGCGATCTGGGGACGCTCAAGCCCGACGTCGTGATCGAATGCACCGGGGCGACTTCGGTCGTGGTCGACGCCATCGCCCATTGCGCGCCGGACGGCATCGTGTGTCTCGCCGGCGTTTCCTCCGGCGGCCGCAAAATCCAATTCGACATCGGTACCTTCAATCGCAGCATGGTGCTGGAGAACCACGTGGTGTTCGGTTCGGTCAACGCCAATCGCCGGCACTACGCCGCCGCTGCCGATGCGCTGGCCAAGGCCGATAAATCCTGGCTCGCCCGTCTGATCACGCGCCGGGTGCCGCTTTCGCGCTGGCGCGAAGCCTTCGAAAAAGCCGACAATGACATCAAGGTCGTGGTGGATTTCGGCGCATGATTTCAGGCATGAATTTCAGCGAGGCCGTGTGACATCCCGCATCGAAGACTACGCCATGATCGGCGATCTCGGCAGCGCCGCGCTAGTCGGACGCGACGGTTCGATCGACTGGCTGTGCTGGCCGCGCTTCGATTCGGATGCCTGCTTTGCGGCGCTGTTGGGAAAGCCCGAGCACGGCCGCTGGCGCATCGCGCCGCAAGACGGTGCGGCGAAGATCACGCGGCGCTACCGGCCGAATACGCTGATTTTGGAGACGCGTATCGAAACCGCGACCGGCGTGGCCACGCTGATCGATTTCATGCCGCCGCGCGACGGCAACTCCCATCTGCTTCGCATCGTCGTCGGTGAGCGTGGCCACATCGATTTCCATGGCGAGTTGATCCTGCGTTTCGGCAATGGCGCGGTCGTGCCGTGGGTGACGCGGATCGACGATTATGCGCTGCGCGCCATCGCCGGGCCCGACATGGTGGTGCTGCGCTCATCGGTGCGGTTGCACGGCGAGAATTTCAGAACCGTCGGCGATTTCTCAGTCGCCGCGGGCGAAACCGTGCCGTTCGCTTTGTCGTATGCTTTGTCGCACGAGGCCTTGCCGGAATCGGTCGATGCCGAGGCGCTATTAAAGGCGACGGAAGAATTCTGGACCGGCTGGGCGGCAAAAAACAAAATCGCCGGTCCCTGGGACGAAGCGGTGGTGCGCTCGCTCATCACTCTGAAGGCGCTCACCTACGCACCGACCGGCGGCATGGTGGCCGCCCCCACCACGTCGCTGCCCGAAAGTCTTGGGGGGGCGCGTAACTGGGATTATCGCTACTGCTGGCTGCGCGATGCGACGCTGACGTTGCTGGCGCTGATGAATGGCGGCTATTACGAGGAAGCGCAGATGTGGCGTGACTGGCTGCTGCGGGCGGCCGCTGGCGCGCCGCAACAGATCCAGATCATGTATGGCCTCAGCGGCGAGCGGCGGCTGACCGAATGGGAAGTGCCGTGGCTGCCGGGCTATGAGAATTCGGCCCCCGTGCGCATCGGCAATGCGGCGCATAACCAATTGCAACTCGATATTTTCGGCGAGGTCATGGATGCGCTGCATCAGGCGCGCCAGGGCGGCCTGGGCGCCAATGAAACGGGCTGGGACCTGCAGCGCGAATTCCTCCTGCATCTGGAAAAAATCTGGCGCGAGCCAGACGAGGGAATCTGGGAGGTGCGCAGCGGCCGCGAGCACTTCACCCATTCCAAGGCGATGGCCTGGGTGGCCTTCGACCGCGCGATCAAGAGTGCCGAGATCTACAAACTGCCGGGCCCAATCGGCCGCTGGCGCGAAATCCGCTCGCAAATCCACGACGACATCTGCGCGCATGGCTTCGATGCCGCGCGCGGCAGTTTCGTGCGGGCCTATCGCAGCAAGCATCTCGACGCCAGTCTGCTGTTGTTGCCGGCGATCGGATTTCTGCCGGCCGAGGATGCGCGCATTCGCGGCACTGTCGAGGCGATCGAGCACGAGCTTGTGGTCGACGGCCTGGTGCTGCGCTACGACACCGCCAGCGCGGCCGATGGGTTGCCGGCCGGGGAGGGCGTGTTCCTGGCCTGCAGCTTCTGGCTGGCCGACGCTTATCTCATGCTCGGCCGTCATGACGATGCCAAGCGGCTGTTCGAGCGGCTGCTGGCGCTGCGTAACGATCTGGGGCTCTTGAGCGAGCAATACGACCCGCGCTCACGCCGGCTGGTCGGCAATTTTCCGCAGGCCTTTTCTCATCTCGCGCTGGTCAATACCGCGAGCAACCTGGCGCATTATCGCAAACCGGCCGAGCAGCGCTCGGAAGCGACGGTCGATACCAAACCCGCCATGCAAGAGGTTACCAGCTAGTTGTGAATAGCATTCAATTGTACCCGCAAGCGCCGGCTCCGCCGGAACAAGCGAACCCCGGCGCAAGGCCGGGGTTCGTCATATCTTGAGCAACGGGCACAATCCTCACATTGCTGATGTTGACCGGGTTTACTGCTGCGGCTGGATCATGCCGGTCTGCTGCGGGGCCAGAACCGGGGGGTTCATCGCGGCCTCGTTGGTGCAACGATCCTTGAACAGCACCGCACCTTCGGGCGTGTATTCCTTGGTCAGGCAGGTGCAGGGAGCAGCCACGGTCTGCGTTGCCACGTAGGCCACCGGAGCCACTCCGTAGAGACGCGGCAGCCGGTAATGCACGTGCCAGTTATGGTTCGGGTGCCAGCAGTTCCACTTGGCGCCGTTATGGCACCCATGACCGGGACGAATGCCGCGGCCGAGATGGGAGACGGCATTGACGTGCTTCACGCCGCTGGTGTGGGAGACTCCTTTTACATGGGAGACCCCTTTTGCATGGGAACCGCCGAAGGCGCTGGCGGAGGTCGGGGCGATCATCGAAGCGCCAATAACGGCGGCGGCGGCGATGGCGGTGAAGGTGATCTTGCGGAACATGGGAAGTCTCCTGGGGTTTTGGCTGTTCGTTTGAACGGTTGAAATGGGGCGCACGGACATAGGTCGGAGCCCGAGGCAAATAGGTTCAATGGTTTCCATCGGGTGGGCCCGGGGGCCAGAGGCTGGATTCCGTCCATGAGAACGGGGCCGAATGACGCGGAATCCGGCCCCCAAATCTATTGACCGGCACGCGGGGGCCCGAAAGAGTGCGCTCCACCGCCGCCAGCCAGGCGGCCCATTCGGGGGAGAAACGAAGTGCTACTCGATGTTCGAACTTACAGAACCTTGCCTGGCCGTGTACCGGCGCAACTCGAACTCTACAAAAAGTATGGCTACCCGGTGCAGCTTCGCTATATGGGCGAACCGCTGTGCTATGCGGTGGCGGAAAGCGGCGATCTGAACACATTCACCCATGTCTGGGTCTATGAGAGCGCCGCCGATCGCGAGGCCAAGCGCGCGAAAATGGCGCAGGATCCGGACTGGAAGGTTTTTCTGGCCGAGAACGTGAAAGCCGGCAATATCGTCGAGCAGAAAAATTGCCTGATGACGCCGACCGCGTTCGCGCCGCCAATCCCGATGCCGAAGATCCATCGCTAGCCTATCGGCCGTCATGACCGGGCATAGCCGTCCAAACGACGGCGTCGCTTCGCTCGCCTGTGTCCCGGTCATGACGAGCAAGGTCTGCGACCGGTTTTGAAACGATAGGAAGTTCACTCATGCGTTCGAACGACGGCACCCGCACCGGCGGCGAGATCCTGGTCGATCAGCTGGCGATCCATGGCGTGCATCATGTGTTCTGCGTGCCGGGCGAAAGCTATCTGGCGGCGCTCGATGCCTTTTATGACAGCGCCATTGCGCTCACCGTCTGCCGGCACGAGAGCGGCGCCGCTATCATGGCGGAAGCAATCGGCAAGGCGACCGGCCGTCCCGGCATTTGTTTCGTCACGCGTGGTCCCGGCGCCACCAATGCCAGCGCCGGCATCCACATTGCGCGCCAGGATTCGACGCCGATGATCGTATTCGTCGGCCAGGTCGCGCGCTCCATGCGCGAGCGCGAGGCGTTCCAGGAACTCGACTACCGTGCGGTATTCGGCACCATGGCCAAATGGGCGACCGAGATCGACGACCCGGCGCGCATCCCGGAAATCGTCTCGCATGCCTTTCACATTGCCTGTAACGGCCGCCCCGGCCCGGTGGTGATCGCGATTCCCGAGGACATGCTGGTCGAGCGCGCCATGGTGCCGGACGCCGGCGCGTTCGAGCCGGTGGAAACCTGGCCGGGTCTGACCGACATGAGCCGCCTGCAGAAAATGCTGTGGGCCGCAAAACGCCCGGTCGTGCTGGCCGGCGGCAGCCGCTGGTCGGAGGCGGCCTGCGCCGCGCTGGCGCGCTTTGCCGAGCGCTTTGCGCTGCCGGTCGCCACCACCTTCCGCCGCGGCCATCTGTTCGATGCGCTGCATCCCTGTTACGCCGGCGACCTCGGCATCGGGCCCAATCCGAAACTGCTGGCACGTGTGAAAGCCGCCGATCTGGTGCTGCTGATCGGCGGACGCATGAGCGAGATGCCGTCGCAGAGCTACACGCTGTTCGACATTCCCGAGCCGCAGATGAAATTGGTGCACGTGCATCCGGGCTCCGAGGAACTCGGCCGCGTCTATCATCCGTCGCTCGCCATCAACGCGGCGCCGACCGCGTTCTGCGCGGCGCTCGAAGGGCTGCAGCCGCCGAACGAGATTGCCTGGAAGGACGAGAGCGACATCGCGCATGCCGATTATCTTGCCTGGTCGGACAAGGCGACGCCGGTGCCGGGCGCGGTCAATCTCGGCGAGATCATGGTGTGGCTGCGCGAAAATCTGCCGGAGGACGCGATCCTCACCAACGGCGCCGGCAATTTCAACGGCTGGATCCACCGCTTCTTTCGCGTGCGCAAATTCGGCACGCAGCTTGGGCCGACTTCCGGCTCTATGGGCTACGGATTTCCCGCCGCGGTGGCGATGCAGCGGTTGTATCCCGGCCGCACCGTGGTCTGTATGTCCGGCGACGGCGACTTCCTGATGACCGGTCAGGATTTAGCCACCGCCGTGCAATATAATCTGCCGGTGATCGTCATCATCGCCGACAACGGCCTCTTCGGCACCATCCGCATGCACCAGGAGCGCGAATATCCCGGCCGCGTGATCGCTACCGCATTGAAGAATCCGGATTTCGTAGCCTATGCGCTGGCGTTCGGCGGCTACGGCGCGCTGGTGGAAAAGACCGTCGATTTCCCCGCCGCCTTCGCGGCCGCGCAAGCATCCGGCAAGCCATCGATTGTGCATTTGAAGATCGATCCGGAAGCGATCATGCCTTCGGCGACGCTTTCCGGCATCCGCGCCAAGGCGCTCGACGGCGGCAAGGCCGGCACGCATCGGCCGTAACGTTAAACCGCACTGTTCGATTTCGCGCGGCTGAGACGAATTGCGCGGCGCGAATTCATCACGCTAAACGCGGCGGCTAGGTTTTTGTACGTAGATATTCACGCGTAGCCATTTCGCGATGAAATTAGCTTGGGTTTAAGGGCAAACATGGTTGCCTTGCGGCACATTGTTGCAACGCGAACCGTGAAAATGCATTCCGAAGAAATATTCAAAATTGCGATCGAGGTCTGTCCGGTCGGAATCGTGTTGATCGATAGCGGCGGAACAATCGTCCTGGTCAACGCCGAGATGGAACGGCTGTTCGGCTACGCACGCGACGAGATGATCGGCCAGGCGGTCGATATTCTGGTGCCCGCGAACCTGCGTGCCCGGCATGCCAAGCTGCGCGGGGAATTCACAGCTCATCCCAATAACCGAATGGCCGCGGGCCGCAATCTTGCCGCCCGGCGCAAGGACGGCAGCGAGTTTCCCGTTGAGATTGGGCTTAAGCCGATTCGAGCCGACGAGGGCTCGCTAATTCTCGGGGTGATCGTCGATCTCAGCGAGCGCAACCGCGTGGCGCGTCTGAAGGACGAATTCGTGGCGACAGTGAGCCACGAATTGCGAACGCCGCTCACGTCAATCGCCGGAGCGCTCGGCCTTCTGGTCGGGAGCGCCGGGGCGAAGTTGCCCGGTTCAACAATACGGCTGCTCACGATCGCGCAGGCCAACAGCCAGCGGCTGGTTCGGCTGGTCAACGGCATTCTCGATATGGAGAAGATCGAGTCCGGCAAGGTTGTCTTCGTTCTCAAGCGGTTTGAGATTCGCGCGCTGGTCAAACAAGCGATCGAGGGCATTTGCGGATTTGCCAACGGCTATAACGTGCGGATCAAGCTCGATGCTGCGCCGGAGGTCGGCGAAATGCTCGCCGATCCAGATTGGCTGGTGCAGATCATCAATAACTTGCTCTCGAACGCCATCAAATTCTCCCCGCAAGGCGGGGAAGTGGTGGTCGGAATCAAGAAACGAGGCGGCAATGTCCGTATTTCGGTACGCGATCACGGCAAGGGTATTCCCGACAGCTTTAAACCGCATGTGTTCGAGAAGTTCGCGCAAGCCGACAATTCCGACGCGCGGCAAAAAGGCGGCACCGGCCTCGGCTTGAGCATCATCAAGGAAATCGTCACTCGGCTTGGCGGCGAGGTGAGCTTTGGCGATGCGCCCGGTGGCGGGACGATTTTTTTTGTCGATTTGCCCTGCGGGGAGTCCGCGGCCAAACGAGAAGCCGCCGTCGCTTAGGAGTGGGACGGCGCATTTCTGAGCGCGAGATCGGTCGCGGCGCCCGAACGTCTTAAATTTGGTCTTGACGAGTACGGAGTGGGATCATGTCCACGGATGGCGTTGTTTCATCAGTTCCTGGCAACGGCGCCGCCGCGCCGGCAGCGAGCGTTCGTGCCCCACCATTGAAGCGAAAGATAGAAATGCATGGAATTTGGCGCTTTGTAGCGCGCCCGTTCGTATTGGCATGCGGTTTCTTGGCGCTTGCCGTCATCAGCACGGCCTCGTTCGCTTTCATCGCTCTGTCGCATAGCCAGGCCGATCTGGTGGCGCATACCCTGCTAGTGCAGAAGGACATCTACAGCTTGCGGGCCGAGATCGGCGGCGCCGAAAGCGTAGCGCGCGGATACCTAATCTCCGACGACCCCAATTACCTTAGCGACTTTCGTGCCGCGGCTGCGGCAGTTATGCCCGCGTTTGAGAGTCTGAAAGTACTGACCGCCGACAACCCGGTGCAACGACAGGCGCTTGCCGAGCTGCGTCCGCTGATCGTGCTGCGGCTCGAAAGATTGCAGGAAATCATTCGTCTTAACGGTGAGGGAGAAGCGACGGCGGTAGCAATGGTGCGATCCGGAGCGGGGCGGGCTTTGATGGGGAATATCGGCGCGATTATCGCACGCATGACGGACGAGGAGCGGCGGCTGTTGGGAATACGAAATTTGCAAGTTGCACATAGCAACTTTCTGCTTTTTTTTATCAATCTCGCGGGTATCGCATTGATGATCGCTCTTGCGACTATCTCCATCCTGACCGTGCGACGGATGGGCGAGGAGGCTTTGCGCGACAGCGAAGGGCGGGCTGCCGAACTGCAGGCCGCGGTGGACGAACTTGACGCGTTTTCCTACAGCGTGTCGCACGATCTGCGCACGCCGTTGCGGGCGATCGACGGCTTCAGCCGCATCCTGCTGAAACACCACGCCGCCGAGCTGGCGCCGGAACCGCGCGAGTACCTGCAAGCCGTGCGCGACAATACGGTGCAGATGGGCCAGTTGGTGGACGACTTGCTTGCGTTTGCGCGGCTGAACCGCAAGCAGATCAGCAAGCGGGAAGTGCCGATCCGCAGCATCGTCGAGCAGGTTGTGGGCGAAGTGCAGGATCAGGCCGCAGGGCGTTGCGTCATCGTCACTGTCGGCGAGATGCCAAACGTTTGTGGCGATGCGGCGTTGCTCAAGCAGGTATTTGTGAACCTGATTGACAATGCCTTCAAATATACCCGTAAGCGCCAGGACGCGGCCGTGGAAATCGGTTCGTGCAAAGTCGGCGGCGAACAGGTCATCTTCGTGCGCGACAACGGGGTCGGCTTCGACATGCAATTTACCGACAAGCTTTTCGGCGTGTTTCAGCGGTTGCACCGCGCGGAGGATTTCGAAGGCACCGGCGTCGGCCTCGCGATCGTGCAGCGTATCGTCCATCGCCATGGCTGGCGTATCTGGGCCGAGGCGGCGGTCGATCGAGGCGCGGCATTCTATTTCACGACGGAGGTTCCCCAACATGCCTAAGCAACACGCGAATATCCTGCTGGTCGAAGACAACCCCAATGACGTCAAGCTCACGCTGCATGCGTTCAAGACCGCCAATCTCGGCAATTCCGTCCACGTGGCGCGCGACGGGGTTGAGGCTCTCGATTTTCTGTTCTGCACCGGCCCACACGCCGATCGCAACATGCAGGAGATGCCAAGGCTTATCCTGCTGGACCTGAAGCTGCCGCGGCTGGATGGCCACGAGGTGCTCAAGCGCATCAAGGGCGATCCGCGCACACGCGGAATTCCCGTGGTGGTGCTCACATCCTCCAGCGAGGAACGCGACGTGATGAAGACCTACGAGGTGGGCGCCAACAGCTACATCATCAAACCGGTCGATTTTGAGCAATTTACCGAATCGGTCCGCGATATCGGGAATTACTGGCTCGAAATCAACCACGCACCGGCGATCTGACGCCCGCCTCAACAGCCGGTTCGGGGACATCGTGCCGGCCGAAATGCGCCTCTTGCATCGGCGGCCTGAATCATCGTTCACTCATTGCCATGCCCTATCGCCGCACCGAAAACGTGGTCCGCCGTCTGGCCGAGCGCGAGCAGGCGATTCTCGATGCCGCCAGTGCGCTTGCCGCCGAAGGCGGCATGGCGGCGGTGCAGATTGCCGGCGTTGCGACACGTGCTGGCATCGCCGCCGGCACCGTCTATCGCTACTTCCCGTCGAAGAACGATCTGGTGGCCGAGCTGGTGGCCGCGGTTGCCGGCCGCGAACTCACTGCCATGAAGGCCGCCGCCGACGCGGCACCCGGCCCGCTGTCGGCGCTGGCGGCGGCCATCGCCACTTTCGCCGCCCGCGCGTTCAACGAACGGCGGCTCGCCTGGGCGGTGATCGCCGAACCGGTCGAGCCGGAAGTCGATGCCATGCGGCTTTTTTTTCGCCAGTCGCTCGCCGGTGAACTGGCGGGGCGCATCGAGACGGCAATCTTGGGCCGTCATCTGCCCGATCAGGACGCCCGCGTCGCCGCACCGGCCATCGTCGGCGCGCTAATGGAGGGGCTGCTCGGGCCGCTGGCGCCGCCGCACGATGACGACGCGGCGGGCTCACGCGAGGCCGTGCAGGCCGTCACGCTGCTGGCGTTGCGCGCGCTCGGCGTGGTCGACGCCCGCGCCCGCGGCCTGGTGGCGCAATGCGTGCTGCCTCTCTCTGTTCCCTCCCCCTGAAAGGGGGAGGGTCAGGGTGGGGGTCTTTGCTTTCTCTTTGCCGATATAATGACCCCCACCCGCCCGCCTTCGCTAGGCTCGGGCGGGCGACCTCCCCCTTTCAGGGGGAGGTAAGGGAAGGGTGCACCTCGTCGAGCGGCAGCGTCACCACCTTGACCGACCGTTCACCCGCGTCGTCGGTGACGTGGAAGCCGAGTTCGGAACACATCAGCAGCATGGTGGCGTTCTCCGTCAGCACCTGTCCATGCACGACGTTCAGGCCCTTGTCCTTGGCGTTGGCGATCATGTGCTTCATCATCAGCCAGCCGAGGCCGTGGCCCTTGAGGTGCGAGCGCAACAGGATGGCGAACTCCGCGCTCTTGCCCGTAGCGTCGTCATGCAGCCGCACTACGCCGAGCATGCGGCCGCTCGCCTCCTCGATGGCGATGAAGGCCATCGCCTGTACAGGGTCGTAGTGGGTGAGCTTGTCGATCATTTCCTGGCTCAGCTCGCGCATCGGCGCAAAGAAGCGCAGCCGCAAGTCTTCCGCGGTCACCTCTTTGAGAAAGTCCGGATAGAGCGCGGCATCCTCGACCTTGAGCGGCCGTAGCAGCACGCGCGTTCCGTCGCGCAAAATGACGTGGCGTTCTTTCAATGCAAAATGCTCCGCTATCGTCCCGGCCGAGCGGGGACGGTAGTGGAATGAATTGCAGCGTACTCGACGATATTCGTCAATGCGACATCAGCGTCGGCACCGTCATGGTTTCGAGGATGCCGCGGGTGACGCCGCCGAGCACGAATTCGCGCAAGCGCGAATGGCCGTAGCCGCCCATGACGATCATATCGGTGCTGCTATCCGCCGCATAGGACAGGATGGTGGAGGCCACATCGATGTCGGGCGAGGTGATGCGCTTGACGTCCACCTTCAGTCCGTGGCGGGCGAGATGCTGGCCGAGATCGGCGCCAGGAACTTCATCGTCCTTGCCGCGTCCGCCGGCGACCATGACGATTTCTACCTGCTTGGCTTTGCGCAGGAACGGCAAGGAGTCGGCAATGGCGCGGGTGGCGGCGCGGCTGCCATCCCAGCACACCATGATCCGGTCGAGTTTGAGGGCGGCCTTCTGGATGAACGGCACGAAGACCACCGGCCGCCCGGACTCGAACAGCGCGCCTTCGTCCAAAACCTCGTCGGGGGTCGATTTTTCCCGCTCCGGCTGTCCGACCATCACCAGGTCGAAGCGTCGCGCCATGCGGCCGAGCTGGTCGGCGGCGCCGGAAACGCTGGCGGATATGATGCGGCTCTCGGCCGAGACGCCGGCACGCGAGGCCGCCTTCTCGAAGCGGGTGATTGCGTTACGCGCCCGCTTGTCGGATTCGAAGCGCTGGGATTCGATGAATTCCGGCGGAATGCCGCCCATCACCGCGCCGGGGATGATCGGCTCGTAGGAAAAGGCGACGCCAAGCACATGAGACTTGAAGGTGTCCGCCACCGAGATCGCAAAATCGCCGGCCGGGTCGTGCGCGCCCAGCCCAAGATTGACGACGATATCCTTGATCATGACTACTTCTCCCGACCGAGCTTTGGCGCCCGCATATATACTGCCCGCTTGGCGCGCGTGTTGCGTTGATTAAACTCAAATTTCTCCGCCGGCCCTCCGGAATTGGCATGGCCGCCGCGCATTTGCGCGCGGTTGATTTTACTTCTTTTTGCCGTCCGCTCCGAACTGCTTGAGATAGGCCCAAAGATCGCCAACTTCCGTCTCGTTCTTGACGCCGGGGAAGATCATCTTGGTGCCTGGGATCTTGGCGCGCGGATCCTTGATGTACTCCTTGAACGTCGCCTCGTTCCAGGCGATGCCGGAATTCTTGTTGGCATCGGAATAGTTGTAGCCGGGCGCGGTGCCGGAATGGCGGCCGTCCAGCCCGTTGAGTTCGGGGCCGACCTTGTTCTTGGCGCCTTCGCCGATCGAATGGCAGGGGAAGCATTTTTTGAACGATTGCTCGCCCGCGGCCAGGTCTTGCGCCTGCGCTGCCTGCGCCATCGCGGCCAGAATGACCGCCGCCGCCAGTATCGACTTCATCAGCTTGCTCCTATTGTGACGTTTCGCCGCGGCCCAAAATTGCGCCTCTCGGGGCACCAATGCTCGGGACGCGGCACGGTTCCATATGGTTTTGCCAGCCCAAAATGCTTTTGTCAGCATCAAATTCAAGGGGCGCTATGTGTTGGCCGCCAAATAATTGTTAGCGTAGAACCAGCTAATCGATGGAGACGGCCAGATGGCGTTGCGGATGCCCGAAGCGGACAGCTTGGTGCTGGCCAAACGCGATCGCATTGTCGCCGCTTTGCGCTCAATCGTGCCGGGCGAGGGCGTGATCGCTACCGAGCGCGAGATGCGCCCTTTCGAAAGCGACGGGCTGACCGCCTACCGCCAGCTTCCTTTGGTGGTGGTGCTGCCGGAGACAACCGAACAGGTCTCGCAGGTGCTGGCCTACTGCCACGAGGAGGGCATCAAGGTGGTGCCGCGCGGGGCCGGCACCTCGTTGTCCGGCGGCGCGCTGCCGCTGGAGGACGGCGTACTGCTCGGCATGGCCAAGTTCAACCGCATCAAGGACATCGATTTCGCCAACCGGGTCGCGGTGGTGGAGCCGGGCGTCACCAATCTCGCCGTGACCAACGCGGTGGCGCATGAAGGCTTCTATTACGCGCCCGATCCGTCCTCGCAGATCGCCTGCACCATCGGCGGCAATGTGGCGGAAAATTCCGGCGGCGTGCATTGCCTGAAATACGGCATGACCACCAACAACGTGCTGGGCTGTGAACTGGTGCTGATGAACGGCGAGGTGCTCCGCCTCGGCGGCAAGCATCTCGATGCCGAAGGCTACGATCTGCTCGGGCTGATCAACGGCTCGGAAGGCCTGCTCGGCGTCGTCACCGAAGTCACCGTGCGCATCCTGCAGAAAGCCGAAACGCAGCGCGCCGTGCTGGTCGGATTTTCCTCATCGGAAGACGCCGGCGAATGCGTCTCCGCCATCATCGGCGCCGGCATCATCCCCGGCGGCATGGAGATGATGGACAGGCCGGCCATCCACGCGGTGGAGGAATTCGTCCATGCCGGCTATCCGCTCGATGTTGAGGCGCTGCTGATCGTCGAGCTCGATGGGCCGCGCGCGGAAGTCGACCACCTGATCGAACGCATCGAGCAGATTGCCAAGCGCTGCCGCTCGACGACCTGCCGTGCATCGACCTCCGAGGAAGAGCGGTTGCTGTTCTGGGCCGGCCGCAAGGCTGCGTTCCCGGCCGCCGGCCGCATCTCGCCCGACTATTTCTGCATGGACGGCACCATTCCGCGCAGCAAACTGCCGCAGGTGCTGGCGGCGATGAAAGTGATGTCGGAGAAATATGCGTTGCGCGTCGCCAACGTGTTCCACGCCGGCGACGGCAATCTGCATCCGCTGATCCTCTACGACTCCAACAAGGAAGGCGAAGTCGAGCGCGCCGAACAATTCGGCGCCGAGATCCTCAAACTCTGCGTCGCGGTCGGCGGCGTCTTGACCGGCGAGCATGGCGTCGGCGTAGAAAAGCGCGACCTGATGCCGGTAATGTTCTCCGAGATCGATCTGGCCGCCCAGCAGCGGGTGAAATGCGCCTTCGACGAGAAGGGCCTACTCAATCCCGGCAAGGTGTTCCCGGTGCTGCGGCGCTGCGCCGAACTCGGCCGCATGCACATTTCCGGCGGCAAGCTGCCGTTCCCGGATATTCCGAGGTTCTGAGCATGATCCCGAAAAGTGTGAAGCGGTTTTCGGATAAGATCATGCTCAAACGAAAAGAGTGACTATGCGTTTCGGTCTGTTCTGCTCACCCAAAGCCGACAGTGGCGGCCTCGGCCCGGAAACGGGCCAGGGATTTCGCGACTATCTCGATTTCAATATCGAGGCGGAAGCGCTCGGCTTTCATTCGAGCTTCTCGGTCGAGCACCATTTCACCGGCTGGAACCAGGTCTCCGCGACGCTGATGCTGCTGATGGCGCTCGCCATGCGCACCAAGACGTTGCGGCTCGGCACGGCGGTGCTGGTGCTGCCCTGGCATAATCCGGTGTTGCTGGCCGAGCAGGTGGCGACGCTCGATCTGGTGTCCGACGGCCGCTTCGATTTCGGCATCGGCAAGGGCTATCGCCACAGCGAATTCAAGGGCTTCGCCATTCCGCAGGAAGAGGCGGAGGCGCGCTTCGAGGAAGCCATCGAACTCATCACCCGGTCGTGGACCACGCGCACGCGCTTCTCGCATCACGGCCGCTTCTGGCATTTCGACGACATCGTGGTGGAGCCGCCGCCGGCGCAAAAGCCGCATCCGCCGTTCTGGGTCGCCGCCGGCAATCCGCATTCGATTGCACGCGCCGCCGAGCGCGGCTTTAATCTGATCCTCGATCAATATGCCTCGCCGGAAACGCTGCGCGAGCGCATCGCGATTTTCAAGACGGCGCGCGAAGCCAAGGGTCTTAAATTTGATCCGATGCAGGTGACGGTGGCGCGCCAGCTTTATATCGCCAAGGACAAGGCCGACAAGGAAGCGGCCCTCGTGCGGCAAGCCGCCTACACCAAGCGCACCGTCGATGTGTCGCGCGCGCCCGATGCAAAACCGGGCTCGCATGTGTTGGCCTATGCCGACAAAGCCGGAGCTACGGAAGAGCACGCACTTTATGGAACGCCCGACGAAATCGGCGCGATGCTTGCGGCCTTGCAAGACGTGGGCGTCGAATATGTGCTGCTCACGATCGCCGGCGGCAAGGAGCAATTGCGCCGCTTCGCGCGCGAAATCATGTCGGCCTTTACCGGCGAGCCGGCTGCGCGGGCGGCGGAATGAAATGCAGGCTCGATGACTGACATTCTCAAACCGCGCGACGCCAAAGAGGTCGAAGACGCCGTCGCCTGGGCGCTCGGCACCGACAAGGCGTTGGAGGTTGCCGGTCAGGGCACAAAGCGCGCCATTGGCCGGCCGAGCCAGACCGACTTGACGCTCGATCTGTCGGGTCTGTCCGGCGTCACGCTTTATGAGCCGGAAGAACTGGTGCTCTCGGCGCGCGCCGGCACGCCGCTTGCGGAGATCGAGGCGCTGCTTGCGAAGAACAACCAAGCGCTTGCCTTCGAGCCGATGGATTATGGCCCGCTGTTCGGTCTGGCGGCCGGACTTGGCACCATCGGCGGCGCCATCGCCACCAACTTGTCCGGGCCGCGCCGCATCAAGGCGGGCGCGGCGCGCGACCATTTCCTCGGCGTCACCGCGGTCACCGGCCGGGCCGAGACCATCAAGTCCGGCGGCCGTGTGGTGAAGAACGTCACCGGCTACGACATGTGCAAGCTCTTGGCCGGCTCCTGGGGCACGCTCGCCGCCATGACCGATGTCACGGTGAAGGTGCTGCCCAGACCGGAGACCGAGGCAAGCGTGATCGTCGAAGGCCTCGACGACGCGCGCGCTGGCGCCGCCATGGCCGCCGCCATGGGCTCGTCATGCGATATCTCTGGCGCTGCGCATCTGCCCGACCATGTGGCGTCCTGGTTCGACGGCCTGCCGAGGCCCGAGGCCGCAACCGTGCTGCGGCTGGAGGGAGTCGCGCCTTCGGTCAAGCACCGCAAGGAGGCGCTCGCCGCGCTGATGAAACCGTTCGGGCCGGTTGCGCTGCTCGATGAAAAAGATTCGCGCGCGCTTTGGCGCAGCATTCGCGAGGTCAAGCCGTTCGCCGCCGAGCAGGCGCGTGACCGCCCGCTGTGGCGGATCTCCACCGCGCCCAGCAAAGGCCACGCGATCGCAAGCCTGATCACGCCGGCGGCGCAGATGTTCTACGACTGGGCCGGCGGCCTGATCTGGGCGGCGATGCCGTTCGCGCATGAGCCTGACGCCGCGTCCATCCGTGGCGCGGTTGCGAGCCTTGGCGGCCACGCCACGCTGGTGCGCGCACCGGCTGCCGTGCGCGCCTCGGTCGATGTGTTCGAGCCGCAGTCGGCGGGGCTCGCCGCGTTATCGAAACGGGTGAAGGAGGGCTTCGACCCCAAAGGCGTACTCAATCCCGGCCGCATGTGGGCGGGGGTGTAAGGCCATGCAAACCACCTTCAGCCTCGCGCAGTTGATGGACCCGCAGACCGCGGAGTCGGAAAAAATCCTGCGCGCCTGCGTGCATTGCGGCTTCTGCACCGCCACCTGCCCGACCTATGTGCTGCTCGGCGACGAACTCGATTCGCCGCGCGGGCGCATCTATCTGATCAAGGAGATGATCGAGAACGACCAGCCGGCGACGGCCGAGGTGGTCAAGCATATCGACCGCTGCTTGTCGTGTCTGGCCTGCATGACCACCTGTCCGTCCGGCGTGCATTACATGCACCTGGTCGATCATGCCCGCGAGCATATCGAGAAAACCTACCGGCGTCCGCTGTTCGACCGCGCCATGCGCTCGCTGTTGGCGCGCGTGCTGCCCGACCCGGCGCTGTTCCGCCTGGCGCTGGTGTCGGCGTGGGTGGCCCGGCCGTTTGCGCCGGTGCTCGATGTGCTTGGGCTAAAGCGGATGGCCGCGATGCTTCGTCTCGCACCGGCGCGCGGACCGGCGCCGCCCAGCGATCCGCTCGGCAAGGTCCACCCCGCCGCGGGACGTAATCGCGGCCGGGTCGCGCTGCTGTCGGGCTGCGTCAATCCGCTGCTGGCGCCCGCGACCAACGCCGCCGCGATCCGGTTGCTCAACCGCCATGGCATTGAGGTGGTGGTCGCGGCTGGCGAGGCCTGCTGCGGTTCGCTGGTCCACCACATGGGCCATGAGACGGAGGCGCTGGCGAGCGCGCGCAACAATATCGATGCATGGACCGCCGAGATCGAGGCGGGCGGGCTCGACGCCATTCTGATCACGGTCTCCGGCTGCGGCACCACGGTCAAGGATTACGGCTTCATGCTGCGCGGCGATCCGGCCTATGCCGCCAAGGCGGCGCGCGTTTCGGCGCTCGCCAAGGATGTCACCGAATATCTGGTCACGCTCGATTTGCCGGCCGGCGAGGCGCCCGGACGCCTCACCGTCGCCTATCATTCGGCCTGCTCGCTGCAGCACGGACAGAAGGTGGCGCGGCAGCCGAAAGAATTGCTTTGCAAGTTCGGGTTCGTGGTCAAAGATGTGCCGGAAGGGCACTTGTGTTGCGGCTCGGCGGGCACCTACAACATTCTCCAGCCGGCGCTGGCTAGAAAGTTGCGGGACCGCAAGGTCGCCAACATCGAAAGCCTCCAGCCGGACGTGATCGCGGCCGGCAATATCGGCTGCATCACGCAGATTGCTGCCGGCACCACAATACCGGTCGTTCATACCGTCGAGTTGCTCGACTGGGCGACCGGCGGCCCGGTGCCGGAGCCGTTGCGGAATTTGGCGGGCGTGGCGCCCGTGGCCGCGGGTTAGGGCCGCAAGTTCCAGGTATAAGGCCCCAGTATACGCCACGGCTGGGCATGAGCTGAATTTGAACCGATCGGGAGGTCGATCATGGCGAAGAAAAGCAAGACCAAGGTGAAGAAATCCAAGACGGCGAAACGCGCGGCCCCGGCGCGCAAGAAGAAGGGGATGAAGAAGGCGGCCAAGAAACCGGCCAAGAAGGTCGCCAAGAAGACGGCCAAGGCGAAGAAGCCGGCGCCGAAGCCCGCGCCCGCTCCGATGGCTGCGCCCCCAGCTGCACCGATCTTCGGCGGCCTGTTTGGCGGCAAGACTGATACGCACTAAGCCCGACACTCGATAAACGGGACAGCCGCGCGGCCTTATATTTCGAGGCGGCCGCCCGTGGCGGTGCGGCATATTACCTGCCGTCCCACCAGGGACGGCGGTTGCGATTGCATCGTAATGCCGGGCGCAATAGCATGCGAAATCACGAGACGGACGGCCAAGAAACTTGAGCTGAAGCTGGAACGGCGGCTGGAACTCTCTCGAAATTCCACATGAGCGACAAGGAGTAGTTGGCTATGCCGGCGTACAACATCCTGATCTTGGGCGCGGCCTATGGGTCGCTGCTGGCCTCCAAAATGCTGTTCGGCGGAAACAAGATTCACCACGTGTGCTTGCCCGCGGAGGCCGACCTGATCAACGCCGAGGGTTTCCGCGTTCGGCTGCCGGTCAAGGGCCGCAAGGACCTGGTCGAACTCGACTCACGCAAGCTGCCGGGCAAGGTGACGGCCGGCGGCGCCGCCGGCGTCAATCCAAAGGATTACGATCTGGTCGGGCTGGCGATGCAGGAGCCGCAATACCGCTCGCCCGGCGTTCGCGAACTGCTCGACGCGGTGGCGACATCCAAGGTGCCCTGCATGTCGATCATGAACATGCCGCCGCTGCCTTACGTGAAGCGCATCCCCGGCCTCGACTACAATACGCTCAAACCGGCCTATACCGATCCGACCGTGTGGGATAATTTCGATCCCGGCCTGCTGACGCTGTGTAGCCCGGATCCGCAGGCCATCCGCCCGCCCGATGGCAAGGCGAACGAGTTGTTGGTCACGCTGCCGACCAACTTCAAGGTCGCCAAGTTCGACAACGACAAATACACCGCCATCCTGCGCGATCTCGAGAAGCAGATCGACGCGGTGCGCTTCGATCCCGGCGACGGCGTCAAGATCGAATTGCCGGTGAAGCTGCGCGTCAACGATTCGATATTCGTGCCGCTCGCCAAGTGGTCGATGCTGCTCGCCGGCAACTACCGCTGCATCACCAAGGACGGCATGCGCACCGCCAAGGAAGCCGTGCACACCAACATTGAAGAGTCGAAGTCGGTTTATAATTTCGTGTTCGATCTCTGCGTCAAGCTCGGCGCCGCGCCATCCGACCTGGTGCCGTTCGAGAAATACGCCGCTGCCGCGCAGAGCCTCACGCGTCCGGCTTCCGCCGCGCGCGCGCTGTTCAACGGCGCGCCCAATATCGAGCGCTGCGACAAACTGGTGCAGCTCATTGCCAAGCAGAAGGGGCTGAGCCATCCGGTGATCGACGCCGGTGTCGCGCTGGTCGACGAATTGCTTGCCGCCAACCGCAAGAAGGCAGCGGCCTAAACGCGGCCGGCTCGATATCGATCGGCTTGCTTAGCTGGCGCCGCTGTATCTGCGGCCGCTAACGCATGATCCCGAAAAGCCTGCTCCCGGACTTGATCCGGGGGAGGGTACCGGTTTTTGGAAAAAATCCAGCGCAGGCAATATGGCTGGCAACCACAGTGATTCAATCTAAACGGATATTGCCCTAACCGAGCAGCCCTGGTGCCTCCAGCAATAGGGCGCTCGCGGCAGCGTAATACCGCGACCGGCGCTGAACATGTGGCGTCCGCGCAACACTTTGATTTATTCTCTCCAAAGCTGCCTGGATCTTATCGAAAGCGGCCCGATTCGCCTAAAAAGGCAGCAATTGCTGATCTTTTCGCCTTGCCGCGGTGCGGGATCAACGGTGTATGTTTTCCCGCAAGCACGGTGTTTTGCGTACGGGTCGATTGCAAGCCGGGTTTTATCGTTCTGTACGCCAGCGTGACGGGCAATTTGTATCGGCTGGAATTCGGTCGAACCGAAAAGGGGCAGGGTCAATGAAGAAGGTTGTGTTGTCAGTTATCGCGGCGCTTGCGTTTGCGGCGCCCGCATTTGCGGCGGATATGCCGGTGAAAGCCAAGGTAATGGCTCCAGTGGCCGCGCCGAGCCCGTGGGATATCGCGTTCGGGTCCGCCGTCATGAACGATTACGTTTGGCGTGGCATTACGCAATCGGGGCATAATCCCTCGGTCGCTGCTTATTTCGAGCCGCGCTACAACATCAACAAAGATTTGCAGCTTTATGCTGGCATCAGCGGCGAGAGCATCAAGTTCCCGAACGGCGCTGCGGCTGAAGTCGATCTTTACGCCGGCATCCGTCCGACCTTCGGTCCGATCGCCTTCGATTTTGGCTTTTGGTACTACGGCTACCCGGGCGGAAACAGCACCTATACCACCGACAACTTCGGCGTTTTCAATGCCTTCTCGAACGCCAGCTTCTACGAGTTTTACGGCAAGGTCACCTGGACGGTTAACGACATGATCGCCCTTGGCGGCAACGTCTACTACACGCCGAGCTACCTCAATACTGGTGCACCCGGCACCTACTATTCGGGTACGGCCAAACTGACTGCGCCGGGCAGCATGCTGCCGAAGGGTCTCGGAGCTTATGTGTCCGGCGAATTCGGCCGTCAGATGCTCGGCACTGTGAAGGTCGATAACTGGGTCTATACAGTCGCGGCCGATCTGCCGGACTACAATACTTGGAACGTCGGCGTCGGTTTCACCTGGAAGGTGTTCACTCTCGACCTGCGCTACTCGGGCTCGGATCTGAGCAAGTCAAATTGCTTCGTCATCACTGGCGACCCCCGCGCAACGACGGGTGGCACGGTTTCCACTCTCAACGGCGTCGGCGGTCAGTCCAATTGGTGCGGTTCGACCTTCATCGCCAAGCTGTCGGCTGACCTGACGCTCGACAGCCTGAAGTAAACCTGACCTGAAATCTGCCCTTGGGGCGGCGGCTGATTCCCACAGCCGCCGCCCTTTTTATTTGGCGCAACGCGCGTGCGCTGTTTTTTTTCTGGTTCTTGCGCTATTGCGCCGGCGTCAGGCTGCCCGCGCGCAAGTCGTAGTGGTCGCCGTCGCGACTGAACGTAAGCCTGCGGCGGTGGAACGCAGCCAGCGTCGAGCGGTGGCCGATCGACACGATGGTGGCTCTGCCCAGCCGCTCATCCAGCAATTTGTACAGCGCTGCCTCGGCCGGCTCATCGAGCGAGGCGGTGGCCTCGTCGAGGAACAGATAGTCCGGCGCGTACAGGATGGCGCGGGCGATCCCCAGACGCTGCTGTTCGCCGAGCGACAGCATCCGGTTCCAATGCGCCTCCTCCTCGATGCGGCTCACCAGTTTCGGCAGGCCGACCGCGGCAATTAGTTCGGCCACCCGGGCGCTGTCGAAGGTTCCGGGCTCCGCCGGATAGGCCACCGCGGCGGCCAATGGCGCGATCGGGAAATAGGGCCGCTGCGGCAGCATCATGATCCTGGCGTTCTTCGGCACAGTGATCGTGCCCGACCCGAACGGCCAAATTCCGGCCAGCGCGCGGAACAAAGTCGACTTGCCCGAGCCGGACGGGCCGCTGACCAGCACGCGTTCGCCTGTCGCGATCGAAATATCGCTGGCATTGACCAGCGGCACCCCGTTCGGCAGCCCCGCCGCCAAGTCTTTGAAGCTGACGGTCGCGCCCTCGCTTGGCGCAACTGAGATCACCGGCGGCGTTATCGCCAGCGCCCGCGCAGCGGCGACCGAGGCATCGAACCCGGCCAGCCGCTCGATCACCGCGCGCCATTCCGCCATGCTGCGGTACAGGCTCACGAACACCGACAGCGCTTCCTGCACGCGGTTGAAGGCGTTTGCCGATTGCATCAGGCCGCCGAGCTGGACGGCGCCGGCAAAATAGGCCGGGCTCACCATGATGAACGGAAATACCACGGAGGCCTGCGAATAGCCCGCGGTGAAGAAGGTGAGCTTCTTCTGCCGCGACATGATCGCGAGCCAATTGGCGACGACATTTCCGAATCGCGTCAGCAACCGGTCGCGTTCGGCCCGCTCGCCTTTGAGCAGGGCGATCTGTTCGGAGTTCTCGCGCACCCGCACCAGATTGAAACGGAAATCGGCTTCGTAACGCTGCTGCTGAAAATTGAGTGCGATCAGCGCGCGGCCGATCAGATGGGTGAGCCCGGTGCCGATGCAGGCATAGATCAACGCCGCCCATAACAGATAGCCGGGAATATCGAATTTGACCCCGAACACATGCAGCGGCGCCGCCGCCGACAGCGACCACAGGATGACCATGAAGGAGCCGAGCGTGACCAGCGAGTTGAGCAGTTGCAGGCCGATGGTCAGCGTCAACTGAATGAATTGCGCGATGTCCTCGGCAATGCGCTGGTCGGGATTGTCGGCGGCGTCGCCCAGAAGCTGCATGCGATAATGGTTGGCGCCGGAAAGCCAGTGGTCGAGATAGGAACCGGTCAGCCAGCGCCGCCAGCGAATCTGCAGCCATTGATTGAGATAGAGCTGATAGACCGCGAGCAGAATGAAGGCGGCGGCCAGCACGCAGAAATAACCCAGCTGGTAGACAAAGGCATCCCAGTTTCGATCCTGCAAGGCATTGTAGAATTTGGCGTTCCAGGAATTGAGCATCACCGTGATGGCGACGATCGACAATTCGATGGCGATCACCGCCGCCAGCAACATGCGGCCGGCCCAGCGATCCTGCGAACGGAAATAGGGGCTGGCAATTCGCCAGACGGTGGCGAGCGTCGCGATAATGCCTCTCACGGGCGATCTCCTGTAGGGGCGGGAAAGCAGTCGATTATGTGCGGCACGACCTACTAATGGGCAATGGCGCGCCATACCGAACTATTTTGCACGGATTCGCGTATAAAAAGGGCATATCAAGGGCGTGCCCACGGCTTCTCTATGTTGCGTCCGGTCGCCGCACCCCTTACGATTATATCCTAAGGGTCGCCTGATCCGGGCTAAAAGAAGTCGGGTCGTGGAATAAGACCCGATAATAATCGTTCATAAGATACCAATCCAAGGGAGGGTTAAGACCAATGGCCAAAAAAATGTCTACGACTGCGACTCGCCGCAAATTCCTCGGCGGAGCTGCTGTAGCGGGCGTGGCGACCATCGCTATGCCACAAGTTTCACGTGCACAGACCGTGACCCTGAAGATGCAGGGCGGCTGGGGCGCCACCGACATTCTCAACGACTACGGCAAGGACTATGCCGCCAAGGTCAACGAGATGGGCGGCGGCCGACTGAAGATCGACTACCTTAACGCCGGCGCGGTAGTGAAGGCGTTCTCGGTGATGGACGCGACCTCGTCGGGCGTGCTCGACGGCAATCACAGCGTGCCGGCCTACTGGTACGGCAAGCATCGCGCCGCCTCGCTGTTCGGCACCGGCCCCTGCTACGGCACCGACGCCAGCCAATTCATGGGCTGGTTCTATTACGGCGGCGGACAGGCGCTCTACGACGAACTGACCCAGAAGATTCTCAATCTCAACGTCCAGGGCTTCTATGTGTTCGCCATGCCGACGCAGCCGCTCGGCTGGTTCAAGAAGGAACTCAAGGGCCCGGATGACTTCAAGGGCATGAAATACCGCACCGTCGGTCTTGCCTCCAACGTCATGCAGGCGATGGGCGCCAGCGTCGCGCAACTGCCCGGACCGGAAATTCTGCCGGCGATGGAAAAGGGCGTGATCGAGGCGTTCGAGTTCAACAATCCGACCTCGGACAGCCGCTTCGGCGCGCAGGATGTCGCCAAGTACTACTATCTTGGCTCCTACCACCAGGCGTCGGAAGCCATCGAAGTCGTGTTCAACAAGTCGAAATGGGATAGCCTTGCCAAGGAGCAGCGGCAGATACTGCATCTGGCCGGCCAAGCGGCGTGTTCCGACGACATCTGGAAGGCTTGGGACATCTACTCGAAGGACCTTGAGACGCTGCAGACCAAGCACGGCGTGAAGGTCAAGCGCACGTCCGAAGCGATCTTCAAGGCGCAGCTCGTGGCCTGGGACAAGGTCGTCACCGAAATCAGTTCGGACGCCAACCAGGGCGCGTTCATCAAGAAGGTGCTCGAAAGCCAGAAGGCATGGGGCAAGCGGGTCGGCTTCTACGCGATCAACAACGAAGCCGATTTCAAATCCGCCTACGAGCATTATTTCGGCCCGATGAAGGTCTAGGCTACTTAATGTGATTCGCCGGGGCGGCCGAGCCGCCCCGGCGAGTTTACGTTCGATACAAATTAGCGAGAATCCCCCGTGGAAAATTTTCTTCTCTTCATCGACCGTCTGAGCGCGGGCGTCGGCAAGGCGTTCGGCTGGTGCATCGTCATCATGACGCTGGGCACTTGTTACGATGTATTCATGCGCTACCTGTTTCGCGCCCCGACCAATTGGGCGTTCGACGTGAGTTACTTCATGTATGGCGCGCTGTTCATGATGGCCGGCGCCTACACGCTGTCGCGCAACGGACACGTGCGCGGCGACTTCGTCTATCGAATGTGGCCTTACCGCGTACAGGCTTCGATCGACCTCGTTCTCTTCGTGATTTTCATGCTTCCGGGTTTCGGCGCGCTGTTCTGGTACGGCATCCCCTACGCCGCGCAGTCCTGGCGCATCCATGAGCTCAGCATCTACAGCCCGACCGGTGCGCCGGTCTATCCGCACAAGACGCTGATTCCGATCGCTGCATTTTTAATGTTGATGCAATGCCTCGCGGAGATGATCCGCTGCATTATCTGCATTCGCGACGGTGTCTGGCCGCAGCGACTGCATGACGTGGAAGAAATGGAATCCGCGATCCTGGCCGAAGCGGCGGATCGTCGGCGCATCCAAGAAGAAATGCATGTGGGGGCTGCACGATGATGTTCACCAATCCCGAACTCGGGATGATTCAGCTCGGCAGCTTCATTATCATCATTCTGCTGGGTTTCCCGATTGCCTTCACGCTGGTCGCGATGGGCGTGTTCTTCGGCTACTACGCGATGGGATTTCGTATTTTCGACCTGCTCATTACCAATACCTATGATGTGATGTCGAACGACGTGCTGACCGCGGTGCCGCTGTTCCTGTTCATGGGCTACGTGGTCGAGCGTTCGAATATTCTCGACCGGTTGTTCTATTCGCTGCAGATGTCGATGCGGCATGTGCCGGGGGCACTCGCGGTCGCAACGCTGGTGACTTGCGCGCTGTTCGCCACC
Organism: Hyphomicrobiales bacterium; assembly: GCA_038206805.1. Lineage (GTDB taxonomy): Bacteria > Pseudomonadota > Alphaproteobacteria > Rhizobiales > Xanthobacteraceae > Pseudolabrys. Next base: position 41,127 of record JBBRAL010000021.1, on the reverse strand, counting down.
GCCACAGGCATTGTCGGCGCCGTGGTGACGCTGATGGGTCTGTTGGCGTTCCCCGCCATGCTCAAGGCCGGCTACAATACCGAACTCTCGGCTGGCGTGGTCTGCGCCGGAGGTTGTCTCGGCATCATGATCCCGCCGAGCGTGCTGCTGATCCTTTACGGCGCTACGACGTCGGTTTCCGTCGTGCAGCTTTATGCGGCCGCCTTCCTTCCAGGCTTCATGCTGGCGGGCTTTTACGTTGTCTATGTGATCGTACGCGTCGTCATCAATCCAAGTCTGGCACCAAAGCCGAAGGAGCTTGAGCGTCACATACCATTCGGCGAGGTGTTTTGGGCGCTGTGCACCTCGTTTTTTCCGCTCGCGTGCCTGATCCTGTCGGTGCTCGGCGCCATTCTGCTCGGTCTGGCGACCCCGTCCGAGGCGGCAGCCGTCGGCGCACTCGGTTCGGTTCTTTTGGCCGCTGGCTACAAATCGCTGACCTTCCAGCGGCTGAAGGAAGCGGTTTATCTCACCGCCCGCACATCGGCCATGGTTTGCTATCTGTTCATCGGCTCGTGGACGTTCTCCTCGGTATTCTCCTATCTCGGCGGCCATGAGGTCATTGAGCACTGGGTGCTGGCGGCGAACCTGAGTGCGACCGGGTTCCTTATCCTCGCCCAGTTTATCATCTTCCTGCTCGGCTGGCCGCTGGAATGGACCGAGATCATCATCATCTTCGTCCCCATCTTCCTGCCGCTGGTCAAGACCTTCCATATCGACCCGACGTTGTTCGGTATCCTGGTCGCGCTTAACATCCAGACATCGTTCAATACGCCACCCATGGCCATGGCGGCGTACTATCTCAAGGGGGTCGCGCCCCCGCATGTCAGGCTGAACCAGATCTTCGCCGGCGCGCTGCCGTTCGTGTTCATGGTGTTCATCACGATGACGCTGGTCTACGTGTTCCCCGGCATTGCCCTCTGGCTGCCCAGCAAGATCTACGCGAACTGATGACGGCCGACCTTGAGCTGACGACGCTCACCGCGATCGAGGCCGCCGATAGAATCGCCGGTGGCGATATGTCGGCGGAAGACTACACCGCCGCCTGCCTCGATCGCATTGCCGCGCTCGAGGACAAGGTGCATGCCTTCGCGCATCTCGATCCGAAAGACGCGCTGGCGCAGGCCTGCGCGCTCGACGAGCGCCGCCGCAACGGGCAGCCGATCGGTCCGCTGCACGGCATTCCGGTCGCCATCAAGGACATCTTCGACACCGCCGACTACAAGACCGAATGCGGCTCGCCGCTGCTCAAAGGCCGCCAGCCGATGCGCGATGCGACCGCCGTGTCGCGGCTGCGCCAAGCCGGCGCGGTCATCATTGGCAAGACGGTGACCACTGAGTTCGCCTATTTTCATGCCGGCCCGACGCGCAATCCGCATGACCTCGAACGCACGCCCGGCGGCTCATCTTCGGGCTCGGCGGCGGCGGTCGCCGCCGGCATGGTGCCGCTCGCCATCGGCTCGCAGACCAACGGCTCGATGATTCGCCCGGCGGCCTATTGCGGCGTCTATGGCTGCAAACCGACCCACGGCACCATCTCGCGCCACGGCGCCCTGATCTTGTCGAAAACGCTCGACCATGTCGGCACGTTTGCGCGCTCGCTCGCCGATACCGCGCTAATCCTCGAAGTGCTGGCCGGCTACGATCCCGAGGACGGCGATACCAGGCCGGTGGCGGCGCCGAATTTTCTTGAACGGGTGGACGAGGAGCCGCCTTTACCGCCGCGGTTTGCCTTCGTGCGCACGCCGGTTTGGGACAAGGCCGATGCGGAAACCCGCGCGGCATTCGAAAATCTGGTCAAGCGCCTGGGCGATTCCGCAACCGCGATTGATTTGGGCCAGAGCTATGCCGCCGCCTGGGACGACCAACGCGTCATCATGGCCGCCGACATGGCGCATAATCTCAACGCCGTCGTCGAGCGCGGCGGCGAGGCGTCGAGCAAGACGTTGCGGGATTTTCTGGCCGAAGGCTGCAAGGTGACGGCGGTGCGCTATCTGGCGGCGCGTGGCGCCGCGCGGCGTTATGAAGTCGGCTTTGCCGAGATATTCAAGGAATACGACGCGATCGTCACGCCGGCGTCCACCGGCGTCGCGCCGAAGGGGACGACCACTGGCAGCCCGATATTCTGTTCGCTGTGGTCGCTCACCGGCCTGCCGGCGCTTTCGCTGCCGCTGCTAAGCGGGGAGGGCGGCCTGCCGCTCGGCGTGCAACTGGTTGGCGAACGCGGCGACGACGCGCGTCTCCTGCGTACGGCGAATTGGCTGGTCAATAAATTGGCCGAATGACGTCGCCGGCACCCGCCCGCGGGCGGCGAAAGCAGACTATTTCTTTTCGGGTTTGAGGGCTGGCAGCCAGTCTTCCCACCAGAAGCCCCAAAGCATCAGCGCCAGACCGGCCACGGCGCAAATCCAAAACGGCAACGCGGCCAGCTTGGCGGCGATCAATAACATGTAGCCGATCATGATGATTGCGCCGATCAATGCCGTTACTGCGTCTGCCATGTCGTTTCCTCCGGGCGGTCTTTGGCCGCCATTTGCAAGAACATTCTAACGGAGGTCTGGCGCTTGCGCCACTGCTTTTCGGGTCGCGGTTCAGCCTGAAGTCTAAGTTCCAGCCTCCCTCAGGGCACTGTGTGGAAGTCCCGCAACGAGTCCGGCAACGCCGGCCGCCAAGAAAAACATCACGACAGGTGGATACAAAACGATTGCCACCTCGAATCGTAGAAAGCGGGGGCTGACGCTGCTTTGTTCCGGAAGTCCGATGATAATGAGATCGGACCACGATCCTATTGCGAGCCGACCTCATCGCCGTGCCCCTGCACGACTTCATCGGGCGGTAATCTGATTTGGACATTAGCAGCCTCGTCATCGACGTTGCATTTATGCAAAATTGATACAAGCGCGGCGAATTTAACCTCACTCCTCACGGCATGGCACCTAATATGATCACGCCGCAAAAGTGCGGCTCAGGGGGTCTGCCATGGTGAGCATAATTTCAGGAATTGTCATTTTATGCGGTTGCTTTGGCGGCATCTGGTATTTCAAGCCGCGCAACGGCCAGGTTCACTGGCACACCAAGGTGCCAGTCCTCGATTCGGTGCTCCCGGTTATGCTCGTGGCCGGTCTGGCCGTCGGCGTGTCGATAATCATTGCCGGGATTGTCGGGATGACGTGATCTCGCTGGCCGTCAAAAAATTGAGCCAGTGTTTTTCACCGGCACGCCGTCTTAATCGGGTAGAAATTTCATCGCCACACCATTGATGCAATAGCGCTGATTGGTTGGCGGCGGGCCATCGGGGAAAACGTGTCCGAGGTGACTGCCGCATTGGCGGCAATGCACTTCGACTTGCAAATCGCCGTAGATCGAATCTTTTTTTAGTCCCACCGCACCGTTAACCGGATTGTTGAAGCTCGGCCAGCCGGTATTGCTTTCGTATTTCGTCGTGGAGACGAACAGCGGCTGATCGCAGCCGGCGCAAACGAAGGTGCCTGCGCGTGACTCATGATTGAGCGCACAGCTCCCCGCCGCCTCGGTGCCAAACCGGCGCATGACCATGTATTGCTCGGGTTTGAGCAGCCTGCGCCATTCGGCGTCGCTGCGGGTAACCGGATATTGCGGTTTCATCTAAAGGCCCCGTTCCGGCGCTTAATGGATCGCCAATCTCGCCGAACTTTACGACTTCACCGGCGCGCCGAGATTATCCTTGAAGAACGCGATTGAGCGGCTCCAGGCCAGCTCGGCGGCTGGCTTGTCGTAGCGATTGCTGGTGTCGTTGTTGAAGGCGTGATTGACGTTCGGGTAGACGTGAATTTCGAAGCGCTTGCCGGCGGCCTTGAGGGCGGCCTCATAGGCTGCAATGCCGGCATTGATGCGGCTGTCGAGCCCGGCATATTGCAGCAGCAGCGCCGCATGGATCGAGGGCACCTTATCGGCCGGCGGCTGGGCGCCGTAATAGGCAACGCCGGCCTTCAGGCCGGGCGCCAGCACTGCGATGCGGTTGACCATGCCGCCACCCCAGCAGAAGCCGACGGCGCCGACATTTCCGGTCGACTCGGCGTGCGCCGCCAGGAACGGCACCGCGGCGGCGATGCGGTGCGCGGTCTCATCGGGATTGAGCGTCCCGATCATGTCGCGGCCCTTGTCCTCGTCGGCCGGCGTGCCGCCGAGCGGGGAGAGCATGTCGACCGCAAAAGCGAGGAAGCCTTCGAGCGCGATGCGCCGGGCGATATCCTGGATGTGCGGATTGAGCCCGCGGTTCTCGTGGATGACGACAACCGCCGGGCGTTTTCCTTTTGACTTGAGCCGCGCCAGATAGGCGTTCACGCGCGTGCCGGCCGCATCATAGGCTACGGTATCAATCGCCAGCCGCGCGTCGCCGGGCGGAACAATCGCGGCACGCGCATAATCGTTCTGCAGCACCGGCAGCAGCGCCAGTGCCGCCGCGCTGGAACCGGCAATCTCGGCAAGGCGGTCGAGAAATTGCCGGCGGTTGATCCCGCCATGGGTGAAACTGTCATAAAGGTCGACGATGCGTTGATCCATGGAACTGCTCCGGGCTGCAGGAACGCTACGCGATGATAACACCCCGGCGGCGTTTTTACTCCGGATCGACGTGCGGTGCAGCATCGGCCGAGCCGGTATAATCGCGACAACCCGCGCGCCGGTTGCTAGGCTGACATGCTTGGCGTCGGGGGCTCTTGTGTCATCCACGGTGACGTTGCCGCTCTGGCTGGTTGTGCTTGTCGGCGTGCTCTCGATCATGGCCGCGCTCGACCACCTTTTGCTGCCGAGCGCGCGCTGGGTAATGCGGCGGCGGCTCAACCGGGCGATCGACGAACTCAATACGCGGCTCAAACTGCGCATCCAGCCGTTCAAGCTGGCCAAGCGGCAGTCGCTGATCGACCAATTGGTCTTTGACCCCGAGGTGATCGGGGAGATCGAACTCTATGCCAAGAGCAACGGCGTTACCCGCGAGGTCGCGCAAGACATGGCACGCCATTATGCGCGCGAGATCGTGCCGTCGTTTTCGGCCTACGCCTATTTCGGTATCGGCGCCCGCCTGGCGCGCTGGATATCGACGCTGCTTTACCGGGTGCGGCTCGGCTATATGGACGAGGACTCGCTCAAGACGGTGGATCCCGACAGCGCCGTCATCTTCGTCATCAACCACCGCTCCAACATGGACTATGTGCTGGTCACCTACATGGCCTCCAGCAGTTCGGCGCTGAGCTACGCGGTCGGCGAATGGGCGCGGGTCTGGCTGCTGCAGAGTCTGGTGCGCTCGATGGGCGCCTATTTTGTGCGCCGCGACTCACGCGATCCGCTCTACCGCAAGGTGCTGGCGCGCTACGTCCATATGGCGGTGTCCGGCGGCTTGACCCAAGCGGTATTTCCGGAGGGCGGGCTTACTCGCGACGGCAAGCTTGGGCCGCCCAAACTCGGCCTGATCGGTTACATGGTGGCGGGCTTCGACCCGCACGGCCCGCGCGACGCCGTGTTCGTGCCGGTCGGCATCAATTACGACCGCGTGCTGGAAGACCGCCTGCAGCTTGACTCGCTTGCCGCGAAACAGGGCGGCCGCGCGCGCAAAGGCTTCAACCTTGTTGTGCTTCTGAAGGCGCTGTCCGGCCATATCGCGCTTGCATTGCGCGGTCGCTGGTATCGCTTCGGCTATGCCTGCGTGAGCTTCGGCACGCCGCTGTCGCTGCGGCAATACGTCAAGGAGCGCGGCATCGACTTCCGTGTGCTCGATCAGGCGGCGCGTTTTGCCGAGATCGAGCGGCTTGCCAACGTGCTGATGGCGAAAGTAGGCGCTGTCGTGCCGGCATTGCCGGCGGCGATGGTGGCGACAGCCTTGCTTGACGCCGGCGTTCCGCTTTCCATGCTGGAGCTCAAATCGCGCGTGCTCGATTTTGTGCAACGGCTCGCCGCCGGTGGCGCCCATGTGCACATTCCACGCGGCGACCAGGACTATGCCATTGAGGTAGGTCTGCGCATGTTGCGGCTGCGCCATCTGGTGGCGGAGGTCGATGGCCTTTATCGGATCGAACCGGGCGAGACGGAGCTGTTGCGCTATTACGCCAATTCGATTGCCCACCTGCTCGCGGCGCCGGTGGCCGCGCGGGCAGCCGAATAGTTCCCGATTGCGCGCCTGTGCAATTCTCAAAACCAGCTTGACGGCGCAACCGCCAGCCTGCATTTGAAACAGCTTGTCGGCCTCGCGTCCGCGGCGGCCGGTCCGGAGACCATGATGACGTTCATTCGCCTGATTGCAGGCCGGCAAGGCTTTGTCCGCGGCGCTCTCGCAAGCCTGCTGTTGATCCTGGGGTCCGGTTCAGCCGTGCCGGCCGACCAATTCCCATTCGACCAGGAGCTTCTGCTGGACGTGGCGCCGATGCGGCCGGCCAAGCGCGTGCCAATGCTCACCGTGGCGCCGGACGGCAACGCCACCATCGACCTGTGGTGCAAAACCGTGCGCGCGCGCGTGGAACTTTCCGACGTGGCCATCAAGATCGAGCCCGGCCCGTTGCCGGAAGGCTTGCCGGAGATGTTGGGCAATGGCCAGTGCACGCCGCCACGCATGCTGGCCGACGAGGATGTGCTGGCGGCGCTGGCGCAGGTGACCGCGTGGCGCAAGCAGGGCGACGCGCTTGTGCTGGCCGGGCCGGTGACGCTGAAATTCCGGCCGGCGACGAATTAGGCTGAGTATCCGGAAGCGCGTCAGTAAGATAATTATTTATCCGCGCGAGCAGCCATCAGCAACTCACGCATTGCCTTGACTGCGATGCGGTATCCATTTGGACCGAGACCTGCGATCACGGCCGTGGCGGCCTTGGAAACATGGGAATGATGGTAGTGCGCTTCGCGGCGGTGGATGTTCGTTATGTGAAGTTCGATAATGGGCCCGGGAAACATCTTGAGCGCGTCGAGTATCGCGATCGATGTAAATGAATAGCCCGCCGGGTTGATGATAATTCCGCTGCCGCCGTCGATCGCCTCGTGAATCCAGTCGATCAGCTGAGCCTCGCTGTTGGATTGCCGAAACTCGATGGCTTGATCTGTGGCTTCGGCTTTGCAAATAGCTTCGACCTCCGCGAGTGTTGTCGTGCCATATATTTCCGGTTCGCGCTTGCCTAGCCGATTCAGATTCGGGCCATTGAGGATATAGATCGGTTTGTTCATGGGATTTTGCCTCTCAATTGCCTTTATAATTCAACAGCTTTGGTAGCCACAGCACCGTATCCGGTACCATGGTGATGAGTGCCAACACGGCGATTGCGGCAATGATAAACGGCGCGGCCTCGCGCACGATCGCGCTCAATGGCTGCTTGGTCATGTTGGCCAGAACGAACAGCAGCAGACCGTAGGGCGGCGTCAGCAGTCCGATCATGATGTTGACCACCACCACGACGCCGAAGTGCACCAGGTCGATGCCGAGCGCCTTGGCGGTCGGAATGAAGATCGGCACCACGACGAGCAGCACCGTGCTGCCCTCCAGCAGGCAGCCGAGGACCAGCAGGATCGCGTTGACCAGCAGCAGGAAACCCGCGGTCGTCAGGTCGTAGCCGCCGATAAAACGCGCCAGCGCCGTCGGGATATTTTCGATCGTCACCACATAGTTGAAGACCATTGCGCCGGCGATCAGCATGCCGATGGATGTCGTCGCCTTGCCGCTGGTGAGAATCGCGGCGTAAAGCTGCCGCCACGTCACCGCGCGGTAAAGCACGGTTGACGCAAAAAGCGCGTAGAACGCCGCCGCCGCCGCGCCTTCGGTCGGCGTCATCACCCCGCCATAGATGCCGAACAGCAGGATGACCGGCAGCATCAGCGCCGGAAATGCCCGCATCGTTATTTTCGGAATTTCGCGCATCGGAATATTCGGCTCCACCGGGAAATCCCGGCGGCGCGCGATGAGCGAATTCATGACCATGAAGCCGATGCCGAGCAGCACGCCCGGGACGACGCCGCCGAGAAACAGATAGCCAATCGAAGCGTCCGAGATCAGCGCGTAGAGCACCATCGGGATCGACGGCGGGATGATCGGTCCTATGATGGCCGCCGAGGCGGTAATCGCGGCCGCGTAAGCGACCGGATATTTTCCGTCTTTGGTCATCATGCCGATGATGATGCGGCCGATGCCGACCGCGTCCGCGATCGCCGATCCGGACATACCGGCAAAAATCATATTGGCCACGACATTGACATGGCCGAGGCCGCCGCGGAACCGGCCGACGAGAACGAGACAGAACTGCAAAAGCCGGTCGGTCAGGCTGCCGATATTCATCAAGTCGGCCGCCAGGATGAAAAGCGGAATGGCAAGTAGAACGTAGCTATTGAACAGCCCGTTGAGGATTTGCTCAGCCGCCGTACCGAGGTCCAAGCCCGACAATAAAAGGTAGAAGATCGAAGCGACGATCATCGAGTGGCCGATCGGCAAGCCGAGGACGCCGAGCAGGACGATCGCAATAATGCAAAGGGTGAAAGGACTAACCGGCATGGTCAATCAATGATTTGGGCGGGATCGGTGGCGGGAGATTTCGCGCCGCGTATGACGTGATACACCAGCCAGCAATAACGGCAGATGCAGGCGACCGAGAAAAAAATATAAACCGAGTAGAGCAAGTTCATCGGCACGTGCAGGTAGGCAGACCGCTCGACTTTCATAAAGGCCACGTAACGGTACGTCGCGGGCAACGAAATGCCGTAAAAGAAAATGGCGACGACGCCGGTCACCACCGTGCAAATGCGGCGCAATTTTTCCGTCGCGTTGGAATAGAGAATGTCGAAGCGGATTTCTTCCGCCTCGCTCAGGACGAACGCCGCGCCCCACAGCACCGTCCAGAGCCACATGGTGATGATGACTTCCTCGGTCCAGCCCACCGGATTGTTGAGGAAGTAACGGTAGAAAATCTGGATGATAAATCCGGCGAACATCGTGGTCAGCAACGCAACCAGGACATTTTCAGCCCTGCGGCGAAGCCATCGGCCCATAGCCACCGTTTGCGCGTAAGTCATATCGTCCGCCCGTTTGGCCCCGAAGGGACAACGTCGCCGGTCATGCTGCGTCCCGTGAAAGCCGCCAGCCGCCGCAAGCGGCGACAGGCGGCATTCATGGCGAAACTTCAGGTCGTTACGAGATTACGTGATGGCGTTAATTTTCTCGAGGGCGCCCTTCGGCCAGTCTTTGCCGTATTTGTCGAGATACTTCTTTTGCGCGAATTTGCGGAAGGCGTCCTGGTCAGGCGTGTAGACTTGCTTGCCTTCCTTCTTGAAGAACTCGATTGCGTCCGTCGCCTGCGCGTCGTACTTCGCCGCGTTGGCGTCGAAGATCTTGTCGGCTTCTGCGCGGAACTTGGCCTGTTGCGCCGGCTTGAGGGCGGCCCAGGCCTTTTTCGACACCGACAACATGTCGTAGCCGATCACGTGGCTGGTAAGAACGAACTGCGACGTAACCTCGTAGAATTTCATCGTGCGGGCGGCGACGAGCGGATTGTCCTGGCCGTCGACGGTGCCGGTTTGCAGGGCGGTATAGAGTTCGGCGTAAGCCACCGGGGTCGGATTGGCGCCGATCGATTCGCCGAGGAACTGCCAGAATTCACCCGGCGGCATGCGCAGCTTGATGCCCGCCATGTCGGCCGGCGTCGTGATTTTCTTGGTCGGCTTCAGATTGACCTGGCGGGCGCCGAAATAGACCGGTCGGATGACCTCGATGCCCAGCTGGTCGCGTGCCAGCTTGATGAAGTCCTTGCCGACGTCGCTCTGGAAGGTTTTTTTCAGGTGCGCGTAATCGCGAAACAGATAGGCGGAGGTGAGCAGCGACCAGGCCGGAATCTGCTTGGAAATGTCGGCCGGCGCCAAATTGCAAAGTTCGAGGTTGTCGCGCTGAAGCGCGACCAGCTCGGTGCCCTGCTTGAACAGCGTGTTGCCCCAGAACGGTTCGAATTCTAAATCGTCCTTCATCGCCGCGGCGAAAGCCTTGTAGCCCTCTGTGCGGAGGTCCGTTTCTGAAAATGCGGCGCTGAACCGAAGCTTTGGCTTTGCCTGCGCAAGGGCGCGGCCTGCCGGCGCCAGCGCGATGGCCGATGCGGCGCCGGCCACCACTGCCCGCCGTGTGAAGACTGATTTCATTGGGAGCTCCCTGAACGCTCTGCTGTTGAAGTGCCATCGTCGATCCAGATTTACCCTCCACGAAATTCACATCAATACGTAATAATTAGATCATATGACGATTTGCACTTTGTATGACGTAATGGTATTTGCTGCGGGATCGATAAAGTGGAGGGCGTCATGGCGGTTTTTACGACGGTCGAGACTGCGGGGGAAAAGGCTTACCGGCGCATCCGTACCGACATTATTTTTGGACGGCTGGCCCCCGGTCAGAAGTTGAAGCTGGATGGCCTGAAGGAAGCTTACGGCGTCAGCGTCAGCACGCTACGCGAAATGCTGAATCGTTTGACGGCTGAAGGGCTGATCGTGGCCGAAAATGCGCGCGGCTTCGAGGTCGCGCCGGTCTCCGCGCAAAACATGAAAGAGGTGGCGAACTTGCGCCAGCTTCTGGAATGTCACGCGCTCCAGCAATCGTTCGCCGCGGGCGACATGGATTGGGAAGGCAGGGTCGTCTCCGCGCACCACAAATTGTCGCAGATGGAAAAACGCATGATATCCGGCGATCGTGCCGACGCCGAACTTTGGAAGCGGTATGACTGGGAATTCCACCATGCCCTGATTTCGGCGTGCGGTTCGAAGGCGCTCCTCGATGTCCATTCGGCCGTCTATGATAAATACCTTCGCTATCAGATGGTCGCCGTTGTATTTCGCGGCGAAATCGCCGCGCGTGAACATCGATTTCTTTTGGAATGCGCGTTGAAGCGGGATGCGCGCACGGCCCAGACAACGCTCGTCAAACATATCCAGGACTGTGTAACTTACACGCTTTCAAACGGGCCGGTCCAATTGCGCGGTTCGCTCTGCTATCAAACGGCCAAGAGACGGAAGACCATGGCTGCCGTTTCCGCTTCCGCTTAGGCGAGAGCAAGAAAGGGATCGCGTGCCTGCCATTCGCCTGGGTTTGATCGGGGACAACATCGCCGAATCGAAGGCTCCGGACTTGCACCGCGCCGCGGGCCGGCTGTGCGGCCTCGACCTGACCTACGAACTTTTGGTGCCTCGCGATCTATCGCTCGAATTTGACGCGGTATTCGACCGCGCCCGCGACCAAGGTTTCCGCGGCCTCAATATTACGTATCCATACAAAGAGAAGGTCGTTCGCCGGCTCAGGATCGACGACCCCGCCGTCCGCTCGATCGCGGCCTGCAATACCGTGTTGTTCGGCTCGCCGCAGCCCGCCGGCGCGAACACCGACTATACCGGCTTCATCGCCGCGTTCCGAAACTATTACGGCACCCTGCCGCCAGGTGTCATCGCCATGGCAGGAAGTGGCGGCGTCGGTAAGGCCATCGGATTTGCGCTGGTGCGTCTCGGCGCCAAGGCCTTGCGGTTGTTCGATCCGGATCGGGTAAAGGCGGAGAATCTGGCGCGTGCCATCATCGCCGATTATCCGGACTACGATGTGCAGGTCTCCGCTTCGATCGAACAGGCCAGCGATGGCGCGGACGGCCTGGTGAATGCCACGCCGTTGGGAATGGTCGGCTATGGCGGCAGCGCCTTTCCGGAAACGCTCTTTAACGGACCGCGCTGGGCGTTCGATGCCGTCTATACGCCAATCGATACGCCTTTCGTGCTCGCCGCTCGCCAAGCCGGCCTCTCGATCATGAGCGGTTACGAACTCTACTTCTATCAGGGCGTCGAGGCGTTTGAGATCTTTACTGGGCGCGAAATCGATCCGATCGCACTGCGTAGTGCAATTGAACCAAAGCGAATGTGACGCACAAAAAGGGCGCGGCCGAAGCCGCGCCCTTGGATAGCGTTTGCCTTAAGCGGCAGGGCTACATCATGCCGCCCATGCCACCCATGCCGCCGCCGCCGCCCATGGCTGGGGCCGGGTCCTTCGGCAGCTCGGCCACCATCGCCTCGGTGGTGATCAGCAGGCCTGCGATCGAGCCGGCATCCTGCAGCGCGGTGCGCACGACCTTGACCGGATCGATGATGCCCTTGGCGACCATGTCGACATATTCGTCGTTCTGAGCATCGAAGCCGTAGGTCTCCGAATTCTCGTCAATGATCTTACCGACCACGATCGAGCCTTCTACGCCGGCATTCTCGGCGATCTGGCGCACCGGGGCTTCCAGCGCCTTGAGCACGATGTTGATGCCGGCCTGCACATCCGGATTCTCGTTGTGGATGCGGCCGACCGCCTTCTTGGCGCGCAGCAGCGCGACGCCGCCGCCCGGCACGATGCCTTCCTCGACCGCGGCGCGGGTGGCGTTAAGCGCGTCCTCGACGCGGTCCTTCTTCTCCTTGACCTCGATCTCGGTGGCGCCGCCGACCCGGATCACCGCAACGCCACCGGCGAGTTTGGCCAGCCGCTCCTGCAGTTTTTCCTTGTCGTAGTCGGAGGTGGTCTCTTCGATCTGCGCCTTGATCTGATTAACGCGCGCCTCGATGTCCGGCTTCTTGCCGGCGCCCCGCACGATGGTGGTCTTTTCCTTTTCGATGATCACCGTCTTGGCGCGGCCGAGCATGGCCAGGGTGACGTTTTCCAGCTTGATGCCGAGATCTGCCGAGATCAACTGGCCGCCGGTGAGGATGGCGATGTCTTCCAGCATGGCCTTACGGCGATCGCCAAAGCCCGGCGCTTTCACGGCTGCCACTTTCAGGCCGCCGCGCAGCTTGTTGACGACGAGCGTGGCGATGGCCTCGCCCTCAACGTCCTCGGCAATGATGACCAACGGCTTGCCGGTCTGCACCACGGCTTCCAGCAGCGGCAGCATCGACTGCAGGCCGGAGAGTTTCGCTTCGTGCAGGAGGATATAGGCGTCCTCCAGCTCGGCCAGCATCTTATCGGCGTTGGTGACGAAGTAGGGCGAGATGTAGCCGCGGTCGAACTGCATGCCTTCGACGATCTCGACCTCGGTCTCCATCGCCTTGGCTTCCTCGACCGTGATGACGCCTTCGTTGCCGACCTTCTGCATCGCCTTCGCGATCATGCTGCCGATGGTGGCATCGCCGTTCGACGACACGGTGCCGACCTGGGCGACTTCGGCCGAGGAGGAGACCTTCTTGGCGCGCTTCTCGATGTCCTTGACCACGGCGGTTACCGCGATGTCGATACCGCGCTTGAGATCCATCGGGTTCATGCCGGCGGCTACCGACTTGGCGCCTTCCCGCACGATTGCCTGCGCCAGCACGGTGGCGGTGGTGGTGCCGTCACCGGCGTGGTCGTTGGTCTTCTGCGCGACCTCGCGCACCATCTGCGCGCCCATGTTCTCGAACTTGTCCTCGAGCTCGATCTCCTTGGCGACGGTGACGCCGTCCTTGGTGACGCGCGGGGCGCCGAAGCTCTTGTCGAGCACGACGTTGCGGCCCTTGGGGCCGAGCGTCACCTTCACCGCGTTGGCGAGGATATCGACGCCGCGCAACATGCGGTCGCGCGCGTCGCCGGCAAATTTCACGTCCTTGGCAGCCATTTGGAATTACTCCGATGATTGTTTGATTAGTTGACCCGTCACCCTGAGGTGCGAGGGCGCATAGCGCCCGAGCCTCGAAGGGCGACGGCCCGTTTGCTTGCCCGTCATCCTTCGAGGCTCGCCTTCGGCAAGCACCTCAGGATGACGGCTCAAAAGCTTCAGGCCATCACGCCCATGATGTCGGACTCCTTCATGATCAGGAGCTCCTCGCCATCGAGCTTGACCTCGGTGCCCGACCACTTGCCGAACAGCACGCGGTCGCCGGTCTTCAGGTCGATCGGGATCAGCTTGCCGCTCTCGTCGCGGCCGCCCGGGCCGACGGCGATGATTTCGCCTTGGCTCGGCTTCTCCTGGGCGCTATCGGGTATGATGATGCCGCCTTTGGTCTTGTTTTCGGCATCGATGCGGCGCACGACCACGCGGTCGTGCAAAGGACGGAACTGGGTCTTGGCCATGTCTTCCTCGTCAACAAAATGTTGCGTGTGGGTGACTGAAACTGTCGATATTGCAAGCCTTTAGCACTTAGTATCGGAGAGTGCCAACGACTGCCCGGGGACATATTGCCTCTATGCCGGGGTGTCAAGCTTGCGCTTTTGCTCAGGACCGCAGCAGGGGTGACAGCGTTAACGGATGTGAGGGTATAAAACCAACCGGCCGATAAACCGGTGCCGCAGGCTGCGCTTGCGCCATTTGCCAAGGCCTAGCAAAGTGGTTAATCGCCGCCGCAGGAGCCCGTATGAGCCTTTCGAACCGATCCCGCCTGCCGTCCGCCCCCGTTCTGGCGTTGCTTGCGCTTGGGTTCGCCTTTGGGCTTGCCGGCTGCGCCACCACCACGCAGCCCGAGTTGCCGCCGCCGGCGCCCGCTCCGTCGCTGCCGCCGGCCTTCCCGCCGCAAGACATCGTCGGGCACTGGGGGCTTGCCGCCTATCATAAGGAAGACGACCGGGCCCGCATCGAGTTGGCAGCGGCCAATCAGTGCAAGCAGCCCTATGTCATCACACTCGGGCCCACCGGCGGGGTGATGATGCATCTCGCCGACCAGGCCAGGGCTGAAGAACTGCGGCTGAAAGGCGCGCCCGGCCGCAAGACCTTTATCGGCCCGGAGGGCGAGCCCGGCGGCATCCAGGACCGCGAAGTGGTGTCGTTCGACGGCCGCGTGCTTATCCTGCGCTGGTTGGATCCTGAAGTGCAGGGCCGCTACGGCACCATGGTCTATGTGCGCTGCCCGCCGGAGGGCGCCAAGCCGGTCAAACCCAAGGCGAAGTCAAAGCTCAAACCGAAGCCCAAGGTTACGCCGAAGCCGGTACAGCCGCCGATCCAGCAGATTCCGCCGGCAAGATAAGCGGTTTTGATTCCGACAGCGCCGCGAATGAGGCCGAACTCCCTCTCCCCTGGGGGAGAGGGTAGGGGTGAGGGGGTCTAGGACTCTCGATAGGCTATAACCCCTCACCCGACGCGCTTCGCGCGTCGACCTCTCCCCATGGGAGAGGTGAAGCAAGTGTGCAGCCCCAATGACCGCTCTCCGCGATTTTTTCACCGGTCCTTGGCGCGCCGTGCCGGTTCTCGGCATCACACAGATTCTTTCGTGGGGCACAATTTTCTACACGCCGGTGCTGATCGTGCCGCTGATCGCGGCCGAGCGCGGCTGGTCGATTTCGTTCGCGATGGGCGGCTTCTCAGTAGGGCTATTGGCCGCCGGGCTGATTTCGCCGTATGTCGGACGCTCGATCGACCGCTTCGGCGGGCATGTCGTCATGACGATCGGCTCGCTGATCGGTGCGCTCGGCTTGGTGCTCATCGCTCATGCCGTGGACCGGATCGCCTATCTCGGCGTTTGGGTGGTGCTCGGCATTGCCATGGCGGCGAACCTTTACGATTCTGCCTTCGCCACGCTCGGCCGCATCTTCGGAGCCGGCGCGCGCCGGCCGATCACCGCGCTGACGCTGGCCGGCGGATTTGCCTCGACCGTGAGCTGGCCGGCGACGCATTTCCTGCTGCAGGCGGTTGGCTGGCAGAGCACCTATCTGGTCTATGCCGCGCTTTTGGCCTGTATCGCCGCGCCGTTGCATGCGTTCGCGCTGCCGCGCGGCCGCGTCGAAGCCGACCCGCCAAAGCGAAGCGACGCGCCGGCGCCGGACCGCGTGCTGCCGCCGCACGGCTTGCCGTTCATTCTGGTGGCTTCCGCATTCGCCGCCTATGCCTTCGTCCCCTCCGGCCTGTCGGCGCATTTGCTGGCGATGTTCGAGCGGTCCGGCATCGATGCCGGAACCGTGGTGTGGATCGGCGCGCTGTTCGGGCCGGCGCAGGTCGGCGCCCGGCTGATCGAATTTTCCTTCGGCCGCAACGTGCATCCGCTATGGGTGGTGCGCTTTGCGCTCGGCGTCTTGCTGTGCGCCTTCATCATGCTGGCGAGCTTCGGCATATCGTTGCCGGTGGCGGTGGCGTTCGCGCTGATGTTCGGCGGCGCCAACGGGCTCATCACCATCACGCGTGGCGCGGTGCCGCTCGCCCTGTTCGGCGCCTCCGGTTATGGGCGGCTGATTGGCCGGATCGCCGGCCCGTCCCTGCTGATGCAGGCGGCGGCGCCGCTGGTGATGGCGTTTGTGCTGGAGCGCACGTCCGACCTGGCCGCGCTGGCGCTCGCAACCGGCTTCGCCGCGACCGCGCTGGTCTGTTTTGTGCTGATCCGGCGGCCGATTTAACCTGGCCGGATGCTAATTAAACATCTTGTCGATGTCGCGCTGGCTGGCGTGGCCGTGATCGCCGTCGAGCTTGGGGCCGTTGAGCAACCGGTTGCCCGATGACGACTTGGACGCCGGCTTGGGCGCCGGTTTGGGCGCCGGCTTGGCCGCCGTCGAACGCGCTTCGCCGCCGGCGCAGCGCTCAAGCATGACCGCCACCTGCCGCTCGAGCGTATTGAGAATTGCAATCACGCCGGCGATGCGCTGGCCGGCGAGGTCTTGGAAATTGCAGGCTTCGTAGATTTGCACGACGTGGTCCTGGATGTCCTGAGCGAGGCCACGTTTATAATCGTCCTTGAGCGTGGCGGTGAGCGCCCTGGCACTTTCGTCGACGACTTCGACCGATTTTAAAATATTCACCGTGGCTTTTTCCATGCCGTCGATCGCAGCGCCAAGTTCGCTCGCGCCGCGCGCCAGCCTTCGTTCCTTGCCGTCGCCGATCATCAGGCCAAGTTCGTGCTTGTTGCGGGCGATGGTGTCGTGGACCAATGCAAGCTCGCGCGTAAGCATCTGTACGGCGTCGGCGGCCTGCTCGTCGCGATGTTCGGCGAGCGCGCGCAGCGCCTTGAGTTCATCGACGACGTGATGCTGCGCGGCCGGTTCGGCCGCGCCCGCCGCCCGACCGCCGGCGAACAACCGTTCGATACGAAATACCTTGCGCTGCACGCCGCACCCCCCTGGCATCCCCACACCAAGGTTTTACCGCAGCGGCGATTAACGCTGCGTTGCGCCGCGAAGCGGGCGATCGCGATAAGGGAGATATCCGGACGCGATCATGCGACGGCAAGGCAATCGTGCATTAACCATGACGCATCGCATTTTACGCAAAATAAACTCTATCGCCACGAAGCCAGTGCGCGAACGCCGCAATGATGCGGCGATGGCCGCATGGTTTACCAATCCGTGTTTGTTTCGATCTGTAATTCGCATTCGGAACAACGTTGAGAGTTTAGGCCGATGCAGCGTTCGATTTTTGCATTATTGATCGTCGGACTTTTCGCCGGCACAGCCGCCTCGGCGCAGCCGGTCTCGATCGTACCGCCCGGCCGGATCATGCCGTCGGCGCCGCCGATGGTCGTGGAGGTGCAGCAGCCTGGATTGCGCGGCAATCTCGGCGGCGGCTTCATCGAATTCCTGTTCGGCGATCGCGGCAGCCAGCCGCAAAGCGCGCGGCCGGTCTATGCCAATACCGGCGCGGCCACCGATTCAATGCTGGAGCAGCGGAACTATCCGATCGATCCGCGCTTTCTGCGCCAAGAGGTCGCCTATCAAGGCGATCAAGAGCCCGGCTCGATCGTCATCGATACTCCGCAGCACTTCCTCTATCTGGTCGAGGCCGGCGGCAAAGCGATGCGCTATGGCATCGGCGTCGGCCGGCCGGGCTTCACCTGGTCGGGTGTGCACACGGTCTCGGCCAAGAAGGAATGGCCGGATTGGGTGCCGCCGGCGGAAATGCTGCAGCGTCAGCCCTACCTGCCGCATTTCATGCCCGGCGGCCCGAACAATCCGCTGGGCGCGCGCGCCATGTATCTCGGCTCGACGCTCTACCGCATTCACGGCTCGAACGAACCTTGGACGATCGGGCATAACGTCTCGTCCGGCTGCATCCGCTTGCGCAATGAGGACGTCATCGACCTCTATAGCCGGGTGAAGATCGGCAGCAAGGTCGTGGTGCTCTGACTATCCGCCGCTCGATACCGTACAAGCGGCGCGTATATCCCAAAACAATATCTAGGCAGCCGCGCCGCGATCGCCGGCAGGCTGCGCGAGTGTGACGCCGTGATCGGCCAGCACGCGCGGGAACGCATCGGAATTGAAGAAAGCGAGTTCATGCTCGCGCAGGGTGGTGAGCGTATCCAGCCGTTCCAATTCGGCATCGACCAGGCCCGGATGGCACATGATCAGGCCGCCGTCCGGCAGGCCAGCCAGGAAGCGCGGGAAAATCTTGGCAAAATTGGCCTTGGGCGTGAATGCATAGGCCCCGGCGAAGGCCGGGTTGGTGGCGATCCCGAGCCGTTCCGCTTGGCCGCGAAAGCCCATGCTCAATATGTCGAGCACCAGCGCTTTGCGGTCATGCAGGCGGCGGAATGAATTGGCGCGGCCGCATTGCCGCACCCAGGCATTGGGCGCCGTCTCCACAACCATCCTGAGGAAGGCGTCGCGCACCTGCGGCAGCAAATGCACATGCTGGTGACCGTCGACGAAGTCGGGCGGGTGGCCGAATGCCTCATGAAAGGCGCGCAACTGCGCGGCGACCTCGATTGCCACGATCCCCGGCCGCAGGCGGCGCGCGAACGCGGCGCGCATCAAGTCGATGTGCGGCAAGAAACAGCCGTTGCGCGCGTGCACGTAGGAGTCCGACAAGGGCTTGAACGGGGCAGTGAGCGTCACATGCAGGCCGATGGCGGCGCGTTTTTTGGGTTCATTGAGCGCGGATAGCGAGCGCGCTTCGTCTTTTCCGAGATGCGTCGCCGCCACCATGACCGAGGTGGCATTGAGCCGCCCGCGCGCGATCAATTCGCGGATGCCGGCATTGACCGAAGCCGAAATGCCGTAATCGTCGGCGCACAGCCAGATGTGGCGCTCCGCCGCGGCCATGGTTTGCTCAGGGCGACTTCGCCGCGCGCGCGGAAGCCGGTCGCGGCTTAGCGGGTTCTTTCGCCGGCACTTCGGCGGAATCGTTCGCGTTCTTCACGCTGTGTTCGGCGACGAAATAGACTGGCCGCGCCTTCACCTCGGACAGCATCTTGCCGATATATTCGCCCAGCACGCCGATCATGAGCAGTTGCACGCCGCCGATCACCATGACACTGACCACCAGCGAGGGGTAGCCGGGAACGTCCTGGCCAAACATCAGCGTCTCAAACAGGATCCAGCCGCCGAAGAACAGCGCGGTCGCCGCCAGCAGCAGGCCGAGCAGGCTGGCGACGCGCAGCGGCGCAACCGAGAACGAGGTCAGCCCCTCGATCGACAATCCGATCAGCGTCCAGACATTCCAGGTCGTCGCGCCATGCTCGCGCAGTGCCGGCTCGTAATCGACCCTGATTTGACGAAAACCGATCCAACTCGCCAGCCCCTTGAAGAAACGATTGCGCTCCGGCATCTGGCGCAACGCCGCCGCCGCGCGCGGCGACAGCAGCCGGAAGTCGCCGGCGTCTTCGGGAATCTTGTGCCGCGTGTGCAGGTTGATCAGGGCGTAAAACGATTTGACGGCCGTGCGCCGCAGCCAGGACTCATTCTCGCGATGCGCCTTTGCGGTATAGACCACGTCGAAACCGTCATCGAGCCAGCGCGCCACCAGCGTCTCGATCAAGTTGGGGGAATGCTGGCCGTCGCCATCCATGAACAGCACGGCGCCGAGCCGGGCATGGTCGAGGCCGGCGAGCAAGGCTGCCTCCTTGCCGAAATTACGCGACAAAGTGACCACTTGGACATCTAGCGGCATGGCCGGCAGCGACTTGGCAATGGCGTTGGTATTGTCGCTGCTGCCGTCGTCGACATAGACGACTTCCAGGTCTAGGCCGTGCTTGGTCTTTAAATAACGCGCGACCTCGGCAATGCGTTCGTGCAGGGCGGCCAGGCCCTTGGCCTCGTTGAACAGCGGGATCACGATCGACAGTCCCGGCATGGACCGCGATCCTGCCGCGCGGGCGCCTGATTTACTCGGTTTTGCCGCCATGCTCGGTAACCTGTCGCTCGCTTTTTGCTCGCGATCTATACCGCATGGACGCGGCCCTGTCGCGTCCGCCACAAAATGCTATGAACCAGCGATGATTCCGGCACCCCTGCAAAACCTGCTCGACCGTCTTACGCTGGCCTGGCATGAGCGCACCGTCGCGCTCAAGGCGATCAGCTTCGGCCTCGTCGGCCTGATCAATTCGGCCATCGATTTCGCGATGTTTTCCTTCGCCTATTACTATCTGGCGCTGCCGATCATCGTCGCCAATACGATCGCGTGGGCCGTCGCCGTGAGCGGCTCCTATGTCATGAATTCGACCATCACCTTCGCGGCCGAGTCTGGGCGCCGCCTGGACGTCAAAAGCTATCTCGGATTTGCGCTGTCGCAGGTCGCCGGTTTTCTCGGCAACACCGTGACGGTCTGGTGCCTGGTTGAACTGTTTGCCGTTCCGGCCTGGGCGGCGAAGGTCGCGGCAATCGCGGTTAGTTTCGCGATCAATTTCTCGCTCTCGCATTTCTTGGTATTCAAAACGCGCAAGCACTAGGCGGAGACACGTGATGCAATACGACGACAATCTGACAGCCAAGCGTCCGTACTTCGTCACCCATCTCGAATGCGCCATGAACGGCGATCGCTACGAGGCCGACCAGGTTCACAACCTGTCCAAGGCCAACAAGCCGCTGCTGGTGCGCTACGACCTGGCCGGCATACGCAAGGCGCTAAGCAAGCAATTGCTTGCCGAGCGCGCGCCCGACCTGTGGCGCTATCGCGAGCTGCTGCCGGTGCGCGATCCCGCCAACATCGTCAGCCTGGGCGAGACCATCACGCCGATCGTGCCCATGCCGAAGCTGTCGGCCAAGCTGGGCGGCGGCGACATATTGGTGAAAGACGAAGGCCGGCTGCCGACCGGCTCGTTCAAGGCGCGCGGGCTGGTGATGGCGGTGTCGATGGCCAAGGCCCTGGGCATCAAGCACATGGCGATGCCGACCAATGGCAATGCCGGGGCGGCGCTGGCGGCTTACGCCTCGCGCGCCGGCATCAAGACCACCATCTTTTGCCCGGAGGACACGCCGGAGGTGAATGTCAGCGAGATCGCGCTGCAAGGCGCATCCGTCTATCGCGTCAACGGGCTGATCGACGACTGCGGCAAGATCGTCGGCGAAGGAAAAGCAAAAGTCGGCTGGTTCGATACCTCGACCTTGAAGGAGCCGTACCGGATCGAGGGCAAGAAAACCATGGGCCTGGAACTGGCCGAGCAGCTCGGCTGGACCGTGCCAGACGCGATCTTCTATCCGACCGGCGGCGGCACGGGCTTGATCGGCATGTGGAAGGCCTTCGCCGAACTGGAAGCGATCGGCTTTATCGGCTCGAAACGCCCGCGCATGATCGCGGTGCAGGCCTCCGGTTGCGCGCCGATGGTTAAAGCCTTCGAGGAGGGCAAAGAGCACGCGCCGCGCTGGGAGAATGCGCACACTATTGCCTCCGGCATCCGGGTGCCGCAGGCGATCGGCGATTTTCTCATTCTGCGCGCGGTGCGCGAGAGCAAGGGCTTTGCCATTGCGGTCGACGACGATGCCATCACCTCAGCGCTCGACGAGATGGCGCGCGAGGAGGGCTTCCTGTTGTGCCCGGAGGGCGCCGCCACTTATGCCGCCTACAAGCAGAGCCTCAAGGACGGACTCGTCTCGAAAACCGACCGGGTGGTGCTGTTCAACTGCGCCAGCGGATTAAAATATCCGTTGCCGAAAATCGAGCGCAAACTCGACCGCCATAAGCCGATCGATTACGCGGCGTTGTAATTTGTCACGAAAACCGCTCATCGCCGGCGCCGCGTTCGTCCTCATCGCCGGGTTTTTTACGCTGTTCATTGGCGGCGGCGCGCGTTTCACAGTCGGCCTGACGCTGCGGCCGATCGTCGAGGATTTAGGCTGGGGACGCAGCGAACTTGGCCTCGCCGTGGCGCTTTTCCAGGTCGTGTCGGCGGCCGCGACCTTCATCGCGGGCACTCTGGCCGACCGCGCCGGCCCGCGGCTGGTGCTCGGCGGCGGCCTGCTAGTCAGCGGCATCGGTATCGGCCTGATGAGCGTGATGACGGCGCCTTGGCACGCGCTTGCTTTCTACGGCGTGGTATTCGCACTCGGCAACGGCGCGGCGTCGATGGCTCCGGTCGGGGTGATGGTGACGCGCGTCTTTCCGCAACGGACCGGCATCGCCAATGCGGTGGTCATGTCGGGCTTGAGCGCCGGTCAGCTCGTGATGATCGCCTCGCTGGCGGCGGTCATGCTGACGGTGAGCTGGCGCTCGGTCTACCTGCTGCTCGGCGTCGCCTATCTGGCATTGGTGCCGCTGCTGATCCTTGCAATCCCGAAAACAACGCCGGCGCACGCCAAGGCGGCCCGGCCGGACGATGGCGTCGGCGTGATCGAGGCCGCCCGCTCGCGGCAGTTCTGGCTGCTGTTGGCGGTCTATGCCATCTGCGGCTTCGACGATTTCTTCGTCACCACCCATGTCGTCGCCTTCGCCCAGGACCGCGGCGTCGATGCCTTTTTCGCGGGCAATCTGTTGGCGCTGATGGGCCTCACCGGGCTGATCGGCGTGATCGCTGCCGGCGCCTTGAGCGACCGCTCCGGCCCCGTGTGGCCGACCGCGCTCTGCTTTGCCGCCCGCGTCGCGGTGTTCGCGCTGGTCATGGTGGACCAATCGGCCGCCTCGGTGGCGGTGTTTGCACTGGTGTTCGGCGCCACCTTCCTGGTGACCGCGCCGCTCACAGTCGTGTTCGTGTCGGAGAGTTTCGGCACCCGCCATCTCGGCGCGCTCACCGGCCTGATCACCATGGTGCATCAGATCTTCGGCGGCATTGGCGCCTATCTCGGCGCTGCTGTGTTTGACGTCACCGGCACCTACGACATCGCCTTCGCGATCATGCTGGCGTTCTCGTTGCTGGCTCTGCTGTTGACGCTGATGCTGCGGCGTCCGCGCCTGGTGGCGATCTAGAGCCCCGCCTCCAACTTCGCGTACAGCGGATTGTTCTTCGAGAACACGTAGCCGAGATCGGCTACCGCCACCGCTTCGGCGCCGTTGTCGCGCAGGAAGCTGGTGAGTGCATAGACCTGATCGGGCGGACAGTGCAGCGTCAGCATGCCGGACGAAGTCGGCCCGCCGAACGGCGTCTCCACGCCGAATTTCTGCTTGGCGTTTTCGACCAGCCTGGCATCGCAATTGGCAAAGCGCGCGCGCACCTCGCGGAAGGCGCGCGCCCGCGCCTGCGCGGCGATACGGTCGAGGATGACGCGGGCGGTATCGCGGGCGTGCGCATCCCACGATGCGCCGCGCGCCGCCACCAGATTGGCCTGCGAGCGCAGGATGACGCCGTCCTCGACAATCTTGAGCCCGTTGGCGGCGAGCGTGGCGCCGCTGGTGGTGATGTCGACGATCATCTCGGCCGAGCCTGCGGCCGGCGCGCCTTCGGTCGCGCCCGAACTCTCGACGATGCGATAGTCGGCAATGCCCTGCGCGGAGAAGAAATCGCGCGTCAGATTGATGTATTTGGTCGCCACCCGCATTTTGCGGCCATGGGTGTGGCGGAAAGCCGTAGCGACATCGTCCACATCGGCCATGGTGCGCACGTCGATCCAGGCCTGCGGCACCGCCACCACGACATTGGCAAAGCCGAAGCCAAGGCCCTCGATCAGCACCACGCGCTTGTCGGCATCCGCGATCATTTCGCGCACCAGGTCTTCACCAGTAACACCAAGGTGAACGGCGCCAGCCGCGAGTTGCGTGGTGATTTCCGACGCCGACAGATAGGCGACCTCGACGCCGTCGAGCCCGGTAATGGCGCCGCGATAGTCGCGCGCGCCGCGCGGCTTGACCAAGGCAAGCCCCGAACGCGCGAAGAAGGCCTCGGCGTTTTCCTGCAGCCTGCCCTTGGCCGGCACCGCAAGCACTAAAGGCGCACTCATGACGCGCCCCCCGCTACTACATTGTAAGCCGCCAGCCGCTCGATCCACACCGCAAAGCCGACCGCCGGCGTCGCCTCGCTGCTGCCGAGGCGGGCGAGCAGGCCGTCATAGCGCCCGCCGGCCACCAGCGGGTCGCCGGTGCGCGCCGGATCGGTCAGTTCGAACACGAAGCCGGTGTAATAATCGAAGCCGCGTCCGAACGCGGTCGAGAAGCGCACGCGCTTGAGGTCGATGCCGCGCGCCGCCAGGAATCCGGCGCGGGTTTCGAACGCATCGAGCGCGGGCGCCAGCGCCGCCGTCATATTGGCCTCGAGGCTAAGCGCGCGCAGCGCGGCCACGGCTTCGTCCGGATCGCCCTGGATGGTGAGGAAACGCTCGATCAGGGCGCGTACCTCGCGCGGCAGCTTGGCGCTGGCGCCGAGCGCGGACTGCTCGAGGAAGCGATCGGCAATCTCGCCGACCGAGCGGCCGCCGACGGCGTTGATGCCGGCAATCGACAACAGGTCGGTGACCAGCGCATGCGCGCCCTTCGGGTCGGAGCCGGCCAGCGCCGCCAGCACGCCCTGGTATTCCGGCCGCGCATTGTTGCCGCCGAGCACCAGGCGGTCGAGGTCCTGCGCCAGATTGGTCTTGCGGTTGAAATCCTTGACCAGCCGCCGCTTCCAGGCCGGCGGCAGTTCGAGGCCGGCGACCAGAGCTGCAAACAGCGCCACATCGCCGGTGCGGATATCGGGCGCGGCCAGGCCAAAGCCGGCGGTCGCCTCCAGCCCGAGCGACAGCATTTCGGCGTCGGCCGCCGCCTTGTCGGGACGTCCGAAGCTCTCGATGCCGGCTTGCAGGAATTCGGCCGGCTGGTCGGTGCGATGACGGAAGACCGGGCCGAGATAGCAGAAGCCGGCCGGCTTGCCGGCCGCGGGCGAGGCGAGGTAGTCGCGCGACACCGGGATGGTGAGGTCGGGACGCAGGCAGAATTCGCCGCCGCCGGGGGCGGTGGTCAGGTAGATACGATTGCGGATGTCCTCACCGGACAGGTCCAGAAACGGCTCCGCCGGCTGCAGGATGGCGGGCGCGACGCGGGCATAACCGGCGCGCTCGTAGGACGCGACCAGCGCCTCCGCCCGCGCATCGGAACCTTTCGCTGCTGTGGTGACGCTGGCGTCCATCGTTAAGTCCAGAAACAGGCCGGGAATTGCGGGTTATGGCGGCGCTTTAGCACGGCAGGTTTAAGGATTCGACGCCGAATCCGCGGTGGCCTTAACGCCGGCACCGGTCAAAGTCTTGGCGTCGTTAACAAATTTTGCCACCCAGGGGACATGGAACAAAGTTCCAAACAGGCCATTTCGGCGTTCGATGACCCATAAATCCGCGGGGGTAATAAAAATTCAACACAACCGGCGTTGAGTAGCGGTACCTGGAGACCGAACCCGATGACTTATGCAGTCCCGCGCGCCGTGGTCGAGGCCTTCTACCAGGCCTATGCCGCGCGTGACGCCGAAAAAATCGCGCCATTCCTCGACGACAATGTGAAATGGACCATCAGCGGGCCGGTCGATGTGTTGCCGTTCTGCGGCACCCGCCATGGCAAGGCAGCCGTGATCGATCTGATTGAGCGGCTAGTGCCGGGAGTTTTCCGCGTCGAGACCTTCGTGCCCGACGCCATGCTGGTCGACGGCGACCAAGTGGCGACGCTCAACCGTCTGTCGGCGCGCCGCCGCGACGACGGCCGCATGATCAGCTACCGGCTGGCGCATTTCATGCGCTTCCGCGACGGTAAGGTGATCGAAAACCTCTCGCTGATCGATAGCTTCGACGCGGTCGAACAGGTGCTCGGTCACCCGCTCGCCGTGCGTGACGGCGCGCCGGCGCACACGGGCAACCTGGTCGCGTTGTAAGCCGGCCGCCGGCGCTAAAGCCGTTTCGTTTTGAATTGAATCAGAACTCGCCGCAGACACGCTTCACCTCTCCCATGGGGAGAGGTCGGCGCACCTTCAGCGCGTTTACGCGCGTCTTTGACGCGCTATGGTGCGCCGGGTGAGGGGAGATTGACTATCGAGAGGCCCTTGCCCCCTCACCCCAACCCTCTCCCCCAGCCGAAGTCGGATATATCCGACTTCGGCCGCTTCAAAATGCCGAACTCGGGTGGACCCGAGTTCGGGTGGGAGAGGGAGCGCGCCGAATTTGCGACGCTGCTTCGGTCTAATACGATCATGCTCTAACGCCGATGTGATTATGCCCCAGTCATGGCATGCTATCATCGCGACCTGCGATGGAGGACAGCATGCACCGTCGACTTTGCCTCATCACCGCCGCCGTTCTGATCGCCGCGCCCGCTTGCGCGCTCGATCTGCCCACGCGCAAGGCCGGCCTGTGGGAGCTCAGGATGATTTTCGAGGGCCGCAATCTGCCCCCGACGGTCATGAAGCATTGCGTCGATGCCGCCACCGACAAGCTGATGAACGCCAATTACGGCGGCTCCAACGCGGAGCACTGCCCGAAACAAGATATGAAAAAATCCGGCGGCACCATCACCATCGACTCGGTGTGCAAGTTCGGCGAGGCCACCACCACCTCGCATGCGGTGGTGACCGGCAGTTTCGACAGCGCCTATAACATTGACGTCGCCTCGACGCGGGCCGGCGGTCCGCCGATGCCGGGCGTGGCGCCGGGCGCCACCACGCATATGAAGATCGAGGCGAAATGGCTGGGCGCCTGCGCCGCCGGCCAGAAACCCGGCGACGTCATCATGTCGAACGGCAGGACCATGAACGTGCTCGACATGCAGCGCCTGCGCGGCGCGCCGCCGAAGCGGTAAATACTCCGCTCATTCCCGCGCAAGCGGGAATCCAGGGCCACAACCGAAGTGCAGGCAATTATCGCACTGGGTCCCCGCTTTCGCGGGGACGAGCGGTTAACGGCTACGCCAGCCCGTGCCGCTTGAGCAGCGCAGCGACAGCCTCGACCAATTTGTCCTCAGCCACCGCGAACTGCGCCTCCGCCTGCTTCTTGAGATATTCGTCGCGGTCCTTGATGGCCGTCAGGTTGGCGCCGAGGATCAGGTCCTTAATCTGCACTTCGCCCTTGGCCTTCTCGTCGCCGCCCTGGATGATGGCGCAAGGGCTGCCGCGCTTGTCGGCATATTTCAATTGCGCGCCGAGATTGTTCTTCGGATTGCCGAGATAGAGTTCGGCGCGGATGCCGGCATTGCGTAGCGCCGAGACCATTTTCTGGTAATCGGCGATGCGGTCGCGCTCGAACACGGTGACCACCACCGGGCCGGGCGCGGACTTTTCGCCGAGCTTGCCGAGCGCTGTGAGCGCCGCCTGCAGCCGCGAGACGCCGATGGAGAAACCCGTCGCCGGCACCGGCTGGCCCATGAAGCGCGACACCAGCCCATCGTAACGCCCGCCGCCGCCGACCGAGCCGAAGCGCACCGGACGGCCTTTTTCATCTTTAGTTTCGATCAGCAGTTCGACCTCGTAGACCGGGCCGGTGTAATATTCGAGACCGCGGACGACGGTGTTATCAATTTTGACCCGATCTGTTTGGTAGCCAGCAGCCTGGATTAGCTTCGCGATTTCGCGGAGTTCATTTATGCCTGCTTGAAAAGTAGGGTTGATCGAAAAACGAAGTTTTTCCCATTCTTCTAAAGTGGGTTCATTCGTACCATCAATCAGTTCCCCCCAACCCGCGAAATTGAGAAGCTGTACGATGTCTTTGGCTTGGCTGGTCTCCAGGCCCGCGCCTTTTGTAAAATCACCACTTTCATCCTTGCGGCCTGGTCCGAGGAGTTGTTGAACGCCACTGATGCCGAGGCGGTCAAACTTGTCGATTGCGCGCAGCACGGTGAGCCGCTTGCCCGCATTCTCTTCGCCGCCTAGCCCAATCGACTCCATCACGCCATCGAGAACTTTGCGATTGTTGACCTTCACTAAATAAGAGCCGCGCGGGATGCCGAGCGCTTCCATCGTATCCGCCGCCAGCATGCACATCTCGGCATCGGCGGCCATGCTGGCCGCGCCCACCGTGTCGGCGTCGAACTGCATGAACTGGCGGAAGCGGCCGGGGCCCGGCTTCTCGTTGCGGAACACATAGCCGTAGCGATACGAGCGATAGGGCAGCGCGAGGTTTTGGTAATTCTCCGCCACATAGCGCGCCAGCGGCGCGGTCAGATCGTAGCGCAGCGAGAGCCACTGCTCGTCATCGTCCTTGAACGAGAACACGCCCTCGTTCGGGCGGTCCTGGTCGGGCAGGAACTTGCCGAGCGCGTCGGTGAATTCAATCGCCGGCGTCTCCACCGGCTCGAAGCCGTAGCGCTCGAACACGGCGCGAATCGTCTCCACCATATGGCGGGTGGCGGCGATCTCGGCCGGGCCGCGGTCGGCAAGCCCGCGCGGCAGGCGGGCCTTGAGCTTGTGCGGCTTATTGCCGGACGGTTTGCCAGATATGGGGTCGGCCATCGGCGGCTTTACCGGTCGATTGGAGAGCAATGGCCGGGGTGGTAGCAGCGGCGGCGGCAAGCGGCAAGCGCTTGGCGGACAAGGATTTGGCGATCAAGCGCTTGGCGGGCAAACAACTGGCGGTGAGTAAGGCTGGGCCGCGCTGCCCTGTGTGGCCGGCGCTACTGTCGGCCCGAATCGCGCGCGCGCTCTATCGGCGGACATATGTCCCGCCACCGCGCGTGGCGCCGTTAAAGTTTTCACATCGCCGCTCTACGGCACGTCGTCGGGATTTTCGTGCTGGCCATTCGTCGCGCCGTCGTGCAGCACCATGTTGAGCAGCGATGGATGGACATGCAAGTCGTCGTGCGTGTCGCCGTTGTAGTCGATGAAACCCAGCCGGCGAAACTTGTTCATGAAAAAGCTGACGCGCGAACGCGTGGTGCCGATCATCTCGGCCAGCGTTTCCTGGCTGATCTTGGCGATCACCGGCTCCGGCTTGCTTTCCTTGCCGAAATTCGCCAGCAGCAGAAGCGTGCGAGCCAGGCGTTTTTCGGATGAATTGAACAGTTGATCGACCAGATCCTCTTCGACGCGGCTGTTACGGTGAAGCAGGTGGCTGATGAACAGATCGGCGAATTTCGGCTCTTCATGCAGCACCCGCACCATGGCGGACTTTTCAATCCGCATGATCGAGCATTCGGTCATGGCGGTGACCGTGGCCATGCGCAGCGGCTGGCCGTTCAGGCAGCCCTCGCCGAAAAAATCGCCGGGCCCGAGAAGCGCCAGCACCGCTTCCTTGCCGGTTTTGGAAGTGACGGTGAGTTTGGCCTTGCCTGTCTGCAAGTAATAAATCGCGCTGGCGACATCGCCCTGCGCGAACACGACGGCATGGGCGGCAAACTTTTCGTTTGTCCGCCCGCTGCCGATGCGGGAGAGAAAAGCCTGCGGATCGAACACGTCGCTGCTTTGGTGTTTAGTCATTGGCTTAGCGCTTTCCAGCCTTGCCATGCGGAGCGCCACAAAAGCGCTCCCGGCATGTTCGGCGATGTCAGCCCGCTTCAGATATCGATCAGGCGGTCGCGCAGGGCGATGGCGACGGCGTGAGTCCGGTTGGCGGCGCCGAGTTTTCGGATCGCGGCCTGTACATGCTCGTCAACGGTCCGCTTGGTGATTTTCAGAATATCGGCAACCTCCGACGCGGATTTTCCGCGCGCCACCCAGCCCAATGCTTCCCGTTCGCGTGGGGTGAGGAGCCCACTGCTTGTCTGGTTACGTTTCACCAAAACATTGCGCTCGGTTCCCGTGCGTTATGGACAGGATCAATTAAAACGAGTGTCTTGTCGACTCCCCAAATCCGTCAATCGAAGTAGGACAACCATACCGTGCGGCTTATGTTACACAACCTACATATGCGCCGATATTGTGATTAATACCGGTGCCCGTTCCTGGCAGCGTTCGACCACGGCTCGATCAGCCGATGCAGCAGGGCGATGGCGACCGCATGCGTCCGGTTGGTGGCGCCGAGTTTGCGGGACGCGGTCTGCACGTGCTCATCGACCGTTCGCTTGGAGATGTGGAGAATTTTTCCGATTTCCCACGCCGACTTGCCTTGCGCGACCCACGCCAAGACTTCACGCTCGCGCGAGGTAAGCGGTAATGACCGGCAGGGACTCTCGCCGATGGGTTCGGTTTCGGTCTTGCGCAAGCGGTTCGGTATGGCGCCAACTCCCAGCCAGGACGCAAAAGAGCTCCGCTTGACCTGTCGCCCTCAACTGCGTCGTCATGTATGAAAGTCTATTGCGAAATGAACCAAGTCCAGAATGAAGAGTGTTCGGCAATGCAGGTATGCTCAAAATCGACATTACCGCTCTGAATGAGTCATAATGATTAGTGTTGAACCGTCTCCTCAAACAGCCGCAGCCTCGCGCAGTTGCAGGTATGCTGGTACTGTTTGCGGTCAGACCTTGTTGAATGAGCAAACATAAAATGTCGCCCAGCCGCAGCAGCGCCGCCAGCGCCCCCAACGATTTCGAACCCTATTGGATGCCGTTCACGCCCAACCGCGCCTTCAAGAAGCGCCCGCGGCTGGTGGTCTCCGCCAAGGACATGCACTACGTCACGCCGGACGGGCGCAAGCTCATCGATGGCGCCGCCGGCCTATGGTGCACCAATGCCGGCCATAACCGCGACTCGATTGTGCAGGCGATCCAGGCACAGGCGGCCGAACTCGACTACGCGCCGGCCTTCCAGTTCTCTCATCCCAAGGCGTTCGAACTGGCCGCCCGCATCGCAGCACTTGCACCCGGCGATCTCGATCATGTGTTCTTCTGCAATTCCGGCTCGGAGGCGGTCGACACCGCGCTCAAGATCGCGCTGGCGTTCCACAATGTGCGCGGCAACGCTTCGCGCGTGCGGCTGATCGGGCGCGAACGCGGCTATCACGGCGTCGGCTTCGGCGGCATCGCGGTCGGCGGCATCGTCAACAACCGCAAGCAATTCGGCGCGCTGCTGGCAGGCGTCGATCATCTGTCGTCAACTTATAATCGCGAACAGCAGGCGTTCACGATTGGCGAGCCGGAATGGGGCGGCCATCTGGCCGACGAACTCGAGCGTCTGGTGGCGCTGCACGACGCCTCGACCATCGCCGCGGTGATTGTCGAGCCGGTGGCGGCCTCCACCGGCGTGTTGGCGCCGCCCAAGGGCTATCTGCAAAAGCTGCGCGCAATTTGCGACAAGCACGGAATTCTTTTGATCTTCGACGAGGTCATCACCGGCTATGGCCGTCTCGGCTATGCCTTCGCGGCCGAGCGCTATGGCGTCATTCCCGACATGATCACCTTCGCCAAGGGCATCACCTCCGGCACCGTGCCGATGGGTGGCGTGCTGGCGCGCAAGGGCGTCTACGACGCCTTCATGAAGGGCCCCGAGCATGTCATCGAACTGTTCCACGGCTATACTTATTCGGCCCATCCGCTCGCCTGCGCCGCCGGGCTCGCCACCCTCGATCTTTATCGCGAGGAGGGCCTGTTCGAGCGCGCGAAGAAACTCGAAGGCCCGTGGGCACAGGCCGCCATGGGGCTCAAAGGTCTGCCCAACGTGCTCGACATCCGGCCTGTTGGCTTGACAGTCGGCATCGATCTCGCGCCCAAGGCCGAGGGCCCGGGCAAGCGCGGCTTGGAAGCGCTGGAAGCGGGCTTCTTCGAGCACGACATCATGTTCCGCGCGGTCGGCGACACTTTGGCGCTCAGTCCGCCGCTGATCGTGAGCGAGGCGCAGATCGGCGAGATGTTCGACAAACTTGCAAAGATCATCAAGCAGGTGGCGTAGCGTGCTTTTCCCTCTCCCCGTTCTTCACGGGGAGAGGGTGGCGAGCGCCGGATGGCGCGAGCCGGGTGAGGGGCTGTGCACGGCCCCTCACCCGGCTTTCTCGCCATAGCGCGTCGAAGACGCGCGTAAACGTACTCATGGCTCGAAAGCCGACCTCTCCCCGCATTGCGGGGAGAGGTGAAAGAGCGCTTGCTCTACGTCAATATCCGGCCATCGAACGCGGCTATGCTGGGCGCCATGAAACGGAAAATATGGCTGATCGGCGTCGCGATCGTCGTTGTGCTGGCGGCGGCCGGCTGGTGGCGCTTCGGGAGCGGGCCGCAGGTCGCAGCCGTCGCGGCCACCCGCGGCACCGCGGTCGAGATCGTCTATGCCACCGGCGGCGTTGAGCCGGTGCGCTGGGCCAAGGTGGCGAGCGTCATGCGCGACCGCATCGTCGAAGTCTGCCACTGCGAGGGAAAAACCGTCGCCAAGGGCGACGTGCTGGCGCGGCTCGACGACGGCCAGGTGCGGGCGGGGCTCAAGGAGTTGAAGGCGCGCGAGGAATTCCTCAAGCGCGAGATGTCGCGCGTGAGCGAATTGATTACGCGCGGCGCGGCGACGACGCAGGCGCACGAACGCGCCGCCATGGACTTGCAGACGGTGCAGGGGCTGATCTCCGTGCAAACCGAGAAGATCGCCGATTACACCATCGTGGCGCCGATGGACGGCGTGGTGCTACGCCGCGATGGCGAAATCGGCGAGATCGCCGAAGCCGGGCAAATCCTGTTCCGCGTCGGCGAACCCAGGCCGCTGCAGGTGGTGGCGGAGGTGAACGAGGAAGACATCCCGCGCGTCGCGCTCGGGCAGACCGTGCTGTTCCGTACCGATGCGTTTCCCGATCGAAGGCTCGAAGGCAAGGTGCGCGAAATCACGCCGATGGGCGACGTAGTGGCCAAGACCTATCGTATAAAGGTGGCCCTGCCGGACGATACGCCGCTCATGCCGGGCATGAGCGTGGAAGCCAATATCGTCACGCGCGAGAAGCCGAACGCATTATTGATCCCGGCCGATGCGCTGCAAGGCAACGCCGTTTTCGTGCTCGACGGCAATTCGGCGCGCAAACGCGAGGTCAAGATCGGCATTCGCGGCACCCGCGAGGTTGAAGTGCTCTCCGGCCTGGCCGAGGGCGAGAAGGTGGCTTCGCCGGCGGCGACCGACCTCAAGGACGGCGCCCGCGTCCGCGTGATCGATGCGCGGCCATGAACGCCAAGGCAACGTTCCGCTCGTCCCCGCGAAAGCGGGGACCCAGGGCAGAACCCGCTGGCTTTGCAATCCTGGCTCTGGATTCCCGCTTACGCGGGAATGAGCGGAGCTTGTATCGACGCAAACGGAAGCCGGTCTAGATGAATCTCATCTTCGAAATCGCCTTGACCCACGTGCGCGCGCGCGTGCGGCAGACCGGCTTTGCGGTCGCCGGCGTTGCCACCGGCGTCGGCTTTTCGATCATGATGGCCTCGCTGATGCAGGGTTCGCAGGACGATTTCACCCAGCGGCTGATCAATACGCTGCCGCACGTCACTGTCAGCGACGAACGGCGCACGCCGCCCCCGCAGCCGGCGGAGGTTATGTTCGGCGCTGTCGAAATTCATGGCCTGACGCCGGAAGCGCGCCGGCCCGGGATCAAGAATCCACTCGCCATCATGGCCGCGCTGGAAGCCTGGGTGCCGGGCGGCGTGGCGCCCTCGGTCAAAGTGCAGGCCATCATCCGCTACGCCAACCATGACATAGCCACCAGCGTGACCGGCATCGACCCGCGGCGCGAGAGCAAAGTGTCCGAACTGCCCAAGCAGATGCGCGGCGCCACCCTCACCGCGCTCTACCGCGCCACCAACGCCATTATCATCGGCGACCGGCTGTCGCAAAAGATCGGCGCCCGCATCGGCGCCAATATCACCCTGCAGACCAGCCAGGGCGCGCGCATCAACGCGCAGGTGGTCGGCTTCTTTCATACCGGCGTGCGCCAGACCGACGAAGGCACCGCCTATGTGCTGACCAAGACCGGGCAGATTCTCGCCCAGCAGACCGGCTTGATCAACGAATTGCGCATCCGGCTGAACGATCCGTTGCAGGCGCGCGAAATCGCCGCGCGCGTGGAAAACGATACCGGCTACAAGTCGGTGTCGTGGCAGGAGGCCTTCGAGGATCTGATCGCGACCTTCATCATCCGCAACATCATCATGTTCGCGGTGGTCGGCGCCATTCTGCTGGTGGCGAGCTTCGGCACCTACAATATCATCTCCACCATCACGCACGAGAAGGCGCGCGACATCGCCATCATGAAGTCGCTTGGTTTGCGCGAATCCACCGTGCGCATGATTTTCGTGGTGGAAGCTTTGATCATCGGGCTGGTCGGGGCGCTGGCGGGCTTCGTGTTCGGTTATCTGCTCTGCGTCGGGCTCGGCTCGATCAAGATCACCAACCCGTTCATCGATTCCAATTACCTGCCGCTCGCCTATACCTACACGCACTATCTGCTGGCCGGCATGGTGGCGCTGGTGTCGTCGGTCATTGCCGGCTACCAGCCGGCGCGCAAAGCCGCGCGCCTGCACCCGGTCGAGATCATCCGGGGCGCTACATGAGCGCGACGGCGACGCAAAGCGCGAAAACCGCACAAGCCGCGATGCCGCTGATCGAGGCGCGCAACGTCACCCGCATTTTGCCCGGCATAGTGCCGACCACCCTGGTGCAAGGCGTCAATCTGGCCATCCGCGACAACGAATTCGTCGCCATTACCGGCCCGTCCGGCTCGGGCAAATCGTCGCTGCTGTATCTGCTCGGTCTGCTCGATCTGCCGACCACCGGCGAGGTGCTGATCCGCGGCCACGCCACCGCGCATATGACCGAAGAGGAACGCGCCTTCACGCGGCTCACGCTGCTCGGCTTCGTGTTCCAGTTCCATTTTCTGCTGCCCGAATTCAGCGTGCTCGACAATGTCATGCTGCCGATGCGCGCGCTTGGGCGCCTGTCGGCCGATGCCATGCGCGCCCGCGCCCGCGATCTGCTCGGCGCGCTCGGCCTGGGCGACCACATGACCAAGCGGCCGGATCAGCTTTCCGGCGGCCAGCGCCAGCGCGTCGCGGTGGCGCGCGCGATGGCCAACGAGCCGCCGATCATTCTTGCCGACGAGCCGACCGGCTCGCTCGATTCTAAGGCAAGCGAACAGGTGTTCGAGGTGCTGCGCGATCTGGTCGACAGGCACGGCAAGACCGTGGTGGCGGTCACCCACGATCTCGGGCTCGCCTCGCGCATGCATCGCCGCATCGAGCTGATGGATGGCGCCATTGTCGGCGACAAGGCGACTGCCGGCGCGCGCTAGCCAAGCAGGCAAGCTGGCAAAGGTTTAGGCCGGCGCGGCACCCGATCCGGCCCGGCACAGGCAAACCGCTGGCAGCCATCGCTTTTTCTGGCCTGCCAAAGCGGCCAACGGGCCTCGAAAAAGTGCCTCAAATGAGGTGCCAATGGCCGTTACCATAGCCGGAGTTCGAGGTTGCGCGGACCCGCCGCCTCATGAACATTGGGGCTAGACCACGCGAATCACTTGCCCCGTACACCGCATGCCGGTTCGGGGACGCCCAGGATTAACCGTATGCTTCGTATCGGTGCCATATTCATCGCGGTCTGCATGGTGCTCATCGCCGGCTCGATCGGCGCCGTGCTCTTTCTTGGCTTCAAGCTGGACGGCCGCACCGCCGCCGTCGTGGCGCTGGCAATCTTCACCGCCATGGCGCTCTACAACACCGTCAATGCCCGCCTGCGCGACCGTGGCGAACTCGGCGACCAGATCGCCGATCTGTCACGCGGCACCGGTGACCTCGCCCGCCAGGTGGCGGAGATCGCCCGCCGGCTCAACGCGATGGAAATACGGGTCGACTCCAGCATGAGCCGCGCGCGTGGGGCGGTCGATCCGCTCGCCGACGAGATCGGCGAGTTGGGCAATTTGGTGCGCCAGATCGCCGAAACGGTGGCGGTGCACGAGACCGCATTGCAGGATCAAAGTTACGCGCTGGGCGCGATGCCGGGGCGGTCGGCAGGGCAAACGGGCGCCGCCGCGTCTGCGGCCGATAGTCCGCTGTTGCTGAGCGAGAGCGATGCGGTGACCGGCGCGCGCCGCTTCCGCGGACTTAGCCGCGAAGGCATCGGCGAGCTGATCGGCAAGGCGGCCGACGCCAATCGCATCGATCTCTATCTGCAGCCGATCGTCACGTTGCCGCAGCGCAAGGTGCGCTACTACGAGGCGCTGTCGCGCCTGCGCACCGAGGAGGGCGATATCATCCCGGCCAGCGACTTCATCGAATACGCCGAAGCCGTCGGTCTGATGCCGAAGATCGACAATCTGCTGGTGTTCCGTTGCGTGCAGGTGACGCGCCGCCTGCAATTGAAAAGCCGCGATGTCGGCCTGTTCTGCAATATCAGCGCGTCGACGCTGACCGACGCGAGATCTTTCCATCAATTCCTCGATTTCATGGATGCCAATCGCGCGCTCAGCAATGCGATGATGTTCGAATTCACGCAACAAGCCTATCGCTCGTTCGGGCCGATCGAGCACGAGAGCCTGGCGGCGCTGTCCGAACGCGGCTTCCGCTTTTCCATGGATCAGGTCTCCGATCTGCGCATGGAGCCGAAGGATTTGGCCGACCGTTCGTTCCGCTTCCTGAAGGTGCCGGCCAAGCTTCTGCTCAACCGCGCATCGAACGCGCAGAGCGACATCCATCCGGAAGACCTCGCCGACCTGCTGGCGCGTTCCGGCATCGACCTGATCGCCGAGCGGATCGAAAGCGAGAATACGGTGGTCGATCTGCTCGACTACGATGTGCGCTTCGGACAGGGCTTCCTGTTCTCGGCGCCACGGCCGGTGCGGGCCGAGGCCCTGCAGGGTTCCGCCGGCGAGACCGAAAAGCCGCTTTTGGGCGAAAGCGCCGGCGAACTGGCCGCCACCGCGGCGCCTACGGCGTGATTTGTAATTCGGCTGCCGTCCCGGAATGACCGAGAAATTCATGACCCCCGCCTTGCCGCCCTTGCTGCCGCATTTTTCCGCGCTGGCCGGCGATTACGATGTGCTGCTGTGCGACGTCTGGGGCGTGGTGCATAACGGGCTTGCCGCCTTTCCGCACGCTTGCGACGCGCTGATGCGGGCGCGCGCGCGCGGCGCCACGGTCGTGTTCATCACGAACGCGCCGCGGCCGAACGAGGCGGTGGCGCGCCAGATCGAGCGCTTTCATGTCCCGCGCGAGACCTATGATGCCATCGTCTCCTCCGGCGATGTCACCCGTGCCGTGATCGGGCAGCGCGCCGGGCAGAGCCTGTTCCATATGGGCCCCGAGCGCGACCGCTCGATCTTCACCGGGCTTGACGTGCAGTTTGCGCCGCTGGAGAGCGCCGACTACGTGATCTGCTCCGGTCTGGACAACGATGAGGTCGAGACGCCGGAGGCGTATCGATCACGTCTCGAGACGATGCTGGCGCGCA
Organism: Hyphomicrobiales bacterium; assembly: GCA_038206805.1. GTDB lineage: Bacteria > Pseudomonadota > Alphaproteobacteria > Rhizobiales > Xanthobacteraceae > Pseudolabrys. The sequence continues at coordinate 3,846 of JBBRAL010000021.1, read as the reverse complement.
AACTGTTCATGGTCTGCGGCAATCCCGACGTGGTGGTGGAGCGCGGGCCCCGCCTGGTCTATTGCGCCGGCGCGATCGCCGATCTTTACGCCACCATGGGCGGCGAAGTGCTCTATGCCGGCAAGCCTTACCGGCCGATCTATGAGATGGCCCTGGCCAAGGCGGAAGCAGCAAGCGGCCGCAATGTGCTGCTCAAGCGCGTGTTGGCGATCGGCGATTCGGTGCGCACCGATCTGGCCGGCGCCCGCGCCATCGGCGTCGATTTCCTGTTCGTCACTTCGGGCATCCATGCCGAGGAACTGGGCGGCCGCGAGCGGCCCGACAGCAATGCGCTCAGCAGCGTGTTCACGGCCGCCGGCGAAATGCCGAAGGCGATGATGCGGCAATTGGTGTGGTGAACTTCTTCTTCCCTTCTCCCCCCAAGGGAGAGGGAAAGCGCGCACATCGCGCATCGGCTATTTCAATTGAAAGTCTGTTTCGCCTAAAGACCGGCGCCTACACGACGTCCGGAAACACCGATTCGATCTTGGTCTTGAGGGTCTGCGCGTTGAACGGCTTGACGATGTAATTCGACACGCCCGCCTTCTTGGCGGCGATCACGTTCTCGGTCTTGGATTCCGCCGTCACCATGATGAACGGGGTGGCGGACAGTTCGGGATCGGAGCGCACCTGCTGCAACAGGTCGTAGCCGGTCATTCCCTCCATATTCCAGTCGGAGATCACCAGGCCGTATTTGCGCTGCTGCATCTTGGCGAGCGCCTGCGAGCCGTCATTGGCGTCATCGACATGCTCGAAACCGAGCTGCCGGAGCAGATTGCGGATGATGCGGATCATGGTGTGGTAGTCGTCCACGATCAGAACCGGCATCGTCAGATCGACAGCCATGACTCACTTCGCCCGCAAAGGGCGCCCCCTGGGAATGACGGAACCTAGCCTTGGCACTTGAATAACCCGTTAATTTGAAACTTTATTAACGGCGCGGTAACCGTACCGGCGCCCAAACACTTGCCGGCGCCCAAAACAGGTGCCGGATGCCTAAAAAGACTTACCGGACGCCAAAAAGATTTGCCGGACGCCAAAATGAGCACGCCCTTGACCGCCAACGCCTGCCGCCTCCCCGCCGCCCGATGAACGATCCCGGCCAGACCGTGAAAACCTTCCATGTCGCGCGCGACGGCGCGCAAGGTGTCGATATCGGACCGCTGCAGGGCGCGGTGCTGGCAATCGGCAATTTCGACGGGGTGCATCGCGGCCATCGCGCCGTGATCGGGGCCGCGCTCGCGCGCGCCGCTAAGCTCGGGCGTAAAGCTGCGGCCTTGACCTTTGCGCCGCATCCGCGGCTTTTCTTGCGGCCGCAGGACCCGATGTTCCAGCTATCGAGCGAGCGCGACAAATTGCGGCTGTTGGCGGCGACCGGGCTGGACGGCGCGGTGGTCATGGCCTTCGACGCCAGGCTTGCCGCCACCTCGGCAGCCGATTTCATCGAACGCATTTTGGTCGGCCAGTTCGGCATCGGCGGAGCGGCGATCGGCTTCGACTTCCATTTCGGGCAGAACCGGGCCGGCTCGCCGGCCTATCTGGCCGAACAGGGCGCGCGGCTCGGCTTTGCCGTCGATATCGCTCCGCCGCTGGAAGACGAGGGGCGGCCGGTATCCTCGGGCGCGGTGCGCGCGGCGCTCAGCCAGGGCAAGGTGGTGGAGGCGGCCGAACTGCTGGGCGCGCCCTGGTTCGTCTCCGGCGAGGTGATCCACGGCGAGAAGCGCGGGCGCTCGCTCGGCTTTCCCACCGCCAATCTCAAACTCGATCCGTCTTGCGCGCTCAAGCACGGCATCTATGCGGTGCGCGCCGGTATCGGCGGCAAGCGCTACGACGGCGTGGCCAATTTCGGCCGGCGGCCGACCTTCGACAATGGCGCGCCGCTGTTGGAGGCGTTCCTGTTCGACTTCGATGGCGACCTGTACGGGCAGACGATCGATGTCGCCTTCATCGGCTGGATCCGCCACGAGCAGAAGTTCGAGAAGGTCGAAACCCTCCAGCGCCAGATGATGGCCGACGCCGCGCAGGCGCGCGGCGCGCTCAAGCGGGCGGGAAATGCGTTTCCGGAGTTGGGGGCGGTTTAGTTTCTTCGTCATTCCGGGGCGCGGCCGAAAGGCCGCGAGCCCGGAATCCATAACCCCGGCGCTGCGGAGTATGGATTCCGGGTTCGCTCGCTTTACTCGCGCCCCGGAATGACGGTGTTTTGCGCCTTTCCGCCGCGGAATCAGCCTGCTACATAGCCCGCCATGTCAGACCCCAAGTCCGAAAAGCGCGATTATTCCGAGACGCTGTTCCTGCCGCAGACAGAATTCCCGATGCGCGCCGGCTTGCCGCAAAAGGAGCCGGAAATCCTGGCGCGCTGGGAGAAGGGCGATCTGTACGGGCAATTGCGCGCGGCCGCCAAGGGCCGCGAGAAGTTCATCCTGCATGACGGCCCTCCTTACGCCAACGGCAACATCCATATCGGCCACGCGCTCAACAAGATCCTCAAGGACGTCGTGACGCGCAGCCAGCAGATGCTCGGCTACGACAGCAATTACGTGCCGGGTTGGGACTGCCACGGCCTGCCGATCGAATGGAAGATCGAGGAGGACAATTACCGCTCCAAGAACAAGCCGAAGCCGGATTTCGCCGACGCTGCCGCGCTGGTGGAATTCCGCCAGGAATGCCGCGCTTTTGCGCAAAAGTGGATCGGCGTGCAGATGGCCGAGTTCAAGCGGCTCGGCGTCGAGGGCGACTGGGGCCATCCCTACACGACCATGGATTTTTTCGCCGAGGCACAAATCGCACGCGAGCTGATGAAGTTCGCTGCCAACGGCACTTTGTATCGCGGCAGTAAGCCGGTGATGTGGAGCGTCGTTGAAAAGACCGCGCTGGCGGAAGCGGAAGTCGAGTACGAGGATTACACGTCGGATACGGTGTGGGTGAAGTTTCCGGTGGTTATGAACGCTGCTGGCTTTTCAGGCGGAGTTGTGCGCGACACTAAAGATCCCATGAGCGCAGTGGACGTCCTTGAGGAACTAATGAAATCGTCTATCGTCATTTGGACTACGACTCCTTGGACGATTCCTGGCAATCGCGCGATCTCGTACTCACCACGCATCGCTTATGGTCTGTATCGTGTAACGGCCGCACCTGCCGAAAATTGGGCAAAAGTTGGTGAAACGTTTGTATTGGCCGACAAACTAGCACCAGAAGTGTTCAAGGCCGCCAAAGTTGAAAGCTTTGAACGAATTGTTGACCTCAAAGCAGGTGATTTTATCGGCAAGGTTTGCGCGCATCCCTTGCGCGGCAAGGGCTATGACTTCGATGTGCCGCTTCTCCCAGGCGACCACGTCACCGATACTGACGGCACCGGCTTTGTGCACACTGCGCCTGGCCACGGCCGCGACGACTTCGAAATCTGGATGGCAAATGCTGCGAAGCTTTCAGCGCGCGGCATCAATCCCGCCATCCCCTACACCGTCGATGAAAACGGCGCCTTCACCGAGGCCGCGCCCGGCTTTGTCGGCAAACGCGTCATCAACGACAAGGGCGAAAAGGGCGACGCCAATAAGGCCGTCATCGAGGCGCTCAAACAAGCCGGCATGCTGATCGCGACCGGCCGTCTCAAGCACCAATATCCGCATTCCTGGCGCTCGAAGAAGCCAATCATCTTCCGCAACACGCCGCAGTGGTTCATTGCGATGGATAAGCCGATCGAGGGCTTGCCTCTTTCTGTTCCCTCCCCCCTTGTGGGGGAGGGTCAGGGAGGGGGGTCGTCGTTGAAAACGGCAGCCGCGGCCCCCCCCCCCCCCCCCCCCCCCCCCC
>JBBRAL010000020.1:0-65811 GCA_038206805.1 Hyphomicrobiales bacterium | reverse complement strand
ACAGGCCGATGTGTTTTGCTACCAACCTGGATAAGGCGTTCGAGAATATCGATTGCATGAGGGTGATCCTTCGCTGCCAGGCAAAGAATCGCTTTTATGAATCAACTCAACGCCTTATCCAACCGCGTCGAGTACTATGCGTGAAAATAGAGATTGGACTTTAGATTTTCTACTAATTTGTCGATTTCGTGTGCTTGTTTCTTTTCCATGTGTTTTTCGAGTAGCTTTCGCGCAATCATTCTGGATTGATGGTGTGATCGCTGGACATTTCCCAATGCAAGCGGATGAATTTTTTCAGTTAGGGCAATTACTGCTTTGATTAATTCGTCTTCGTGCTGAATACCTATGTCTTCTTTTATCAACGTGAAATACGCCGTTACGTCCTCGACGCTGATGGGGATGAGTTGTCCGGGATTATGCGGGTGCGGCGGATTGAACGCATTCGTGACGCTTGGATCGATTGGACCCAAACACCCCATTTTATGCATGACGATTTTGTCAGCGCCGAGAGATATTAACGTCGCTGCACTGAAAGCGTGGTGAGGCACTAATACATGGAAGTCTTTCGTGTACTCTCGAATTAGATTGACGAGACGCCAAGGCGTAGTACCAGAGCCGCCATTGCTGTGGATGAATAGATCAACGCCTTTCTTGGCTTTTTGCTTATCAGCTTCAAGTGCCCGATGAATAAAAGGTAGGGAGTCATCACCAAGCTGTATTTCTAGACCGGGCCGCGTGGACGTTATGTATGTAATTAGCAGACGGCCCCCGCGAATCTCCTCGATTTTGGCAATGATGTCCTTTCGCTTTTCGCGATTGGTTTTTTCCACAGGACCAGGCTCGGCCCCGGGCTGATCGTTGTTACCCGCCATAATTACCCTCCCGTATTATTCATGTCATACTACACGGGATAGTTGTCCGTCCGCTACCTAATACCGCAGTTTTCCTGCATGGCTACTTAGGACCAGAGAATAGCGGTGACTGGGGCAGCGTCACCGCTCATCCCCGTCACCGAATGGAAGCCAAAGCTGGATGCCGCCGAAATTAGGCTTTCGGCCTTTATGCTTCCGCCAGCGCCGAAATCGTCCAGCCCGATATTTGAAAACCTGCTTAGTCAGGTTGACGATACATTAGGCGCTTGCCTTCCGCGCCCTTCACGGCGGCGATGGTGCGGTCGATGTCGCTGCATCCAAGGCCGACGCGGTGATTGTAGCGGAAATCAAATTCAGCGAGGTAGCGGTGCAGGTGCTTTTCCTTGCAGTGCTGATAGACGCCCTTCATGCCGCGTTTGAAAATCGAGAACGCGCCCTCAATCGTGTTTGTGTGAATGTCGCCGCGAACGTATTCCTTGATCGAGTGCTTGACGGTCTGGTGCGATGCAAAGTGCTGATCGGCACCAGCATAGAGGCGGCTTTCGTCCGTGTGCAGCCGGGTTTCCGCTTTGACGTTTTCGGTCACGATGCGAGCGACGGTTTCCTTATCAGCAACCGCCACATGGAATGACCGCAGATTGCCGCCTCGCTCTACCAGCGCCACGATGGCGCGGGAATTACGGAGCTTTTTGCCCTTGATGTAGGGGCGGCCACGGCGCTGCTTGGAAACGTGCGGGACTTCCGGCTTGCCGAAATAGGTTTCATCGGCTTCGACGATCTTGCCGGCGCCGCCCAGTGGGCCGTTGCCGCCGCCGAACGTTTCACCGTTCATGGCTTCGCGAATGCGATGGCACATGAACCAGGCCGACTTATAATCGACGCCAAGGGCGCGGTGGAGCTGATGGGCCGAAATGCCCTTCTTGCTGGCCGACATCAGATAAAAGCCCATCAGCCACTTGTTTAGGGCAATATGGCTGCGCTCCATTACCGTGCCGGTCGTGACCGTGAAATCCTTGCGGCATTCCTTTTCGGCGCAGCGATACCAGCCGGGCTTCTTGGTCTTATAGGCGTGGCCGATGGTCCCACAGTGCGAGCAAACTGGGCCTTCCGGCCAGCGGGTCTTTTCCAGCCATTCCCGGGCTAATTCCGGGGTCTGAAAGTGGGGGGCGGCGAAGGCGTTAGACATGACCAAAATCCTTGTTTTCTGGCCATATATCTAGCACTTGTAACTTGTGGAGTCAAGTCCATAATTGGGTATTTATTCCTATGTCGCCTTGCCCATATCGATTTTGGCCAAACGAACCCAAAGTTCCTTTTGTTTTTCAATGCCTTTAATTGCGTTGCGACCACAAATTGTCAGCAGGGCCACTGCCCGGTAGATCGATACCAAGCCCCTCAATCAAATTTAGAGCGAGACGAAAATCGCGCCTATTTACGAAGCGCCTGGTCAACCGCCGCGATAACTTGCCCCGGCAATAGTTCATCCAGACACGCGCTATAGCTCCCGAGCCGCCGTTCACAGCCTTCCAACTGACACGGCATACAAGGCAGCGGGTTCTGCAGCAGCCAGACATTGCCGCGCTGTTGCACGCTGCCAGCCGCTTCCCACATCGCTCCGCCTTCCGGCCAGGGCCCCCATAGAAGCGGATCGGTCGGCCCGTAAAGCGCCACCGTCGGACAGCCGCTGGCGGCGGCCAAATGGGTCACCGAGGTATCGGGCCCGACATAGACGCGCGCTTTCGACAACAGCCCGGCGAGCTGCGGCCAGTCAAGTCGGCCGTCGAGCCGCGTGACCGGTAAACCGGCCCACACTTCGTCAAGATAACGGCGCTCGGTCTCGGCCGGGCTGCCGGTGGCAATCACCGACAGACCGCGTGCAGACAGCGCAACCGCCACCGCGCGCCAACCGTCCTTGGTCCATTGCTTGTAGCGGAACATCGGCGCGGCGTGGATGACTGCATAAGGGCCAGCGGGCATACCGCTCGCCTCGGCGTTACGCGGAGCGATCAGGTCCGGCACCCGCGCGATGCCGAGCAGTTCGGCGAGCTGCAACATCTCTTCCACGCGATGCACGCCCGCCACGTAGGGCGCACTGCGATGAAAGGCGAGACGCTTCAGACGGCCACTGAAATTCGGCTCGTACGGACCGACCCGCAAGCGGCCGGCGATTAAAGCGAAGAAAGTCGGCCGATCGCCGCTTTGAGTTGAGATCGCAAGATCATATTTCCGCCAAAGCCGCGCGGCGAGCGCCAGGCCCTGCCCCACCGGCGGCCGCGTCGGCATGGCAACGACGCCATTGAGATCGGGATTGCCGTCAAGAATGCCGGCGGTGTCGGCAAAGACCAGCGCGTCGATGGTCGCATCCGGCCAAGCTCGCCGCAGGCTTCGGATCAACGGCGTGGTGAGCAGCACGTCACCCAGCCTACGCAGCGCGACGACCAGAATGCGCGGACAGGCGGGAATCTCGATGCGGCTCTTGGCAGTCATGTCGAGGCGCCGGCCGCCTTATTCGCCGCTCGATCATTCAGCGCCATACCCCCAGCCACACCGACGCCGAAGACGTAGACCCAACCCTGCGTAAAATCGAAAAGATGTGAATTGAATAGTGAGCCGACGATGTTCTGCACAACAACGACAAGCCCGATCCATTCCGCCAGGCCACCGCCGCGGAAGAGCAGCAAATGGCCGATCCACATAGCCCATAGCACGCCGACGCCGACGAGCCCGAGTTGGATCGCCACCGCGAAAGTTTGATTGTGCGGATTGGTCGTGGCCGACGCGGCGACGCCGGTCTGTCCGATTGAGGATCTTATAAACAGCGCGTGTATCGAGCCGGTACCGTGTCCGATGACCGGCGCCTCACGAATAAATGCCACCGATTTCTTCCAGAATTCGATGCGCTCACTGGACGAGTTTGTCGCACCCGTGGCTTCGTAGCTCTGAATATCCCGCCAAACGTCGACCGTACGGTTGCGTAGATATGGTGAAGAAACCCAGCCAATGGCGCCAATCAGAATTGCGCCTACAGACAAAAAAACGATTCCTCTGGCGCGAAGTTTCTTGGCGGCGAATAGCACAAGCAACACAGAACCGATAACCAGCGCCGTGCGCCCTGTTGCCACATAAAATATATCGGCCGCCATGCCGACCACGACAACCGCCAGCAAGCCAATGAGCCACGGCTGCCGACGACGTTCAAACAATTCAACGGCCAAAAACAGCAAGCCAAATATACAGATGACGAATTCGCCGCTTTGGGTGGCCTCGTTCTTAACTGGCACACCATAAATAGTGTTCGGCCACCATGGACCGGCTGTAATACTCAGGACCGCGGAGACCACCAACAGCGCCGTACAAGCAGCAAGATAGCCGCCAAAGACCCACACGCCGTGGTCCGACCGGCGGAATTGGATGAACAGCAGCGGAATGACCAGCAGCTTGACGAATGAATTGAGGCTCTTCCAGCGCTCGACCCAAGTCACGTCGGCCCACAACATTCCGATCACAGCGAGCAGTAGCAGCAGTACCGGCAGGCCGCCGACCGCGGTCGTAAGTTCGCGGCGAAGTTCGGCCATGCGGAGCGTGGGGAGCAGCACAATCAGCCAAACAACGACCAATATGCTGGTGGCTGAGGTCGACCATGGCAGCGACACCGCTACGGCCACGGCCAGCCAATCCGCGATACGCGCCAGTCGCGTCCGGTCGAAATGATTTACGGGCGATACGCTCGGCATCGCTCAACCTGCGACCTTGTTTGGCGTGCTGGCCGGTGCAAGCGACGACAGACCGCGTTGCGCGACGACGCGATCGCTGGCGATAAGGCGCGTGAGCTTGCGCTCATTCTCGGGCAGCCACGAACGATCGGCCTCGGCATGCCAGAGATGGATGACGCCGGTGGCAAATATGCCGTCCTTGCGGCGTAGCCCGGCATGCAGCAGGCGCACGATGATATCGGAATCCTCCTTGCCCCAGCCGCTAAAGTCCGCGTCGAACCCATCGACGCGGTCGAGATCGCGGCGCCAAATCGCCAGATTGCATGAGCGCGCACCGCGCCATGCGCGCTGCCGCAGCCGGCGCAAGGGCCCAAGCGGAAGGCGCAGAAGCGCCGAGAGGCGATTGACGCCGCCGCGACAGCGCGCGGCGAGCCAATCGCCGAGACTCCAGGTCTCCGGCGACAACTCTTGCTGCAACACTTTCGCGGTCAGTGCGTGCGACAGCAAGATGCGATTGCCGGTCACAAACGAACCCGGCTCGGCAAGGCGGCGGTGGATGGCGACGAAATCCGGCCGTACGATGCAGTCGCCATCGAGAAAAACGCAGTAGCTGCCGCGCGCCGCCAGGATCGCACGATTGCGAATTTCGGCCGCGCGAAAGCCATCGTCTTCGTGCCAGACATGCGCGAGCCGGTGCCCAAGTTTCGCGTTCCAGGCCTCGACCAACTTAGCCGTCGCCGGCGGCGAGCCGTCGTCGGCCACCACGATCTCGAAGTCCCGGTCGGTCTGACGTGCAAGCGAGCGCAACACCGCGTCGAGCGCATCCTCGCGGTTATAGGTCGTCACGATAATGGAAATTAGCTCGGCCACTGGCGTCCTCGAAAGCTCTCGTCAATCACGGCGTCGTCCTGCAAGCCAAGCCTTCATATACCGGTAATAGGTGCCTTCGGCATTTGCGACAGCCAGCAAAAAGCCTTCGCGCCCGTCCAGAAAACCCGCGCGCAAAATATAGGTCCGCAGGAAAGTCCAAAGCCCGTGGCCAATCCCGCTCATGAACGTCACGCGTTTTCCCTTGGCGTCAAGCATCTTGGCGCCGGCGGTCGAATAACGATCCATGCGGGACAGCGCGTCTTCAAGACGGACGACCGGTACATGCAGCAGCGCTTGGCTGAGCCGGGCGACCCGTCCCTCGCATACAACGCGCTCATGGACGATATCGTTGGTGAAGCGCGCACGTTCGCGGCGAAACAAGCGCAGCACATGATCCGGAAACCAGCCCGAATGCCGCATTTGCCGTCCGCAGAAGCTGGACAGCCGCGGAATTTCATAGCCGTCGGCGCCCTCCTCGACGATCGCCTGCCGGATCGCCCTCGCCAGTTCCGGAGTCACCCGTTCGTCGGCATCGACCGCGAGCACCCAGTCTCCCTGCGCGTGCGAGAGCGCAAAATTCTTCTGCGGGCCAAATCCATCAAATGGGTGCGACACGACGCGCGCGCCCTTTTCAGCGGCGATCTGCACAGTGGCGTCGTCGCTGTTATCGTCAACAACGATTCGCTCGTCCGCGAACGCGACGCTGTCGAGGCAAGCGCCGATATTGGCGGCCTCGTTTTTGGTAATGACGATGACAGTCAGGCGCGGCATGGCATTTCCGGATCGTGGGTTCACCGCAACTCTAATCCAATGCTAGCGCATCCTGCGTCACGCGGCGACCTCGATCGTACCGCGAAGCCGGCGCGACGTATTACGCAGCTTACGGACCGGTAGGGCCAGATAGTACTTGCGTAGAATTTCCCAACGGTCGCCCCATTGGCACCGTTCCACCGCGTCGCGCGGCACATACCAGCCGTTGTTCTCGTAGCGGCGGATAATGCGGTAGCCGGCGGCGGTCAAGAACCGGTGCTTGGACAAATCCGCGACATGATCTTCGAGCAGAATCAGCCGCGGTCGCCAGCGTGCGATATCGAAGCCGCGCAGCACTTCGATTTCGTGGCCTTCCACATCGATCGACAGGAAGTCGAACCGCGCCGGCGCGCCGGCTTCCTCAAGGACGTTGTCGAGTGTCCTGATCGGCACCGCGATGACGGCCGCGGGTGTGGCACCCGGCGCCATGCGTTCGCGGTTGAGCGCAGACAGCGGGCCGGCCACATGCAGCGGCAGCGTACGGCCGGCATAATCGGGCGACGAACAAGCGACGGCGAAAACCTGAGCCGACCGCTCGGCGCGCAGTTTGCCGGCAAGATCGGGCTGCGGCTCGATCAGCAAGCCGGTCCAGCCGGCCCGCTCCAGATGCCAGGTTTGCGAGCGTTCGCGCGGATCGCTGGCGCCGACCTCGACAAAATACCCCTTGATGTCACCGAAGAACGCGGCGACCAGCCGCATCTCGTGATCGGGCGGAACACGCGGCAAGAGCGAACCTTTCGTTGGCGTCAGCGTGCCTTCGGAGCGCGGGTGCGCTCCAATATGGCACTGGTGGAGTGGCCGGGCACGATTTCGATCAGTATCACTTCGCCGCCGAGCGCCTCGACGATAGCGCGGCCAACGACGTCCGCCCGCTTATAATCGCTGCCCTTGACCAGCACGGTCGGCTTTACGCGCGCGATCAGTTTTTCCGGCGTGTCCTCATCGAACACGACGACCAGGTCGACCGCTTCGAGCGCGGCCAGCACTTCGGCGCGCGCTTGGACGGGCAGCACCGGGCGGCTTGCTCCCTTAAGCCGTGTGACCGAGGCATCGCCGTTCAAGCCGACCACAAGGCGGTCGCAGGCCGCGCGCGCGCCGGCCAGCAATTTGACGTGGCCAGGATGCAGCAGATCGAAACAGCCATTGGTGAAACCGATCCGCAAACCCAACCGCCGCCATTCGGCCATTTGTTCGTCGAGCAGCCCCCAATCGAACACGATCTTTTCTTCCGGAGCGAGCGAGGCCGCCGGCAAGATGCGCGAGCGCAGTTCGGCGATCGACAATGTCGCGGTACCGCGTTTGCCGACCACCACTGCCGCGGCGGCGTTGGCGGCGCGCATGGCCGATTCAAAATCGGCTTTCATGGCGAGCATGGCCGCCAGTACCGCGACGACTGTATCGCCGGCACCGGAGACATCGCGCACGCGCACCGGATAGGCCGGCACGTGCGCCGGCGGCCCTTTGCTCACCAGCGTCATCCCCGCTTCACTGCGGGTGACAAGAACGGCCTTGGCCCCGATTGCGCGCAGAAGCCCACCGGCAGCCGCGGCAATCTCTTTGTCGGTTCCGGCCGCGCTATAGGTGGCCTCAGCCAGTTCCTGCCGGTTCGGCGTGATCAGCGTCGCGCCCCGATAGCAGCTGTAATCGCGTCCCTTCGGATCGACGATTACCGGCTTGCCTGCCTTTTTCGCAAGCTTAATCACGGCGCGGATGACGCGTTTAGTCAGTGTGCCTTTGGCGTAATCCGACAATACGACCGCGTCGACTTTTTTTATCGCCTTGCCGACGAGGCCAATAAGGGCGGATTCGGTCTTGCCATGGACCTGCGACGCCGCTTCCCAGTCGGCACGCAACAGATGCGTCGAATAGTGCTCGGATACAAAACGAACCTTGCGCGTTGTTTGACGCGTCTTATCGATGACCAGCCGGGGATCGATACGACGTTCCCGAGCGAGTGCCTTCTTGAGGGAACGCCCGGCATCGTCATCGCCGACCACGCCGATGAAAATGCAGCGCGCACCCAGCGATGCGATATTGCGCGCGACATTGCCGGCACCGCCGATCATCATCTCGCTGCGTTTCGCCGCGATCACAAGCGCGGGCGCCTCCGGCGAGACGCGCGAGACTTCACCATAGACGAATTCGTCCAGCATCAGGTCGCCGACGCAGAGCACGGTCTGCTTGGAAAGTGCCGCAAGTTGTTTGTCGAAATCGAACATGATTACCGATACCGGTCTGCACGGTCGAGATAGCCGGTGACGTAGTGGCCGACGGCGGTTTCAAGCGGCGTGAAGCCGGCATTATAGCCCGCGCGGCGCAGGTTCTCGACGCTGCCTTGCGTGAAATACTGATACTGATTGCGGATCGCATCGGGCATTTCGATATAATCGATATTGGCCGGCCGGCCGAGCGCCTTGAACATGGCCCCGATCATGTCGCGGAAGCTTTCGGCTTGGCCGGTGCCGACATTGAAAATGCCGTTAACCGACGTCGCATCCAGCAGCCAGCGCAGCACGGCGACCGCGTCATCGACATAGATGAAATCGCGGCGCTGGTCGCCATCGGCGACACCGGCGCGGTGCGACTTGAACAACCGCACCGGCTCTCCGGCCTTGGCGGAGTCGAACACCTTGGCCAGCACGCTGGCCATGTGGCCCTTGTGATACTCGTTGGGCCCGTAGACGTTGAAAAACTTCAGACCCACCCAGCGCGGCGGCAGCTTTTCACCTTTGACGTAGCGATCGACAACCGCAAGATCGAACAGGTGCTTGCTCCAGCCGTACAGATTCATCGGCTGCAACTTGCGCAGGGCTTCCAGCGACCAGTCGTCATCGAAGCCTTGGCCGCCATCGCCATAGGTTGCCGCCGAGGAGGCATAGATGAACGGCGTGCGGGTGGCCGTGCACCAGTCGAGCAGCCGCAGCGACAGGCGAAAATTGTTTTCCATCACCAGGTCGCCGTCGGTGGCCGTCGTGTCCGAAATCGCGCCCATATGGATGACCGCGTCGAGCTTGCGGCCGTCGAGCCAGTTCATCAGTTCGGCTGGCGGCACCAGGTCGGCCACTTGGCGTTTGGCCAGATTGCGCCATTTGGCGTCGTCGTGCCCGATCAGGTCGTTGACCACAATGTCGGTGGCGCCCGCCTCATTGAGGCTGGCGACCACGTTCGATCCAATGAAGCCGGCGCCGCCGGTGACCAAAAACATCGATGTGTTCATCCTGATCCCAGCACCGGGCCAAGCCTTCCGATACCGATCCGGGCCAAGCTTTGCCCCAGTCCACGCGGGGGCGCAATGATGGGCCGCAGGGCCACGTAAATGGCTCAGGAAACGGTAAAAATAGCCGCTGGACAGGCTCCGGCCGCCGCAGGATAACGCCAGTCCTCGCAAGGCCAATACGGATGCCGGAAGGACGGGCGGCCGCATAATAATGAACCAGGATTCAGTCCACACGCCGCAGCCCGTCCTGATCGTCCCCTATGTCTGGATCGGCGATTTCGTCCGCTGCCATTCGGTCGTGAAGTTGTTGCGCGCGCAGGCGGCCGACCGGCCGGTCGATATCGTGAGCAGCACCCTTTGCGCGCCGCTGGCCGATTACATGCCGGGCATCCGGCAGGCGGTCACAATCGACCTGCCCCGCCGGCGGCTGGGCATTGCCCTGCAACGGCAATTGGCCGGCATGCTGCGCGCGGGGAATTACGCGCAGGCGCTGATGATGCCGCGTAAATGGAAAGCCGCGCTGGCGCCGTTCCTCGCCGGCATTCCGCTGCGCACCGGCTTTGCCGGCGAAGCGCGCTTCGGTCTGATCAACGATGTGCGCTGGGGCGAACGCAAGCTGCCGCGCATGATCGACCGCATGGGGGCGCTCGCTTTGCCAAAGCACGCGACCTTGCCGGCCGAATGGCCGCTGCCCGAACTGCAAGTGCCGGCGCAAGACGTCGAGCGCTGGCGCCAGCAGCGCGGCCTTGCCGCCGACGGCCGCCCAATCGTGACGCTGTCGCCCGGCGCGGTCGGCGCGGGCAAGGCCTGGCCGGCCGGACACTATGGCGAATTGGCGCACGCACTGGCGCAAGATGGCGCCTCGGTCTGGGTGCTGGGCGGCCCGAGCGAGACGAAGCTCGCCGCGCAAATCGCGCAAGCCGGCGGCGCGCGCGTGCGCGACCTCACCGGCAACGACCTGCGCGACGCCATCCTGGCGCTCGCCGCCGCCGACGCGTCCGTCACCAACGATTCAGGATTGATGCATGTCGCGGCCGCCATCGGCACGCCGACGGTCGCGATTTTCGGGCCGACCAGTCCGTGGCACCAGAAGCCGCTCAACCCGCTTGCCGGCATCATCGAGCCGCCCGGCGACGAGGCCGCGCGCGAGCGCGCCAGGCTCGACGGCAATGACGCCGTCGCCCATCGCCGCACCGGCGACGTCGCGGTCGAGACCGTGTTGGCGGCCGTGCGCAAAGCCTTGCACCAAGGCCGTTAACGGCAGAGCCGGACCGGCGTTAACGTTTGCCGCGCCTCAAGCCCGGCGCCGGCAGAGCTCCGTCAAGGCGTGCTGAATGGCGACTTCGCCGGTGCAGAATACAGCACCGGCATGACCGGGGCCGCCAGCCCCACGAAGATAACGACCGCATCGCCGCCGGGATTGAACTTCACATCCTGCGGCCCATCGGGCTTCCAGTTATTCATGGCCCAGATGTTTCCGGCGGCGTCGATTTCGACCGCGGTCAGCCGCATCAGCGGCTTGTACGATTTGATTGGCAAGGGATAATAAAGCGGCTTGCCGTTGTGCAGGAGGACCTGCTCGCCGGCGGACGGCAAGGTGTAGCCTGTGTCGGCAGTGATGGGATCGCCGAGATTGAAGCCGGCGGGACAATTGCTGGCAGTGGCGCCGCAGAGCTTTGAGATACCGTATTTCACGCCTAACTGCTTAATTCCGGCAAAATTCGCGACCCAGACCATGTTGTCTGAATCCACCGTGACGCCCCAGGGCCCGATGATCCCTCCACCGGTAAACTTGCCCAGCGGATTTCCGTTCTTGTCGAAGGTATAAATGGCGTCCTCCCCGCCGGCCGTGATCCAGGCGTTGCCTTTCGAATCCACGGCGAGGCCTTTGGGATTGGCGGCTGTGCCGACCGGCACCGTGAATAGATGAACCAGTCCGCTCTTCGTCAGTCGCAATTTGGAAGCCGTCGAAGTATTCGTGTACGAAACCCATCCTGAACCATCGTTGTCGAGGCGGATGTCGAACGGGTGCTTATTCGCATCCTGGTAATAGGGAAAATTTGAATAGGGGTTGCCCTTGGG
This sequence comes from Hyphomicrobiales bacterium, assembly GCA_038206805.1. Lineage (GTDB taxonomy): Bacteria > Pseudomonadota > Alphaproteobacteria > Rhizobiales > Xanthobacteraceae > Pseudolabrys. Next base: position 54,247 of record JBBRAL010000020.1, on the reverse strand, counting down.
AAACACCTGCAACCTACTGTTTCCGTTACTCGCCAACCAGATGTTGCCGTTCTTGTCCGATACCGTGCCCTGCACCTGGTAGAGGCTGCTGGTGATGCCGTACGGCGGCGAGAGCGCCTCGCCGGCGCCGGTAAATTTCGAGACGCTGCCGCCGGGGTTGCCGTTGACATCGGTCGGATTGACACCGCCCCAGCCGAAGTTACCCGACCAAAGGTTGCCGGATGGGTCGAAGCCGATACCGAAACCCTGCCCGAGGATTCCGCCGCCGAAAAGAGGCGAATTGGGCGTATTGCCGGCGCCGTCGGCGGGTTGGCCATTGGGTTTGAGCACTATTTGGCAGTTCGTCGAATAGGGCGTTCCCGCCACCACGTTATTTGTAATCCAGGCGTAGCCTTTCTCATTGAAGACCATGTTGCCGAGACCGGCGAACGGGCACAGCTCGTCGCCATTCGCATCAACTCGGCCGGTCGCATTGAACTTGATCGCCAGCGTGAAGGCGTCGAGGCGCATGAACTTGTTCGGCGCATCCGGCCCGTTTCTTGCCGCCACCAGATTTGGCGCGAAGACTTTCTCGGCTTCGCCGAGCGCGAACAAAGGCTTCACGTTCGCCCCCGGATTGCGCGCGATATTGACCATCGCATCCAGCGTCGTCGTGGGCAGCCCGCCATTCGATGCGGGCGTTAGCGCAAAAAGGTCGGCGCAGGCGCTGCCGGAATTTCTGACGCAGGCGGCGAGGATATTCGCAAGCGTTCCCAGCGAGCGCCACGCGTTGGTCTGGTTTGCGTTGGGAGAGGTCTTCATCACCGTGGAAGGAAGCCCCGTGGCTGCGGACACCAGGTTTTCCGCCATTCCGGCGGCGATCTGCGCCGGCAGCAGCGGCGTGCTGGGGATGGTCCCGTTCCGGATTATCCGGGCCATCGCGTAGGCCGTCGCGACGGTCGTCATTTCGTTGATCACAATATTTCTGGGAATTGCCGTGCCGATGATCGTCATCAGCTTGACCGTTGGGCCCTTGCGCGCGACGGCGTAAAGAATGCCGCCATTATTGAGATTCAGCGACAGCCTGAATCTGCCGTTTGGGTCGGAGGTCCCGGTCGCCAGCGAATGAGTCCCATCAGTGCGAACGTGATAAATCGTGACCTTGGCTCCGGCTATGGCCAACTTATTGGCCTCTCCGCCGGAGGATACGGTGCCGTCCAGTTCAACGGTCCAATTCCGCACCGGTGCCGCAGATGCCGCCGATGCCGATGCCGCCGATGCCGGCGTCACGCTCAGCGCCAACGCCAATGCCAACAAGAGTTTCAAAATCGGTTTCATGCATTCCCCCGATATGTTTTCCAGTGCCGGTGGTATGCGTGGCCGATCGCCATCGACCCATCGCTATCGCGATGTCCGCATCACAGCCGTTGTATCCCCATTCGTTGCTGTAACATCGTGCGCCAATTGTCGCAGCAATGGGCCAAAGATAACCTTACCGCGCATCGACCGAAGACCGCGGCACTGTGGGCCGCGATTGGCCTCGCCGATCGCCGCACCGGCGATGTCGCGGTCGAGACCGTGCTGGCGGCCGCGCGCAACGTGCTGGGCCGGCGCGCCGGTCTTCGAAGATGGCGAAATGGCCAAGACTCAAGCCTGAATCAACTGTAGTTTCCCGGCGCATCGTGACGCCGCGCCGCGGGGTCATAACGTCGGGGGGCGACATGTCACACATCCATTGCGTCGATCAGGGAATATTGCCGGCTGGCCCGGCGCTCGGCGGGAGGCTTTTGCGGCCATCGCCGTCCAGCAATCGGCCGCGCCGACGCCACGTGGCCTTGCTGGCGAGCTGCGCCTTCGCCTTCGGCGCGCTGGGCCTTGCGATGGTACCGGCGATGGCCGGATGCAACTCGGGGGATGTCGCGAATGGGAGTCTGCTCAGCAGCAGTGACTGCCGATCGACGGCGAGCGGCGTTGCCGCCTTGGCGGTCGGTGATACCTCCAGCGCCACGGCCCTCCGTAGCATTGCATTTGGGCTGGGTGCCTATGCCACGAGTGTAGATTCAGTGGCCGTGGGTGCTTTATCCGGGTCTTTATCGACGACTGCCATAGGCTTTATCGCGATCGGTGCCTTTTCCGGCGAACGTGGAACGGGACGCTATTCCACCGCCATCGGCGGCGGTACTCTTGGCCCTGACCCTAATATCGGGTCGACGAGTGCGGCCGGGGACTACAGTATCGCCATCGGCGGCGGTGACGCCGTCAACGGGAATGGCGCGCTGGCCAAGGACGCCTACGGCGTGGCGATCGGCACCAGCTCCATGGCGATTGGCGTGCGCTCGACTGCCGTGGGCGCCTTCGCCGGAAACGGCGCTGGAATTTTGAGCAATCGCAATTCCGCGTTTGGCGAAGAAGCGGGTCAATTGGTGAACGGCGCCGGTAATACGGCGACCGGGCTTGCCAGCGGTTACAATGTTGCCGGCAACCAGAACTTGGCGCTGGGCAATTCCACCGGCGGCAACGTAACCGGCAATAATAACGCCGCCGGCGGGTTTGTAAGCGGAGTTAACGTCAACGGGACTTCAAATGCCGCCTACGGCGATAGCGCCGGCAGGGATGTCACCGGCGACGCCAATATCGCAATCGGGCAGAACAGCGGAAGGACCATTTCTGCCTCCAATACAATCGCTGTGGGCACCAACGCGCTCGCTTCGGGCGCCAGCAGCATGGCCATCGGCGCCGGCAGCAAGGCCAGCGCGCTTGGCACGCTCGCACTCGGGCAAAACGCGGTCGCCAACAAACTCCAGGCAGTGGCGATTGGTAGCGCATCAATCGCAAACGTCGCCAACACCGTCTCGGTCGGCCGCGCCGGCCACGAACGGCGGATCATGAACGTCGCGACGGCAGTCAATGGGACCGACGCCGTCAATCTGGCGCAGGTGCAGGCGTTGATCGCGGCTCCGCATGTGGTGTTGAGCGTGGCGGCGCCGAGCCGCCGCCCGGCTCCGCTTATCGGCACCGTTGCAGCGACCAATAATTCCGTCACCTTGGCTAAACTGCCCGGGCAAAATCAGCAGCCATCCGCCAACCCGGCGATGCCGCACGGCAGTTCACAACCTCAACTCGCGGGCAACGCCTCACCCGCGCCCGGCAGCGCCAATACCGGCCAAGCGACGGTTGGGGTGGAGGACGCCCTTGAGCCGAGCACGATCGTCGGCTGGGCCAATGTGAGCCATGACGGCGCACTGTCCGGCGCGCGCAACATCGCCGGCAATGCCCACCATGGCATCGGCGATTATGAGATCGCCTTCAAGAAGGCATCGCTGCTGCGCTGTACCTATCACGCCACGCCCGCCGGCATCGGCATTGTCACCGTCAAGCCGGGACCGCTCGCCAACAGCATCAGGGTTGAGACGCGCAACAACTTCGGCGCGCTGACGGATGCCGCGTTCTATCTGATGGCGGTGTGCTAGCCACGAGATCGATTGCGATTGACTCACGAACGCGCCACAGCCGAGCTTCACCTCTCCCATAGGGAGAGGTCGGATCGCGGAACGCGATCCGGGTGAGGGGTTGTAGCCTATCGAGAATCCTAGCCCCCCTCACCCCAACCCTCTCCCCGGCGGGGAGAGGGAGCGCGCCGCACTTGCCGCGGCCGCTTCAATTTCAAATAATCTCGGTCTAAAATCGGTAGTTCACCAGCGCGCGGCCTGCAATGGCGGGCGTAGAGAAAGTTTTCGCCGGCCGCGGCGCACCTGCGCCACCGCCGGCGTTTGCTCAGTCAAGCTTCGAGCCGCGGTGCGTCGCACCGCGGCTCGTATTGCATGCGTATCAGCTCGGGTTAACGCACTGGAACGAGCCGATATTCTTGTTCCATTGTTGTCCGAGCTGATTGTATGTGTCGGGCGTCAGGCGCATCGGAGCGCCGACGTAGTTTTCGTCGGGATAGAAATCCCAAGTGCCCGCTTTCACCTCGATCGAAGCGGTTTCGTCGTTCCAGCCCACTTGGCTCAGCTGCGGCTGATCCTCGTTGGTCGGTGCCGACGCGCCCTGCAGGTTGGGCTCGGAGTAGATGGTCAACTCGCAACTGCCGCGCGCCATTGCCGGAGCGGCCACCGTGATCATTTCGGAGCGGACGACCGGAGCGGCCGTTGCGGTGCGCCGCGGGCAGAACTGCACGCATTGCACATCTTCGCCGCCATCCTCAAGCGCGACCGACTGCCATCGCAGCCGGCAGCCGTGAGCCGTGACGCCGCTGCAATACGGTCGTGCGACGGCGACATAACCGTCGGGATCATATTCAGTGGAGTCGACCGTAATCGCCGTCAGCGAACGGAAACCGACGAAAGTCGCCCAGCGGTTACCCCGCCAGATACGATTGACGTTGCGGTTGACGTTGACGTTGACGTCGACGTTTTTGTTTAGATTGACGTTGTGGTTGACGTTCGTGTTTGTGGTGACGTTGACGTTTTTGTTGATGTTTTTGTTGATGTTGACGTTGGTGTTAGTGTTGATGTTGACGTTTTTGTTGTGATTGTTGTTTTTGTTGCCGCTGCCGCAGTTCGGACCGGTACAGCCAGTCTTCGTGCCACCGCAGTTCGGACCGGTGCAGCCAGTCTTGGTGCCGCAGTTGGGACCGGTACAGCCGGTCTTCGTGCCACCGCAGTTCGGACCGGTGCAGCCAGTCTTGGTGCCGCAGTTCGGGCCGGTGCAGCCAGTCTTGGTGCCGCTGCCGGGACCCGTACCCATCTTGTTGCCGCCGCCGCAGTTCGGACCGGTACAGCCGGTCTTCGTGCCGCTGCCAGGGCCGGTACCCATCTTATTGCCGCTGCCGCAGTTCGGGCCGGTGCAGCCGGTCTTCGTGCCGCTGCCGGGACCCGTACCCATCTTGTTGCCACCGCCGGCGCCCATCTTGTTGCCACCGCCGGCGCCAGTGCCGACCTTCTTGCCGCCACCGCTGTTCCCGCCGCCGACTTTCTTGCCGCCGCCGCTGTTGCCGCCGGCGCCCATCTTGTTGCCACCACCGGCGCCAGTGCCGACTTTCTTGCCACCGCCACCGCCGCCCGCGCCCATCTTGTTGCCGCCGCCGGCGCCCGTGCCGACTTTCTTGCCGCCGCCACCGCCGCTGTTGCCGCCGCCAACTTTCTTGCCGCCACCGGCAGCGGGCTGGTTCTTCTTTTTATCTTTCTGCGTGTCGGCGGAAAATTCCGATGTCAGAGCCGCATACAAGCCCGTTTTTTCCGACGGACCTGTGAGTTGGGCCGCCACTTGGGCGCGCGCGAATGTGGGTGAATACGCCACAATCGCCGCGGCGGTCACAAACATCGCGGCCAATGTTGATATTTTTCTGAACATAATGCCTCCCTGAGTTAAGTATACTTTGGTAATATGAATCGTTAATTCAACCTACGCTAATCAGTACACATGGGCTGGTGCGTCAAAAAGTCACTATAGTTCACTTCGTATTATTATATTTTTGTAACTCCCGGTAACTGCTGAAGAATATATACAAAATTTATATTAAAAGCTTTTGTTTATATAATTTACATTGCAGCGCACGCGGAATAATGGGGATAAAGCGCGTCAAGATGGTGATTGAATAACAAACCGCGCGCCGCGCCCTGTCCGGCGCTCGGCGGTCGAACCGGAGGCCGTTCAGGTCGTTTTCGATCGATTGGCGGCCTCCCCGGCGCGACCGTTTTGCCCCTCGTTGCTCCCGAACGGCCGCCAGCGGCGTTAACGGATTGCCCAGCCAATGCCTGACGGACCGCCGGTGCCGTGCTATCAACCCGCGATTGATCAAGGATCGTGACGCGCCGATGGCCAAGCTCAAGACAGCCGACAAAAGCAGCGAACGAACGCGGGCCGCGATCGATTCCGCCCTGCGCACGCTCGAAGCCGAAGGCAGCGGGATCGAAGCCCTGGCCGCCGCGCTGCGCGACGGCCTGAGCGCGAGCTTTGCCGCCGCCATCGAGTTGATCCGCGCCGCGCAAGGCCGCGTGATCGTTACCGGCATGGGCAAATCCGGTCATGTCGGGCGCAAGATCGCCTCCACCTTCGCATCAACCGGGACGCCGGCTTTGTTCGTACATCCGGGCGAAGCCAGCCATGGCGACCTCGGCATGATCGCCAGCAGCGACGTGATCCTGGCGCTGTCGTGGTCGGGCGAAACTGCCGAGCTGAAGAACCTCACCGATTATTCACGCCGCTTCCGCATCGGCTTGATCGCCATGACCGCGGAGCGGGATTCAACGCTGGCCAAGACCGCCGATGTGGTGCTGGCCATGCCGCAGGCGCGCGAGGCCTGCCCGCACAATCTGGCGCCGACCACCTCCTCGCTGATGCAACTCGCGCTCGGCGACGCCTTGGCGATCGCACTGTTGGAAAGCCACGGCTTCACGGCGCTCGATTTCGGCCTGCTGCACCCGGGCGGCAAATTGGGTGCGCTGCTCAAGGTGGTGCGCGACCTGATGCATACCGGCGCGGCGGTCCCGCTGGCGCCGCTCGGCACCGCCATGTCGGACGCCATCCTGGAAATGTCGGCCAAGGGCCTCGGCTGCGTCGGCATCGTCGATACGCGCGGGCTCCTGGTCGGCATCATCACCGACGGCGACCTGCGCCGCCATATGCGCAACGACCTGCTCGACGCGCGCGTCGACGACGTGATGACGCGCGGCGCCAAGACCGTGCGCCCCGATCAATTGATCAGCGAGACGCTGGAGCTGCTCAATTCAATGAAGGTGACCGCGCTGTTCGCGGTCGAAGCCGGCAAGCCGGTCGGCGTCATTCACATCCACGACCTGCTGCGCGCCGGCGTGGCGTGAGGTGACGGATCAGGCCGCTTCCAGCCAGGCTTCTATGTCACCGCCGGCCGGGTAATCTCAGCCGGAAGACCGAGCCGACAATCACCCCGATAACCGTCATGAAGGCTATCGCGCCCGGTTCGCGGCCAAAGACCAGCTTGAGCGTTGCTTCCAACATCCCAAGCGCGCCAAAAAACAGACCGACCAAATACAGATTGTCTACCGTCAGGTATGGCGACAATGCGGTGCCGCCCAGCATCGGGGCGGCAATGGGCGCCAGCAGCATCAGCAACGTCGCAAACAGCAACAGGCGTGCGCCGACCACGATAAGAAATGCACCGAGCAGTAGCGCGACCGCCGCCAGGACCCGCGGATTTGCCGAAAGCGTCTCCCATTGGCCGAGCATTGGGCTCAGCAGGTCGAAAACCGGCGTGGTCACGTGGTCTTTCAGGAATTGAATTGCCGTGTCCATGACTGTCTGCCTCCCCAGGCAACATCCATCTCGGAAATCTAGCTGGAATTCCCCGGACGACCTCCGAACTGGCATGAATTGTTGCGCTTTTTAAGCCTTGCCGCAAGGCAGGTGCGTCGCTTCGCGGCCGTAACGGAATCCTTGCGCTATATGGCAAAATCCATCCCACAAAGGCCCAAAACAGGGTGCAAAGGCAGGGTGCAAATCAGCCGCGGCGGCCGTGCATTGCCCGGACACTTCCGGATTGCTAGGGGTTCGCATCGGCCGGTGGGGAGGATCGACAATGACTGCGACTTGGGATGCCACCTACTGGAATGCGGCTTCATGGGCCGCGCCGGCCCGTGCGGTTATCATTTCATCGGCTTGCACGGCGCTGCTTGCTGTCATGCCGTTGGCCCCCGCCTTCGGCCAGGACCGCTCTGGCACGATCAGCGGCAAGGCGGAGGCGTTCGCGGTAAGCGTACCGGTCAGAGACCTGGTGCCCGAGCAGCGCGAACCGGCCGGCGCCGTTCACCGCCGGCGCAATCCGCTTGCCGGCCATCCCGATATGGGCCGGCGCGGACTATCGCCGCAAACGACGCCGCTCGATCCGCTGGTGCGCCGCGAGGATGTATTGTCATCGCATACGCCGGGGCTGAGTTTGCATTTCAACGGCACGAGAAATCCAAGGGGATGCGGCGGGTGCACGCCGCCCGATCCGATCGGCGCTGTTGGGCCGTCTCACTATGTTCAGATGGTCAACGCTACCAAGATCGCGATCTACGACAAGACCGGAGTTCTTTTGAAGGCGCCGTTCAATCTCGGCAGCCTTTGGCCGAGCGGCAATTGCCGGCGCAGCGATGGCGACCCTGGGGTGCGCTACGATGCCATGGCCGACCGTTGGGTGCTCAGCCAGCTTTCGATACCCAATTTCGACTCGCCGCCCTGGTTTATGTGCTTCGCGGTCTCGCAGACGGCAGACCCGCTCGGCGCCTATTATGTTTTTACGTTTAACATGCCCGATTTCCCGGACTACCCCAAAGTTGGCGTGTGGCCGAACGGCTATTACCTCGGCACCAACGAAACGAACTACAGCGCCTATGCTTTCGATCGCACCAAAATGCTCGCCGGCGACCCGAACGCTTCGTTCGTCCGGTATACCGGCCAGACCAATTTCCTGATGCCGGCCGACATGGACGGAACCAGGCTGCCGAAAGGAGGCGGTCTGTTCTACACGTTCAAGGACGATTCATTCCACGGCGGTATCGATCGCCTTGAGCTATTCCGGCTGACGCCGGATTTTGTCGCCCACACTCTCAATTTTAGAACGATCGCGTCGATCCCAATCGCGCCCTTCACCTACACACCCTGTGGGTGGTTCAATTTGGATTGCGTGCCGCAGAAAGGCACCGCGCAGAAAGTCGATGCGATCGGCGAATGGCCGATGCAGCGTCTGGTCTATCGCAAATTCGCAACTCACGAAGTACTGGTGGGAAATTTTACCGTCGGCGGCGGAAGGGCCTCGCCCGGCGCCGCCATCCGCTGGTTCGAACTGCGCAATACCGGCAGAGGGTGGGGTCTGTATCAGGAGGGCACGCAGGATCTGGGCGACGGCCAAAATCGGTTCATGGGCAGCATCGCCATGGACAAGAGAGGAAACATCGCGCTGGGTTATTCCGTTTCCAGCGATACACTTTTTCCAAGCATCCGCTACGCCACCCGGCGTGCGCACGATCCGCTCGGTACGCTGTCGCCCGAGAAGACCTTGCGGGCGGGACTGGGGTCGCAGACCGGCTCCGACCGGTGGGGTGACTACAGTTCAATGGCAGTCGACCCCACGACCGATTGCCAGTTTTGGTATACTAACGAGTTTTACTCCGCGGATTCGGCCACCGGTTGGAAGACCGCGGTGGGCGCATTTACCGTGCTAGGCTGCCATTAGAGCACGATCCCGAAAAGGCCGGCGCGGCGTTGCGACTGATCCGGGGTTGACCTCACGGCGCGATGCGCGCCACCGCGTCCATCACGGCCTCGACCGACGGCGGCTCGCCGTGTTCGCCCAGCACGGCCAGCGGCCCGCTGCCGACCGGGCCGGTCAAACTGGGCTTGCTGCCGGCGAAGACCGCGACCAGCGGAACGCCGAGCGCCGCGGCCAGATGTAATAGTCCGGTATCGACGCCAACGACGAATTGCGCGCCGGCGATCAGGCGAGCGACGGCGTCAAGCGGTACGCGTTGCGGCACGCGCGCGCGCGGCAGCGCGGCGGCGATGCGGGTGCTGCGCGCGCGCTCGGCCTCGGTACCCCACGGCAGCACAAGCTCAACTCCGTCACCGCCAAGCGATTTACCAAGCGCGATCCAATGCGCCTCCGGCCATTCTTTTTGCGTTTGCGCCGTGGCGTGCAGCAGCACGGCATAGCGCTCAGCCGGACCGGCCAGCCGCGCGCGTTCGAGTCCGAAGTCGGGCGCGCCCTGCGTCTGGTAGCCCAGCGCCAGCCCGGTGAGAATCCGGTTGCGTTCGACCGCATGCAAGGCGCGGCTCACGCGATGGCGGATATCGTAGAACGCCGCCGCCAGCGGCTCGCGGATACTGCTGCTGTCGTAGCCATGACGCCGGCCGCGCGCGACGCGGGCAATGATGGCCGACCGCAGCAGGCCCTGGTTGTCGATAATGTCGGCATAGCGCGGCGCCCGAATGGCCCGCAGGTTGCCGGTAATCTCGGAAAGCGTTGCGGGAGCGTATAATGACCGCCGCCAGCGCCGCCAGGCCACCGGAATTACCTCGCCGACCGCTGGATGCAAGGCGACCAGCGGGGCAAAAGCCTCCTCCACCAGCCAGGCAAATCGGGCATCGGGGCAGGCTTTGCGCGCCTCGGTGACCGCCGGCATGTGATGGATCACATCCCCGAGGGAAGAGGTCTTGATGAAGAGAATGTCAGCCATATCGGGTTAAAGCAGTCTTATTCCGGTCATGCCGGTACACCCTATAACGATTCATTAAGGCTGACCGCCATAACCATGAACGCTCGTGGGGCGCCCTAACCACTCTTTTCCTGGTCGCCCGCTAGAAGGCTTAAACGCCATTCGAGGACGCGGTCATGACGATCCTGGTCACCGGCGGAGCCGGCTATATCGGCAGCCATATGGTGCATGAACTGGTCGACGCCGGCGAGCCGGTCGTCGTGCTCGACAACCTGTCGACCGGGTTCCGCTTCCTGATTCCCGCCGCGGTTCCCTTCGTCGCCGGCAGCACCGGCGACCGCGAACTGGTGAGCAAGACCATTGCCCGTCACGGCGTCACCGCCATCATTCATTTCGCCGCCTCGATCGTGGTGCCGGAATCGGTGAGCGATCCGCTCGGCTATTACCGCAACAATACGATGAACACCTGCATCCTGCTCGATGCCGCGATCAAAGCCGGCGTGAACCAGTTCATCTTTTCATCCACCGCCGCCGTCTATGGCAATGCCGAGCAGACTCCGGTGCGCGAGGATGTCGCCACGATGCCGATTTCGCCTTACGGCACCTCCAAGCTGATGTCGGAGATCATGCTGCACGACGCCGGCAAGGCGCACGGGCTGCGTTTTGTGATTCTGCGCTACTTCAATGTCGCCGGCGCCGATCCGAAGCTGCGCACCGGGCAATCGACCGCGGGCGCGACTCATCTGATCAAGGTGGCCTGCGAGGCGGCGCTCGGCAAGCGCCCCAGGATCGACGTTTACGGCACCGATTACCCGACACCGGACGGCACCTGCATCCGCGACTACGTCCATGTCAGCGATCTGGCACGCGCGCATTCGGCCGCGCTCGCCCATCTGCGCCGCGGCGGCGCCAGCGCGACCTTCAATTGCGGCTACGGCCGCGGCAGTTCCGTGATCGAGGTGATCGACGCGGTGCGGCGCGTGAGCGGGAACGATTTTCCGGTGGAGATTTGCGGCCGGCGCGCGGGCGACCCGCCCGCCTTGGTGGCCAATGTCGACCGTATTCGCTCTACGCTCGACTGGCGCCCGCGGTTCCAGGACCTCGACACCATCGTCAGTCATGCGTTCGCCTGGGAACGGCGCTTGTCGGACAAACGCGACAGCGCCGCGGCCTGAGTCGGCGCAATACCGGCGCTCTCGCCGCCATTTTGAGCATCTTTAGGCTTGAAACTTATTTAGACTTGAAACTTTCCTCATCCGCAGGCAAGGAAACGACCGTCCCTGCCCCACGACGTATCGTGCCATAACAGCCCGACAGAGGGCGGATGAACGACCACACCTTGCCATCGGCTGACGACGAGCGTTACGGAGCCTTTGCCCTGATCCGGCGATTGCTGACCGAACAAGGCTTGGTGCATTGGCGCAAATACGCGGTCGCGTTCAGCTTGATGGCGACCTCAGCCGCCTGCACCGCCATCAGCGCCTATCTGATCGGTAACGTCATCAACCAGGCCTATATCAATCGCAATTTGCCCGGCATCGTCGCGCTCAGCGGCGTCATCGCCTTGCTGTTTACCACCAAGGGCCTCGCCACCTACGGCCACAGCGTCATCCTTTCGCGCATCGGCAATCGCATCGTCGCCGACAATCAGCGCGCCGTGTTCGCCAAGCTGCTCAACGAAGGCCTCAGTTTCTTCTCCGACCGCCATTCGACCGAATTCATTGCCCGGCTGTCGACCGGCGCCGCGGCCGCGACGCAGGTGATCAATCTGCTGATCACCTCGCTTGGACGCGACCTGCTGTCGCTGATCGGACTGGTGACGGTGATGGTGGTGCAGGACCCGGTGATGTCCACCTTCAGCTTCGTGGTGGTGCCGCCGGCGTTCCTGATCCTGCGCAAGTTGATCCGCCGCATCTACGCCATCGCGCACAGCCAGTTCCATGGCGGCACCCGCATCATGGAGACGCTGCAGGAAACTCTGCAAGGCATTCGCATCGTCAAGGCCTTCACGCTCGAAGACACCATGCGCGAGCGTTTCGACCGCAACGTCACCGCGGTCGAGCACGAAGCCAACAAGATGGCGCGCGTTTCCAATCGCGCCAGCCCGCTGATGGAAACGCTCGGCGGCTGCGCTATCGCGCTTGCCCTCATCTATGCCGGCTATCGCGTGATCGAGACCGGCGCGACCGCCGGGCAATTCTTTTCCTTCATCGCGGCGTTCCTGCTGGCCTATGAGCCGGCCAAGCGCCTTGCCCGCCTCAACATCGAGCTCAACAGCGGGCTGGTCGGCGTGCGCATCCTGTTCGAGGTGATCGACAGTCCAGCAAGCGAGCCGTCCGACATCGGCAAGCCGGCATTGCAGATCGAGGCGCGGCGGCTGGAATTCGACGACGTTCGTTTCGCCTATCGCAGCGACGAGGCCGTGTTGCGCGGAATATCCTTCGTGGCCGAACCGGGCAAGCTGACCGCGCTGGTTGGACCTTCGGGCGGCGGCAAGACGACCGTGTTCAATCTGATCCTGCGCTTTTACGAGGCGGAAAGCGGCAAGATCGTCATCGACGGGCAGGATATTACCGAGGTATCGCGCCGCTCGCTGCGGCAACAAATCGCCTATGTCGGGCAGGATGTGTTCCTGTTCCGCGCCACGATCCGCGAGAATATCGAGTTCGGAAAGCCGGGCGCCAGCGAGGACGAGATCGTGGCCGCCGCCCAGGCCGCCTATGCGCATGATTTCATCTCGGCCTTCCCGCAAGGCTACGATACCCCGGTCGGCGAGCATGGGCTTCAGCTCTCCGGTGGCCAGCGCCAGCGCGTCGCCATCGCCCGCGCGCTGATCAAGAATGCGCCGATCATTCTGCTTGACGAAGCCACCGCCGCGCTCGATTCGGAATCCGAATTGCAGGTGCGCGAGGCGATGGCGCGTCTCTGCGAGGGCCGCACCACGCTGGCAATCGCGCATCGGCTGCATACGGTCTCGCATGCCGACCGCATCTATGTGGTGGACGACGGCCGTGCGCTGGAATCCGGCCGGCACGACGAATTGCTGCGCAAAGACGCCCGTTATGCCCTGTTCTACCGGTTGCAGCTCAAGGAGCAGGAGACATCGGCGCCGATCGTGCCGGTCGCGACCGCCGGTTAATCACAATGCTCATAAGCGAGTTTCAACGCCGTCAACAAGCGCGTAGGTTGCGGCCCGGGCTGAGGCAAGCTGTGGCGCATTGGCGAGACGCCGTGTGCGCCGGTAACGATGGTTCGTAATTGATGACTCCGAATTTACCCGATCTGCCTGTAAGCGAAAGCGCGGCCATCGCCGAGACCGGATCGCAACGGGAGCCGCTGCGCGCGGCGCCAGAATTAAGCATTATTATTCCCACGTTCAACGAATGTGAAAATGTCCCGGTCCTGGTCGACCGCCTGCGCCAGACGCTTGGCGACGTGGCCTGGGAGGTCATCTTTGTCGATGACGATTCCCCGGACGGAACCGCCGACGTGGTGCGGGCGATTGGCGCCGGCGATGCCCGCGTGCGCTGCCTGCGCCGGGTCGGCCGGCGCGGCCTGTCCGGCGCCTGCCTGGAAGGAATGCTGGCGAGCCAGGCGCGCTACGCCGCGGTGATGGACGCGGACTTGCAGCACGACGAACAGCTACTGGTGCCGATGCTGGCGAAATTGCGCAGCGACGAGGCCGACCTTGTGATCGGCACCCGCTACGCGCAAGGCGGCGCCGCCGACGCGTTTTCCAGCGGACGCCGATGGATCAGCGTTCTGGCGACCCGCCTCGCCAACAAGGTGCTCGGCCTCACGCTGAGCGACCCGCTCAGCGGTTTTTTCATGCTGCGCCGGAACGTAGTCGAAGGGCTCGCCCGCAAATTGTCGACGCAAGGTTTCAAGATCCTGCTCGACATCGTCACCACCGCCGGCAAATCGCTCCGCCTGGCGGAATTGCCATACCAGTTCGGCGCCCGCTATCGCGGCGCCAGCAAGCTCGATGCGCGCGTTGCAATCGACTATGCCGGCCTGCTGCTGTCCAAGGCGACGTCGGACTTTGTCTCGTTGCGGTTCGTTTTCTTCTGCCTGGTCGGATTGTTCGGCATCGCCGTGCATTTCATTGTGCTGTCCATCGGCGTTCGGCTCATCGGCCTGTCGTTCGACTGGGCGCAATCGCTGGCCATCGTGGTCGCCATCGCGAATAATTTCGCGCTCAACAATGCGATCACCTATCGCGATCAACGTCTCACCGGCGTCGATTATCTGACCGGCATGCTGCGCTTCTATCTGGTGTCGGGCGTCGGAGCCCTCTCCAACATGAGCGTCGGCCATTGGTTGTTCAGCCACGAGCAGACCTGGTGGGCTGCCGGTATCGGCGGCGCGGTCATGAGCGTGGTGTGGAATTACGTCGTCTCATCGATGATGGTCTGGCGCCACCGCTAGAATCTGATCCCAAAAAATGGGAACCGGTTTCCCGCCTTCGCGAAGCCCGCTTCGGCGGGCGAAGGAAGGTTAAATAAGATCATGCGCAATCGACACTAACCCGGCGGTTCAAGCCGGCGCGGCTGACACTTGCCGCACATCGTTGCGCAAAATGACGTAACCGAGAAACGCCAGCAGCACGAGCGCGCTCAGCACCAGGAAGTTATGGGCATACGACCATTCGGTCAGGGCCTGCCCGGCGACATCGTTCGACGTCGCCGTTCCCAATATGAAGCTCACACTCAACGTGACGATGGCCGCGACCCGTAACGAACGGTCGCGCACCGCCAGGCCCACAATCGTCATGTAGGGCAGGATCAGCAGGATGTAGTGATAGCGGCTGGTCATCGGCGACAACATCAGCATGCTGATGGCCAGGATCGAGGCATCGACCGCCACGAAATCCTCGCGCCGCGCGGAACGCAGCAGCAGTAGCCCGATCATGGCGATGTAGAGCGCACAAAGCGCATAAAGAATTCCATTGAAATGGATGGCGGCGGCGGTATCGACAACCAAGCGCGCCACCATCCCATTAAACGAGTGGTTGAGGAGATTGGCGCCCATCCAGGCCGTCCAATACGGCTCGCTGGGGTTTTGCTTCAGCGCCAAAGCCGGACCGGCGATTTGCCGCAACCAGACTTCGAGATAATGCGGGTGCATATTCTTGAGCGCCGCATAGGCGTCGGGCAGCCACCACAACATCAGGAAGACGGCGGTAAAGATTACCGCCGCCAGAAAGCGGCGCTTGACGATCAGATAAGGCAGAAAAACGAGCGGCGTCGCCTTGATGGCGGCGGCCAGCGCCAAGACCGCGCCGCCTATCACTGCGCGGTGCGCGGCGATGGCCCAAAGCCCGGCCAGCACGAAAAGATAGGCGAGCGTGTCATAGGCTTGCCATTCGAATACCGCGAGCACGAATTTAAGGCTGAGAATAGCCGTCGTGATGCGGAGCCATCCGAGCTCGTTCTCGCTCCAGTCGCCCGGCAGCAGACGCAACACCAGCTTTTCAGAAATTGCGAAACAGCCGATCGTGGCGGCAACCGAGATCACGTACCAGACCAACACGCGTGCGCCCATCGGCAACAGCGCAAATGGCGCCATCAAAAACGCGAACACCGGCGGATAGCTGAAAAATTCGGCGCACTGGTGGAGCGGCGCGCCCTGCAAGACACAATCGCCCGCCTGCGGGTAGAGGACCATGCCGGCGGAATCTTTGGCGAAGCGCGGATAATACGCCGCGAATGCGACCATCAGTCCGGCCCAGGGCCCGTATTTTCGCAAGGCGCCCTCACGCGTCATGTTTTTCCGCCTTGTTCAACCCGCAATAATGCGATACCGGATGGACCCGCAAAACCCGCTATAGCTTCAATCAAGACAATCTAAAAGGCAAACTCGCCATGAGCGTTGATTATGTTATTGCGCCGCCGCCGCAGCCGAGCATCGCGGTCGCCGGAAGCAGCAAGTCGTTTCCGGTCCGCCGCATCTGGTGCGTCGGCCGCAACTATATCGAGCACATCCGCGAGATGGGCCAGGACGAGCGGCTGCCGCCGTTCTATTTCGCCAAGCCGGCCGACGCCGTCGTGGCAGACGGCGGCACGGTGCCCTATCCGTCGCTGACCAAGGACATGCACCACGAAGTCGAGTTGGTGGTCGCGCTCAAGAGCGGCGGCCGCAACATCCCGGTCGCCAAGGCCAATGACTGCATCTACGGCTATGCGGTCGGCATCGACCTCACCCGGCGCGACCTGCAGATCGCCTCGCGCGACCTGAAGCGGCCGTGGGAAGTGGGCAAGGCCTTCGATCATTCGGCGCCGTGCGGCGCGATCAAGCAGGCTTCCGAGATCGGCCATCCGGCCAAGGGCAAGATCACGCTCAAGTGCAACGGCACGCTACGCCAGGACGGCGATCTCAATCAGCTGATCTGGAACGTGCCGGAAATCATCTCCAACCTGTCGGAGATGGTCGAACTGATGGCCGGCGATATCATCATGACCGGCACGCCCTCGGGCGTCGCGGCAACTGTCGCCGGCGACAAGCTCGAATGCGAGGTAGAGGGCGTCGGCAAGCTGACGGTGACGATTGGGCAGCCGCTGAAGTAAAGCCTCTCGCCGTCGCCCATCGAGGCTCGGCGCGCAGCGCCGAGCCTCGATGGGCGACGGATCAAAGCCCCAAATAAGCCTGCCGCACGCGGTCGTCGGACAGCAGCTCAGCCCCGCTGCCGGACAGCGTGATGCGGCCGTTCTCCAGCACATAGGCGCGGCTCGCGAGCTTGAGCGACACCGCTACGTTCTGCTCCACCAGTACGCAGGTGAGCCCCTCGCGATTGAGGTCGCGCACGGTCTTGAGCACGGTCTGCACCACGGTGGGCGCTAGACCGAGCGAGGGCTCGTCGAACATCACCAGATCCGGCGCGCCCATCAGGCAACGGCCGATCGCGAGCATCTGCTGCTCGCCGCCTGACAAGGTGCCGGCGGCCTGGTGGCGGCGCTCGGTCAGCGCCGGGAACAGCGTATAAACGTGATCGAGATTCTTGCCGCGCTCGTCGCGCGCGCGCGGCAGCAGCGCGCCCATCTCCAGATTCTCGGCCACCGACAGCGACGGAAAAACCTGGCGGCCTTCGGCGACCTGGCCGATGCCGAGATCGCAGACCTTGTGGCTCGGCCAGCCGGCGATATCGAGGCCGCGAAAATAGACATGCCCGCGCGCCGGCTTGTGCATGCCGGCAATGGTGCGGATGAGCGAGGTCTTGCCGGCGCCGTTGGCGCCGACAATGGCGACGATGGCGCCCTCCTCGATTTCGAGCGAGACGCCGTCGAGCGCCTGGGCGTCGCCGTAGAACACGTCGAGGTTTTCGACCTTGAGCATCATATGGCTTCCGCGCCCAGATAAGAGTCGATCACCGCGCGGTCGCGCACGACCTGCTCGGGCGTACCTTCCGCGATGGCAGCGCCGTGGTGCAGCACCAGAATGCGGCCGGCCAGCGCCATCACCGCGCGCATGACGTGCTCGATCAGCAAAATCGTCAGCCCGGTTTCGCGATTGAGCTCGCGCAAAATGGCGACGATGCGGTCGGTCTCGGTTGGCCGCAGGCCCGCCATCACCTCGTCGAGCAGCAGCAGCTTCGGATCGGTGGCGAGCGCCCGCGCCACTTCCAGCCGCTTGCGGTCGGGCAGCGTGAGACTGGATGCACGCTGGGCGCGCTTGTCGTAGAGATCGAGGCGGCGCAGTACGTCATGCGCATGCGCACGCGCATCGGTCACGCGATGGCGATGCAGCAGGGCACCGACGATGACGTTGTCCTCGACGCTTAGGCCTGGAAACGGCCGCACGATCTGGAAGGTGCGGCCGATGCCGCGCCGGCTGATCCGGTCGGGCGGCAAACCGTCGATTTTTTCGCCGGCGAAGGCGATCGAGCCGTTATCGGGTGGAAATACCCCGGCGATCATGTTGAACAACGTGGTCTTGCCGGCGCCGTTCGGGCCGATCACCGCGAAGATGCCGCCCTCCGGCACCTCGAAGCTCAGCCGGTCGACCGCGACCAGGCCGCGGAACCGCTTGCTGATGGCCTCGACCGCAAGGAGCGCGCTCATTTGCCTTGCTCCGTCAGGCCCAGGTGTTTGCGCAGCCAGGGCCACACGCCGTCCGGCAGCGCAATGATCACCAGCAGCAGACAGATGCCGTAGAACACCTGCTTGGCGCCTGGCAGATCGACCCCGAGCGCCGCCAACGCCGCGGTGAGCGTTTCCGCCAAGCCCGTCAGCAGGGCGGCGCCGAGAATTGGGCCAAACAATGTGCCGATACCGCCCACGATCGGCCCGAGAATGATCTCGATCGAACGCGAGATGTGAAATACCTGCTCCGGAAACAGGTTGTTGTAGAAGAACGCATAGATCACGCCGGCAAACGAGGTCATGGCGGCGGAGATCACCACCGCGATCATCTTGTAGCGGAACGTATCGATGCCGACCGAGCGCGCCGCTTCCTCGTCCTCGCGAATCGCCAGCCAGAAATAGCCGATACGGCTTTGCAGCAGCGCGCGGCAGAAAATAATGGCGAGTACGGTGGCGGCAAGCAGGATGTAATAGAACATCACCGGATGGCCGCGCAGATGCCAGAGATCGTTGTGGGTATATTGCGCCACCGGCAGGAATAGTCCCGACGACGCGCCGGTCCAGGTTAAGTGATCGAAGCCGACGCGCGCGAACTCAGCCACGGCAATGGTGAGAATAGCGAAATAGACGCCAGCGACGCGAAAGCGGAACGCCAGAAAGCCGATGACGGCGCCGGCCAGGGCCGCGATCGGGATCGCCACCAATAACCCGATCCATGGACCGATGCCGAAATGCACATAGAGCGAGGCCGCGGTATAGGCGCCGAGCCCGACATACAGCGCATGCCCAAGCGAAAGCTGCCCAGCAAAGCCCATCATGATGTTCCAGGCCTGGCCGATATAGGCAAAGTACAAAATCAAGATGAGCACGGTGAGAAGGTAGTCGCCGGCGACGAGCGGCGCGAACAGCAGCGCCAGCAACAGCGCCGCAAGCAAAATCAGCGCCCGGCGCGGCACCCCCTCGATCAGCGCTGAGAACATGCCGCCCCCATCATGTTGCGCTCATCATGCTACCCTCTTGCCCATGATGCCCTGCGGGCGGAACAGCAGCACCAAAGCGAGGATGGCGAAGGCGAACATGCTCTTGGCCGAGGGCGAGAACAGCAGGCCGGCCATGGCCTCGGTAAGCCCTATCAAGACGCCGCCCAGCAGCGCGCCCGGCATCGAGCCGAGGCCGCCGGTGATGACGATGACGAAGGCAAGCAACGTATAGGCCGGCCCCGCCGCCGGCGTCACGTCGAAGATCAGCAGCAGCATGCAGCCGGCCGCGCCGACGCAGGCCGCGCCCAGCCCGAAGGTCAGCGCGTAGAGATGCTTGACGTCAAGTCCGACCACCAGCGCGCCGGTGTAATTGTCGGCGCAGGCGCGGATCGCGGTGCCGAGCGACGAGTACTTGAAGAAGGCGAACAGCGCGCTCGTCACCACAATCGCGGCCAAGGCCGCATAGAGCTTGGTCGCGTCGATGATCAGCTTGCCGATCTGGAAACTGTCATAGGCATAGGACGCCTGTACGTTCTGCGAATCGGGCCCGTACAGGATCAGCAGCACGTTGACGATGATGATGGCGATCGCGACCAGCAGCAGGAACTGGCTGTGTTCGGGCCGGGTGATGAAAGGATTGATCACGGCTGCCTGCAGCGCATAGCCGAAGACGAACAGCACCGCCGCGATCGGCACCATCATCAGCAGCGGGTCGAGATGGAAGGCCGAGAACAGCGTCACCGCCATATACATGGCGATGGTCATCATCTCGCCATGGGCGAAATTGACCACCCGCACCACGCCGAAGATCACCGACAGGCCAAGCGCCATCAGGCCGTAGACCAGCCCGGTCAATATGCCGCCGACGGCGACATTGAGATAGATATCTGCCGGCACCGATTAATCCTGGTTCAATTTTCGATCGGCTCGCGACGGCCTCTCGACCGTCATGCCCGGCCTTGGGCCGGGCATCCACGTCTTCGCTAAGACAATTAAAGGCGTGGATGGCCGGGACAAGCCCGGCCATGACGGCTTGGGGCGAACGCGTATCAGCCGCGCTTGTCGTAGGGCTTCAGCGGCCATTCCGGCTTGGCATTGGCGGCGTCTTTCGGAGCCAGTGTCACCGTCTGACCGCCGCGATTCTGGATCGCGGAGCATTTCAGCTTGTCGTTCTGCCCCTTGGCATCGAACATGATGCCGGGGCCGGGGCTGACATTGTCGGTGATGTTGGTCTTGCGGATCGCCTCGGCGAGCGCCTTCGGATCGGTCGAGGCCGCCCGCTTGTAGGCGTCGGAAGCCGTGAGCAGCGCCTCAAAAGTATAGACGTGGTTGGTGTTGAGGCCGGTGCCGGGATGCGCCTTGGCCAGCGCCGCCATCAGCAGTTTGGTGGTCTTCTTGTTCGGATCGTACCACGGCACGAGACTGATCGGACCGTCGGAAAGCTTGCCGAGCGTCTTGAGATACTGGTCTTCGTACCAGCCCGGTCCGACACTCAGGATAGCCATCGGCGACCAACGCTGCTTGACCAGTTCGCGGGTAACCAGGATGGCGTCGTTGAGGCGGCTCACCGCATAGAGCACATCGGCGCCGGTCGCCTTGGCCTTGGCGACTTCGACCGAGAGATCGCGCGCCGCCGGGTCGTAGGCAATCTTCTCGAGGATCTTGTACGGCATGTCGAACTTCGGAAACATCGCGTTCGTGCCATTCAGGATCGCGGTGCCGTAGGTGTCGTTGACGTGCAGCATCACCGCGGTTTTTGGAGCCGCGCTGGCGACACTGAACACTTCCTTCTGATTGAGGAAGGCATCGCGCAGGATCATGGGTCCGGTGGGGAAGTTGCGGAACACGAATTTGTAACCCTGCTCGGTGATCGGCGGGGCGGCGGCGATGTTGATGACGTAGGGAATGCCCTTCTGCTCGGCCACCTGCGCGATCGCCGTGCTCTGGCCGGAATCGAAGGCGCCAACCAGGAGCTGGGCGCCCTCGCCGATCAGCTTTTCGGCGCGCGAACGGGCAACATCGACGCTGGTCTCGGTATCGGCATTCATGATCTGTAGCGGCGGCAGGCCGAGGTCCTTCAGAATTCCCGCCGTGATATCGACGCCGCGCTGGCAATCTTGCCCGATGCCGGCCTGCACGCCGGAGCGCGGAAGCAGCACGCCCACTTTCAGCGCCGCCCCTTGCGCACGTACGATGTTGAAGGGGACGGTGCCGGCGACAAAACCGGCGGCGCCGATCCCTGCGGTGAATGTGCGGCGGGTCACGCGCGCGGTCTTCGATGACGATTTACGTTTCATGTGAAATCCTCCCTGGCCCGGCATTCGGCCATTGTTTAAGGATGATGCCGGATTTGCTGCGGTCTTAACAAGCTTGAAAATCCTCGCCGGCGGCAGCCGGAGCCATCCGCGTCGCCGGCCATTTTCGACCGATCCCGTGACTGCTGCCTTTTGCAGCGGCCTTTGGGAGCAGTCCTTGGAAGCGGTCTTGGCAGCCTGACATATTGTTGACGTGGACAACAATTTCGTCAACACCGTTATTGTCGCGCCCGGCTCACAACTGCCGGCGCGCGCCGCCACGGGGACGCCAGCGATGCCGGCTGCCAAATCCATGTCGAAGCTGGTTCGGGCCCCGGCCGCAGCCAAATCCATGCCCAATTCCGGGCCTAAACCGGTGGCCAAACCGGCAACCTTGCGCAAGACGCCGCCGCCGCGCCGGGCGGGCCAGGCCATGACCGGGCTCGGCATCCTCAATGAGCACCTCGGCTATTTCGTGCGCCGCCTGCAGGTGTGGATATTCCAGGACTTCATCCGCCATTTGTCGAGCATCGATATCAGCCCGGCGCAATTCTCGGTCCTGGTGGTGATCGACGCCAATTCCGGGCTTTCGCAATCGGAGCTGGCCGCGACCCTAGGGATCGAGCGCGCGCGGCTGGTGCGGCTGCTGCACCGGCTGGAGCAGCGCACGCTCACGCAGCGCCTGCCCTCCTCGAACGACGGGCGCCGGCACGCGTTACGGCTCACGCGCGACGGCAAGGCGATTTTGACGCGTGCGAAAACCCTGGCCGCGCAGCATGAGACCGAATTGAAGGACAAGATCGGCGCCGAGCGCCATCGCCTGCTGCTGGAGGCGCTGCGGGAGTTTTGATGACGCTCGTGTCCCGGGCGCTGCGCAGCGTGCAACGCTGCGCCGCAGACCCGGGGCCGCTCCACATTCAGAATTTTGGACGGCCTCGGATCAGCCAGCCAACAATCTCTCCACCGCCGCGGCGATGCGGAACAGCCGATGGTCGTGGCCATTGCGCACGATCAGCATCAGTCCGGTGGGCAGGCCGCCGTCGCGCGGCAGCGGCAGCGAGATCGCGCATAGATCGAAAAAATTGACGATCGACGTGTTGCGCAAGAGCTGAGCATTCTGGCGGAAAAACTCGTCCTGCTTCGCCACATCGGCGAGAATTGGCGCGACGATCGGCGTCGTCGCCATCGCCAGCACGTCGAGACCGGCGAGGCGTGCGTCCATCGCCTGCACCAACGCAGCGCGTTCGCGCATCATCTCGATATAGTCGACAGCGGCAATCGGGCCCGCGCGCTCGATGCGCAGGCGCACATTGGGATCGACCGCGTCGCCGCGCCGCGCCAGCCGGTCGCGATGCACGGCGAAGGCTTCCACCGGCGGGATGCCGCCCTTGGCATTGACCGCGTTCATCTGATCGAGCAGCGGCAGCTTTTCGGCCGACAGCCGCGCGCCGGCTTTCTCCAGCCGGTCGAGCGCCTCGGGAAAGCGTTTGCCCACGGTCGAATCGAAATGATCGACCGGAGCACCCTGCGCGATGCCGATGCGCAGGCCGGCGAGTGAAACGGCATCGAGTGCGCGCGTGTCAGCGCCGGCCATGACCGCATCGGCATTGGCGCAATCGGCCACCGTGTTGGCCATCGGCCCAATGGAATCGAGCGTATATGACAGCGGAAATGCGCCGGCGGTGGAAATCCGCTGGCGGCTCGGCTTGAAGCCGACGATGCCGCAAAGCGCGGCCGGAATGCGGGTCGAGCCGCCGGTATCGGTGCCGATGGCGATCTCGCACATGCCGTCGGCCACCGCCACCGCGGCGCCCGCCGACGAGCCGCCTGGAACCCGGCTGCGGTCGGCCGGATTGCCCGGCGTACCGTAATGCGGATTGGCGCCGATGCCGGAAAAGGCGAACTCGGTCATGTTGGTCTTAGCGACGATCACCGCACCGGCGGCGCGCAAGCGCCGCACCACCGGCGCATCGGCCGTGGCCGGCTTGGCTTCTTCCGCCAGCACCTTGGAGCCGGCCCGCGTCACCTCGCCGGCGACGTCGAACAGATCCTTGATGCTGACGATGACACCGTCGAGGGCGCCGAGCGAAATTCCGGCGCGCGCGCGCGCGTCGGCGGCCTCGGCAGCGGCAGTGGCCGCCTCGCGATAAACGGTGAGGCAGGCGCGCGCGCCTTCGCCCGCCGGATCGTCGATACGCTTAAGCGCGGCATCGAGCCGCGTACGGGACGACGGATTGTTCATGCTGCAAGGCCCCCTTTTTGTTCAATGAAGGCGGCAATCTCGTCGACGCCCTTACCCTCGCGCAGATTGCTGAACACGAAAGGCCGTGCCGCGCGCATTTTCCTGGCGTCGCGCTCCATGACTTCGAGCGAGGCCCCGACGTAAGGAGCGAGATCGACCTTGTTGATTACCAGCAGGTCCGAGCGCGTGATGCCGGGCCCGCCTTTGGACGGAATCTTGTCGCCGGCGGCGACGTCGATGACATAAATGGTGAGATCGGCGAGTTCGGGAGAGAAGGTGGCGGCCAGATTGTCGCCGCCGGATTCGATCAGCACCAGATCGAGATCGGGGAATTTTGCGCGCATCTCGGCGACCGCGGCGAGATTGATCGAGGCGTCCTCGCGGATCGCGGTGTGCGGGCAGCCGCCAGTTTCCACGCCGGCAATGCGATCGGCGGCAAGCGCGCCCGAGCGCACCAGGTATTCAGCGTCCCATTTGGTGTAGATGTCGTTGGTGATGGCGGCGATCTCGTATCGGTCGCGCAGCTTCTTGCACAGCGCGTCCATCAGCGCGGTCTTGCCAGAGCCGACCGGACCGCCAACGCCGACGCGCAAGGGCCCATGAGGATTGCGGCCGTGAGGGTTCTTCATTTCCATTACATCCTGTTCGACATAACATTTCCGTCATTCCGGGACGGCGCGCAAGCTCCCCAGCTCGCCGCCGTCATTGCAGGGCATGACGCCGGGAGCGCTGCCGCGCTTGGCCCGGACGATAGCCCGGCCGGCCATATTCCCCGCCGGGCCGGAGATTGCTAGCGTGGGCGCCGACTCAAAGCTCGGAGGGGCAGATGCTCGATCGTCGCCATGCAATCCGTCTCGTTTTGGCCGCCGCCGCGCTGTCGGCCGGCTGGCTGCTGCCGCCTGCCGCGGCGCTCGCCCAACAGAGCTTTCAGCGCTTCATTCCGTTTTTGGTCGACCTGCCAGGCTGGACCGGCAAAAAGCCCGACGGCCTGGCAATGGAAATACCCGGCAGCAGCATGATCACTGCCACGCGCGAATATGAGAACGGCGCGGCGCGCCTCAGCGCCGCGATCATAACCGGCCCGGCCGCCCAGGGCGCATTGGCGGTGACCAAGTCGGGAATCAAGGTCGAAACCAGCGACGGCCGCATGGGCACGTCGACCATCGACGGCCTGCAGGTGAGCAGAGCCTACACCATCAGCAACAAGTCCGGCGCGATCCTGGTCGCGCTCAGCGATAGCGCCATGTTTAGCCTTTCGTTCAACGGCGTCGCCGAGGACGAGGCGCTGGCGCTGGCCAGGAAATTCAATTGGAAAGCCATCCAGGCGGCGCTGCCTAAATAGCGAAGGCGCCAAGCGTCGAGCGTAAGCCGGGACGACGGCCGCGGCTCACGACCTAAACAGCCTTGTGTATTGAGTCTCGTGCCGCGCGCTGGCGAGGTCGGCGCGGAAGGCCGACGAGCCAATGTCGTCGAGCTTGACGCTCAGCGCGCGCTGTGCGGTGGCGGCGACGGCCACTTCGAGCGCGGCCAAAACGCGCTGACCGTCGCTCTGGCCGAGCGGAATGAGCCGCACGCCGGCCGACACCCAATTAGCGGCCAGCGCCTGCAAATAGGCAGCGAGTGCCGGCTCCAGCGCGATGCCGTGACCGGCGGCGGCCACCGCCACCGCGACCGGATAGGCCACCGGACCGTCCCAGATTTTCTTCAGGCGCTCGATCGCGTCGCAGGCCCAGGCCGCGCGCAACGCTTCGACAAAGGCATTGCCTTGCGCGGTGGTTTCCAGATGGCGCTCCTTGGTGGGCGCGAAAGCGGCCGCGAGTTCGGCCACCGCGCGCAACGCGGTGTCGTCGGCGGCAGCGGCGGCGCGATGCGCATGGGCAAACAGCACGGCGTCGCAAAAGCCGCCGCCGTCGGCCAGCATGACGCCGAGCCAGGCTTTCAGCGTGTCGGCGTTATTGACGTCACCCGCCTCCACCGCCCATTCGATGCCGCTGGAATAGGAGAAGGCGCCGACCGGAAACGCGGGCGAGAGCCAGGCGAGCAGGCGGTAGAGGGACGCAGGGGGCAACTCCCCGCCTCCCGCGAGCGGGCTTGCTTCCCTCTCCCCGTTTACGGTGAGAGGGTGGCGAGCCATAAGCGCGTTTACGCGCGCCTTCGACGCGCTATGGCGAGCCGGCTGAGGGGGCATGTCGATGCGCTCAGGCGATGCCAGCGCCCCCTCACCCGACTTCCTCGCTTTGCTCGGAAGTCGACCTCTCCCCGCGCGCGGGGAGAGGTGAACCTTGGCTGGCGCCTTGCTTACCAACGGCACATTTTTTCGCTTACGACCCATGATGATGCCCATGCTCATGGCTCGGCGCGGCGGGTTCGGGGTCGAAGGCGGCGTCGAGTGGCACAAATTTCGCGCCCAGGCCGCGCAGCATCTCCTCCAGCACGTGATCGCGGCGGATGCGGATTTTGTCAGCGACGATCTGCACGTCGGTGTGGCGATTTCCCAAATGCCAGGCGAGCCGCACAGTGTCGAGTGCGCTGCCGGCGGAAATCTCGATCAGCTGCTCGTGCACGCCGGATACCAGCACAATCGAGCCATCGTCAAGCACCAGCCCATCGCCATCGCGCAGCGATACCGGCATCGCCTCGTCGAGCAGGAATTGCAGGCCCTTCTCACCGGTCATGACAATGCGCCGCCGGTTGCGATCGCCGGCGTCGAGCACGACGCGGTCGGCAGCCAAGGCGGCATCCCATTGGCCGAACGATTTGATCGTGGTGACGCGGTGCATGTCAAAACTTTTACCCCGTCATGGCCGGGCTTGTCCCGGCCATCCACGGCTTATTGCACTTCAATCAAGCAAGACATGGATGCCCGGCCCAAGGCCGGGCATGACGGCCGAGGGGCTTCGGCATTTCGTCCCCGCTTTCGCGGCGACGACAACTGAGCATCACGGGCTATCGACTTTGGCCGGCGTGATGATCTCGATCTTGCGGTCGAGCACGAATTCGGCGCCGGCCGCGCGCCAAGCCTTGAGGTGCGGCGTGTGCATATGCGCATCGAGCGCCTCGCGCGAGGCCCAGCGCTCAACAACAACGAGCTTGTCCGGATCGTGAATGCTGCGATGCATATCGTAGAAGATGCAGCCGTCTTCCTTGACGGTGCCGGCGACCACCTTGCGCGCCGCGGCCACCGCCTTGTCGGCCATGCCGGGCTTCAGCCGCAGTTCGGCAACGACGTAGATCATGGACGTTTCCCTTTATTTTTTGTCAGAACAAGAAGTAGCGCTGCGCCATCGGCAACACTTCGGCCGGCGCGCAGGTAAGCAATTCGCCGTCGGCGCGCACCTCGTAGGTTTCCGGATCGACCTCGATGTTGGGCGTGGCGTCGTTGTGGATCATGCTTTTCTTGTTGATCTTGCGGGTGTTTTCAACGGCCACAAATTTTTTCTCGACGCCGAGCTTGTTGCGCAAGTTGCTCTTGGCCGCTGCCTTCGAGACAAACACCAGCGACGAGGCGGTCAGCGCCTTGCCGAAGGCGCCGAACATAGGCCGGTAATGCACCGGCTGCGGCGTCGGGATCGAGGCGTTCGGATCGCCCATCTGCGCGGCGACGATGCTGCCGCCCTTGATGACGATCTCCGGCTTGACGCCGAAGAAGGCCGGCGCCCACAGCACCAAGTCGGCGAGCTTGCCTTTCTCGACCGAGCCGATGTGCTTCGACACACCATGCGCGATGGCCGGATTGATGGTGTACTTCGCGACGTAGCGTTTGACGCGTTTGTTGTCGTTGTTGCCCTTCTCGCCCGGCAGCGCGCCGCGCTGCTTCTTCATCTTGTCGGCGGTCTGCCAGGTGCGGATGATGACTTCGCCCAGCCGGCCCATGGCTTGCGAGTCCGACGACATCATGGAGAGCGCGCCGAGGTCGTGCAGGATGTCCTCGGCCGCGATGGTCTCCTTGCGGATGCGGCTTTCGGCGAATGCGAGATCCTCGGCAATCGAGGGATCGAGATGGTGGCACACCATCAGCATATCGAGATGCTCGTCAATGGTGTTGCGCGTGAAGGGCCGCGTCGGATTGGTCGAGGACGGCAGCACGTTCTTCAGTCCCGCCACCTTGATGATGTCGGGCGCGTGGCCGCCGCCGGCCCCTTCGGTGTGAAAGGCGTGGATGGTGCGGCCCTTGAAGGCCTTGATGGTGTCCTCGACGAAACCCGACTCGTTGAGCGTGTCGGTGTGGATCATCACCTGCACGTCGTATTTGTCGGCCACTGATAGGCAGCAGTCGATGGCTGCCGGCGTGGTGCCCCAGTCCTCGTGCAGCTTCAGTGCGCAGGCGCCGGCCTTGACCATTTCCTCCAGCGCGGCCGGGCGCGAGGCATTGCCCTTGCCGGCAAAGCCGAGATTGACCGGAAACGCATCGGCCGCCTGGATCATGCGGCCGAGATGCCACGGCCCGGGCGTGCAGGTGGTAGCATTGGTGCCGGCAGCGGGTCCGGTGCCGCCGCCGAGCATGGTGGTGACGCCGGAATAGAGCGCCTCGTCGACCTGCTGAGGGCAGATGAAGTGGATGTGGCTGTCGAAACCGCCGGCGGTGAGGATCTTGCCCTCGCCGGCGATGATCTCGGTGCCGGGACCGATGACGATGGTGACACCGGGCTGGATGTCGGGATTGCCGGCCTTGCCGATGGCGGCGATCATGCCGCCCTTGATGCCGACATCGGCCTTGACGATGCCCCAGTGATCGAGGATCAGCGCATTGGTGATGACGGTATCGACGGCGCCTTGCTGGTTGGTGACCTGCGATTGACCCATGCCGTCGCGGATCACCTTGCCGCCGCCAAATTTCACCTCCTCGCCATAGACGGTGAAATCTTTTTCGACCTCAATGATGAGATCGGTGTCGGCCAGCCGAATTCGGTCGCCCGTTGTGGGCCCGAACATGTCGGCATAGGCGGCGCGTTTCATGGTGACTGCCATATTTCATCCCCGCAATTAACAATCGCGTTTAGTTCGCCCTTGCCTCACCTACTGAGGGGCATAAGCTTCACCCCAGGTCAGCCATCTTCGGCTCACGCCGGACAGGGATGGCCGCCATGACCGGAGCGGGCATGGGACGTGGGTGCTGCTTGCAGTATTCGTGGTCCATGTTTGCCGGTCCTGGCTCTCAGTAACTGGGTACCGTGTTGCGCGCTCACGCGTGCGCCCGGAAATGGATCCGAGAGCTTGTGACGGGCAGACGACGGTCTGCCCGTTATGGTTTTTGGGGGTCCATTTTTGTTGGCGCATGTTTTTATCCGAAAACCGCTTCACACTTTTCGGGAACATGCGCATCACAACTTCCCCATCACATCCTGGCGGAATCCATAGATCGTCCGTTTTCCCGCGAGCGCCACCAGCGTGACCTCGCGCGTCTGTCCGGGCTCAAAGCGCACCGCGGTGCCGGCGGCGATGTCGAGCCGCATGCCGCGCGCTTTCTTACGCTCGAACTTGAGCGCCGGATTGGTCTCGAAGAAATGGTAATGCGAGCCGACCTGGATCGGCCGGTCGCCGGAATTGGCAACCGTGATCGTCGCGGTCTTGCGGCCGGCATTGAGTTCAATGTCGCCGTCCTTGATGAACATCTCGCCGGGGATCATGGCGTTACCTCCGGCCGAGCTTCGCAGAGGCGACCATCGCCACAGCGATCAGAAAAATGCCGCCGACGACGAGGCTGCCGAGGTCCGGCAACAAGCTGACGCCGTGCGGATGCTCGTGCGGCGCCAGCGACACATGCGCCTGCGCCGCGCTCGCCGTCAGTGCGAACAGAATCGATAACGCCGTCTTCATCGAGAAACTCCTCATCGGATCGGATCGTGCACGGTGACCAGCTTGGTGCCGTCGGGAAACGTCGCTTCCACCTGGATGTCGTGGATCATCTCGGGGATGCCATCCATCACCTGAGAGCGCGTAAGGACATGGGCGCCCTTCTGCATCAGCTCGGCGACGGTGCGGCCGTCGCGCGCGCCTTCCAGGATGGAATCGGAGATTAGCGCCACCGCTTCCGGATGGTTGAGCTTGACGCCGCGCTCCAGGCGGCGGCGCGCCACCATCGCGGCCATGGCAATCAGCAGCTTGTCCTTTTCGCGCGGCGTCAGATTCATCGCATCCTCATTGACACGTCAGTTAAGCCACAGCCGCGGCACGCTTTGGCCGAGCGCCGCCAGCAGCAAGATCAGATCGTGGCGCAACGCGGCGCCATCCTTGGCGCAGAGCCGCGCCAGCGCGACGCCGTTCCATGCCGAGCAGCCGACCTCGCCCCTGAAATTCTCGCCGAGCGCGCGTAACGTGGCAAGCGTGCTTTCGTCTCCCGACGCAATCAGCACGGTGGCAATGGCGATGCCGCCACCGGTGACGGCGGGCTGGGCGAGTTTGCCGGCAATGGCGCCGTCAAGCCGCGCCGTATCGGCGTACACCAGCCGGCCCGCGCGCCGCACCCGCCAGCGGTCGGCGAAATGACCGGAATTCATCGCCTCGCCCATGGCGGCGCGGCCGAACACCACCGCCTCCACCATCAGCAGCGCGGCGCCTGCCGCCAGATCGACGTCGATGCGGCGCGTGAGCCGGGCGCGGTCAAACAGGATGGTTTCCTGGGGCAACCAGGCCAGCCGCGCGCCCGCGCCGAGGTCGAAGCCGACCGTCATCTCGGCATCGGGCCCGGTCGACCGGTAGATCTTTTCCGCCGCCGCGCTGCCGGCGATCAGGCTGGCGCCGGCTCCAAGCGCGATCTCGACGGCGAAGCGGTCGCCGCCGGTCATGCCGCCGCCGGTGTTGACGATCACCGCTTCCAATGGCTCGACCGAAACATTGGGAAAGCGCACGCGCAGCGAGCCGTCCTCAAGCACGCGTGTGCGCCGCGTGCGGCCGCCGCTCGCGGCCACGTGCAACGCAATGTGTCCGGTCGCGCGATTGGCGGCGAAGGTGGCGGCAGCGCCGGTTTTGAGTTGACTCAGTGACACGCCCCCGCCTCTCCCCTTGTCATGCCCGGGCGTGTCCCGGGCATCCCGCTGAGGAAGGCAACGCCGTGCGTTCCTTATCGGGATGGCCGGGCATAGCCGCCCTAAGGACGGCGTCGCTTTGCTCGCCTATGCCCCGGCCATGACCGAAACTTTACGCGCGCCGAAATCAAATCGCCAGCGCGCGTTTGAGCGCAACCTCGTCGATGCCCGCCTTGTCGCTCGCATAGACGATGGCGCCGCGGTCCATGACCGCGAACTGGTCGCCGAGCTCCTGCGCGAAATCGAGATATTGCTCGACCAGCACGATCGCCATCTCCTTGAGACCGCGCAAATAACTGATGGCGCGACCGATATCCTTGATGATCGAAGGCTGTATCCCCTCGGTCGGTTCGTCCAGCAGCAACAGCTTCGGCCGCATCACCAGCGCGCGGCCGATCGCCAATTGCTGCTGCTGGCCGCCTGACAGATCGCCGCCGCGCCGGCCGAGCATGCTGCGCAGCACCGGAAACAGGCTGAACACGTCGTCGGGCACCGAGCGCTGCTCGCGCGGCAGCGGGGCAAAACCGGTCTCCAGGTTCTCCGCAACCGTGAGCAGCGGGAATATCTCGCGCCCTTGCGGCACATAGGCGATGCCGCGCCGCGCCCGCTCGACCGTGGCCAGACGCGTGATGTCGGTGCCTTCGAACGCTATCGCGCCGGCGCTCACCGGATGCTGGCCGATCAGCGCGCGCAACAGGCTGGTCTTGCCGACGCCATTGCGGCCGAGCACGCAGGTCACCTTGCCGACCTCGGCCTTCAGCGAAATGCCGCGCAGCGCCTGCGCGGCGCCGTAGTGGAGGTCGATATTAGTGACTTCGAGCATGATCGGTCGCTTCCCGTCACCTCCTCCTTCGAGACGGCCCTGCGGGCCTCCTCAGGATGAGGTGACATTTACCATCCGTAGCCCTCATCCCGAGGAGCGAGCGAAGCTCGCGTCTCGAAGGTCGAGGGCGTGTTACTACCTTCCCAAATACACTTCGACCACGCGCTCGTCGACCGAGACCTGGTCGATAGTGCCTTCCGCCAGCACCGAGCCTTCGTGCAGACACGTCACCTTGACGCCGAGTTCGCGCACGAAGTGCATGTCGTGTTCGACCACGACGACAGTCTTGGTCCGGTTGATTTCCTTGAGCAGTTCGGCGGTCTGCTGGGTCTCGGCGTCGGTCATGCCGGCCACCGGCTCGTCGACCAGCAGCAGTTTCGGTTCCTGCGCCAGCAGCATACCAATCTCCAGCCACTGTTTCTGGCCATGCGACAGGCTTCCGGCGACGCGCGAGCGCAGCGCTTTCAGCCGGATGGTGTCGAGCACTTCATCGATGCGCGCCTCTTGCGCGGATGAGTTCTGCCATAGCAGCGTGGCGCGCACGCGCCGGTCGTTTTTCAGCGCCAGCAGCAGATTGTCCTCGACCGTATGCATGTCAAACACGGTCGGCTTCTGGAATTTGCGGCCGATGCCGAGTTCGGCGATTTGCGTCTCGTCGAGCTTGGAAAGGTCGTAAGCGCCCTCCTCGAAGAAGACATCGCCGGAATCCGGCCGGGTCTTGCCGGTGACCACGTCCATCATGGTGGTCTTGCCGGCGCCGTTCGGCCCGATGATCGCGCGCATCTCGCCCGGTTCGATCAGGAACGACAATTCGTTGAGCGCCTTGAAGCCGTCGAACGACACCGAGATGCCGTCGAGGTAGAGCAAAGCGGAAGTGGTTTGATTGTCCATTCGCTTGCCCTTTATTCCGCCGCATGCGGCGCGGCCGCCGGCGGCATCGAGCCGTCTTCCTTGGCGGCGCTGATGGCCGCTTGCGAGACGTCGGTGCGGTGGCCGCGCCAATGGTAGTAGGTGCCGATGATGCCGCGCGGCATCAGCAGCGTGGTGCCGATGAAAAGCCCGCCCAGAATGAACAGCCAGTAGGGCGCCAGAAATCCGCTGGTGAAGTAGGTCTTGACGTAGTTCACCACGAAGGCCCCCAGCACCGCGCCGGTGAGCGTGCCACGGCCGCCGACCGCGACCCAGATCACCGCTTCGATGGAGTTGCCGGGCGCGAATTCGCTCGGATTGATGATGCCGACCTGCGGCACATAGAGCGCGCCGGCAATGCCGGCCATGCAGGCCGACAGTGTGAACACAAACAGCTTGTAGGCCTCCACCCGGTAACCGAGAAAGCGCGTGCGGGCTTCCGCATCGCGGATCGCCACCAGCACCTTGCCGAATTTTGAGGTGACGAGGGCGCGGCAGATCAGGAAGCAGATCGCCAGCATCAGGCATGAGATCACCAGCAATGAATTGCGCGTGGCTTCCGACTGTACGTTGAAGCCGAGAATATCCTTGAAGTCGGTCAGACCGTTATTGCCGCCGAAGCCGAAATTGTTGCGGAAAAATCCCAGCAACAACGCATAAGTCATCGCCTGCGTGATGATCGACAGATAGACGCCGGTGACGCGGCTGCGGAAAGCAAACCAGCCGAACACGAAGGCGAGCAGACCCGGCACGAGCAGCACCATCAGCATCGCATAGGCGAAATTGTTGAAGCCGTACCAGTAGACCGGCAATTCCGGCCAGTTCAGGAACACCATGAAGTCGGGCAGGATCGGATTGGCGTAGACGCCGCGCGTGCCGATCTGGCGCATCAGATACATGCCCATGGCGTAGCCGCCGAGCGCGAAGAACGCGCCGTGGCCGAGCGACAGGATGCCAACATAGCCCCAGATCAGGTCGATCGAGAGCGCCAGCAATCCGTAGCAGACATATTTGCCGAACAGCGCGACCAGATAGGTCGAAACATGCAGCGCCGAGCCCACCGGCACCAGCAGGTTGAGCACCGGAATAGCGATGGCGAAAGCGCCAAGCAGCACCAGGAACAAGACCGCGCCGCGGTCGAGCATGCGGATGAGCGGGTGGGCGGTCATGCCTCGATCGCCCTGCCCTTGAGCGCGAACATACCGCGCGGGCGTTTCTGGATGAACAGGATGATGAAGACCAGGATTGCGATCTTGCCGAGCACCGCGCCGGCAAACGGTTCGAGGAATTTATTGGCGACGCCGAGCGTCAGCGCGCCGACCAAAGTACCCCACAAATTGCCGACCCCGCCAAACACCACCACCATGAAACTATCGATGATGTAGCCCTGCCCCAGATTGGGCGAGACGTTGTCGATCTGCGACAGCGCCACGCCGGCGAGACCGGCAATGCCGGAGCCGAGCCCGAAGGTGAGCGCGTCGATGCGGGCGGTGCGAATCCCGACGGCGGCGGCCATAGCGCGGTTCTGCGTCACCGCACGCATTTCCAATCCGAGGCGGGTAAAGCGCAGCATGGCCAACAAGGCAACAAAGACGATTGCGGTGAAAAGAATGATCCACATGCGGTTATAGGTGATCAGAATGCCGCCGAGATCGAAGGCGCCCGACATCCAGGACGGATTGCTGACTTCCTTATTGGTCGGCCCGAAAGCGACTCGGACCGCCTGCTGCAGGACCAGCGAGATGCCCCAGGTTGCGAGCAAGGTCTCGAGCGGACGGCCATAGAGAAAGCGGATCACGGTGCGCTCGATGAAAATGCCCACGGCGGCGGCGAACAGGAAAGCGACCGGTACCGCGATCGCCAGCGAATAATCGAGCGGAATATGGAACGGAAGTGGAATTTGGATCGACAGCATGCCCGGGAAACCAAGCGTCAGATGATTAGTTCTGATCGTTTCCTGCACAACATAGGTCACGTAGGCCCCGAGCATCACCATTTCGCCATGCGCCATGTTGATGACGCCCATCACGCCGAAAGTGATGGCCAAGCCGATGGCCGCGAGCAGCAGCACCGAGCCGAGCGAGAGCCCATACCAGGCATTCTGCACGGCGGCCCAGATTTCGAGCTGGCCCTGGATCGTTTTGGCGGCGCTGGCGGCGGCGCGGGCAACCGCCGGGGCCGTGTCGGCCGGCAGCGAAGACAGCAGGCTCAACGCCTCCTGGTCGCTGCGGGCGCGGATCACGGCGATGGCGTCCAACCTCGCCGCCTCGGCGGCATCGGGCGACAGCACGAGAATGGCGGCGCGCGCTTCCAGCATCGCGCGCTTGATATTGGCGTTGGTTTCCTTGGCGATGGCCGCATCGAGCACAGGCAGCGCCTTGGCGTCGCGCGATTTGTACACCGCCTGCGCCGCTTCCAGGCGTGTCTGCGGATCGCTCGAGAGCAACGTCAGGGCGCCGATGGCCGCTTCGATGGCGCGCCGCAAACGGTTATTGATGCGTACCGGCGCGAGATCGGCGGGCGCGCCGGCCGCGGGTGCACCCGTTGCCGCATCGAGAATCTTGCCGGCAGCGTCCTTGATGAAAATCTTTTTGGATGCCGCGTCGAACAGCAGGCGGCCGTCCTGCAGGGCGTAGATGACCGGCGCGGCCATCTTGTTGCCGCTCGCCGCCACGCTTGCGATCGCGGCATCGGTATCGCTGAAGTCGTCGGTGGCGAATTTCGCCAGTCCGTCGTCGAAACTTTGCGCCCGGGCCAATGTCACCGAGAACAATGCAATCACGATAAGCGCAAGCGCTACCAGCGAGGCGTTTAGGGCACGCATCTTATTCATTCCCGGCCGCTTAAAGAAAAAGAGAGGCGGCGACTATTGTTGCCGCCTCTCCTGGTTTGCGTCAATCGGTCAGGCTCAGGAAGCCGACCCGCCGCACTTCTTGGTGACCTTGTTGTAGTTGCCGCACTTGAGCTTGACCCAATCCGAAATCAGATCCTTCGAGCCCGGCAGATAGTCGGACCAGGCATCGCCGGGCACCAGGTTCGGGGTCTTCCACACCACGTCGAACTGGCCGTCGGCACGGATTTCGCCGATAAAGACCGGTTGGGTGATGTGATGGTTCGGCAGCATGGTGGAGGTGCCGCCGGTCAGATTGGGCGCCGTGATGCCGGGCAGCGCGTCGATCACTTTATCCGGATCGGTGGATTTCACCTTTTCCACAGCCTTCACCCACATGGCGAAGCCGATGACGTGAGCTTCCATCGGATCGTTGGTGACGCGCTTCGGATTCTTGGTGAACTCCTGCCACTTCTTGATGAAAGCGGCATTGGCCGGGTTCTTGATCGACTCGAAGTAGTTCCAGGCAGCCAGATGGCCGAGCAGCGGCTTGGTGTCGAGACCGGCCAGTTCCTCTTCGCCGACCGAGAAGGCGACGACGGGGATATCGGTGGCCTTGACGCCCTGGTTGCCGAGTTCCTTGTAGAACGGCACGTTGGCATCGCCGTTGATGGTGGAGACCACGGCGGTCTTCTTGCCGGCCGAACCGAACTTCTTGATGTCGGCAACGATGGTCTGCCAGTCACTGTGACCGAACGGCGTGTAGTTGATCATGATGTCTTCTTGCTTGACGCCCTTCTGCTTCAGATAGGCCTCAAGAATCTTGTTGGTGGTGCGCGGATAGACGTAGTCGGTGCCGGCCAGCACCCAGCGCTTCACCT
Source organism: Hyphomicrobiales bacterium (assembly GCA_038206805.1). Taxonomy (GTDB): domain Bacteria; phylum Pseudomonadota; class Alphaproteobacteria; order Rhizobiales; family Xanthobacteraceae; genus Pseudolabrys. Next base: position 18,034 of record JBBRAL010000020.1, on the reverse strand, counting down.
TCTCATCCTTCATCAGATAGTCGACGGCCGGTATCGCCTGCTGATTGGGCGCGGCGCCGGTGTAGAACACGTTGCGCTCGCTCTCCTCGCCCTCGTACTGCACCGGATAGAACAGAATCGAGTTGAGTTCCTTGAATACCGGCAGCACCGACTTGCGCGACACCGAGGTCCAGCAGCCGAACACGGCGGCAACCTTGTCCTTGGAGATGAGTTCGCGCGCTTTTTCGGCGAACAGCGGCCAGTTCGAGGCCGGGTCGACGACGACGGCTTCGAGTTTCTTGCCGAGCAGACCGCCTTTCTTGTTCTGCTCGTCGATCAGAAACAGCATCGTGTCCTTCAGCGTGGTTTCGCTGATGGCCATAGTGCCGGAGAGAGAGTGAAGGATACCGACCTTGATAGTGTCTTGCGCCTTGGCGGCTTGGATTGCTCCGGTAGCCGCGAATGCCAGTCCCGCAGCAGCCGACAGCCACTTGCGGGCATTCGGTCGCTTCGCGACCGCCTGAGTTAGTTTGAACATGAGCGAAATCCCCTGCGTTTGACGCGCGCTTCCGTCCCGGCGACTTCTCCGCGCAAACGGGTAATCGCAAGCCCTGTGCCAAGGCAGCAAAAGCACACTAAGATATTGATTTTACTTATGTATAACTTATAAGAACGAAACTGCCTAGTTTTCAGTCAGATGTGCCTGATTAATTATTAGGCATTCTTGGCTGTTTATTCGCCAGGAGAATAGCGCCGGGAACTCAAACTACAGCAGCTCGTCGACAGCGAGGGCGCGTGAAATCAGCCCTTGCTGGACGGCGTAGGAAATCAGCAATTCGAGGCAAGGCCGGTTGGCCTCCTTGCCGAACGGCGCGGTGTCGATATTGCCAGCGGCCGGCAGAGCCGCCGCCTGCTTGCTGGCCTCCAGCATCCGGTAGAGTTCGGCGACCGCCTTTGGGTTCGAGCGCGCCAACTCATCCGTCACCACCACCATGTGGTTGACCGGCACCAGCCCGTGCTTGGCGTACCAGGCCTTTGCCGCGGCGTCTGGATCGGAGATCACGCTTTGCAGCCGCGGGTCGTCCGGCATCGCCGCCCCATAGATCGCGGCATCGAGTTCGCCGTCGATCAGCATCTGCGTCATATCCCGGCCGCTAGCTGCCCGGATTGTGCCGGGCGGGTCCTTGGCCTCGGCCACGTGGCCGTCCTCGAAGGTCACCCACTGCACGCGGGCAAGATCGACGCCATAGTCGTTTTCGAGAATGCCCCGGATCCAGGCGCCGGTGGTCTGACTATAGGAGCGCACGCCAATGCGCTTACCCGCCAGACCGGCGGATTCAAGTTTTCCGCGCTCGGCGTTGCACAGCACCGTTCCGTGCTGGAACCGCGCCAGCATCGCCGCCGGCAGCAGCGTCAGTCCCTTGTTGTGGGCTTTCGCCTGCAGATAGGTGACCAGCGCCATTTCGCTGGCGTCGAAGGCGTGCTCGCGCACCATCGGCTTGAACGCCTTGTGCATCGGCGTTACCTCGACGAAATCGAGCTTGAGCCACGGCGAGGCGATCTGCCCGCGCTTGAGCGGCGCTGTGTGCGGATAGTCGCCGATGGCGATGCGAAGGGTGGTCACGTCATTCATCGTTGAAACGCCTTCATTTGCGCGTTGCCCAAGCTAGTTTAAAGTGCGCCCACGGAAAAGGGAGCTTCACGTCCATGCCGGAACAGAAAACCGGACTCGTCGTCACCGCCCATCCGGGCGATTTTGTCTGGCGCGCCGGCGGCGCCATCGCGCTGCATGCCAAGAAGGGCTACCGGGTCAAGATCGCCTGCCTGTCGTTCGGCGAACGCGGCGAAAGCCAGTTCGCCTGGAAGGAGCAAGGCGCCACGCTGGAGAAGGTCAAGGCCGGCCGCAAGGACGAGGCCGAGCGCGCGGCGGCGCTGCTCGGCGCCGAGATCGAATTCTTCGATTGCGGCGACTATCCGCTCAAACTCACCGAGCAGCATTTCGACCGCATGGTCGACATCTACCGCGAGCTCAATCCTTCCTTCGTGCTCAGCCATGCGCTGGAGGACCCGTATAATTTCGACCATCCCAACGCAGCGCATTTCGCGCAGGAGACCCGCGTGGTGGCGCAGGCCATGGGTCATAAGCCGGACGCCAAGTACAAATATTCGGCGCCTCCGATGTTCCTGTTCGAGCCGCACCAGCCGGAAATGTGCAACTACAAACCCAACTTGATCCTAAAAATCGACGAGGTGTGGGAGGTCAAATACAAGGCGTTCCAGATTCTGGCGGCGCAGAAGCACCTGTGGGCCTATTACGAACGCGTCGCGCTCAACCGCGGCATTCAGGGCAGCCGCAATACCGGCGTGCCGATGACCTATGGCGAGGCCTATCAGCGGCTATTCCCGACCGTGGAGACGGAGTTGAAATGACGCGTTGCGATCGTCGCCAGACTTGCCGCGCGTAAAGAAAAGAGAATTCAGGGAGCAAAACAATGAAACCCGTCGTCGTCCGCAACATCAAACGCGCCGATGGCAACGCCATCGGCACGTTTGCCGCGCTTGGCGTATCCACCGTGCATGAGGCGCTCGGCCGTTCCGGCCTGATGAAGCCTTATCTGCGGCCAATCTGGGCGGGCGCTTCGATCGCCGGGCCGGCGGTCACTGTGGTGGCGCAACCGGGCGACAACTGGATGATTCATGTGGCGGTCGAGCAGTGCCAGAAGGGAGACGTGCTGGTGGTCGGCTGCACCGCCGACAGTACCGACGGCATGTTCGGCGAATTGCTGGCAACCGCGCTGGTGGCGCGCGGCGTGATCGGGCTTATCATCGATGCTGGCTGCCGCGACGTGAAGCCGCTCAAGGAAATGGGCTTCCCCGTATGGTCGAAGGCGATCTCGGCCAAGGGCACGGTGAAATCGACGCTCGGCGCGGTCAACATTCCGGTGGTGTGCGCGGGCGTCAATGTCGAGCCGGGCGACGCGGTGGTGGCCGACGACGACGGCGTCTGCATCGTGCCGAAAAAGCTCGCAGCCGAGGTCGCGGCCAAGGCGCAGAAACGCTTCGACGACGAGGACGGCAAGCGCAAACGGTTGCAGGCGGGCGAACTCAGTCTCGACATGTACAGCATGCGCGAGGGGCTGGCCAAGGCCGGGCTGGTCTATGTCGATAAGCCGGAAGACGCCTGAACCGGCCGGGTGGCCAATCCGCCGGCGCGCCAGCGTCATTCGCCATCGCTGAATTCCGCGGCAAGCAAGCCTGAACGCATGGCCTTTCCGACCATGGGCTCGCTTGCTAAGCTGCTGCTAACTTGCGTGGACAGGGGGGACAGGTCATGCGCTGCCGGGAACTGTTTTGCATCGCCGTTGCTGGTGCCGTCGCTAGTCTTTTGCCGGCCGGTCCGGTCCGTGCGGCGAGCGACCGCGAATGGAACATGTGCAAGGATATCGATAACCTCGCGGCCGCCGATCAAAACATTGCCGCCTGCAGCCGGATTCTGGGCCAATCGAATGAAACCAAGCGTAACCGCGCGGCGGCCTATTCAAACCGGTGTGGAATTCATATCGCCAAGAAAGATGCCGACCGCGCCATTGCGGATTGCAATGAAGCCATAAGGCTCAATCCCGCCAGTTCGAGCGGCTTCCACAACCGCGGCAACGCCTATTACCAAAAGAACGACTTCGATCACGCTCTCGCCGACTATAACTCGGCAATCCGGCTCGATTCCAAATTCCCCGCCAGTTTCAACGGCCGCGCCAACGCTTACCGCAGAAAAGGCAATGCCGAGCGCGCGCTTTCCGATTACAACGAGGCGATCCGGCTCGATCCCAAGTTCGCCATCGCCTATAACGGCCGCGGAATCGTGTATTCCGACCGCAAGGATTACGACCGCGCCATCGCCGACTACGGCACGGCGATCCGGCTCGACCCCCGCAATGGACCCGCCTACAACAACCGCTGCGACGATTTGCGTGTCAAAGGCGAACTGGACCGCGCCATCGCCGATTGCAACGAGGCGATCCGCATCGAGCCGAATGCGACCCGCTTGACCAACCGGGCGCTCGCCTACGCCGCCAAGAAAGATTACGACCACGCCATCGACGACTATAGCGGGGCCATCCGCTTCGAGCCGAGCGAGGGCCGCTACGTCGACCGCGGCAATGCGTATTTCAACAAGCGCGAATACGACCGCGCCATCGCCGATTACAGCGACGCCATTAAACTCGATACAAAATATGCATTGGCCTACGCAAACCGGGCCAGCGCGTATTATCAAAAAAAGGACTACAGCCATTCCATCACGGATTACAGCGAGGCGATCCGGCTCGGGCCGACGCCGAGCCGCCTCGTCGATCGCGGCAATGCCTATGGCAACGTCAATGACCCCGATCGCGCCATCGCCGACTATAGCGAAGCGATCCGGCTCGATGCCAAATACGCCTTGGCCTATAACAACCGGGGCTTCGCCTATTACGGCAAGAAAGACTACGACCGCGCCATCGCCGATTACAACGAGTCGATCCGGATCGAGCCCAAGTCAACCCGGTCCTACAACAACCGCGCCAACGCCTACCGCGCCAAGGGCGACGTTGAGCACGCCATCGCCGACTACGGCGAATTGATCGCGATCAGTCCCAAGAATTCCTACAGCTACCGGACGCGCAGCTTGGCCTATCTTTACACCGGCGCCCTGCCCAAAGCGCTCGCCGATATCAGCCAGGCGAGTGACCTTAATCCAAAGGACGCTTATCACGCCTTGTGGCTCGACATTATCGGGCAGCGCAACAATGTCCCCAGCCGTCTGTCGCAATCCGTTCCGCAACTCGACATGACGGTTTGGCCGGCGCCGGTCGTGCGCATGTTTCTCGGCCAGCTGACGCCGGCCGCCGTTCTCGCCGCCGCCGATAATGCCGACCCGAAGACCAAAAACGACCAGGTTTGCGAAGCCAATTTCTATGGCGGCGAGCTGGCGCTGCGGCAAAATGCCAAGGACGAGGCGGTTCGCTTGTTCAAGCTCGCGATCGGCGAATGCCCGCATTCATTCCTCGAATGGGATGCGGCCAACGGCGAACTCAAGGCGCTGGGCGTGACGCCCTGAGCCAAACGACGGGCCCTGGCCGGGAGGTCGTTGCGCGCGAGCGTTGCGGGATCATGCGTTAGAGCCGTATCGTTCTGAATTGAATCAGAGGCACGCCCTAACATTTTGCTTGAGCATGATCTTTTCCGAAAACCGGTTCCCACTTTTCGGGATCATGCTCTGGGCATGGCGTCGGCGATCGCGGCGCGAACGGCGCCGTAGCACTCGCAAGCGGATTTCTCCAAGCCCTTGCGGTCGAGAATATGGATGACGCCGCGCTTGTAGCTGATCAATCCGTCTTCTTGCAGCTTGTTGGCGCTGCCCGAGACGCTGGTACGGCGCACGCCGAGCATGTGCGAGAGGAATTCCTGCGTCAGGTCTAGCCTGTCGGAGCCAACCGCGTCCTCCGCCTGCAGCAGCCAGCGGCACATGCGCGCCTCGACCGTATGCAGCGCCTGGCAGGCGGCGGTTTGCTGCGCCTGGAAATACACTACCGATTGATAGCCATTGACCAGGATGCGTAAATCGTCGCTGACGTCGTAGGCCTTTTTGAAGTGGCGGACGTTGAGCCGCATGGCCTCACCGGCCATCTGCATCACCGCGTGGCCGAACGGGCGCCAGCCACGCTGCCCCAGATAGCCGCCGACGAATCCTTCGCGGCCGATCACACCGGCCTCGATCGCCTCGCCGCTTTTGAGAACGGCGAGCATCGACACCATGCCGCTGATTGGAAAATAGACGTTGGTGATGGTCTCGCCGGTTTCATGCAGAACCGCGCCCTGCGCCAGCTTCACTTTTCGCAAGTGCGGTTCGATTAACGCCAGCGTCTTGCTGGAAAGACATTGCAATATACGATTAGCGCCCAAGGGGGCTGTTCTGGCATCCATGTCGGTTCTCCGAGCCCCGGTCGGGTGGGGCGGAAACCGCAACATGTTCACCAGCGCGCCGAATCAGCGCCTGCTGCGGAATTGTTGAGGTACTAAAAGCTAAGGCGCCTCCATTCGTCTGTGGCGTATCGGACAGATAATGCCCATGGTGAGGCTTTTCAATGACTGGTTGTGAGCGCCGCGTGCCAACTACCGGCGGCCTTGGCCTCGCCGCAATCAGGCATCCGACGGCCGGACAAACTTTTTCGGCCGGGTTCGATGGCGCGGTTTGCGATATGCATAACCGCCGGTAAACCCGCCGATTAAAGACGAGCCAATATCGGCGCCGTCAACGCCACGCCGCTGCTAACGGTATTCGTAGAGGAACGCGCGACTTCCGTGCATTCTGGCAATGAGACTCCGGCAAATCGCCTTTTTCGCCGCCAAAATGCAAAAAATGGAACTCGGCGCCGCGAAAATATTCAAGAAATTTACGGCGGAGGCCGAAAAATATACCTTTGGTGGAAAGGAAGCCTTCATTCTTTGGTCCGCACCCGTGGAATATTTTATTAACGGGCGGGCGGTACGGTACGGAACTATCAAAACGCAGTGGAGAGTTTCGTATGTCCAAGATTATCGCGTTCCTGAGGAACGAAAACGGCGCCACCGCCATCGAATACGGACTGATCGCCGCCGGCATTTCGGTCGCCATCATTGCCGTGGTCAATGGCCTGGGCAGCACGCTCAACGACAAGTTCACGAGCATTTCAACCCAGCTCAAATAACGACCACACGTGGGCTGATCTGAGCGAAGCCGCCGGCAACGGCGGCTTCTTCTTTTTTTGCCTGATACTTTTGCCTAAACCGGCAGCGCTGCCTGCGCGTCTTACCGCCGGCATGGATCCTTGAAAGCCGGCGCCGATAGCCTCTTCCCCGGCGCCGCTCAGCGGTTGGCGTGACTCCAGGGCGCCACGCGCCGCTCGACCCATTTCAACCCAGAGGTCAACGACACGCCAAGCACCATCAGCACGATGACCGGCACAAAGGTCTTGTCCATCTCGAAATTGTTGGCGTAGCGCGTCACCATAAAGCCGAGGCCGGAAATCGTGGTGTAGAATTCCGCGATGATCATGCCGACCAGACCGCGGCCGATCGCCAGGCGGATGCCAGCGGCGATATAGGGCACCGCGAAGGGCAGCAGCACGTCCTGCCATACCCGCCACTCGTTGGAGCGGAACGAGCGCGCCACTTCGAGCATGTTCTTGTCGCATTCGCGCACGCCCTGATAGGTGTTGATCAGGATCGGAAACACCGCGAACAGGAACACGACGATGATCTTGGCTTTGAGATAAATGCCGAACCACAGCACCAGGATCGGCACCAGCGCGACCAGGGGCGTCGCGTAAAGCGCGTTGACCGGAAGGTCGAGCGCCCAATCGAGCCAGCGAATGCGCGCCATCGCCACCGCCAGCGGGATGCCGACGACGATAGCGGCGATGAGGCCGTAGAACATGACCTCCAGGCTCTGCCCGAGATAATAGGGCAGATCGCCGGAAACCGTCAGATCGTAGAACGCGACGGCAATCAGCGAGGGATAGGAGAAGAAGATCGGGCTGATGAAGGGTCCGACGACTTCCCAGACGACCAGTATTAAAATGACAAAGCCATAGCGATAAAACGCCCGCCGCTGCCAAAACGGCGGTTTCGTTGCCGCCGCAACCGTTGGCGCTTGCGGTTTGACCGCGAGCGCACCGGTATGAATATTGCTCGCAAAACTCATCGAGACAGTCTCCTCGCGTCTTCGCCGTCTGGTTTAACGCCGCTATGGAACCGGCCGCTAGTGCCACTTTTCATTTTGAAGTTCCTGAACGAGCTTGCTGCAAGCGGTGCAGGAGCTTCAAATCGGCGGCACTAGCGGGCGCCGCCGTTTGACCGGCAGCACCCGCCCAATGGCCGTTGGCTAGAATGCCGCCGTCGGGCAAATCGGCCCTTTCCATTCACCGAGTTTCGCGATCGCCTTTTTCGCGAAATCGGTATCGACAACATCCTCGTATTTCGGAGTCTTACCCTCCGGGATATTGCCGACCTTGGTCATCAGGTTGGCGGTGAAGTTCACGCGCTCCGCGCCGATGCCGGTATTGGCGTCCCATATGCAGGCCTTCACCAGCAGGTCGTAGGTTTCCGAAATGATCTTCTCCGGATAACCGGTTGCCTTCACCAGGATCGGCATCACCCTTGCCTTATCCGTGTACATGATGCGCGTCGCTTCGATATTGGCGTTGACGAAGGCTTGCAGCTGAGCCGGCTTGTCCTTGATGGTTTTCTCGGTCACCGCGGCGACCGTGTAGAGCGTTTTCGGCTGCAGTTCCCACATGCGTGCGACCGGGTGCAGGCTCGGCACCTTGGTCTTGGCGAACATTTCCTGCTCGACATGCAGGATCGCGGTATCGACTTGGTCGGCCACCAACGCCGGCACATCCTCGGTCGCGATGCTGACAAAATTGACGTCCTTGGGATCGATCTTGGCGGCGCGCAACACGCTCTTGCTCAGAATATCGGCGAAACCGCCGGGCTGCTGAATGCCGATGCGCTTGCCCTTGAGGTCGGCCATGGTCTTGATGTTGTCGCGCACCACCATCGAGGCTTCGAACTTGTCCGAATTCGCCAGAATGGCCCGGGTCGGCGAGCCTTTGGCGCGGCCAACGATCGCCAGCGCGCCCGGCGACATGCCAATATCGAGATTGCCGGCCAGCATGGCGCGAAATACTTTCACGCCGCCGTCGAGCGAGATGATCTTTACGCTGACGCCTTCTTTCTTATAGAGCCCCAGTTCCTGCGCAATGACCACAGGCATGTGCACCACATTGGGTGGGCTGGTCGGTATGCCAATGGTCAGGTCTTCGGCATTGGCCGCGCCTGGCAGCATGAATGCGGCGGCGGCTATCGCCGCCAGTGTCGGATAAAGTTTGCGCATGTGAATCCTCCCAATTTCTTTATTAGCCGGTCCGAGCCGTCCCACGACATCGATCCGATTGCGGTTGTTCCGCTGGCGGTGGGATATTGCCCGATCATGCCCACAAAAACAACGAAGCCGGGCGACATAATCCCTCGTAAATCGCGGCGCGCGCCGATAAACGCCCTTTGACCGCGACAACGCCCAAGGGCAAATTGCGTCCAAATTTCGCAACCGCGCCAGATTGCACTCATGCCGGATTACGTCGTCGAATTTGGAAAAGCCGGCAAGCCGCCGGAGCCCGACGGGCGGCTGAACGGCCCGGCCTTTCACCGCAATCACGATGCCATTTGGTCGGCGATCGGTGGCTTTCTAAGCGGTGAGACCGGCGACGCGCTGGAACTCGGCAGCGGCACCGGCCAGCACGTAACCGAATTCGCGCGTCGGTCGCCTCGCCTCACTTGGTGGCCGAGCGACATATATCCTTCGCATCTTGCCAGCATCGCCGCCTGGCGGCAGCACGCGGCGCTTGCCAACCTGCGCGCGCCGCAGCGCATCGACCTCGCCGACCCGAATTGGGCGTGGTGCTCAGATCCGCCGGTTGGCGGCGGCCTCACAGCCATCGTCTGCATCAACGTATTGCACATCTCGCCCTGGACGGTTTCGCAAAACCTCATATCCGGCGCCGGGCGCCACCTGCGCGACGGCGGCCGGTTGTTCGTCTACGGCCCATTCCTACGGGACGGCGCCCATACCGCGCCGAGCAATGCCGCCTTCGACGCAACGTTGCGGGCGGAAAACCCGGATTGGGGCGTGCGCGATGTACGCGATTTGGGAGAGATTGCGGAAGCGGCCGGCTTGACGCTGGCCGACATTACGGCCATGCCCGCGAACAATTTGGTCCTGGCCTTCACCTGCACCCCTCGGCAGACTTGATCCATGACGATGAAACCCGAACCGATTCACGACATTGCCCATCTCGGGCATCTCGAAATCCTCACGCCTAAATTCGACGAGAGCCGCAAATTCTTCATCGACGTAATGGGCATGACCCAAAGCGGCGAGAAGGGCGACAGCGTCTATCTGCGCGCCTGGGACGATTACGAGCGTTATTCGCTCAAGCTCACCGCATCGAATACCTCCGGCATGAAACATGTGGCGTTCCGCACCCGCTCGCCGCAGGCGCTGGAGCGGCGCGCCGCCGCGCTGAAGGGCTCCGGCTTCGATGTTGGGTGGACCGATGGCGATCTCGGCCACGGCAAGACCTTCGTCTGCAAGGACCCGGATGGCCACGTGATCGAACTCTATTACGACACGGAATGGTATGCGGCGCCGCCCGAGCTCAAGCCTGCGCTGAAGAACCAGGCGCAGCGCTACCCGGCGCGCGGCTGCAATGTGCGCCGCATCGACCACTTCAACGGCCTGGCGGTCGACATCAAGGCTAATCGCGAGTTCTTCGAAAACTATCTGGGCTTCATGCTGACCGAGCAAATCGTGCTCGACGACGGCAGCGAGGCCGGCATGTGGATGACCGCCACCAACAAGTCCTACGACTTCGCCTATACCCGCGACCACACCGGCACCAAAGGCCGCTTCCACCACGTCACCTACGCGCTCGATTCGCGCGAGGACATCTTGCGCGCCGCCGACGTGTTCCTGGAGAACGGCGTATTCATCGAGACCGGCCCGCACAAGCACGCCATCCAGCAGACTTTCTTTCTCTATGTCTATGAGCCCGGCGGCAACCGCGTGGAAGTCGCCTGCGCCGTCGCGCGGCTGGTGCTGGCGCCAGACTGGAAGCCGATCCGCTGGAGCGAGGCCGAGCGCAAGAAGGGCCAGGCCTGGGGCTTGCAGACCATCGCCTCGTTCCACAACCACGGCACGCCGCCGGTGGAACATAAATAGCAAACGCGATGACACGGGATGACGAATTCCTGACGGCCGAACGCGCGCTGGTGGCCACGCTGGCGCAGGGCGATGCCAACGCGGCCGTTGCCTGGCTCGACGACGATTTCACCTGGGTCGATAGCCACGGCCGCATTCTGAGCAGGCCGCAATTGGCGCGAGCGCCGCGCCAGCCGCCGTTTGGCGATGAAGCCGGCATCGCACCCACGATTCATCGTTACGGCGAGGTCGCCACCGTCGCTGTAAACCGCGACAAGACATTCGTGCTGCGCATCTGGGTGAAGCGCGCCGCCGGCTGGCGTCTGCTTTCCTATCACGAGGTGTCGCAGGATCTTCCCGCCGCACCGCACGGCGCCGGGCGCAAGGATTGGGACAACCCGTGCCGGACCATTCCTTATGAACCGCGCAACGCCGACGAGCGCGACTGTCTCGCCTCCTGGCAGCGGCTGGAAACCGCGGTAATGCATCACGAGCCTGAGGTTTGGGCGCAGCACGTGGCCGAGGAATTCATGGTGGTCGGAGCCGCGCGGCGGCACGCGAAGGCCGACCGCAAGGCCGTGATCGAGGAGCAGAAACGAACCGACGCCAATTCCGCCCCTGCCCCGCTGGTGTCGGCGCGGCTATTCGGATTTGCCGATTGCGTGGTGATGATCTGCGAGCACCAGCCGTTTCACGGCAAGGCGGCGCGCGTCAACCGCGTTTTCGTCAAGCGCGGCGGAGAATGGCTGATGGCGGTGAGCTACCAGACCACCCAGCAGGACGCGGAAGCAAAGACGATCTAAAGGTTTTCTCCGTCATGGCCGGGCTTGTCCCGGCCATCCACGTCTTAGATAGTAGCAAGGCCGCAAAGACGTGGATGCCCGCGACAAGCGCGGGCATGACGGCGGCAGGAAAAAGCGTCCAAGGACCTTCCGCCATGACCCGTCGCAATACGCCACGTGTTTCCTTCATCGGTTTCGGCGAGGCCGGTCAGGCGATCGCCTCCGGCTTGCGCGAGAGCGGCATCGAGCGCATCGCCGCCTGGGACATTCTGTTTCCGCAAGCCGAAGGCGCGCGGCTGAAGACGGCCGGTGAAACCATGGGGGTGCGGCTGGCCTCCTCGGCCGCCGACGCGGTCGCCGAGGCCGACCTGATCATTGCGGCGGTGACCGCGGCTTCCAGCTTAGAGGCCGCCGGCTCGGTCGAGCCGCATCTTTCCGGCGCCCCCTACTATCTCGATATCAATTCTGTTTCGCCCGGCCGCAAGCAGCAGACCGAAAAACTCCTGGGCGAACGTGCGCGCTATGTCGACGTGGCGGTGATCGCCGCCATTCATCCCGCCCGCCACCGCACGCCGATGCTGATCGCCGGCCCGCACGCCGATGAAATTTCGCCGCTGCTACGCGAGTTGGACATGCAGATCTCGGTGGCAGGCTCCGCCACCGGCCACGCCGCGGCGATCAAGATGATCCGCAGCGTGATGATCAAGGGCATCGAGGCGCTCACGCTCGAATGCTTCCTCGCCGCCAGCCGCGCCGGCGTGCTGGAGGAAGTGACGGCGTCGCTGAAGAATAATTATCCGTCGCTCGATTGGACCAAGATCGCCGACTACAACATCGAACGCATGGCGAGCCACGGCGAGCGGCGCGCCGCCGAAATGGAAGAATCCGCCGCCACCCTGCGCGAACTCGGTCTCGATCCGCTGATGGTGGACGCCACCGTTGTCCGCCAGCGCGAGATGGGCGTCATCGGCAAGCAGCCTAAGGTGCGCGACACGCTCAAGAGCGGCCGCACCGCCATGCTCGATGCGATCAGCGCGGCCGCCAAGGACCGGCTGACAAAGCGAACCTGAACATGCGTTCAGATTAGATTTCAAACTGAACATGCGTTCAGATTAAAATTGCGCGGAAAACCTTTAATTTCTTGTACTTGGTCCACATGGCCTTTTACTATGGAGACGTTTCCATTGGTGGGAGGAATGCCATGAAACTCAAAAATCTTGGATACGCCGCGATCATGTTCGTTGCGACCGCAGCGTTCGTGCTCGGCGCGGCCGGCTCTAGCGAAGCCGCGAAAATGAAGAAGGCGAAAAAGGCGGCGGCGCCGCAGACGTCGGCGTCCTGCTTGATGACGACTTCAAGTCCGGTCTGCGCGACGCGCGGCGGCATGAAGTTCACCTACAGCAACGCATGCTACGCGGGTAACGATGGCGCCAAGGTGGTGTCGAGCAAGGCCTGCGCGCCCGCGAAAGCCATGAAGGCCAAGAAGGCCGGCAAGAAGAAGGCCATGAAGGCTGGCAAGACGAAAGAAAAGAAAGCCGCCAAGAAAGCCACCAAGAAGGCTGCCAAGAAGCCGATGAAGAAGTAATCAATCGGCCGACCGGATCGGACGGAAATAACGAACGGGCCGCTGCAAGCAGCGGCCCGTTGGCATTTCGAGTGGCGTTTTGCGCGTGGATTATTTCTTGCGCGGCGGAATCTGGATGAATTCGGCGAGCTGCTCCTTGGTCAGCGGCTTGTCGAGGAACTTTAGCGCGACCGCATCTTTGTTGGCGGCGTCGAGATCCGCCATGTGATCGGTCTGCATCGAAGGCTTGGGATGGAATTTCGCCACCGAGCCTTTGATCAGATCCTCCGACCGCTTGATCTTGGTGGCGTACATCTGAATGGCTTTCGGATCGGAATACATCCAGTCTACCGATTCACGATAGGCCTCCACGAAGCGCATGATGGCGTCGTGCTTGGTCTTGAGCGCTTCGGCGTTGACGATGATCGAGCGCACGGTCTGCCCGCGCAAGGACGGCACGTCGCTGCCGCGCGCGATGATGCGGATCTTGCCGTCCTTTTCTTCCTGCAGGCCGAACGGCGGCGCCGACCAGCCGATATCGACCTGCCCCGACATCACCGCGGTGAGCGTGGCCGCCGGACCGCCGGTCTTGGTCGGGACGCCCTTGGTGCCGAGTTCATGCTGGAAGCCGACCACGATGTTGTTCGAGCTTGAGCCGCTGGTGGAATAGGCGATGGTAGTTTTGTCGGTCGCGTCCTTCAGGGTATTGATCGGCGAATCCGCTTTCACATACCAATAGATGTCGCCGGTTCCGGTAAAGGCCGGCAGCAGGATTCGCACCGGCGCGCCTTTTGAAAAAGCGCGCATGACGCCGGCAACGCCTGCGCCGCCGCCAAGATCGGCACTGCCCGAGATGACCGCCTGGATGGTTTCGCCGGCGCCCTGCGTGCCGATATTTTCCATGACAATGCCGTGCTTCTTGAAGATGCCGGCATCCTGCCCGAGCGTCGGGGCCTGGTTTTCCCAGTTGTTGATCTGCCCGATCACCATTTTGAGCTGGTCCTCGGCCGATGCAGTGCCGACCGCGAAAGCCAGCGGCGCCATCAGCCCGAGCGCACCAATTATCGTCTTGATCGTCTTCATGTGATTCCTCCCTTTATTTTCTGTCATTTGAAGTGGCGCCCCCACTCGCATTTTTGCTTTGCCGGCATTCAACACCGAGACCCACCCAAAGGGGAAGCCCAAAGTGTCACCGCCGCCGGGCCTTGGCGGCTGTGCGTAACCCTTTAGACTTGGATTTAGACTTGGATTTGGACTTGGATTTGGACTTGGGTTTGGATTTTTTCGACGGGCCGGCAATCCCGCCCGCTTTGACCACCCGCATCGACCAGTATTCCCAAGCGCGCACAAGGCCTGTCGTCTTGTCGACGAGCCCGGCGGCCAGCTTGGTCTCGCCCGGCGTCAGCGATGCGATATTGCCCCCGATCATCATGGCACGCGTTTGAAATTCAGCGTTGTGAGCCGAATATATTGAGCGAAACACGCAATGGCGCACGCTGGCGCCGGCGACCGTGACACCGTGACGCTTCATCAGCACCAGCCAGTGGGCGCCGAGCGCGCGGGCCAGCGAGGCGCCCTCCTCTGGCTTGACCACCAGCATATTGGTGTCGCCGAACTCGTCGTGCTGGTCCCAGTATGGCGGCTTGATGCCGGCCTGTGCGCCCATATGGAATACCGGCACATAGTCGGCGCCGGTGATGAGCAGCGGCATGAACGATGGACAGTGGTGGTGGCACACCGACATCACATCCGGCCGTGCCTTGTAGATTTCGCCGTGGATCACCCGCTCGGAATATTGCCCAACGCCGGGATCGCGCACCGGCTGTGAGTTAAGGTCATATTCGATGAAATCCTCCGGCGCCACCAGCTCGGGCGCGCGCGAGCACGACAGCAGATAGCGGTTCGGATTGTCGGGATGGCGCATGCTGACAGGGCCGAAAGCATCGATGATGCCTTCGTTGGCGACAATGCGGTTGGCGAGCGAGAGCTCGGCGCGGGCTTCATTGAGCGTATTGGCCACTGAGATTCCCTCTTTAAAAAGCGCGAATTGATTGCTGTCCCGCATTATAGGACATCGGGGGTGGCCGAACAGCGGCAACGGCGCTTGACAGATGGCGGCCATTGGGGAGGGTTCATTCCACCATGACCGCCCCTTGCCAGATCGTCATCGACCGCGTCAGCCACGTCTACCGCCCGCCGCGCGGGCGCGAGGTGCTGGCCCTCGATGAGGTCTCGCTGGAGGTGGCAAACCGCGAATTCGTCGCCTTGCTCGGGCCGTCCGGCTGCGGCAAGTCGACGCTGCTCTATCTGATTGGCGGCTTCCTGCCGGTGGAGAGGGGCGCCATCCGCATCGACGGCAATGCGGTCGCCGGGCCGGGCCCCGACCGCGGCATTGTGTTTCAGCATTTCGCGCTGTTTCCGTGGAAGACCGTGCGCGGCAACATCCTCTATGGGCTCGAACGGCAAGGCATGCCGAAGGACGAGCGCGAGAAGCGCGCGCAGGACTTCATCGAGCTGGTTGGATTGCACGGGTTCGAAGACAGTTACCCCTCGCAGCTCTCCGGCGGCATGAAGCAGCGCACCGCGATCGCGCGCACGCTGGCCTTCGACCCCAAGATCCTGCTGATGGACGAGCCGTTCGGCGCGCTCGACGCACAGACCCGCGGCCTGATGCAGAGCGAGCTGTTGCGAATATGGCAGCGCACGCCGAAGACGGTGATTTTCGTCACCCATGACGTGCAAGAGGCGGTCTATCTCGCCGACCGGGTGGCAGTGATGTCGGCGCGGCCAGGGCGGATCAAGACCATCGTCGATACCAAATTCGACAAAAACGACCCCAACATCTTCAAGGCGCCGGCCTTCGTCGAGAAGGTCGACGAAATCTGGAACCTGGTGAAGGAAGAAGCCATCAAGGCGCAGGGCAAGCGTGCGCCATGAACGCCTCGATCCGGAACGGCTTCATCCGCTATCTCCCCCTGCTGCTGCTGGCGCTCGCCTGGGAATTGACGGCGCGTCTGGAACTGGTTTCGACCACTGCGCTGCCGCCGCTGTCCGACGTGATCAAAGCCTGGATCGACATGATCCGTGACGGCGAACTCATCAGCAACGCAGGCGCCTCGCTCTACCGCGCCGGCGCAGGCCTGGCGCTGGCGATTGCGATCGGGGCAACGCTCGGCATCGTCATGGCATGGTGGAAGCCGGTGAACGTCCTGCTGGCCCCGCTGGTGGAGGTTTTCTATCCGCTGCCGAAATCGGCGCTGATCCCGGTCACCGTGATCTGGCTCGGCTTCGGCGATGGCTCCAAGATCCTGCTCATTTTCCTCGGCTGCATGCTGCCGGTCACGATCGGCGCCTTCAACGGCGCGCGCTCCAGCGAACAGGTGCTGGTGTGGTCGGCGCGCAGCATGGGCGCCAACAAACTGCGCATGCTGTGGGACGTGGTGGTGCCGAGCGCGATGCCGGAAATGCTTAACGGCATCCGCACCGCGCTGGCACTCTCCTTCATCCTGCTGGTGTCGTCGGAACTGATCGTGGCGCAGAAGGGCTTCGGCTTTCTGATCGGCAATTTCGGCGCCAACGGTTCCTATGATGCGATGTATGCCGTGGTGCTGACGGTGGCGTTCCTCGGCTTCGCCGCCGACCGAATCTATCTGTTGATCCTGAAGCGGACGCTGGCATGGCGCGAATAGACGACAGCATGGTTGGCGCAAGCGCCGAGCCGGAGCCGGCGGCGCTGCGCATCGTACGCGCGCTCGCCTGGGGCTTTGCGCGGGTGTTTTCCATTGTGGCTGTGTTGGTGGCCTGGGAAGTGCTGGCGCGCAGCGGAACCTTCACCCACTTCCAATTGCCGGCGCTCAGCGATGTGCTGGAGCGCATCTGGAGCGACGCCTGGTCGGGCGATCTCCTCATCAACACCAGCCTCACGCTCTATCGCGCGCTGGTCAGCTTCGCTATTTGCGCCGTGTTCGGCGTCATCATCGGCATGGCGATGTCGCGCAACGTGGTCGCGAACTGGTTCTTCGATCCGATCATTTCGGTCGGCTTTCCAATGCCGAAGGTCGCCTTCCTGCCGGTGGTGATCCTGTGGCTCGGCGTCTACGACGTATCCAAGATCACCATTATCGTGATTGATGCCATCTTCCCGGTGATCGCGGCCACCGTCATCGCCATCCAGGGCGTCGAGCGCGAGCTGATCTGGTCGGCGCGCAACATGGGTGCCAATAACCGAGAACTGCTGACGCAGATCGTGCTGCCGGCGGCGAGCCCGCAGATCATGACCGGGCTTCAGGTTGCGCTACCGCTGACGCTGATCGTGGCGGTCGTGGCGGAAATGCTGATGGGCGGCTATGGGCTTGGCGGCGCCATGATGACGGCCTCGCGCTTTGCCAATTCCACCGGCGTGTTCGCCGGCATCGTCGAGATCGCGGTGGTCGGCTACTGCATGGTCAAGGCCATGTCGATGCTGCGCCGGCGGCTGCTGATCTGGCATCAAGAGGCAAATGAGCCAACCACCGCATAATTCAACAGGTTACTCGGGCTTTTGGACGAATAGTCTCGCCATAGTCTCAGCCGCGCTCCAAGGCAGATGTTCATAGATACGCCTCTTGTGACTAGGCACACGTATGAGCCGCTATGGAAATTTATGACAGGGGCGGATTCAAACAGTCGCGCTAACTAACTGGCATAGCTATAGCATTTCCTGTTCGCGAATATCGAGCCCCCCCAAATCGAACCCACTCGCCTTCACCCTATTTGAGTTTCGTCGCCCATTAATTCATCGATCTGTTCAACCGTCTCCACAAGCTTATTTCGCACATCGACGAGTTTCTTCGCGTCGTCTATCTGCTGCGGTCCGTCCATGCGGAGAACGACATCAAGAACCTCGTCCGAATTTCGGACCAGTTAGACGAGGTGTCGAGAGTTGGCGCCACT